>NZ_JAVREP010000005.1:0-344628 GCF_031845465.1 Nocardiopsis lambiniae | reverse complement strand
TCTCGACCTTACCGCCTCCGGACACATGCCCGTGACGCCCGATCGGGAGTGGAGAGAATATGGCGCTTGATCACGGTCCGGTTCCGAGCACTCCCAGAAGGGGTCTCGCCGTCCCGCAGCGACTCGTCCGACTATAGGGGAAGAGGACGAGGACGTCAAGCCATGGCCCCGGTCAGGTGTCGAACCGGGAACCTGGCGCCCCTGTGGGCGACGTCTTCGGGTCCTGGGTGCCTGCCCCCACAGCGGGAGCGTGTCGGCCGTTGTCACTGGACAACCGGGTTCTTGCCCTGAAGATTCCCTGACGAAACACTCATGGTCGGGCAAATTCTCCGCCCTCCCCACGGCGCACGACGAGGGGCCGGCACCTCGTGGGCGCCGGCCCCTCCACCGTCACGTCGGATCCGACCGTCGATCGGACACCGGTCGTCAGCCCGCCAGGACCACACCGCCGATGTTGCGCTTGCCCTTGCGCAGGACGACGAACCTTCCCTGGAGGACATCGGCCTCGGTGAGCCGCGCCTCGACGTCGGTGACCTTCACGTTGTTCACGTAGGCACCGCCTTCCTGGATGGCGCGACGCGCGGCCGACTTGCTCGGGGTCAGACCGCTCCGCGCGAACAGGTCCGCCACCGTCGGCAGCTCGGCCACCGGACCGGCGACCTCGGTCTTGGGCACCTCGGACAGGGCCGCCTCCAGCGTGCGGCCATCGAGCTCGGACAGCTCGGCACGGCCGAAGAGCGCCAGGCTGGCGTCGATGACCTTGCGGCACTCCTCGGCACCGTGCACGAGCGTGGTCAGCTCCTCGGCCAGGGCGCGCTGGGCCGCACGGGCCTGCGGGCGTTCCTCGGTTTGGCGCTCCAGGTCCTCGATCTCCGAACGGGAGCGGAAGCTGAACACCTTGAGGTAGCGGATCACGTCACGGTCGTCGGCGTTGAACCAGAACTGGTAGAACGCGTACGGCGAGGTCGACTCCGGGTCCAGCCAGACCGTGCCGGTCTCGGTCTTGCCGAACTTGGTGCCGTCGGCCTTGGTGAGCAGGTTGGTGGTCAGGGCGTGCGCCTGGCCGTGCGGCTCGTTGCCGTCCATCCGGCGGACGAGGTCCAGCCCCGCGGTGATGTTGCCCCACTGGTCGGAGCCGCCCGTCTGCAACGTGCATCCGAAGCGCCGGTAGAGCTGCACGAAGTCGTACGACTGGAGGAGCACGTAGCTGAACTCGGTGTAGCTCATGCCTTCTCCGTCGAGGCGGCTCTTGACCGTCTCTCGGGCCAGCATCTGGTTGACGCTGAAGTGCTTGCCCACGTCGCGCAGGAACTCGATGGAGTTGATACCGCTCAGCCATTCGGCGTTGTCGGCCAGGATCGCGTCGTTCGGCCGCGGGTTCTCATCCTGCGGGGTGAACCGAAGGAAGGCCGACAGTTGGCCGCGCAGCGACTCCACCCACCCCAGCACGGTCTCCGTGGAGTTCAGCCGGCGCTCGGCGCTCGGCTTGGGGTCTCCGATGAGGCCGGTCCCGCCGCCGACCAGGGCGATGGGGCGGTGTCCCGCCTGTTGGAAACGGGCCAGGGTGAGGATCTGGGTGAGGTGACCCACGTGCAGGCTTCCCGCCGTGGGGTCGAAGCCGCAGTACAGGGTGATCGGACCATCGGCGATCGCCTTGCGGAGTGCGTCAAGGCCGGTCGTCTGCGCGATGAGGCCGCGCCACTGGAGTTCGTCGATGATGTCGGTCACTGTGCTTGCTCTCTGATCGTGTAGGCGGGCCCGAGGCCCGATCTGCCTTGCAGTGTAGGTCGGCCCGGGTGGGGGCTCACCCCTTTTCTCCTCACCGCCACGCTATCGGCTCTGGTCACGGGCGTGTCCGTCCGGCTCCCGAAAGTCCTGTGCGGGAAGGGCCTTGACAGCTTTGGCTAATGCCATTAGCTTTCTGGCTATGGACATGAGCCTGCGTAACGGAGGAGACATCGTGCGGTACCTCGCCAGACCTCAGGGGCGGATCGCCTACGACCTCTACGGAGCCGACGGGACCGGGACCCTGGTGGTCTGCGTGCCCGGCATGTTCGATCACCGGGCGTCCTTCCGATTCGTCGGCGAGGCCTTGGCCGAGGCCGGACACCGTGTCGCCGTCATGGATCTGCGCGGGCAGGGGGACAGCGATGCCACCTTCGACGATCACACCAACCGGGCCGCGGCCGACGACGCCATCGCCCTGGCGGAGGAACTGGGCGGCGAGGACGTCGTCATGGTCGGCAACTCGTTGGGCGGCGCCGCCGTGACCATCGCCGCGCTGGAGCGTCCCGATCTGGTGGCCGGCATCGTTCCCATGGCCGCCTTCCTGCGCAGCCCGAGCCCGAACGCGGTGGTCCGGATCGCCCAGCGGCTGATGCTGCTGCGTCCGTGGGGTCCACGCCTGTTGACCGGCTTCTATGACGGTCTCCACCGGGGTCGGAAACCGGAGGGTCATCGGGAGCAGTTGGACCGCGTCCTGGCCATGCTGCGCCCCGCCGACCGCTACCGCGCCGTGCACGCGACCATCTACGCACCCGGTGATGAGGTGCTGACCGCGGAGGGACTGCGCGCCCGGGCCGTGGTGATCGGCGGTGAGCTGGACCCCGATTGGAAAGACCCGGCGGCGGAGGCCGCCTGGGTCGGCTCGGTCGTCGGAGGCCGGGTGGTGATGGTGCCCGACTGCGGCCATTACCCCCAGAGTCAGCGGCCCGACCTGGTGGTCCCGGTGCTCAAGGAACTGATCGAGGAGGTGCGGGCGCATGCCTAGGGTCGGGCTCACCCGGGAGCTGGTCGTCACCGAAGCGGCACGTCTCAGCGACGAACACGGCTTCGAGGCCTTGTCCCTGGCCGCCGTGGCCAAGCGGTTCGGGGTGGCCGTGCCCAGCCTGTACAAGCACATCGACGGACTGCCCGGACTGCGGCGCGAGGTGGCGATCCTGGGCGCGAACGAGATCGGCGAACGAGTGCAGCGGGCCACGGTGGGACGGTCCGGCGCGGACGCGCTGCGGGCCTTCGCCGACGCCTACCGCCACTACGCCCACGCCCACCCCGGTCGGTACGCCGCTCTGCAACGGCTGCCCGGGCTGGCCACACCGGACGTGCCGTTGTCCCCCGATCCGGTCGCGGTGCTGGCGGCGGTGCTGCGCGGTTTCGGGATCGGTGAGGATCGGGCGGTCCACGCGATCCGGGCGATGCGCAGCTCGCTGCACGGGTTCGTGGATCTGGAGACACAGGGCGGGTTCGGCCTGCCGGTGAACGTGGACGAGAGTTTCGGGCTGCTGGTGGAAGGGTTCGTCCGGGCCTACCGGGAGTGGCCGGGGACCGATGTCCCTGGACCGGACGGCACCGGACGCGATGAGAGACAGCACAGGGATGAGAAGGGCGGGGTCTGATGTTCGCGGGACATTTCGGGGTGGCCGGGATCGTCAAGGCGTGGCGTCCGGGGATACCGATGGCGGCGCTGTTGGTGGCCTCGCAGGCGCCGGACCTGGTGTTCGCGCCGTTGTCCGTCATGGGTCTGGAGAGCCTGGACCCCGCCGAGCCCGGGCTGAGCGGTTACGGCTCATTGCTCATCACCGCGCCGTTCTCTCACTCGCTGGTCTCCAACGTGATCCTGGCGGTGGTGGTGGGATCGCTGGTGCACCTGTTCCTGCGTCGGCGGTGGGGGCCCGATGCCGGGTGGGTGCTCGGCGGGGTGGTGTTCTCCCACTGGTTGCTCGATCTGCTGGTGCACCGCCCCGACATGCACGTGCTGCCCGGTGATGTGGGCGGCCTCCCCCTGCTGGGCCTGGGGCTGTGGGAGCTGCCGGTGGCGGCGGCCGTGGTCGAAGGTGCGCTGGTGGTGGCGGGGACGGTCCTGTACGGGTGGCGCGTGTCGCGGGATCTGCCGGACCGGCGGCGGGCGTGGGCGTACGGCGCGGGTGTGGGTGCGCTGCTGGTGGGGTCGTTCGTGTTCGATCTCCTCGCCTCCTGAGTCCTCTCCGGTTCACGCCCCCGTCGGTCGGGGCCTCGGCACCGCCGTTCCCGGTCTCCCGAGACCCCGACCGGTCCTCTCCCCGCGCGGTCCGCCCGTTCCCTCCGCGGGGGCCGACCGGACGGATCGAGACGAACCCGAACCGGCGAGATGTTTCCGCACGGCCCGGACATGCGACAAGCTGGTGACGGCGCCGTCCCCCGACGGTGCACCGGTTGCCTGCTCGTGGAGTTCCCTCATGGCCGATAAGAAGTCCTCGTCGAAACTCGGTGGGATCGTTTCCGCCGTGGTCGGCGTGATCGCCGTCGCAGCATTCGTCCTGTACCAGCTCGGGATCATCGACCTGGGGACGGAGGAAGGGGCCGACGGCCCACGGGACGGCGGCGGCGCCTCCGCCCCCTCCGGCGACCTGTCCGTCGAGCAGGCCCGGACCATGCTCGACGAACTGCGCGTCGAGGAGGAGAACGACCCGCCCGGCTACGACCGCTCGATGTTCCCCCACTGGACCTCCAACGTGCAGGACGGGTGCAGCACCCGTCAGGTGGTGCTGGTGCGCTCCGGGGAGAACGTGGAGACGGACGACGACTGCAAGCCCGTCTCCGGTTCCTGGTACAGCGACTACGACGGTGAGACCTTCACCGATGCACAGGACATCGACATCGACCACATGGTCCCCTTGAAGGAGGGGTGGCGCTCGGGCGCGCACGCGTGGAGCACCGAGGAGCGGGAGCGGTTCGCCAACGACCTGGAGTCCTCCCCCCAGTTGTGGGCGGTCAGCGCCTCAAGCAACCGTTCCAAGAGCGACTCCGACCCCGCGGAGTGGATGCCTCCGCTGGAGTCGTCGCACTGCGAGTACGCGGCTGCGTGGATCGAGGTCAAGCACGTGTGGGAGCTGAGCGTGGACCCCGATGAGGAGAGCGCGCTGCGCGCGGTCCTGGACGGCTGCTGAGTCGGATCCGGCATCGACCGCACGCGGGTCCCGAGGCTGTAGCCCGGGGCCCGCGTGCGTCCGGCCCCAGGTCCGGCCCGAGGGACCGGAGCGTCCCTCAGGCCGGATCGTCGAAGGTGATCCCCCGCGCCGTGGCGAGGAGTTCCTCCTGCCCCAGGATTCCGAAGGCGTCGCGCACTTCGATGCCCACCCCCGTCGCGGGCGTCCAGAACGCCTCGGTGTCTCCGTGCAGGGCGGGGAGGTCACCGTTGTCGAACGGGGTGAGGTCCCACTCGTCCGGGGACCGCTCGTGGTACTCGGCGAGGAAGGTGTGCAGAGCGTCCAGGTCGGTGAGCGACGCGCCGCGCATGACCAGGATCTGAAGGACGACCTCGAAACCGCCCCCGTCCCTGGCGCGTTCCCACACCCTGCTGGTGAAGGACACGTCGCCCCATTCGTACTCGAAGTCGGAGACCGAGGTCTCCTCGTCGATCGCGGCGGGCAGACGCCCGATGCTGAAGCCGTCCAATTCTCCCCCTCGTAGAGCGGTGACGGTGGTGGCCGCCGTGAGCGCGAAGGCGAGCGTCACGGCGAGGAACGGTACGGTCCGGCGGATCAAGGACATGGTGGCCTCCGGCCGGGGCGGCTCGGGACCGTCCCGGCCCTTCCGGCTCTCTTTCTCATGCTGGGCCGTACCGGGAGCCGAGACCAGGGTGCTCTCGAACCTGTGGACAACCCTGTTCCGACACGCCCGCGTCTCCGGTCCCGTGGCCTTCCCACTCGGTCGAGGATGAATCACCGAGCCGTTCGGACCCGGGTGTTCGCACCGGTGTGAACGCCCGAGTGACCTGCGAGGAGCATGGGGATCGGGAAATCGATCGTGGGACGGCCGCACACGGGGATCACGTCGGTGGGGGCGTCCGGTGCCGGGAGGCGGGCCGGGCCGGCGAGCGCCCGGAGGTGCGCGGGGACGGACCGGGGGACTCGTCCGCGAGTCGGGGCCGGGGTCAGAGGGAGCGCAGGCCCACGAGGACGGCGTGGAGGATGTCCTTGCGGGCCAGCGGGCGCGAGGGGCCGCAGCGTTGGAGCGAACCGTCGGCGATCATCCGGGCGACCATGGCCCTGACCTGCCCGACGGGAAGGTTGACCTCGGCGGAGAGTTCGACGACCGTGCGGGCCCGCAGGGCGTGGCGGAGGATGGTCCCGCATTCGGGGCGCAGCCACTCGTTCCGTCCCGGGGTGCGCGCGGCCACGACCAGGGTGAGCAGGTCGAGCGGTGCGAGGTGGCCGCCGGAGGCCGGGCCGCCGGGGTCTCCGGCGGCCACGGCGAACGGGCGCAGGAACCGCTCCTCCGTCCGATCGGGTCCGGCCTGGTCCTGAGGGGCCCCGTCCGCGGTCCCCCTTTCGTGCCGGGCGGCGGCCCGGCGTCTGTCATGGCTCACTGTGTCCTCCCGGCGGTGTGGGGGCCGGTACGCGGGGGACGCCCCGTTCGCCGGGCCCGGGGCGCTTGGGCAGAGGAAGCCGACCGGAGTCCGAGAGGTGGTCGTCGCCCGGCCGAACGTCCTGGGGGCCGGTGGAACGTTGTTCCGCGGGGAGGGGCGGCGGTGCGCCGCGTTGATCTGCGGCTTCCGGCCGCCCGGCGGGACGGGCACCGTCGGGCAGGGCGAAGGGGGCGGTCGGTGCGCCCTCCCCGTGCCGGCCGACCGGGCCGCCGGGACGCTCGCGCCCGGGTGGCACGGGCCGGGGGCCGGTGAACCCCGGTGGCAGGTCGCGGCGGGGGGCGGGGTGTCCGCCTTCGCGCCCGTTCGTGCTCCGCTCCCCCGCGAACGGATCGGCCCACGGGTCCGGCCGGTCGGTCGCCAGGTGAGGAAGGGGTTCGGTGGGCTCGCCGGGATGGCCGTTCCAGGGGCCGACCGGTCCGTCCGGGGCACCGTGCGGTGCCCGGAGGTCGGGGACGGGACGCGGTCCCCCGGCGTCGGCGTGCCCGGTGGGATGACCACGGACGGCACCGGGATCGAGGATCGCCTGCGGTCCGGTGTGCCCCCAGCGCACGTCCCACGGTGGTTCCTGCGCGGACGCGGGAGGGTCGGTCCGGTGGGCGGGCACGCCCGGCTCGCCGGGGACGCGCCGCCGTTCCCCCTCCTCGTCGGGGTGAGCGTCGAAGGCGCGGGCCGGGTCGCCGGGCGGGTCGGGCTCCCCCGGGCCGACCATCGCGTGCGGACCGGTGCCGTGGCCTTCGACGGTCCGGCCGGAGTGAACGTCGAACGCCGCCTGCGGGCCCGTGACACGGGTCTCCCGCCCGGCGATCGGCCGCGGGCCGGGCTCGGGGACTCCACCGAAGGGGTCGTCGGCGCCGAAGGCGGCGGAACGCGGGTCGAACACGCCGTGCGCGCCGGTGTGGGACCCATCGGCGATCGGCCGCGGACCGGCGCCCCGATCGCCCTCGGCGAAGGCCCCGTCGGGGTGGACGGCCTGCGGACCGCCCCCGTCGGGACGACCGTCGAACACGCCGTGCGCGCCGGTCGCCGAACGCCCACCCGCGTCCCCCGGGGGCGCGTCGAGCGTCATCGGGGGCGCCGTGAACAGGTCGTCCTCGACCGGGGCGTCGGCGGGCAGGATCCCGAAGGCCCGCCGCACGTCGTCCACGAGTCCCGGCTCGGCGGGTTCCGCCGCGGGTGCCGGTCGGGCGGCCGGCCGTTCCGGCGGGACCTCGGCGCGAGCCGGGACCACACCGCGGGGGCCGGCCGCCATCGGGATCTCGGCGGGTTCGAGCAGGCCCCTGGGGATGAGCGTGATGGCACGGGTGCCCCCGTAGGGCGAAGGCTCCAGCCACACGCGGACGCCGTGCCGCTCGGCGAGGCGCGCCACGACGAACAACCCCAGCCTGGGATCGTCCGGCAACGCCATGACGTCGAACTCCGGCGGCCGGGCGAGGGTGCGCCGGGCCTGTTCGTAGCCGTGCTCGGACATGCCCAGGCCCCGGTCCTCGACCTCCACCAGCAGTCCGTCCGGGCAGGGTCCGCACCCCACGTCGACCGGGGCTCCCGCCGGGGAGAACTGGGTGGCGTTCTCGATCAGCTCCGCCAGCAGGTGGACGATGTCGGCGACGGCCTGACCGTGCATGAGGACCCGGGGCGCCGAGGTCAGCCGGACCCTTTCGAAGTCCTCCGTCTCGGCGATGGCCGCGCGCAGTACGTCCACGAGCGGGCGCGGTTGGCGCCAGCGGCGGGCGGACTGGCCGCCGCCGAGGATGATGAGGTTGTCGGCGTACCGGCGGGCCCGGGTGGTGAGGTGATCGAGTCGGAACAGTCGGCCCAATGCCTCGGGGTCCTGTTCGTCGTACTCGATCTCGTCGAGCAGCCGCAGTTGGCGCTGGACCAGGTTCTGGTTGCGAAAGGCGATGCCGAGGAAGGCCTTGTTGGCGCCGCGACGGATCTCCGCCTGGCGCACGGCCGCCTCGACGGCGGTGAGCTGGGCGCTGTCGAACGCCTCCGCGACCTGGCCGATCTCGTCGTCGCCGAACCCGTCCAGCGGGGGCAGTTCCTCGTAAGCGTCGACGCGGGCCCCGCGTTGGGCCCGGTCGACGATGTCGGGCAGGTCGTCGTCGCGTTCCATGACCCGTTCGCGCAGGAGGGTGAGACGGTCGGTGAGACGTCGGGAGGACCGGCCGATGGCGCTGATGGCGATGACACCGCCGACGAGGGAGAGCAGTGCGGCGGCCACTCCCAGGGCGACCTGGGCGAGTGCGGCGTTCCAGGCCAGGTCGACGGTCCGATCGCTCTGGGCCCGGGCGAGGTCGTCCATGAGCGCGACGGAGTCGCCGGAGGACTCGTCCCACCGGGCGGCGTCGACGTCGACGACGGCGTTCCGCTGCGGGGACGGAGAGGATCCGGGCGGTCGGGTGACCACCTGTCGGCTGATCTCCTCGGCCCGGGCCCACTCCTCGGTGGCGGTCATCTCCTCCTGGAGGGAGCGCACCTCCGGGCTGAGGACGTCGGCGGTCCGGCCGAGGGTGTCCCGGTAGGAGGCGGTCAGGTAGGTGAAGTGGGCGGTCTCCTCGTATCCCATCCCGCCGCGGGCGATGACCCCCGCGAAGAGGGCGTCGGCGGTGGAGTACTCCTCGGCCGCGCCGAGGAGCTCGCTGGTGAGGACGGCGTCCGTGAGGTTGTCGCCGCCGTCCGTGGTGTGCACCAGGGCGGTGGAGACGGCGGTGGCGTCGTCGATGACCCGTCCGTAGCCGATGAGGAGTTGTTCCTGGACGGCGGAGCCGTCGTCGAGCACGGTGCGCAGCGCGGCCACCTCCTCGACCGAGGTGATGAAGGCGTCGGCGCTGCGCCGGACCTCGTCGTCACGGGTACCGCGCAGGTGTTCGGCGAGGTCCAGGGCCGCGGTGACGGCGGTGTCGGTCCGTTCGCGTTGTGCGCGCGGTTCGTCGGGGTCGACGGTGGCGCCGGCCTCGGTGCGGCCCAGGTGCGTCAGGCTCAGACGGCGTTCGGCGCGCAGTTCGAGGACGGCCGCGGAGAAGACCTCGGTGCCCTCGCGCGCCTGGGCGACGACGCCCATGAGGTGGACGGCCTGAACGGTGCCGACGGCGGCCACGATGAGCCACAGAGCCAGGAAGCACAGACTCGGCACGAGGACGATGCGGTTGAGCTGCCCACGGATCGTGGACGCTTTGACTCGGGTTCTGCGCATGGCCCCTCCAGCCTGTGCGTGTGCCGGGCCTCACGAGAGGGCCCCGGCGGCTTTCGGTCGTGCCGAGGCTATCGAACAATCATGGCTTAACGTTGTCGAATGATTACTACGAGTTGTCTTCGGAGTGGAAAAGGGCCCGGAGCCCCCCGCCGGATCCCCTTGAAACTCCTGGTCGAAGCCCTTGGGAACGACAAGGGGGCCGTCCACCGAAGCGGACGGCCCCTCGAACGTGCCTCATCCCACGGCGTGTCGCCGCCCTCAGGAGTCCGGCCGGTGTCGGGAACCGACCGGCGCGGGCAGTTGATCGGCCGTCGGCGGCTGCTCCACGCCCAGCGAGTTGAGGATCTCGGCGTAGCGCAGGGCGGCGATCTTGCCGAGCAGGCCGTCGGCGCCCAGCGTGGCGCCCAGGCGGGCACCGAGCCGCTCCGCCGTCGCCGACAGGTCGGCGTGCAGCTCCGGCCCCAGAGCGCTGGGGGCGATCACCGGGCGGCGGCAGCCGCCCTGGCGCAGCTGTCCGATGGCCTGCTCCAGCGCGGCCTCGTTCTCCAGGTCGGCGGGCAGTACGGTCAACCCCAGGCGCGCGGCCAGGAGGACGGCGGTCACACCGGCGGCGCCCACGGCGCTCTCACCACCGACGGCGCCCACCACGACACCGTCCGCCATACCGGTGTCCCGGGCCACGACGCTGATCAGACGCATGCGGTCGGCGCGCACGTAACCACCCTCGGCCAAGCGCAGGTGCAGCACCTCGGCGAGCATGGGATGCGGGCCCAGACCCTCGGTGACGCGCACGGTGACCCCGGAGGTCCGGACGGCCGCGTCGATGGCGGCGGAGACCCCGGCGTGCGGGGCCGTCACCAGCGGAACGACCACGGCCGCCAGCGGGCGCTCTCCGTCCGCGTTCAGATCGGTGAGCGCCTCGGTGAGGGTCTCCTCGTCGCCCTCGACGTGACCGTGGCGGATGGTCACCTCGGGCCGGTAGGCGCGGACCAGGTCGGCCATGCGGGCGCCGATCGACTCACCGCCGACGCCACGGGCCTGCTCGGCCGTACCCGGGACCGCCATGATGAGGGTCGGGGTGCCGAACCAATCGTCGAAGGACAGCGGGTTCCGATGGCGGCCGGACCGCCGCTTGGGCAGTTCGCGCGGGGGAAGTCGATCAGAGTTTCGCATACCAGGATTCAGGATGAGAGGCGGATGGGGTGCCCGATCCGAGCGGTGTCACTGACGCGCCATTGTAGCGTTCCAGGTCATATCCACGGGCGTGTCTCCCGAACGTACACCGGATCGATCACCCATCGGTGGGGCGGGGTACCACCCCGGTGGGCTCACCCGCTCAGGGCGGGGCTACGGCCGCGGATGACGTGGGTGACCAGGGCGACCAGCACGTCCCGACAGGAACCGCGGTCGCGGGCGTCGGCGAGCAGGATCGGCACCTCGGGAGCGACGTCCAAGGCCTTCCGCACCTCCTCGGTCTCGTAGTCCGTGGCCCCCTCGAACCGGTTGACCGCGACGGCGAAGGGCACCCCGCGGCGTTCGAAGAAGTCGACCGCGTGGAAGCAGGTCTCCAGGCGCCGGGTGTCGGCGAGGACCACCGCACCCAGCGCGCCTTCGGCGAGTTCGTCCCACATGAACCAGAAACGGTTCTGCCCCGGGGTGCCGAACAGGTAGAGGACGACGTCGGGGCTGACGGTGATCCGGCCGAAGTCCAGGGCGACGGTGGTGGTGGCCTTCTCCTCCACCCCTTCGGTGTCGTCGATGCCGTAGCCGGCCTCGGTCATCACCTCCTCCGTGCTCAACGGGGTGATCTCGCTGACCGAGGCCACCATGGTGGTCTTACCGGCGCCGAAACCGCCGGCGATGATGATCTTGACGGCCTGCGGGATCGCCTCGGGCTCCCCCGGCCTGATGTCAGAGTCTGCGGATGCCATCGAGTACCGCCTGAAGCACTTTCTTCTCGGGGAGCCGGGCGGCGGGCACAGCCGCCCGGGTACGGATGTCGCCATCGGCGAGCAGGTCGCCCAGGAGCACCCTCACCACGGTGAGGGGGATGTCGAGCCGGGCGGAGATCTCGGCGACCGAGATCGGCCTGCGACACAGATCGAGGATGGCCCGACACTCGGGTTCCAGGGCGTGCTCGCGCCGCTCGCGGGCGGTCACCACGATGGTGATGAGGTCCAGTCGGGGTCCGGTCCCGGTGGGTCGGACCCGGCCGCGCGTCATCGTGTAGGGGCGGACCAGGGAGCCCTCGGGCGTCTCCCCCGGGGACAGGCCGTTGGACGGCCCCTCCGAGGTGGGATGTCCGCGTCCCGGGTACCAGGGCATGGCGGGGCGTCGGGCGGCCCGCCCCCGCCGTCCCTCCTGCGGTGTCATGATCCGGTACCCCCGGTGGCGGTGAGCTCCCCGGGCCGGCGGGGCGCGGCGGTGAGGAACCGGCCGACCCGCTTGACCCGCAGGTTCATCTCGTAGGCGACCAGGCCGACGTCGGCGTCCTCCGTGGCCAGGACCGCCAGGCAGGCGCCGGCCCCGGCGGCGGTGACGAAGAGATAGGAGTGCTCCATCTCCACCACGGTCTGGCGGACGTCACCGCCCCCGAAGTGCCGCCCGGTGCCCCGGGCCAGGCTCTGGAACGCGGAGGCCAGGGCCGACAGGTGTTCGGCGTCCTCCGGTGGCAGCCCTCGGGACCGGCCCAGGAGCAGGCCGTCGGCCGACAGCACGATCGCGTGCGCGGCCCCGACGACGCGGTCGACCAAGTCGTCCAAGAGCCAGTCGAGGTTGTCCGTGGCGTTGCTCATGCCCACCATCTCAGTCGTTCTCTCCCCTGTGGTCGTCGGTGCCGGCACCGACCTGATGACTGTCGTACCGCTGCCCGTCGTCTCCGCCGACGTCGGCGGCACGGCCCTTGCGGGTGCCCGCGCTGAAGGCGTCCATCATGCGGCGGGCCTGTTCCGGACTGCGGGAGGCCGGGCGCGGAGGCGCCGTCCCCTCGACCTCCGCCTCCGGGTCGGGTGTTCGCTTGAGTTGGGGGGCGATGCTGGCCTGCCGCCTGCGTCGGGGCAGGCCGGGTCGGTCTCCTTCGGTGGCGACGCGTTCGGTGTCCTGCGACGGGAGCGGCGTCTGCGGCACGGGAACGCTGCGCAACAGCGGGGCGCGGCGTTCGGGGTCGTCCTCCTGCCCTTCGGGCGGTGGGACCGGCCGCAGAAGGGGGCGGGGCCGGACGACGCCGTCGGTGTCCTCGGCGATGAGGACGTCGACGGTGCCGGCGGTCTCCCCGACCGTCGAGGCGCCGTCGCGGTCGGTCGCCCTCGACCCGCGCGGAAGGCGGCGCGGGGTGACGCGCGGGCGTTCGGGCACCGGGGCGGTGCCGCCGACGGTGGTGAACAGTCCCCCGGGAACGAGCACGACCGCGCGGGTACCGCCGTAGGGCGAGGGCCGGAGTTCGACCTGGATGTCGTGTTTGACCGCGAGGCGGGCGACGACGAACAGGCCCAGGCGGGCGTCGGTGCCGGGGGCCATGACGTCGAATTCGGGTGCCTCGCTCAGGGTTCCGTTGGCCCGGGACAGAGCGTCCTCGGTCATGCCGAGCCCGCGGTCCTCGATCTCGATGGCCACCCCCTTGGGCACGGAACCGGCGGAGATGGCGACCTCGGTGTGCGGAGGCGAGTAGGCGGTGGCGTTCTCGACGAGTTCGGCCAGCAGGTGGATGACGTCGGCGACGGCCGAGCCGGTCAGGGCCAGGTCGGGGACGGAGGTGAGGCGGACCCGGGCGTACTCCTCGGTCTCGGAGACGGCGCCGCGCAGGATGTCGATCAGCGGGATGGGCTGACGCCAGCGGCGGCCGGGACGGGAACCGCCGAGGATGATGAGGTTCTCGGCGTGGCGGCGGCCCCGCGTGGCGAGGTGGTCGAGTCGGAAGAGGTCCTCCAACAGGTCGGGGTCGTCCTCCTCGCGTTCGATCCGGTCCAGCAGTTGGAGTTGGCGCTGGACCAGGGACTGGTTGCGGTGGGCTATGCCGAGGAAGACCCGGTTGACCCCGGCGCGCAGGTCGGCCTGTTTCACGGCGGCCTCGACGGCGGTGCGCTGGGCGATGTTGAAGGCGTCGGCGACCTGGCCGACCTCGTCGTCGCCGTGGTCGAGCTGTTTGATCTCGGTGTCCAGATCGACGCTCTCCCCGGCCTCCAGGCGGCGGACGATGCGGGGCAGGTCGACGCGGGCGGTCCCCAGGGTCTCGGCGCGCAGCCGGGCCAGGCGGTAGGTGAGGCGACCGGCGGAGCGGGCGGCGACGCCGTAGGCGACCGTGCCGGCGAACAGGGAGGTGATGCCGCCTCCGAGGGAGAGGCTGAGCATCCAGGCGCTGGCGGCCTCGGTGATGGTCACGACGTCACCGGCCCGCCGGGCGGTGAGCGCGCTCAGGTCGGCGTTGACCCGGTCGGCGCCGTCGCGCCAGTCGGCCGACCCGTCGGGCGGTGAGGTGTCCCTGACGATCTCGCCGGTGAGGGGGTCCAGGGAGGTGGGAGCCTCGTGCGCGACGAGGGCGTCGCCCATCGCCATGAGCCGTTTCCAGTCGGCCCCTTCGGTGACGGTGGCGGGTGTCGTCCCGTCCCGGTCCTCACCGGGGTCGACGGTGTCCAGTCGCCGCCGGGCGTCGTGCAGCAGGGCCGCGACCCGGGTCTGGTCGTCTCGGGTGAGTTCGTCTCGGGCGGCGACCACGCCGACCAGGGCGTCGGCGTGGCTGAAACCCTCCTGCGCCCACAGCAGGTCGGCGGTGGCGGCGGCGGCTGCGGCGGCCCGGCCGTCGTCGATGGCGCGGGCGGTGCCGGAGTAGAGGCGGATGCCCTGGTGGATCGCGGTGGTGTAGTCGTCCAGTACGGCGTCGGCCGAACCGGGGTCGGTGAGGGCCGAGGTGCGGGCCCCGGCGGCGGCGTCGAGTGAGGCGAGGAATTCGTCGGTGAGGGCGACGGTGGCGGGATCGTCCCGATCGCCGAGCGAACCGCGCAGGTCGCGGACGATGTCGACGGCCTCGTCGGTGACGTGGGCGTGGTCGACCAGGGCCTGCCGCGAGGCGGCGTCGGGGGCCGCCAGGTACGCGGCGCCGAGACGGCGCTCCTCTTGGAGCCGGGTGAGCGCGGTGACGAGTTGAACGCCGGCCCGGCCCTCGGTCACGGCCGAGCGCAGCGATACCGCCTGGGCGAGGGTGGCCATGCTGAGCAGGACGAACAGGGCCAGGAAGGTGATGCTGGGAATCAGCACCATCTTGTTGAGCTGCGCCCTGATACCGCGGCGCCTGCCTCCCGGTTTCCCCATTGCGCTCCTCCCACGGACTGGTCGCGGGCACCGCTTCGGTGTGGCTCCAGTGCGGACCGTCACCGTGTGCACAGGGGAGGGCACGGAGCGGCACCCGCAGAATCAGGACGCTATCGCAACGGGGAAGGGGGCGATGGGGAAACGACGAAAGAGGCACCCCGTTCCAGACTCGGGGAACGGCGCGGGCGCCTCCCGGAGATCGGGAGGCGCCCTGTGCGGTCGGGGTCGGGGTCGGGATCGGGCCCGGGACGGGTCAGACGAAGGCCTTGCGGTTCTCGTCGATCACGGCGCGCAGGCGGTCCAGCTGTTCGGCGACCCGGACCGGCGCGGTCCCGCCCCTGCCGGCGCGGGAGGCCAGGGAACCCTCGACGGTGAGCACCTCGCGGACCGCCGGGGTCAGGTGCGGGGAGATCGCGGCGAAGTCGGCGTCGTCCAGGTCGGGCAGGTCGATGCCGCGTTCCTCGCACACCCGCACGCAGGCGCCGGCGATCTCGTGCGCCTCCCGGAAGGGGACCCGTTCGCGCACCAGCCATTCGGCGATGTCGGTGGCCAGGGAGAAGCCCTGAGGGGCGAGTTCGGCCATGCGGTCGGTGTGGAAGGTCAGGGTCGCGATCATGCCGGTCATCGCGGGCAGCAGCAGGTGGAGGGTGTCGACGGCGTCGAACACCGGTTCCTTGTCCTCCTGGAGGTCGCGGTTGTAGGCGAGCGGGAGCCCCTTGAGGGTGGTGAGCAGCCCGGCCAGGTCACCGACGAGGCGACCGGCCTTGCCGCGGGCCAGTTCGGCGACGTCGGGGTTCTTCTTCTGGGGCATGATCGACGACCCGGTGGAGAAGGAGTCGTGGAGGGTGACGAAGGAGAACTCCTTGGTCGCCCAGAGGATGACCTCCTCCGACAGGCGGGACAGGTCCACGCCGATCATCGCGGTCACGAAGGAGAACTCGGCGACGACGTCGCGGGCGGCGGTGCCGTCGATGGAGTTCTCCACCGAGGTGGGGAAGCCGAGTTCGACCGCGACCGCCTCGGGGTCCAGACCCAGGGAGGAACCGGCCAGCGCGCCGGAGCCGTAGGCGGACACGGCGGCGCGGCGGTCCCAGTCGCGGAGCCGTTCGATGTCGCGCACCAGGGGCCAGGCGTGCGCCATGAGGTGGTGGGCGAGCAGCACCGGCTGGGCGTGCTGGAGGTGGGTGCGACCGGGCACGGAGGCGTCGGGGTGGGCCGCGGCCTGGTCGGCCAGGGCACCCACGAGGTCCAGCAGGTCGGCGGCGATCGCGCGGGCCTCCTCGCGCAGGTACATGCGGATGAGGGTGGCGATCTGGTCGTTGCGGGAGCGTCCGGCGCGCAGCCGTCCACCCAGTTCGGGGCCGACCCGTTCGATGAACCCGCGCTCCAGGGCGGTGTGCACGTCCTCGTCTTCGAGAACGGGGGTGAAGGCGCCCGAGGCGACGTCGGTCTCCAACCGGTCGAGCCCGTCGATCATGCGGTCGAGCTCGTCGTCGGTGAGCAGCTCGGCGCGGTGCAGCGCGCGGGCGTGGGCGCGCGAACCGGCGATGTCGTGGCGGGCCAGGCGCCAGTCGAAGTGGGTGCTCAGCGACAGCCGGGCCAGAGCCTGGTCCGGTCCGCCCTCGAAGCGGCCTCCCCACAGGCGCAACGCCTCGGGCTGGTCGGCCATGGTGTGGTTCTCCTCATGGTGGAAGGGGCCCGGGGCCGGTGTGGCCCCGTACCCGTCGATGGTGCGCGCGGGCGCGGCCGGGACGTGTTCGGTCCGTTCCGGGCTCGGGTCGATCGGCGCGGACGCCGGACCGATCGAGAGCGCCCACCCGACACGTCCTAGGGCCGGCGATCGGCCAGGCGCAGGAGCGCGGCGGCCAGTTCCTCTCCGCCCTGGGGGTCGCGGGAGATGACCAGGATGGTGTCGTCTCCGGCGATCGTACCCAGGATGGCGTGGAAGTCGGTGTGATCGATGGCCGAGGCGAGGTACTGCGCGGCGCCCGGCGGGGTGCGGACGATGACCATGTTGGCGGAGGCCTCCGCCGCCACCAGCAGGTCCTCGGCGAGGCGGGTGAGCCGGGCACCGGAGACCTGGGCCAGGTCGAGACTGTCGGGGCGGGTGCGCTGGAGGCGTTCGCCCCCCTCCCCCGGTAGGACGTAGGCGAGGTGCCCGGCGGCCGTGCGGAGTTTGACCGCGCCGAGTTCGTCCAGGTCTCGGGACAGGGTGGCCTGGGTGACCTGGACGCCCGTCTCCGCGAGCCGTTTGGCCAGTTCACCCTGGGAACGGATGTCCTCGCGGGTGAGGACCTCGGTGATGCGGGCGTGCCGCGCCGCCTTGGTCATCGGGGCCGTGGTGCCCCCATCTGCGGTCATCGTCGCCCGTCCTCCACCGCGTCGCCGTGCCCCAGCAGGAAGGCGAGCAGGGCCTTCTGGGCGTGGCGGCGGTTCTCGGCCTCGTCCCAGACGACGCTGCGCGGTCCGTCGATGACCTCGGCGGAGATCTCCTTGCCCCGGTAGGCGGGCAGGCAGTGCAGGACGATCGCGTCGGAGGCGGCGACGGCCATGAGCGCCTCGTCGACGATGAAGGGGCGCAGGGGCGCCTCCCGGACGGCCGCCTCGTCCTCGTGGCCCATGGACACCCAGGTGTCGGTGGCGACGACGTCCGCTCCGACGGCGGCCTCGTGGGGGTCGGCGGTGACGGTGACCGAGCCGCCGGTGGTCCGCGCGATCTCGGCGGAGCGGGCGAGCACCTCGGGGTCGGGGTGGTACCCCTCGGGGGCGCCGATCCGGACGTGGAGTCCGGCGGTGGCGCCGCCCAGCAGGTAGGAGTGGGACATGTTGTTGGCGCCGTCGCCGAGGTAGGCGAGGGTGAGCCCGGCCAGGGTGCCCTTGTGCTCGCGGACGGTCTGGAGGTCGGCGAGGATCTGGCAGGGGTGGAAGTCGTCGGTGAGGGCGTTGACCACCGGCACGGAGATGTCGGCGGCGAGGGTCTCCAGGTCGTTCTGGGCGAAGGTGCGCCAGACGACGGCGGCGACCTGGCGTTCCAGGACGCGGGCGGTGTCGGCGAGGGGTTCGCCCCGGCCCATCTGGGTGCTGCCCGACTCCAGGACCAGCGGGGTGCCGCCGAGGTCGGCGACCCCGACGCTGAAGGACAGCCGGGTGCGCGTGGAGGGCTTGTCGAAGAGGAGGGCGACCGTGCGCGGACCGGCCAGGGGCCGGTGCTCGAAGCGGTCCTTCTTCATGGCGTCGGCGAGATCGAGGACCCGGGTCTGCTCGGCCGGGGTGAGATCGTCATCGCGCAGGAAGTGCCGGGTCATGACTGGTTCTCCTTGATTGCGGCGGCCTCGGCGGCGTCCAGGACGGTGGGCAGGGCCTCGATGAACACACCGATCTGTTCGGGTGTGATGACCAGGGGCGGCGCGATCCGAATGGTGTCGGGCGCGACGGCGTTGACGAGGAAGCCGCGGACGGCGGCCTGTTCCTCGACGTGGGCGGCGTGGGGCCCGGTGAGCATCAGGGCCCGCCACAGCCCGGAGCCCCGCTGGCCGGCCAGGAGCGGGTGATCGATGGCGTCGAGGCGTTCGGCGAGCAGCTCGCCCATCACGGTGGTGTGGGCGAGCAGGTCCTCCGCCTCGATGGTGTCGAGGACCGCCAGCGCGGCGGCGCAGGCGATGGGATTACCGCCGAAGGTGGAGCCGTGGTCGCCCTTGTGGAAGGCGTCGGCGTAGCGGCCGAACCCGACGCAGGCGCCGATGGGCAGGCCGCCGCCGAGGCCCTTGGCGAGGGTGAGCACGTCGGGGCGCACCCCGGCGGACTGGTGGGCGAACCAGGCGCCGGTGCGGCCGATGCCGCTCTGGATCTCGTCGAGGACGAAGGCGGCGCCGGTGGCGTCACAGATCTCGCGGACACCGGCCAGATGACCCTCGGGCGCGGGGACGACGCCGGCCTCGCCCTGGGTGGCTTCGACGAACACGGCGACGCAGGAGGTGTCGACGGCCTCGCGCAGGGCGTCGAGGTCGCCGTGGGGCACGAAGCGCACGTCCATGCCGAAGGGACCGAAGGGCTCGCGGATGGCGTCCTTGCCGGTGAGGGCCAGGGATCCCGAGGTGCGACCGTGGAAGCCCTTGCCGGCGGCGACGAAGTAGTGGCGGCCGGGGCCGGCGGCGCGCTTGACCAGCTTCAGGGCCGCTTCGTTGGCCTCGGTGCCGGAGTTGGCGAAGAAGACCTTGGCGTCGCCACCGAGCAGGGAGACGAGACGTTCGGCGAGTTCGACCTCGCGTTCGTGCACGAAGAGGTTGCTGGTGTGGGCGAGGGTGGCCGCCTGGTGGGCGACCGCCTTGACCAGGGCCGGGTGTCCGTGGCCCAGGGAGGAGACGGCGATTCCGGCGATGAGGTCCAGGTACTGGCGGCCGTCGACGTCGTAGACCTCACAACCGCGCCCGAGGGTGAGCGCGATCCGGGGGACGCCGTAGTTGGGCATGAGCGAGGCGGCGAAGCGCTCGCGCAGTTCGGAGCCGGTCATGGCCTGCCTCCGTGGGTGTCGTCGGTACGGGTGTCGCGGGGGTACGAGGGGCGCGGTCGGTCGCCGGAGAGCAGGGCCGCCTCCAGTTCCTCGTCGGCGACCATGGTGCCGACCCCCTGGTCGGTGAAGACCTCCAGGAGGAGGGAGTGCGGCACGCGGCCGTCGATGATGTGGGCCTGGGGGACGCCGCCTCGGACGGCGGTCAGGCAGGCCTCCATCTTGGGGAGCATGCCCGAGGAGAGGCTGGGCAGCAGGGCCGTGAGCTCGTCGACGTCGAGGCGGCTGATGAGCTCGGTGTTGGCCGGGTAGTCGGCGTACAGGCCCTCGACGTCGGTGAGCATGATGAGTTTGTCGGCGTTCAGGGCGACGGCGAGCGCGGAGGCGGCGGTGTCGGCGTTGACGTTGTAGACGCCGCCGTCGTCGGCGCGGGCGACACTGGAGATGACCGGGATGCGGCCGTCGGCGATGAGCGCGGCGACGGCGCCGGGGTTCACCTCGGTGACCTCTCCGACGCGGCCGATGTCGACGCTCTCACCGTTCACTCGGACGCTCTTGCGTTCGGCGACCAGGAGGTCGGCGTCCTCCCCGGACATGCCGACGGCGAAGGGGCCGTGCCGGTTGATCAGCCCGACGATCTCGCGGTTGACCTGGCCGGTGAGGACCATGCGGACGATGTCCATGGCCTCATCGGTGGTCACCCGGAGTCCGGCGGTGAAGGTCGACTCCACCCCCGCCTTGTCGAGCATGGCGCTGATCTGGGGGCCGCCGCCGTGAACGACGACGGGGCGCAGTCCGGCGTAGTAGAGGAAGACGATCGATTCGGCGAAGCGGGCGCGCAGTTCCTCGCTGATCATGGCGTTGCCGCCGTACTTGACCACGACGGTCCGGCCGTGGAATCGGGAGAGCCAGGGCAGGGCCTCGATGAGGTTGGCGGCCTTGTCCATGGCCTGGGCCTGGGCGTTGCCCGTGTCGGTGGATCGGGAGATCATGTGCGGTTCTCGTGCTCCGTGGTGGCGGGGTCGGCGTCGATCTGGGCGGCCAGGTCGGCGCACACCTCGGCGAGCAGGGCCGCGAAGGCCTCCTCGTCGGGGGCGACGCCGGCGGCCCCGCTGGCCATGAGCAGGGCGATGTCGGCCGGGCCGGTCAGTGGTGGCAGGGTCTTGGCGGCGGCGGTGGCGATGAGGTCCCGGCACCGGTCGGCGGCCAGTTCGGCGTCGGTGGTGACGACGTACAGGCCGGTGGACAGGGAGGGGTCGGGGCCCTTGGCCATGGCGCCGACGGTGTAACCGACGCCGCGTCGGAAGACGATCTTGACGACGGTGTCGGTGGTGCGGACGGCGTCGGCGGCGGTCAGCCCCCCGGTTCGTGAGAGTTCGGCGACGGCTGCGGTGACGCCGCCGGTGAGCCGGTCCAGGGGCGGCCGGTCGCCGACGGGGCCGACCGCGCACAGGACGATCTCGGCGGCGGAGTCGTCGAACGCGACGGCGGTGTGCTCGGCCAGGGCGTGGACGTCCTGGAAGCCGAGTGGGACGGTGTCGACGTTGGCGCGGCCGGAGTTGAGGACGACGGCGCGGACCCGGCCCCCGGAGAGGACCTGACGGGACCACAGGGCGGGGGCGGAGCGGTCGGAATCGGTGCCGAAGACCGCCCCGGCCGCCCGGGAGGGGCCGTCGTTGACGAGGACGGCGACGTCACGGACGCCCTCCTCGCCGATGCCCGCGCTGACGCCCGCGGCCCGGAAACCGAGGGGTGCGGTGACGCTCACGTTGTGCCTTTCCAGTGCTCAGGGAGCCACGGCGGCGAGCGGGAGGCCGGTGGGCTCGGGCAGGCCGAGAGCGAGGTTGGCGCTCTGGATCGCGCCGCCGGCGGTGCCCTTGGTGAGGTTGTCCAGTGCGGCGACGACGACCATGCGTCCGGCGTCGGGGTCGACGGTGACCTGGACGAGGGTGGTGTTGGCGGCGAGCGTCATGGCCGTGCTGGGCCAGGTCCCCTCGGGCAGGAGGTGGACGAAGGGCTCGTCGGCGTAGGTGGTCTCGTAGGCGGCCCGCACCTGCTCGGCGGTGACGCCGGGCTTGACCGGCGCGGTGCAGGTGGCGAGGATGCCGCGGGGCAGGGGTGCCAGGACCGGGGTGAAGGAGAGCCTGACGGGTTCGCCGGTGACCGCGGTGAGGTTCTGGACGATCTCGGGGTTGTGGCGGTGGACGCCGCCCACGCCGTAGGGGGTGAGGGCGCCCATGACCTCGCTGCCGATGAGGTTGGGCTTGGGGGCCTTGCCGGCGCCGGAGGTGCCGGTGACGGCGACCACGGTGAGGTCGGGCTCGACGAGCTGTTCGGCCAGGCCGGGGAACAGGGCGAGGGTGGCGACGGTGACGTGGCATCCGGGGACGGCGACGCGCTTGGCCCCGGTGAGCCGCTCACGCTGTCCGGGCAGCTCGGGCAGGCCGTAGGGCCAGGTGCCCGCGTGGGGGGTGCCGTAGAAGCGTTCCCAGGCGCCGGGGTCCTCCAGGCGGAAGTCGGCGCCGCAGTCGATGACGAGGACGTCGTCGCCGAGCCGTTGGGCGATGTCGGCGGACTGGCCGTGCGGGAGGGCGAGGAAGACGATGTCGTGGCCGCGCAGGGAGTCGAGGTCGGTGGGCGCCAGGATCCGGTCGGCCAGGGGCAGTAGGTGCGGCTGGTGGGCGATGAGCGGGGTCCCGGCGTTCCTGGCGGCGGTGACGGCGCCGATCTCGATCTCGGGGTGGTCGAGCAGCAGGCGGAGCACCTCGCCTCCGGCGTATCCACTGGCCCCGGCGATCGCCGCGTTGTAACCCATGGTGCTCCCCTCGGTCTCTATGACTGAACTATCATGCACACTGCTGTAAATTTATGCAAGCCGATTCGGAGGAGGTCCGGCGCGAGCATCCTCACACCGGCCTCGGCACCACGCCCCCGCTCCGTGATCTCGGGGTGGCGGGGAGCGGCCCGCTGGATCCACACGGACCGCCGCTCTTCGACGACGGGGTACCGGACGCGCCCGCACGGCGATGTCGACCGTCTCGGTGCGCCGACGGGCGGCGTCGACCTCGCGCGGGACGAGGTCGTCGGCGTCGCGCCGACGCGGCCACGGCTCGCACCCCCCGGACGCGGCCGGCTCGGCCGTGGCCGCCTCGGGTCTGTCGGTGAACGCGGAGAAGGGCGCTTCGGGAACCCTCGTCATGACTTCGAACACCGTTCAAAAGCCATGGCCCGTCAGGGAAGCCTGACGGGATCCGGGTTCCGTCAGCGACCGGCGATGCGGGTGGCCAGGCCGGCCAGGCGGGAGGTGTGCGCCTTCTCCTCGGGGGTCTTGGACTCGCGGCGGTCGGCGCTCCGGTAGAGCCCGTAGATGACCTGGGTGCCGACCCAACGGAGCGGCTCGGGCTCCCAGCCGCGCACCTGGTGCCCCACCCAGGGCAGGCGGGTCAGTTCGGTGTCCCGGCCCAGGACGAGGTCGCGCAGGGTGCGTCCGGCCAGGTTGCTGGTGGCCACACCGCTGCCCACGTACCCGCCGGCCCAGCCGATGCCGCTCCCGGTGTCCATGTGCACGCTCGGGCACCAGTCGCGGGGCACGCCCAGGACGCCCGACCAGGCGTGCTCGACCGGCACGTCGGCCACGTCCGGGAACATCCGGGTGAGCGCGCGCCAGAGTTCGGCGATGGTCTGGGGCTGGGTGACGCCGTCCTTGTCCTGCGCCGAACCGAAGCGGTAGGGCACGCCCCGGCCGCCGATGGCGATGCGGTCGTCGGCGGTGCGCTGGGCGTAGACGTAGGCGTGCGCGGTGTCGCCGAGGACCTCGCGTCCCTCCCAGCCGATCTTGTCCCACACCTCGGCGGGGATGGGCTCGGTGACGATCATCGAGGAGTTCATCGGCAGCCACTCGCGGCGCTGGCCGCGCAGGGTGGAGGTGAAACCCTCGGTGGCGCGCACGATGTGGTCGGCGTAGACGGTGCCGTGCTCGGTGACCACGGCCGGACGCGCCGCGCCCTGCCGGGGACGGATCTCCTCCACGGCGGTGCCCTCGAAGATGGTCACGCCCAGGGCCTCCACCGCCCGGGCCAGCCCGGTCACGAGTTTGGCGGGCTGCACGCGCGCGGCGTGCGGGGAGTAGGCGGAGGCCACGGCCTCGTGCACGGCGAGGGGAGACCCGTGGTCGTCGGGGAGCAGGTGGATGTCGTCGGGCCAGTACCCCCACTCCTGGAGGTACTCGATGTCCTCGACCATCCGTTCGCGCTGGGCGGCGTTGGTGGCGACCAGGCGCATGCCGCCCTTGACGATGTCGGCGTCGATGCCCTCGGTCTCGGCGACGGAGATCACCTCGTCGACGGTGCTCATCATGGCGCGCTGGAGGGCGATCATCGCACCCTTGCCGTGTGACTCCGCGTAACGTTCGCGGGAGCCGGCGAACTCGGCCGACAGCCACCCTCCGTTACGCCCCGAGGCACCGAAGCCGGCGAACTCGCGTTCGAGAACGACGACGCGCAGGTCGGGCCGGGCCTTCTTGAGGTAGTACGCGGTCCACAGCCCGGTGTACCCGGCACCGACCACGCAGACGTCGTAGTCGGCGCTGCCGGGAAGGGGGTCTCTGCGCTCGGGGAGACCGATCTCGCGGAACCAGAAGGAGACGGCGCCGTTGACGAAGCGGGTCGACCGGGGGATCGGCCTCATCTGAGCGGCAGTGGTGAACAGTCCCATGATTCCCCCCGGGCCTCCCGTTGGGGCCCCGCCCCACGGAGCCCTCGAACATCCGCCAACCTACACGGGAACGACGGCCGGTGGGACGTTTTCCGTACTTTCGTACGGACGGAGCGGCGCCCGGACAGCCGAATCGACTACCGAGCGTTTCCATCGATGAGCACGATCAGCAGGTGGCACTGTCACGGAGCGTCCGCGCCACCGAGGACAGCGTGCGCACCCCGTCCTCCCCCAGGGGGCCCAGCACGTGCTCGCGCAACCGCTCGACGTGCTTGACGCGCACCCGACGGATGAAGTCGAGTCCCTCCGGGGTGAGGACGGCGTAGACCACGCGCCGGTCCGAGGCGCAGTTCTCGCGCTGGAGGTACCCCTCGCGTTCGAGGCGGTCGGCGAGCTTGGTGAAGCCGCCGGTGCTCAGGCTGACCTCGCGGGCCAGGCGGCTCATCGGAAGCCGGTGCCCGGGAGTGCGCTGGAGCCGTATGAGCACTTCGAACCAGGGGCCGGCCATGTCCTTGCCGTCGGGGGTGATGCCGCGCAGCAGTCGGGGCTGCACGTTGTTCATGGCCTCGTGCAGCAGACCCCAGGCCGTGATGAGGTCGTCCTCGGTGAGAACGGCGTCCTCGGTCGGTCGCGCGGTCATGGTCCGCCCCCTGTCGCTCGGGATGCCCTCGCCCTCCGGCAACCACCCCATAAAGAAGTATCTTCCCAGAAAACATTACCCGATGATGGCCGCACGGGAAAGTCTTTTCCAAGGAAAATACTTCAGAAGGCGATGATTCCGGGACGGCTCACACCTGCGGGCGGGGGCCCGGGCCCCCGCCCGCACGGATCCGCGTACGCCCTAGTGGCGCGCCGCCACCGCGTCCAGGGACGCCGACAGTGTGGAGACCAGGTGATCGATCTGCTCCCAGGTGATGATCAACGGCGGTGAGACCAGCAGCGCGTCGGGCACCGCCCGCAGGATCACCCCGCGCGCCCGCGCCTCCAGGAACACCTCCGCCGTGGTGATCCCCCGCCCGGTCAGCGCCTCCTCGGTGAGCTCCACCGCGCCCATCACACCGGTGCCGGCGCGAACCTGCGCCACCAGCGGGTGGTCGGCCAGAGTGCGCAGGGCCCCGTCCAGCTGTCGTTCGACCTCCAGGGAGACCGTGAACAGGTCCTCGCGCTCCAGGATGTCGAGGTTGGCCATGGCCGCCGCGCAGGCGGTGGGGTGTCCGGCGTAGGTGGTCCCGTGCAGGAACGGGTGTCCTTCCCCGTACCAGAACGGGTCGGCCACCCGGCCGCTCACCACCACGCCGCCCAAGGGCAGGTAGCCACTGGAGACGCCCTTGGCGAAGACGATCATGTCGGGTCGCACGCCGAACCGCTCGATGCCGAACCAGTCCCCCAGCCGCGCGAACCCGCAGATGACGCTGTCCACGATGAACAGCACCCCGTACCGCTCGCAGATCCGGGCCACCTCCGTGAAGTACCCCTGCGGCGGCGCGTACACCCCGCCCGCGCCGATGACCGGTTCGGCGAAGAAGGCCGCCACCCGCTCGGGCCCCACCCGCAGGATCTCCGCCTCCAGGGCCGCCGCCGAGTCGTGCGGGACCACCGACACGTCCTCGATCAGCGGGCCGTACCCGGTACGGAACCGCTCCATGCCGATGACGCTGGTGCCGAACCCGTTCAGGCCGTGGTAACCGCCGGTGCGGCTGATCAGGTGGACCTTCTCCGGGGCGCCGGTGACCGCGTGATAGCGGCGGGCCAGCTTGGCCGCGGTGTCGATGGACTCCCCGCCGCCACAGGTGAGGATCACCCGGGGATCGACGACGGGGGCGTGCGCGGCCAGTCGCTCACTGAGCCGCACCGCCGGTTGGTTGGCGAAGTCCCCGTAGACGGTGTAGGCGTCCAGGGTGAGCATCTGACGGTGCACGGCCTCGGCGATCTCCGGCCGGCCGTGGCCGACGTTGCAGTACCAGAGGCTGGCCGTGCCGTCGAGGTACCGATCCCCGCTCTCGTCCCAGAGCCACACGCCCTCGGCGCGGGCCACCGTGAACTCCGGCCCCTTGCGGACCGTGTTCATGTCACAGAATGTGTGCCAGAGGCGTCCGGGCTCCCGCGTCTGTGGAATGACGGGGACGGACGGAACAACCGTTTCGGTCATAGGGCGACCTCCGAGCCGTGGACGTGCGCGAACAAGGAACGACGCGCTGCCGGAAATGCTGCGGTCCCCGCCTCTGGGCGCCCTAGGAGAGGCGGGTGCTTGCAGGCTAAGCGCGGGAGGCCGCCCACAGCAAGGGACGAAACGAACTTTCATGCCCCGAAACGTGGACGTCATTCCGGCTACCCCGGGGCGTGCTCCCGAAAACCCCTACCGGCCAGGGAGAACACTCCCGAAAAAAATTCTCGGCGCCCCCCGCACGCGCGTCGTTTCGCCTCGGGGCGTTCATCACCGCGCAACACGAAGGGGCCGCCCCGGTGGGGGCGGCCCCGATGCGCGTCGAAGGCGTCAGGCGCGCAGCGCGGCGCCGGTGCGCTCGGTGGCCACGGCCACGGCGGCGTCGCGGGCGGCGCTCGCCTCCTCCGCGGTCAGGGTGCGGTCACCGGCCCGGAAGCGCAGGGTGAAGGCCACCGACTTGCGTCCCTCGCCCACCTGCTCTCCGGTGTAGACGTCGAACAGGCGCACGCTCTCCACCAGGTCGCCGGCGCCCTCGACCAGGGCGTCGCGGATGGCGCCGACCGGGACCGTCTCGTCGACGACCAGGGCGACGTCCTGGGTGGCCACCGGGTAGGTGGAGACCTCGGGGGCGACGACCGGTGTGCGGGCCCGCTCGACGCGGTCCAGGTCCAGCTCCATCGCCGCCGTGCGCTCGGGCATCCCGAACGCCTTGACGGTGCGCGGATGCAGTTCACCGGCGTGGCCGACGAGCAGGCGCTCCCCCGCCACCCGCACGTACAGCGCGGCGCAGCGGCCGGGGTGCCAGGGGGCGTGGGCGTCGGCCTCGACCTCCAGGTCGACACCGGCGACACGGGCGACCTCTCGGGCGGCCCGGATCGCGTCGGCCCAGGTGGCCGCGCGGCCCTCGCCCCACCAGCCGGCGCGCTCGGCGTCACCGGTGACGACGACGCCGACACGGCGCGGCTGTTCGGGCAGGGCGGCGTCGATGAGCGCGAGTTCCTCGGCGCTCGGGACCCGGTCCACCGGCGGCAGGGGGGCGCGGCCGGCGCCCGGCCGGGGCCGGTACACCAGGCCCGTCTCGAACAGGGCGACGTCGGTGAAGCCGCGACCCACGTTGCGGGTCAACGCCTTGAACAGACCCGGCAGCAACGTGGTCCGCAACAGCGGCTCCTCGTCGTTGAGCGGGTTGGCCAGGCGCAGGGCGCCCCGGCGGGCATCGTCGTCGGACAGCTGGAGTCCGTCGAGGTCCCGCTCACCGGTGAACGGGTAGGACAGCACCTCGTTGTACCCGGCGTCGGCCAGGGCCCGGCCGACGGCGCGACGCAGCCGCTGGCCCGAGGTGAGTCCGCGACCGGAGC
Source organism: Nocardiopsis lambiniae (assembly GCF_031845465.1). Lineage (NCBI taxonomy): Bacteria > Bacillati > Actinomycetota > Actinomycetes > Streptosporangiales > Nocardiopsidaceae > Nocardiopsis > Nocardiopsis lambiniae. Next base: position 316,983 of record NZ_JAVREP010000005.1, on the reverse strand, counting down.
CGCGGGGCCGGATCGAGGGGATGTTCTCGTAGCCCTCGAAGCGGATGACCTCTTCGGCCAGGTCGTTGGGGTCGGTCAGGTCGGGGCGCCACGAGGGTGGGGTGACCTTCAGCTCGTCCCCGTCGACGACGACCTCGCAGCCGACGGTCTCCAGCCACTTCTCGCTGGTGCCCGCGGGGTAGTCGACGCCCGACACGGCGGCGGCGTGCGCGGCCTTCACCGTGATCGGGGCGCGCGGGGCGACCCGGTCCAGGTGGGTGTAGGCGCCTTCGACGGTGGCCCCGCCCAGTTCGGCGAGCAGTTCGGCGGCGCGGGTCGCGGCGGCGAGTTGCAGGTCGGAGTCCACGCCGCGCTCGAAACGCCGAGAGGCCTCCGAGGAGAGCTGGTGGCGGCGTGAGGCGCGGGCGATGCGCATCGCGTCGAAGTGGGCCGCCTCGATGAGGACCTCGCTGGAGGTGAGCCCGATCTCGGTGTCCACACCGCCCATGACGCCGGCGATCGCCTGGGCTCCGGACCCGTCGGCGATGACGATGTCGTCGGTGTCCAGGGAGCGTTGGACGTGGTCCAGGGTCTCCAGCTTCTCCCCCGCCTCGGCGGCGCGCACGGTCACGGTACCGGTGAGGTGATCGCGGTCCCAGGCGTGCAGCGGCTGGCCGAGTTCGAGCATCACGTAGTTGGTGACGTCGACGGCCAGGGAGACGGGGCGCACCCCGCTCTGGTGCAGGCGGCGCTTCATCCACAGCGGGCCGGCCGCGTCGGGGTCGAAGCCGGTGACCCCGCGCAGCACGAGGCGGTCGCACAGGGAGTCGTCGGCGATGACGGCCGGGTGGCCCTCGCCGGCGGGGGCGGACACGGCGACGTCGGCCGGGTCGTGGAAGGAGACGCCGTACAGGGCCGCGGTGTCGCGGGCCACGCCGCGGATCGACAGCGCGTAACCCCGGTCGGGGGTGACGGCGATGTCGAGGACGTCCTCGCGCAGCCCGAGCGGACCGATGGCGTCCTCGCCGACCTCACCGAAGCCCTCGGGGAGGATGACGATGCCGGTGTGGTCCTCCCACAGCCCCAGCTCGGTGGCCGAGCAGATCATGCCCTCGGACATCCTGCCGTAGGTCTTGCGGGAGCCGATCGCGAAACCGCCGGGCAGTTCGGCGCCGGGCAGGGAGACGACGACCAGGTCGCCCGTGGAGAAGTTGCGGGCGCCGCAGATGATCCGCTGGGGTTCACCCGTGCCGTTGGCCGACCCGACGTCCACCCGGCAGTAGCGGATGGGCTTCTTGAAGTCGGTGAGCTCCTCGATCTCCAGGACCCGCCCGTAGACGATGGGTCCGGTCAGGTCCGATCCGAGGGTCTCGACGGTCTCGACCTCCAGCCCGGCCAGGGTCAGGCGGGAGGCGAGGTCGCGCGCGGTGACGTCGGCCGGCAGGTCGACGTACTCCCGCAGCCAGGAAAGGGGGACGCGCATCAGTTCTCACTCCCGAACGCCGAGGTGAACCGGATGTCGCCCTCGACCATGTCGTGCATGTCGCGCACACCGTGCGCGAACATCAGTGTCCGTTCGATTCCCAGGCCGAAGGCCCAGCCGCTGTACGCCTCGGGGTCGACCCCGGCGGCGACGAGCACGCGGGGGTTGACCACGCCGCAGCCGCCGATCTCGATCCAGCCCTCGCTGGAGCAGGTGCGGCACGGGGCGTCGGGGTCTCCCACCGACGCGCCGCGGCACACGAAGCACTCCATGTCCACCTCGGCCGACGGCTCGGTGAAGGGGAAGTAGGAGGCGCGGAAGCGGGTCCGCAGACCGGCGCCGAACATGGACTCGACGAAGGCGTCGATGGCGCCGCGCAGGTGCGCCAGCGTGATGCCCTCGTCCACGACCAGGCCCTCCAGCTGGTGGAAGACCGGGCTGTGGGTGGCGTCGAGTTCGTCGGTGCGGAAGGTCTTGCCGGGCGCGACCACGTAGACGGGCAGTTCGCGCGAGAGCAGCGCGCGGACCTGCACCGGTGAGGTGTGGGTGCGCATGACCAGGCCGGAGGCACCACCGTCGGGTCCTTCGACGAAGAAGGTGTCCTGCATGGTGCGGGCCGGGTGGTCGGGCTGGAAGTTGAGGGCGTCGAAGTTGAACCACTCCGCCTCGACCTCGGGCCCTTCCGCGATCTCGAAGCCCATGCCGACGAACACGTCGGCCATGCGCTCGGCGACCGTGGTCAGCGGGTGGCGGGCGCCGCGCGGCGCGCGGTCCCAGGGCAGGGTGACGTCGACCCGTTCCTCGACCAGGACGCGCTCGTCGCGCTCGGCCTCCAGAACGGCCTGACGCTCCTTGAGGGCCTGGCCGACGTCGCGGCGGGCACCGCCGACGCGCTTGCCCGCCTCCGCCTTGGCGGCCGGGGGCAGTGCCCCGATCTCCCGGTTGGCCAAGGCCAGCGGGGAGCGGTCGGCGGCGTGGGCGAGCCGGACCTCTTTGAGTTCGGCGAGGTCGGCGGCGGCGGCGATGGCGGCCAACGCCTCCTCGCGCATGCGGGCGACCTCATCGGGGTGAAGGGGGGTCACCTCGACCGGGTCGAAGGAATTGTTCGGTGCAGACATGGTTGGTCACCTCACCGTCGCGTACCCGTGCAGGAAGGGGACGCGCGGTGGTCACGGTCCGCCGTGGGGCGGACGAGGCCGACAGGGAAGCTCAGGCGGATGTCGGGCGTGCACGGGCGGATCCACTCGCCTGGCCCGGGCACACCGTGAAGCCCACCGGGGACGTGAAGGGTCTGAAGGACTCAGACGAACTCGGGCGTCCCGGCGGGCATGGTAAATCGGAACTCGGCGCCGCCGCTGGGGGCGCGTCCGACGGTGATCGTGCCGCCGTGGGCCTCGACGAGGCCCTTGACGATGAACAGCCCGAGGCCGGTCCCGCTCCGGCGCTTGCTGCGCCAGAACTGGCGGAAGACGCGCGGAATGGTCTCGGGCGCTATGCCCTGGCCTTCATCGCGCACCGACACCGCTGCTCCTCCCTCACACGGCTCGATCACGATACTGACAGTACCAGCGCCGTGCCGCACCCCGTTTTCGACGAGGTTGGAGAGGATCTGTTCGATCTTGTCGGGGTCCAGCCACATCCGGGGAAGGCCTTCGCGGGTCTCGACGCGGAAGCGCTCCTCGGACTCCCCCGCGGCGATGCGGCCGGCGACGACCCGGCGCACCACCTCGGTGACGTCGACGACCTGGCGTCGCACCTCGATACGGCCGGATTCGATGCGGGAGACGTCGAGGAGGTCGTGGATGAGCCGGGTCACCCGGTCGGCGTCGGCGTTGACCGTCTCCAGCATGAACAGCTTCTGCTTGTCGGTGAGCCGTTCCCACTTGGTGAGCAGCGTGGAGGTGAAGCCCTTGACGCTGGTCAGGGGGGAGCGCAGTTCGTGGGCGACCTCCGAGACGAGGTCGGCGCGGCTGCGTTCGGCACGGGTGGAGGCGTCGCGCAGCGTGATCACCAGGCGGACGAGGTCCCCGCCGGGGCGGGCGCGCACGTAGCGGGCGGCGACGAGGATCTCCCGGTCGTCGGGCAGGTAGAGGGCCCGCTCGGTCTGGCGGGTACGGCCGCGATCGCCGCCGTAGGGGTCACTGGCCTCCCACCAGTCGTTGCCGTCGGCACCGACCAGGGGCAGGACCATCCGGAAGTCACGACCCAGGGCGGCGGTGGCCTCGACACCGGTGAGCTGGACGGCCTGGGCGTTGTAGAGGACGACGCGACCGCGCGCGTCGGCGACCACGACGCCGTCGGGCAGATCGTCGACGTGCAGGGGCGCGTACCCGGACACGGCCCCGTCGACGTCCCACAGGGGTGCGGGGTTCCGGTCGCCTCCGGTGCCGTCGTCCGGCGGGGTGACGGAAGGGTGCGCGGCCCCTCCGCCCTCCACCGGGTGATCCACCTGCCGGCCGCTGCCCACGACTCTCCCCGCTCCCCTTATGGATCCGCGGACGCAGGGCCTCTGCGCCGAGGACCGTCGACCGATGGCGCCGGCACCCGCTACCACCACCGCAGATCTACCCTGCACGTCCACCCGGTACGCCTCATGAACAGGGATCTCTCCGGCCCTGGAGAGGTGGGGGCACGGACCGGACGCCCGCCACCGGACCCACCGGGAGGCGGCGGGCGGAGGCCGGGGTCCACCCGTGACCCGGGCGGGCCGGATGGTGGTCGCGCACGCGCGCGTCGCCACCGTGATCCCGCTCAGACCCTATCGGCACTCGGGCCTCGTGCACGTGCATTTGCCAATGCCCGGGTCGCTTCGGTGACGCTTTCCGCCGGGGTCCGCCTCAGGAACGCCGTTGCTGGCGGGCCGTGGTGTACAGGCACACGGCCGCGGCCGTGGCCAGATTCAGGCTTTCGGCCCCGCCGTAGATGGGGACGCTGACGGCGCCGTCCGTCAATCGGACGGTCTCCTCCGGCAGGCCCCAGGCCTCGTTGCCGAACACCCAGGCGACCGGGCCGTCCAGATCGCCGCCGTCGGCGACCTCGTGCAGGTCACGGGTGCCACCGCCATCGGCGGCCCACACGCGGGCGCCGCGCTCGCGCAGGAAGTCGACGGCGCGCGCCACCGGGACGCCCACCACGATCGGCAGGTGGAACAGGCTTCCGGCGGAGGCCCGCACGCACTTGCCGTTGTAGGGGTCCACCGAGGCGTCGGTGAAGATGACCACGTCGGCGCCGGCGGCGTCGGCGGTGCGCAGCACCGTGCCGGCGTTACCGGGGTCGCGGACGTGGGAGAGGACCGCCGCCAGTCGGACGTCGCCGACCTTCTCCAGGGGGACGTCGACGAACTCGCAGACGGCGATGACGCCCTGCGGGGTGACGGTCTGGGCCAGCTCCGTCATGACGTCGAGGCTGACCCGGTGGACCGGGACGTCGACCGCCTGGGCCGCGTCCATCAGGTCCAGGTGCCGCTGTATGGCCTCGGTCGTGGCGTACACCTCGACGACACCGGGGGCGGTCCCACCGTAGGGGGACCGCCCCTCTCCGCCGACGGCGGCCAGTGCCTCTCGCACGGCCTGCGGCCCTTCTGCGAGGAAGCGCCGCTCGCGCTGGCGGAAGGTGCGCTTGGCGAGCCGCCGAACCCCCTTGATCCTGGGTGACCGGACACTCGTGAACTCGTGGCTCGCCATCGCTCTACCCGGATCCGATCAGGCCGCGGCCTCGGTGGGGAGCGCCTTCTTGGCGGTCTCCACCAGGCTCGCGAAGGCGGCCGCGTCGTTGACGGCCAACTCGGCCAGCATGCGACGGTCGACCTCGATGCCGGCCAGCTTCAGGCCCTGCATGAAACGGTTGTAGGTGAGGCCGTTGGCGCGGGAGGCGGCGTTGATGCGCTGGATCCACAGACGACGGAACTGGCCCTTGCGGTCCTTGCGGTCGCGGTAGGCGTAGGTCATCGAGTGGAGCATCTGCTCCTTGGCCTTGCGGTACAGGCGCGAACGCTGACCGCGGTAGCCGCTCGCCCGGTCGAGAACGACCTTGCGCTTCTTCTTGGCGTTGAGAGCCCGCTTCACGCGTGCCACTGTGACTCCCTCTTGTGTGTTCCGGCGCGTCGAGCGCGCCGACCGGCCCGGCTCGGAGGAGCCCGGCGACCGTGTTCGCTTCTGATTGATCCCGCCCGGCGGCCGTCATCGCACCGATGGGGCGCGTGGGCGCTTCCGGCGGGAGGGGAAGATTCCGCGGACTACTTACCGAGAAGCTTCTTGATGAACTTCGCGTCCGCGGGGGCGAGCACGGCCTCGTTGCTCAGCTTGCGCTTGCGCTTGGAGGTCTTGTGCTCAAGGATGTGGTTCTTGTTGGCACGGCGACGCATGATCTTGCCAGAGCCGGTGACCTTGAAGCGGTCCTTGGCCCCACTGTGGGTCTTGTTCTTCGGCATGTCGCCGTCGTCTCCTACTCCGTCGGCGTGTCGTGTCCGCGCGGACGCGGTCGACACGGTTCTTCCGCCGCTATGGCGGGATCCCTGGGCGCCGGCAGCGACGCGTCCGGGTGTTCGCGCACAGCCCACCCCACCACCCGGTCCCTTCCGGTGGCCGGGCGGTGGGGGACTTCCCCGAAGCCGCTAAGCCTCTTCGTCGGACTGTTCGCGGCGGGTCTTGTCCCCCGCCGCAGCCGCGCGGGCCTCGGCCTTGTGCTCGGACCGCCGCTTGTGCGGGCCGATCACCATGACCATGTTGCGGCCGTCCTGCTTGGGCTGTGACTCCACCGTGCCAAGGTCCTGGACGTCCTGGGCGAGTCGCGCCAGCAGGCGACGACCCAGCTCCGGACGGGACTGCTCACGGCCACGGAACATGATCGTCACCTTGACCTTGTCCCCGCTCTTGAGGAACCGCACCACGTGACCCTTTTTGGTCTCGTAGTCGTGCGGGTCGATCTTCGGGCGGAGCTTGATCTCCTTGATGATCGTGTTCGACTGGTTCTTACGGGCTTCGCGGGCCTTGACCGCTGACTCGTACTTGAACTTGCCGTAGTCCATCAGCTTGGCGACCGGCGGGCGCGCGGTCGGTGCGACCTCGACGAGGTCGAGGTCCGACTCCTGGGCCAGACGCAGGGCGTCCTGCACGGAGACGATTCCGACCTGCTCACCGTTGGGTCCGACCAGACGGACCTCGGGCACCCGGATGCGGTCATTGATGCGGGGCTCGGCGCTGATGAGACCCCTCCCTAGCTTTCTCGGATTACCTGGGACCGACCGCCCCTGATGGGCGGCCTGTTGGATCGGCCCGCCCGTCTCCGGCGGTTGGACCGACCGCTTCGGGATTCTCCTATGACAGCGAAAACCCCGCCAGCGTGTGCAAGCGGGGTCGATCCGATGGACGGCACACGGATCCGTGCGCGGCGATGGGCGTCGTGCACGACGCCCGATCACGATCGCATCCGGACCGGGCCGACTCGTGGACCCGTACGGGCGGAACCCGACGGGTGGGAGGATCATCTCCGCTTGCGGTTCCAGTGTGACAGGCACACCGGATCAAGTCGATATCCCATGTTACCAGCCCGGCCGAGCGACCGGGCACACACCGGTCAGGGGGCCGCGCGTCGGGCGAGTTCGGCCTCGCCCGCGGCGCGCATCGCCGCCACCGGGACCTCCGCTTCCCCCGTCATCAGTCGGACCTGGGCGACCGCCTGATGCAGCAGCATCGGGAAGCCCCCCACGACCCGGCCGCCGCGCCCCTCGACCGCGCCGGCGGCGCGGGTGGGCCAGGGGGCGTAGACGACGTCGAACAGGTCGGCCCGGCTCTTGGCCAGGAGGTCGGCCGCCCCGTCGGCCGCACCCGAGGGCAGCGACGAGACGATGAGGTCGACGTCGAGGTGGCGGTCGAGTTCGGCGAAGGGGGCCACCTCGACCGGATGCCCGAGGCGCCCGGCCGCACCGACGACCGCGCCGGCGCGGGCGGTGTCCCGGGCCAGCACCGTGACCGGCGCGCGCACCCCGAGTCCGCGCAGCGCGGCCAGCACGGAGGCCGCGGTGGCCCCCGCGCCCAGGATGACGGCGCTGCGCGGGGCGTCGACGCCCACCTCGGCGAGGGCCTTGACGATGCCCTCGACGTCGGTGTTGTGGGCGTCCCAGCCGCGGTCCCCGCGCACCAGGGTGTTGGCCCCGCCGACCTGGACGGCCAGGTCGGCGGCCCGATCGGCCAGGTCCAGGGCCCGCCTCTTGAGCGGCATGGTCAGGGACAGGCCCGCCCACCCGTCGTCGAGTCCGGCGAGGAAGGGGCCCAGCCCCTCCTCGTCGCACTCGTGCAGGCCGTAGGACCAGGTGTCCAGCCCCATCGCCGCGTAGGCGGCGTTGTGCAGGATCGGGGAGAGCGAGTGGGCGACGGGGGAGCCCAGGACGGCGGCGCGCACTACTCGCCTCCTCCGCCGTAGTTCGCCTCGAACTCGTCCTTGAGCAGCTGGAACTCGGCCTCGTTGTCGGTGAACTTGGTGACGCCGTTCTCCGGGTCGGTGGTCACGAAGTACAGCCACGGACCCTCGGCCGGCTCCAGTGCGGCCTCGATGGCGTCCCGGCCGGGGGCGACGAACGGCCCCGGGGGCAGGCCCTTCTTGAAGTAGGTGTCGAAGCCGCTGGTGTCCTGACGGCACAGCTCCAGCTGATCGTTGGTCAGCGCGATGCCGTACGTGCCGATGGCGTAGAAGCAGGTGCTGTCCATGCCCAGGTTCATCTCGATGTCGAGACGGTTGTAGATCACCCGGGAGACCTTGGGCATGTCGTCCTCGCCGCCGCTCTCGGCCTGGATGATCGACGCCATCGCCATGATCTCGTTGGGGTCGTAGCCCGCCGCCTCGGCGCGCTCCACCAGCTGCATCTCCTCGGCGACGCTGTTGAACTGGGAGACCATGGCCTTGATCATCGTCAGGGCGTCGGTCTCGGGGTCGAACCGGTAGGTCTCGGGGAACAGGTATCCGGCCGGGCCCTCCACCGCGTACTCGGGCAGGCCGAGTTCGTCGGTGCGGGAGAGCGCCTCCATGAGTTCCTCCTGCGGCACGCCGGTGGCGAGGGAGAGCTCTTCGGCGACCTGGTCGTTGCGTTTGCCCTCCTTGATCGTGACCCTGCCGCCGAGGCGGTTCTCCGGGTCCAGCAGGGCGAGAACCGCGTTCTCCGCGCTCATGCCCAGGGCCAGGGAGTAGCTTCCCGGGACCAGACCGGTGCCTCTCTGCTCCTCGTCCAGGCCTTCCAGGGCGTTGGTGAACGCGCGCGGGCTGGCGACGACGCCCAGTTCGGTCAGTCCCTGGCCGACGCTGAGGCCGCTCTGGTTCTCCTCGATGACGTAGACGACCTCGCCGGAGCCCTCACCGGAGAAGTCCGGGGGGAAGACGTAGGTGCGCATCACGAAGAACCCGCCGCCGCCGACGACGGCGATGAGAGCGAGGCAGAGCAGGATCACCATGCCCTTGCCGCGCCGTTTGGCCCGTCGTCCGCCGGGGGTGCGCTGCTGTTGGGCGAGCCGGGCGCGCTTGAGTTCCTTGGCCTTCTTGCGGCTGCTGCGGTCGCCGCCGTAGGCGGCGGCGATGTCGGCGAGGGCCGGTTCCTCGTAGTCGTGGTCGCCCTCGTCGTCGGCCTCGGCGCTCTCCGGCGCGTCCTCCTCCGGCTCCCGGTCACGGCGTCCGCGCCTGCGGCCCCGACGCGGACCCTCACCACGGCGTCCGCGGCCACGGCCGCGGCGACCGGTGGGTTCCTCGTCGGGTTCGGCGTCGGCCTCGACCTCGGGGTCGTCCTCCGGGTCGAACCCCTCCACCGGGTCGGGGTCGACGGGGGCACCGCGCCGACGCCGGGAACGGCGGTCCCGCGGTTCCTCCCGTGTCACGTCCTCCTCGTCGCGGGCGCGACGGGGGCGCGAACGCCCCTCGTCCACGTTCACGGCGGCGAACGCACCGGTGTCGGCGGAGGAGTTCACACCCGGGAACGAACCCGAGTCGAACACGCCGTCCTCCTCCGGAAGATCGTCGAGGAAACCACCGATGGGCTCCTCGTCCCTACGGCCACGGCCCCAACGGCCGCGTCCCCGACGGGCCGGGGGCGCCTCCTCCTCCGCGGCGGCGCGACGGCTCCGACGACCACCGCGCGGTGCGTCCTCGGCCGGAGGCGCCGGTTCGGGTTCGGGTTCGGAGCGCCGACGGCGGCGACGCGGCGGCTCCTCCGCGACGGGGTCGGGAGCGGGCGCGGAGCCGACGGGAGAGCCGAGGCCGGCCAAGGCGGCCAGGGCGTCCTGGGTGGGGTCCTCGGAGGGCGGCGCGCTCTCCGGGCCGCCGGGGCGCCCGCCCGGAAGGGCTCCGGTGTCCTGCGGCCGTCCGGCGCCGGAGCGCGCGGCGCGGCCACCGCGCAACGCGTCGGCGGCGCCGCGGCGACGCGAGGCACCGGGGTCGGGCTCGGCGGGCGACTGCGGTCGGCCTCGACCGGCGGAGGGTTGCGGACCCAGCGGGTCGTACTCCTGGTCGGGACGGGGGGCGTAGCGGGGGGTACGGAACTCGCCCGTGGAGGGCGCGGTGCTCCGAGACCCGGGCGTGCCCGGCTCCTCCGGCCATGAGGGCCCCTCGGAGCGGGCCCGACGGCCGCGCGAGGGCGGAGGCGTCGGTTCACCGAGCGGGTCGTGATCGCGTCCGCTGTCGCGGCCGGTACGTCCACGATAGGGATTGTCGGGGTAGTCATCCCTGTCGTTCATGATTCTCCCTGGCTGGAGCGGACGATCTCGCCCGGGGGCCGGCCTGTCGACCGTTCCTGGTCCAAAGCGCTCTGTAGGAGGACGGTGGCCGCCGCCTGGTCGATGACCGTTCGACGGGCGCGACCGCCCTTGGCGCCCTTCTTGCTGAAGGAGGCTCCGGAGAGCAGATGTCCCTGTGCGGTCACCGTGGTGAGGCGTTCGTCGACCAAGCGGACGGGGACGGGGTGCAGGAGTCCGGCCAGCGCCGTCGCGAACTCCCGGGCCGACCGGGCGGCCGGCCCCTCCTCTCCTGACAGAGAGGCAGGGTAACCCACGATGACCTCACGTGCCTCCCTCTCCAGTACCAGCAGGGCGATCCGGTTCCTGTCGCCCTTGCCGCGCGGGACGGTCTCCAGGGGGCTGGCGAGGAGACCGGAGGGGTCGCTGACGGCCACACCGATGCGGGCGTTGCCCGGGTCGACGGCCAGACGCACACCGTTCCTCACGAGGAGCGCTCCCCTGTTCCGGGGACGCGGCACGAACGGGCCGTCCCGTTACGGGCACGGCACCGCGATGGGGAAATCCTCGACACGGTGGTCCTGTTCATCAGGTGGATCGCGGGAACTCCGCGCAGACAGCCGTGTGATCGGCTGTGACGCGCCACAGTATGCCCGATTCGATGACCGTGCGCAGCCTCGGTCACCGATAGCGGTCGCCGTGACACGGCCCGGACCGGTTCGGTCCGTCGGCGGCCGGGTTCAGTGGTGGTCATGGGCGTCGAGTCCGAGTGTAGGTCACCCGGATCCCCTCACAGAGCGGCCGAACGCGCCCATCGCACCGCGAAGGACGCACGGAACGACCGCCTTCGTCCCGATCATCACAGGTCGTGATGTTACCCATCGTTGTGCGATCGGGCGCGTTCCCACGTCCGTGTTGCGAAGACCACGCCGGGACGGCGACCGGGTGATGGTCGCCGCCCCGGTGCGCCGGACCGGGCCGAACCACTGCTCCGCCGTGGCAGGCCGTCGACCGCGAGGCCGCCCTCGAAGGGGGTGGCCCGCGGCCGACGTGCCTTCTCCTCGAAGACGTCCCGTCCGCGGGCCTCCGGGACCCCGTGGGGGTCCCCCCGACCCTCGCGGGCTCAGGACCCCGCGACGCGCGCTTCGACGGCCCGCAGGGCCTCGTCGATCTTCGTGACGTCGCTGCCGCCGCCCTGGGCGATGTCGGGCTTGCCGCCGCCACCGCCGCCGAGCGCGCGGGCCGCGACGCCCACGAGGTCGCCGGCCTTGACGCCGGCCTTCTGCGCCGCCTTGTTGACCGCGATCACCACGACCGGACGGTCCTTGGGAACGGCGGTCATCGCCACGACGACGGGCTCGCTCTCACCGAGGCGTCCGCGCACGTCGGCCACCAGGGCGCGCAGCTCGTCGCCGCCCGTGCCCTCCGGGGCGGTCTCCGCCACGACCAGGGCCGGACCGTGCCGCCGGGCCTTCTCCGCGATGGAGCCGGCGGCCTGGAGGACCTGGGCGGCGCGCAGCCTCTCGATCTCCTTCTCGGCGGCGCGCAGCCGGGAGACCATGGAGTCGATGCGCTCGGGCAGTGCCTCGCGCGGGGTCTTGAGCTGCTCGGAGAGCCGACCGACCAGCGCCGACTCCTTGGACAGGCGTTTGAAGGCGTCCACACCGACCGCCGCCTCGACCCGGCGCACGCCCGAGCCGATGGAGGACTCGCCCAGGAGCTTGACGATGCCCAGTCGCGCGGTGGAGGGCACGTGGGTGCCGCCGCAGAGCTCGACGGAGTACTCGCTCATCTCCACGACGCGGACGCGGTCGCCGTACTTCTCGCCGAACATGGCCAGGGCGCCCATCTTGAGCGCGTCGTCGAGGCTCTTCTCCTCGGTGCGCACCGCGATGTCGCCGGCCAGGACGGTGTTGACCTCCTCCTCGACCTCGGACAGGCGGGACTCGCCCAGCGCGCTGTCGGCGGTGAAGTCGAAGCGCAGCCTGCCGGGGCTGTTCTCCGAGCCGGCCTGGCCCGCCGACGGGCCCAGCGCGTTGCGCAGCGCGGAGTGGATGAGGTGGGTCGCCGAGTGGGAGCGCTCGATGGCGTGGCGACGGCCGGTGTCGATCGCGGCGTGCACGGTGTCGTCCACGGTGACCTCACCGGCGCGGACGGTGCCCCGGTGGACGAACAGGCCCGGCAGGGGCTTCTGGACGTCCTCGACGTCCACGATCGCCCGACCGTCGACGGTGAGCGTGCCGGTGTCGGCCAGCTGCCCGCCGCTCTCGGCGTAGAACGGGGTGCGGTCCAAGACGATCTCGACCTTCTCGCCCTGGCGCGCGGCGGGCGAGGAGATCCCGCCGACGACGATGCCCTTGACGTGCGACTCGCTCGCGGCGTCGGTGTAGCCGAGGAAGTCGGTGGTGCCGGCGCCCTCCAGCAGCCGCGCGTACAGGGAGATGTCGGCGTTGCCGAGCTTCTTGGCCTTGGCGTCGGCCTTCGCGGTGTTCTTCTGCTTCTGCATCAGCTCGCGGAAGGCCGACTCGTCGACGCTCAGCCCCTGTTCGGCCGCCATCTCCAGGGTGAGGTCGATGGGGAAGCCGTAGGTGTCGTGGAGCTGGAAGGCGTCGGAGCCGGAGAACACGGTGCCGCCGGCGTGCCGGGTGCGCTCGGCCGCCCGGGTGAACAGGGTGGTGCCCGCGCGCAGGGTGTCGGCGAAGTTCTTCTCCTCGGTGTCGATGACACCGTGGACGACGTCGGCCTTGTCGAGCAGGTCCGGGTAGATGTCCTTCATCGCGTCGATGCTGACCGCGGTGAGTTCGTGCATGAACGCGGTCTCGGTGCCCGAGAGCAGGCGCATGTTGCGGATGGAGCGGCGCAGGATGCGGCGCAGGACGTAGCCGGCCTTCTCGTTGCCGGGCTTGACGCCGTCGCCGACCAGCATGACGGCGCTGCGCACGTGGTCGGCGACCACGCGCAGCAGGACGTCCCGCTCGTGGTCCTCGCCGTAGCGAACGCCGGCGAGGTCGGCGGCGCGGTGCAGGACACGGCCGATGATGTCGGTCTCGTAGATGTTGTCGACGCCCTGGAGGACCGCCGCGAGGCGCTCCAGCCCCATTCCGGTGTCGATGTTCTTCTTGGGCAGCTCACCGAGGATCGGGAAGCCGGACTTGTCGCCGCCCTCGCCCCGCTCGTACTGCATGAAGACGAGGTTCCAGATCTCGATGTAGCGGTTCTCGTCCGCCTCGGGACCGCCCTCGGCACCGTACTCGGGACCGCGGTCGTAGAAGATCTCGGAGCAGGGGCCGCAGGGGCCGGGGACGCCCATCGACCAGTAGTTCTCCTCCATCCCCATGCGCTGGATGCGCTCGGGGCGCACGCCCACGTCGTCGCGCCAGATCGCCTCGGCCTCGTCGTCGTCGAGGTAGACGGTCACCCACAGCCTCTCCGGGTCGATGCCGAAGCCGCCGTCCTCGACGGGGGTGGTGACGAGTTCCCACGCCAGCGGGATCGCCCGCTCCTTGAAGTAGGCCCCGAAGGAGAAGTTGCCGAGCATCTGGAAGAAGGTGGCGTGCCGGGAGGTCTTGCCCACCTCCTCGATGTCCTTGGTGCGGATGCACTTCTGGACACTGGTGGCGGTGTCGTGGGGCGGGGTGCGCTGGCCCAGGAAATAGGGCTTGAAGGGGACCATGCCTGCGGGCACCAGCAGCAGCGTGGGGTCTTCGGCGATGAGGCTCGCCGAGGGCACCACGGTGTGTCCGTTCTTCTCGAAGAAACTGAGGAAGCGGCGCGCGATCTCTGCCGTCTCCATTGATGCCCTCCTGTGCTCGGCTCCGCCGCCCTCGGCGGGCCGGTCCCGGCCCGGGATCTGGTTGCGCGTGGTCGTTCGGTCGCCCAATGGTAGGGGGGACGACCACGCGGATGCGTGCGATTTCCTCCGCGGCCACGGCCCGAGGGGCGCGACCGGTGCGGGCCCCGCCCTGTTCAGGACAACGCCGGGGCCCCGGTTGTTCCAAGGCTATCGTCGTCGGCCACCGGGAAACGCCGGGTTCGCGGGACCCTCGCCGGGGCATCGGCGTACGGCGCCCCCGGAGCGGTCGGGTACCGGGGCGGATACCCGTGGACCTTCGGGCGGGTGCGTACGACGGGTGCGGGGCGGACCGCGGCGGGCGGCCGGGGCGCCGCGGGGGTCCGTGTCACGCCTGTGCGTGGTGCCCGGTCCCGGCGCCACACCCCACGGAGGCTTCCCGGAGGATCACGAGACGTCCCGGTGCGGGACACGCCGTGGCCACCCCGGCCCGCTTCAGTCCTCGGGGAGTTCGCGCCGCGCGGCGGGCGGCAGGGCCCGTCCCCGTCGGGGCGCGTAGGCCCGCAGGAGTTCCTCCTCCTGTTGGCGGACGGCGTCGGCCAGGTCCTCGTTGAGTTCGCGCAGGGCGCCCCGATACTCGCCGACCCGGCCCTCGACCCGCTCGGCGATCCCGCCGGGGGTGAGCGCGCGGCGGGCCCGGTGGACGCGGTGCACCGCGTAACCGCCCAGGGCCGCGCCGGCCGCGAGGTAGAACAGTCGGCCGATCATCGCGATCCCCTCCGGCGGCGACCGCGCACGACCGCCAGGGCGCGCCGCTGTCCGAGGACCCGGCGGACCCCGTAGGACAACGACGCCACCTTCACGAGGGGGCCGGTGACCACCGAACGGGTCAGCGCGGTCATGGTGGCCACGTCCTCGCTCGTGGCCTGGGCGTTGGCGGTGATCTCCTCGACGCGCTCCAGCGAGGTGTTGGCGCGTTCGACCGTGGCGACGACGTCGTCCATCAGGGGCGGGGTGCGATCGCCCAGTTCCGAGACCACCGCCGTCGCGGCGTTGATGAGCTTGATCAGTTTGACGAGCGCCACGCACATGAACGTGGCGAGCACCGCCCAGACCACCGCGGCGACGAGCGCGGCGACCTCTCCTCCGGTAAGCATGCGGGCTCCGTAAGGCGGATAGGGGTCACTTCGAGGGTTGTACGCGCCTCGGCCTCTCGCGCGCGTGCGCCGGGAACGTCGAGGGCCGGGCCGCCCCGTCGGCGCGCCGGGGTTCGGGCGTACCGTGGGGGACGGGTTCCGGCCGACCATATCGCGTCGGGCCGTCGGGCGCGCGTGGGCCTCGCCGACACACCCGATGGACATGGCCGGTGCGGGACGAGGTCGTCGACGTCCTCCCTCTCCTCGGGGAGAATGACCGTGGAGCGGGATCTTCACTACGATGTCCGGACACTCCACCACCCGCCGGCTTTCAGAAGCATCGCGACAGGACACCCATGAGCCCTCGTTCTCCCCGAGAGATCTCCGTACTGGTACCGGAGCACCTTCCTCCGCTGTATCCGGACGACCCGACACGGATAGGCCCCTATCTCGTCCTCGGGCGGTTGGGGCAGGGGGCCACCGGGACGGTCTACGCCGCGGTGGACGCCTCCTCCCCCACCGCGAACGATCGGCTCATCGCCGTGAAGGTCCTGCGCGATCCCGGTCAGGACCGTGAGGCGCTCGTGCGGCGGTTGACCGCCCTGACCCGGGTGGATCCGACGCGCGTGGTGGTGCCGACGACCTTCGACGGGCGGTCCGAGCGACCGTGGCTGTCGATGCCCTACATGGAGGGCGAGCGGCTGTCCCACTACGTGACCAAACGGGGCGGGGTGGGAACCGGAAAGCTCATCGCGCTGGCCGTGGGGCTGGCGGACGGCCTCTCGGCGCTGCACGGTCGGGGTGTGGCGCACGGGTCGCTGAACCCGGAGAAGGTGCTGCTCGAATCGCACGGGCCGCACATCATGGACTGCGCGGTCTCCGAGGTGGGCCCGAACGGGCCGGGCGTCACCTGGATGAGCCCCGAACGCTTCCGCGGGGCGGAGGCCTCCCCCGCCGCCGACGTCTTCGCCTGGGGCGCGGTCATCGCGTTCGCCGGCACCGGGCGGCTGCCCTTCGGTCCGGGTGAGCCGGAGGAGATCGCCCGGCGGGCCGCGAGCGGCGACCACAACCTGACCGGGCTGGTCAAGGGGCTGGTGCCGGTGGTGAAACGGGCCCTGGACCCCGATCCGGAGGCGCGGCCGAGCCTGCGGGAGGTGATCGGCGCGGTCATCGCGGTCTGGCAGCGGGAGAACGGCCGTGAGGACGCCGAGGTACCCGACCGCGATCGGCTGGCCGCCCTGCTGGAACGCGAGTGGAGCGCGGTCGAACCGGCCCAGCGGGTGCCCAGGGTGATCCGGCTGGAGGGACGCGCGCCCCGGGAGCGATCGCTCCGGAAACCGATCATGGTGGGCGCGGGCGCGCTCGCGGTGGTCCTGGTCGGCGCGGGCGTGTGGGGGGTCTCCCGGCTGGTGGGCCCCTCGGACGACGAGGCGCTGGTCTCCGACGCCGTGGAGGAGGAGCCCGCCGCGAGCCCCTCCCCGGAGGAGCCCCGGACCCTGGTGGTGCGGTTCGACCCGGCGGAGCAGGAGGACGTCCTGGAGGGCCCGTGGGTCTACACGCCCGTGGACCGCGACGACGAACCCGAACGCGGCCAGGGCGCGCCCACCCACCAGGAGTGGGCCGAGCAGTGGGAGGAGGCGGGGGAGGCCGACGACGCGGTCATCTCCCCCGAGGCCGAGGTGTTGTGCGCGAAGTTCTGCGCCGCTCCGGACCACGTCTTCCTGGACGAGGAGGGGCGCGGCACCTGGGAGCTGACCGGCCGCGACTTCATCGACTACCTGTCCTGGGGACCGGTGGTGATCGTCGAGGTCACCTTCTCCGACGAGGAGCCCGAGGGCGACGGGCCCCGGGAGATCGTACGGATCACGGAGTTGTTCACCGATTGAGGCGTGTTCCACGGGTGCCGCCCGTCGCCCTTCACGGGCGGTCGGCGGCCCTGTTCCTCGAAGTAGCCTCCTCCGCCGGCCCGCGGAACCCCGCAGGCGTCCGAGCCGCCGCGGGACGCCTCGCGCGGTGGGGGGTCACCCGCCGCGCAGAACGCCCTTGATGCGTCGCAGGACCTCGGAGATCCGGCGTTCGGCGCCGTGTTCGGTGGGCCGGTAGTACTCGCGGTCGGTGAGACCCTCGGGCGCGTGCGTCTGGGGCGCGACCCCGCCCGGGTAGTCGTGGGCGTAGCGGTAGCCCTTGCCGTGGCCGAGGTCGGCGGCGCCCTTGTAGTGGCCGTCCCTCAGGTGGGAGGGGACCGGCCCGGCGTTGCCCTTGCGCACGTCGGCCATGGCGGCGTCGATGGCGGTGATGACGGCGTTGGACTTGGGCGCCAGGCTGATGTGGATCACCGCCTGGGCGAGGTTGATGCGCGCCTCCGGCATGCCGATGAGTTCGACCGCCTGTGCGGCGGCCACGGCCGTCTGGAGCGCTGTGGGGTCGGCCATGCCGACGTCCTCGCTGGCGTGCACGACGATGCGGCGGGCGATGAACCGGGGGTCCTCCCCCGCCTCGATCATGCGGGCCAGGTAGTGCAGGGCCGCGTCGGGGTCACTGCCGCGCATGCTCTTGATGAACGCGCTGACGACGTCGTAGTGCTGGTCTCCGGAGCGGTCGTAGCGCACGGCGTGACGGTCCACGGCGCTCTCGACGTGCTCGGCGGTGATCTCCACCGGTTCGGCGGCGGGCGGCCCGGCCACGAGGGCGCCGGCCTCCAGGTAGGTGAGGGAGCGCCGGCCGTCGCCGCCGGCCAGCCGCACCAGGTGGTCGGCGGCCTCGTCGGTGAGCGTGTAGCGCCCGTCCAGTCCGCGTTCGTCGGTCAGCGCGCGCGACAGCAGGACACGCACGTCGGCGTCGTCCAGGGATTCCAGGGTCAGCAGCAGGGAGCGGGACAGCAGCGGGCCGACCACGGAGAAGAAGGGGTTCTCGGTGGTGGCGCCGATGAAGCTGACCCACCGGTTCTCCACCGCGGGCAGCAGGGCGTCCTGCTGGGTCTTGTTGAAGCGGTGGACCTCGTCGACGAACAGCAGGGTGCGGGTGCCGTTCATGCCCATGCGCCGGCGGGCCTCCTCGATGACCGCGCGCACGTCCTTGACCCCGGCGTTGACCGCGGACAGTTCCACGAAGCGACGTCTGGTGGCCTTGCTGACCACGGTGGCCAGGGTGGTCTTGCCGGTCCCCGGCGGGCCCCACAGGAACACGGACATGGGCGCGTCGTCCTCGACCAGGCGGCGCAGCGGACTGCCCGAGCCCAGGAGGTGGCGTTGGCCCATGACCTCGTCGAGGGTGCGCGGCCGCATGCGCACGGCGAGCGGCTCCTGTCCCCTGGCGGCCTCGGCCCCGGCGTCGTCGAACAGCGTTTCGGACACCCGTCCAGGGTAGGCGGTGACGACGACCGTCCGTGTCCGAACGCGCGGACCGGGTGGGCTCTCAGGCGGCCGGGCGGCGCATTCGGGCGATGAGGATCGCGATGTCGTCGCCGCGCCCGGCCGGGGCCATCTCCGCCAGCACGTGGGAGGCCCCGTCGGGGTCCTCGCAGTGTTCGGACAGCGCGGCGCCGACCTTGGCCAGTCCGTCCTCCATGCGCACCTCGCTGCTCTCCACCAGTCCGTCCGAGCAGATCAGCAGGGTGGTGGACGGGTCCAGGACCCGGGTGGTGACGGTGTACTCGGTGTCGGGGAGCACGCCCAGGGGCGGACCGGTCTCGGGTTCCCACGTCTCGAAGCCGTCGAGGTCGGCGAGCACCACGGGCGGTTGCCCCGCCCAGGCGGCCTGCATGATGCCCTTCTCCCGGTCCAGGACGAGGTAGCCGCAGGTGGCGAAGACGATCTCGCCGGTGTCGGTGAGCAGCCGGTTGGTCTCCCCCAGGACGACGCCGGGATCGGACTGGTTGCTGGCGTAGGCGCGAAAGGCCACCCGGATCTGGCCCATGGCGGCCGCGGCCTCGACACCGTGTCCCTGTACGTCGCCGACCAGCAGACCGACCTTGCCGCCGGGAAGTTCGATGACGTCGTAGAAGTCGCCGCAGATCCGCCAGTCGGCGCGGGAGGGAAGGTACTTGGTGGCGATGTCCAGGTCGGGGAAGCTGGCCACCTCGCGGGGCAGCATGCGCCGTTGGACGGCGTCGGCCAGTTCCAGTTCGGCCTGTTGGGCCTTGATCCTCTGGAGGGCCTGGCCGGCCAGGCCGGCGAAGGTCAGCATGAGGGCGCGCTCGTCGCGGCTGGCGTGGTGGGGACGGTCCCACACCATCTGCCACACCCCCAGGGCCACCTTGCTGTCGCCGAAGATCGGCACGGTCGCCCAGGCCTGTGACTTGGAGTCGTTGTGGCGCATGAGGTCGACGGCGGTCGGGAAACGGCTGATGACCTCGGCCCGGCTCTCGAAGAAGCGCGGTTGGCGGTCCTGGATGACCGCGCCCATCGGGTAGTTGGTGTCGTCGGCGCGGCGACCGTCTATGAGGCCGACGTTGCCGCGTTCGCGGGTGCCGGGCGAGGTGCGCAGGACGTTGTCCTCCACGTACATGGCCACCGCCATGTGACCGCCGAAGATCGGCAGGAACTCCTCACTGAGCAGGTCCATGACCTTGTCGACGGTGGTGGCCGAGACGAGTTTGGAGGACAGCTCCGTGACCAGGCGGCCGTGCTCGGCCTCGGTGCGACGGCGGTCGGCGAGCCTGCGGACGAGCTGGACGTGCTCGGTGACGTCGTCGACGATGCCGACCAGGCGGTCGGGGTCGCCGGACACGAACCGGGCGCGGACGTGAAGGGAGCGTTCGTCTCCGAGGCGGTCGAAGACGCGGAAGCGCTGTTCGTAGTCGCGGCCGGCGAAGGAGGTCGCCATGGCGTCGCGGACCCGGGCGATGTCGTCGGGGTGGACGCGCTCCAGGATGCGGTCGAGTTCGCGGTCGTTGCCGGCCAGGAGCGAGCCGAGCGGGGTCGGGCCGAAGAGTTCGCGCAATCGCCCGGTGCCCAGGTCCAGGCTCCACAGGACGGAGTCGGAGTTGTCCGTGCGCAGTTCACCGATGACCCGCAGGTCGGTCTCCTCGGTGGAGAGGACGTGCACGAGGACGATCGCGGCGTCGTCGTCGGGGAGGGGGCGCACCTCGGCCTCGGCCAGGTGGAACGTCTTGGCGGTGATGGAGATCTTGAGCCGCCGGGGGCGGTGCCCGTTGAGGGACTCCCGGTGGAAGCGGGCGGCGGCGCGGCCGTCCTCCTCTTCCAGGAGGTCGAACCAGCGGTGTCCCGCGAGATCGCCCTCCTCGCGGTCGAAGAGTTCACGGAAGGAGACGTTGGCATGCCGGATCGAGCCGTCGGCCGAGGTGAGCACCATGGCCTCGGGTGCGTGGAAGAACGCCCCCGTGAGCTCGCCCTCCGAACCACCGCCTGTAGCACGTTCTACGTTCACGGACTCAATCCTCATGTCGTCTCGGACGTCACACCCGTGTCCGAGCACGGTCACCCCTGCGGACATTCCGATTCGGCTCATTCTAGTGTCGGGGGCGAAACGGTCTCCGAGTCGCTCATCGGGGAGACCGGCTCCGTCTCCATCTCGTGTCACCCGTGGGACCTCGTGCGATAGGGGTCGACGCGGTTCACCGTCATGGGGATGATCGGTGTGCGTCGACCCCGGGGGTCTCTGACGACCGATCTCAGGTCACGAATCGTTACGCTCGCGTGACTCGACGGCGCAGAAAGCACTCCACCACCATTCCGCCCCCCGGCGAAGAGGGCTCCCCCGTGGTGCGGCGCGTTCACTCCCGAGAACACGGGCACCGGGCGATGGGGAAGGGTGATTCGCCCCCAACGGTAGGGGATGTGCGGCCCCGGCGCATCCGGACAGGTCATTCGAGGCCATGTTCGGCCAGGTTTTCCCGAAAAACCTGAACGATTACATCACGTAGGTGTCTTATGACCGTTTCCTCCGGAAGAAGAGGTGCTCACGGAGAAGCGGGGTGATGCGTGCGAACGCGTCACCCCCGCTCAGCCGCCCCGATGTCCTCGCCTCCGGGTCGATCGGAGGGCGGGACGGGGGGGGTTCAGTCGCCGTGGCGGTACTCGCGGCCGGGATCGCCCAGGAGCGGGGCGCCGGCGGCGCGCTGGTCGGCGATGATCCGGCCCTGGCGCAGGACCGCGTCGCGTTCGGCGGGAGTGAGGTCGTCCGGGATCGGGTCGGATTCGGTGCGGTCGGTCATCGTGGGCTCCATTCGGGTGTGGCGGCGGGTCGCGCGTGGTCCCGCGGTCGGGTGCGGCCGGGCGTTCGCGGGGACGGGGTCCGGCCCGGCCGATGGGCCGGTGGGCGATCGCCTCGGTGCCGCCGCCCGGGACGGGCTCCGGAGCGGGGACCCGGTGGCGGTGAACGAGGGCGTCCGGCATCCGAGGCGTCGGGCCGGGGCGCGGGCTCGGGCCCGGACCGTCACGGCCTCGGTGGGGTTCGAGCAGCGGTAGCGCGCCATGTGCACACCTCCAGGGGTGCCGCGGTCGGGAGACCCGGCACCACGCGTCATCGGAACGGTCGCCCTGTGGTCGTGACCGCGGAGCCGGACCACCCGGCACCACGCCCGGCCGGAACGGAGTGGGGCACACTGGACGTGTGACCGCCAACCGCTCCACCACCCACAAGCCGACGCGGAACCGTGGACTTTATGGGGGCTAAAGCCTTGCGTGTGACGACAGTAACCCACCCTTTCGCGCGGCGCAATAGGGGGGCTAAAGTCCACAGTGGAGCACCCGAAGTGAGGATTCCCCTTGGACGCACGGACACTGCACGACATCGCGGCCATCGCCGACCCGCTGGACCGGGCCCGCGCCGCGTCGGCCGCCATGACGACACTGCAAGCACAGAGCGTCGAACTCTCCCGCATCCGACGAGGCGCCATCATCGAGACCCAACAGGCCGGGATGCGGCAGGAGGACATCGCCAGACACCTGGGGGTCTCACCCGGCCGGATCTCCCAGATGAAGAAGGCGGGCTCCGAGGAACCCGCCCACAAGGCGCCCGCCGGGCCGGTCGGACCGAGGCCCCGCGTCCTGGTGCAACGCGCCCTGCCCACGCCTCCGAGCACACGCGGTTCGAAGTCGCTGTATCTCACCGAAGCCGGGCAACAGGGACTCACCCCGGAACGGAGGATGCTGTTCGTCGGGCGGGAGCCCGCCAACGAGCACGTCGCCCTGGGGCTGCGCGTCGAAGCCGGTGACAGCGTGATCGCCCGGCGGAAGATGTTCTGGGCCGACGGGGTCCCGGTCCGGATCTCCACGTCGTACTTTCGCGTGGACGTCGGCGAGAACACCAGACTGGACGGAGAGGGTTTCGTGCTGCCGACCCTCCAGGCCGCGATCGAGGATCTCGGCCACCGGTTCGACCACGCCGTGGAGACGCTGACCGTGCGCCCGGCGACCCCCTACGAGGCCGACCTGTTGGAGATCCCGGGTGAGTGGGTGGTGCAGGTCCTGCGCGTCGGCCATTCCACCGAGGACGTCCCGGTCCACGCCCTGGAGACGATCTGCGCCGCGTCCCGCCACACGTTCCCGATCGGGCAGGCCCTCGGTAGCGACCACTTCTGATCCGACGCGGCGGACGCCCACGCCGGATCACGCTCGCGGAGCACGGTCGAGATCCCGACCGGCCGTCGGAGCGCCGGCATCCGCCCGTCGGGCGCTTCGGCCCGTTCCGCGGGGGTGTCGCGAGCGGGTGGACGAGGGTTCGTCCGCGTTCGCGCCCTCTCCTTCCGAGAAGACCCACGACCGCGGAGACGGCCGTCGGGGCTCCGGTGCCACCGGCCCACCTGCGGCGATGGACGGGTTCCCCGCCGTCGAACCGGTGACGTTTCCGGGAGGCCCCTCCCACGACGAGGGCCCCGATCTCGCGACCGGGGCCCCGCGCTCACACGTGGTCCTACTTCTTCTGCTCGGCCGGGGGCAGCACCGACCGCACGTGGATGTCGCGCAGCTGCTTGTCCGACACGGCGGAGGGCGCGCCCATCATCAGGTCCTGGGCGTTCTGGTTGAGCGGGAACGCGATCGTCTCGCGGATGTTGGGCTCGTCGGCGAGGAGCATGACGATCCGGTCCACGCCCGGGGCGATGCCACCGTGCGGCGGGGCCCCGAACTTCAGCGCCTTGAGCATGCCGCCGAACTCGGCCTCCACCGCGTCCTTGTCGTACCCGGCGATCTCGAACGCCTTGTACATGATCTCGGGAGAGTGGTTCCGGATCGCGCCCGAGGACAGCTCCACACCGTTGCAGACGATGTCGTACTGCCACGCCAGGATGTCCAGCGGGTCCTGGGTCTCCAGGGCCTCAAGGCCGCCCTGGGGCATCGAGAACGGGTTGTGGCTGAACTCGATCGCGCCCTCGTCCGAGCGCTCGAACATCGGGAAGTCCACGATCCAGCAGAAACGGTAGACCTTCTCCTCGAAGTGTCCCGCGCGCTTGCCCGCCTCGACCCGGACCGGCGCCATGATGCGGTTGATCTCCGCCTCGTCCTCGCTCGCGCAGAAGAACAGGCCGTGGCCCGGACCCGCCTCCAGGGTGGAGAGCAGCTCGTCGGAGATCTCGGTGACGAACTTGGCGATGGGACCGGTCAGCTCGCCGTTCTCGCCCACCTTCAGCCAGGCCAGGCCCTTGGCGCCCTGCTCGACCGCGAAGTCGCCGATGCCGTCGAAGAACTTGCGCGGCTGACCGCCGACCTCGGGGACCGCCAGGGCGCGGACCTTCTTGCCCGCGAAGGCCCGGAAGTCGGTCTTGCCGAACAGCTCGGTGACGTCGAGCATCTTCATCGGCACGCGCAGGTCGGGCTTGTCGGTGCCGTACCACTGGAGGGCGTCCCGGTAGGCGACGCGCGGGTAGGGGGAGGTGATCTCCCAGCCCTCGGAGAACTCGCGGAAGACGTCGGTCATCACCTTCTCGATGACCTCGAACACGTCCTCCTGCTCGACGAAGCTCATCTCGACGTCGAGCTGGTAGAACTCACCCGGCGAGCGGTCCGCGCGACTGTCCTCGTCGCGGAAGCAGGGCGCGATCTGGAAGTAACGGTCGAACCCGGCGATCATCAGCAGCTGCTTGAACTGCTGCGGCGCCTGCGGCAGCGCGAAGAACCTGCCCGGGTGCAGCCGGGACGGCACCAGGAAGTCGCGCGCGCCCTCGGGGCTGGAACTGGTCAGGATCGGGGTCTGGAACTCGTTGAAGCCCAGGGCCGTCATCTTCTGGCGGATCGAGGCGATCACGCGCGAGCGCAGCATGATGTTCTCGTGCATCCGCTCCCGGCGCAGGTCCAGGAAGCGGTAGGTGAGACGGCGCTCCTCGGAGGTGTTGTCCTCCGGGAACACGGTGAGCGGAAGCTCCTCGGTGGTGCCGAGGACCTCGAAGTCGACGGCGTCGATCTCGATCTCGCCGGTGGGCAGGTTGGGGTTGACGTTCTCGCCGCTGCGGGCCGTCACCTCACCGGTGACACGGATGACCGTCTCCTTGGAGACCCGGCTGAGCTGCTCGAACACCGGTGACTCGGGACGTGCCGTGAGCTGGGTGATGCCGTAGTGGTCACGCAGGTCGACGAAGAGCAGACCGCCCAGATCGCGGCGATTGTGCACCCAACCGGAGAGGACGACCCGCTCCCCGACATGCTCCTTGCGGAGCTGACCACACGTATGAGTCCTGTAACGATGCATGAGTTACCAAGTCCACTAGCTACACGGCTGGGCGAGGGTGCCGGGAGACCGATTCGGCCCCGGACAAGGGCACGGCATGGCCCTGAACATCTGGAATCCTACCGGCAACACCACCACCCGGCCTCCTGATCACCGAGGGAGCGGACGGGGGCGGCGGCGGACGGTCAACCGGTGATATCGCGCAGGTACGGGTTGGTGGCGCGCTCGCGGCCGACGGTGGTGGCGGGGCCGTGACCGGGCAGGACACGGGTGTCGTCGTCGCGCGAGAGCACCGCCCCGGTCAGGCTGCGCGCCATGGCGGCCGAGTCCCCGCCGGGGAAGTCCGTACGGCCGATGGAGCCGGCGAAGACCAGGTCACCGGCGAACATCACCGGAACGCCGTCCTCGCTGCGGGTGGTGTAGACGACCGAACCCGGGGTGTGACCCGGGGTGTGCGCGACGGTGTACTCCACCCCGGCCAAGGCCAGCACGTCGCCGTCGGCGACCTCGATCAGGCGGGTCGGCTCGCGGTGCGGGCCCGGGCCCAACAGGGCCGACAACTGCGCGGCGAACGCGGCGTCCACCCCCTTGCCCGGATCGGTGAGCAGGTCGCGGTCGGCCGCGTGCAGGTACACCGGGATACCGTGGGCGTCGGCGATCTCGGCCGCCGACCAGACGTGATCGAAATGCCCGTGGGTGAGCAGGATCGCGACGGGGGTCAAGCGGTGCTCGGCGAGGACCTTGGCCACCGGTTCGGCCGCGTCCTGTCCCGGATCGACGATGACGCACTCACCGTCCGGGGCCGCCGCGGGCACATAGCAGTTCGCGGCGAGGGGTCCGGTGGGAAGCGCGGCGATGAGCACGGCGGATGACGTCCTGTCCTCGGATCGGTGTCGTGACGCCCGGGGGGCGATCGCGGCCTCGGGTAGGTCAGAGCCTACCGACGCGGACGGAGACGGGCGACCGAATGAGCACATGTGTGCGCTCTTTTGATCACCATTCGATCACCGCACACGCCCGGACTCTTTGCCAAAGCGCGTGGTAATGCCATATTGGTCACCGTCCCGTGTGCACCGTGGCCCCGACCTGCGCCTCCTTCGGAAAAGGGGACCGCCGGCCCCCGGCAGCGGTCGGCACTACAGAGGACACCGATGACGGGCCCCGGAAAAAGCCCGCACGGATGGATGAGACACGGCGCGTCGTCATCATCGGATCGGATGGATACCCTGCTCTGCACAGTGGTCTCCATCATGGCTCGGCGAGAGACACCGCGACGACCCGAACCCGCTCTCGCGGGTTCATGACAGCAGGAGGACACGGTGACCACGGACCCTTGGGGCCGCGTAGACGACGACGGCACGGTCTACGTGCGCACGAGCGAAGGCGAGCGGGTCGTCGGATCGTGGCAGGCGGGGGAGCCGGAGGAGGCCCTGGCCTTCTTCCGCCGAAAATACGACTCACTGGTCACCGAGGTGGAGCTGCTGGAGAAGCGGCTGAAGACCACCGACCTGTCCGCCGCCGCCGCGATGTCGAACATCGACAAGCTCCGCTCCGCGGTGCGGGAGGCGCACGCGGTCGGTGACCTGGACGCCCTGACCCGACGGCTGGACGCGTTGGCCGACCGCGCCGAGGAGCGCAAGGTCGAGCAGAAGCAGGCCCAGGAGCAGGCCCGTGTCGAGGCCCGCGAGATCAAGGAGCGGATCGTCGCCGAGGCCGAACGGGTCGCGGCGGAGACCACGCACTGGAAGTCCGGCGGCGAGCGGATGCTCCAGCTGATCGAGGAGTGGAAGAAGGCCCCCCGGGCCGACCGCCCCACCGAGCAGGCGCTGTGGAAGCGCATGTCGGCGGCGCGCAACTCCTTCTCCAAGCGGCGCAAGGCCTACTTCGCCAACCTGGACCAGGAACGCGAGTCGGTACGGGCCGAGAAGGAGCGCATCGTCTCCGAGGCCGAGGCCCTGGCCGAGTCCACCGAGTGGGGCGAGACCGCCCGCGCCTACCGCGACCTGATGCAGCGGTGGAAGCAGACCGGCCGCGCGGACCGGACCAGCGAGGACCGCCTGTGGGCCCGGTTCAAGGCCGCCCAGGACCGGTTCTTCGACGCGCGCAACGCGACCTTCGCCGAGCGCGACGCGGAGCTGCGGGTCAACGCCGACGCCAAGGAGAAGATCCTGGTGGAGGCGCAGACGGAGGTCCGCGCCCTGATCTCCGACCCGCGCCGGGCCCGCGCCCGGCTGCGCGACTTCCAGGAGGCCTGGGAGGAGGCCGGCGAGCTGCCGCGCGATGTGCGCGACCGGTTCGAAGGGGCCTTCCGCCAGGTCGAGGACGAGGTCCGGCGGGCGGAGGAGACCGAGTGGGAGCGTAAGAACCCCGAGGCCCGGGCGCGCGCCGCGGCCACGGTCGGACAGCTCTCCACGGCGATCGCCGATCTGGAGAAGAAGCTGGAGAAGGCGCGGGCGAACAACGACGCCCGTCGTGTCAAGGAGTTCGAGGAGGCGCTGGAGGCCCGCCGTTCGTGGCTGGCCGAGGCGGAGAAGGCGCTCGACGACCTGAGCTGAGGCCTTTCCTCCAGGGCGGGTCCGTGTCCGAAGGGGCACGGGCCCGTCTTCGCGCGTTCTCACGGACTCGGAGGGATCTCCCCCGCCCCCTCCCGCCCGGGTCCTAGCGACGCGCGTCCAGCCGGTGGACGGTCGCCCCGGGAGAGGTCCCGATGTCGGGTGTCTCCCCTGGCGCGTTGTCCCCGGGCACGTGGTCCGCGGGCTCCTCCGGCGTCGGCCGGGACCCGCGGGACCTGACGTGGCTCGCGATCCCCCCTCCGGCGAGGGCCAGGATCCCGAGCAGGCCGACCGCGGTCACACCGGTCCACAGGGGGGACAGCCGTTTGCGCACCTCGTGCTCCTGTGACGCGCAGGAGGTCAGCACCCCCTCCGTCCCGGAGCGCAGGCACACCGTCGACACCGGACGCGACGCCCCCTCGGGGACCCCGGTCAGTTCGCCGGTGAGTTTCAGCGAGGTCCGCTCCCCCGCCGCCAACGGCCGTGCCCAGACGACCCGGCCACCGTCCACCTCGGCCCCCTCCGTGCCCCCGACATAGCGCATGGTGGTGGGCAGGAAGTGGACGACCTCGGCCTCGGGCACGTCCGACGCTCCCGAGTTGCGGACCTTGATCGTGTACTCCACCCGGTCCCCGGGGTCCAGCCGCTCCCGTTCGGCGCTCTGCAACGTCACGTGCAGGCTCTCCGCACCGGGGACGACCTCCTTCTCCCCCACCAGTTCCGGCGCTTGGATCCCCGGCAGGGACACGAGCGCGGCCAGGCCCACCGCTGACATCGCCGCCGCTACGGCCATGGTGCTTCCTCCACGTACGACACATAACTATATGTATTTATTTAATAACACAGAGTGTTCACCTTGAACGTGCGCCATGCCCGCGGAACGCGGACGAGGGGGTGGGCGACCGGTCGCCCACCCCCTCGTCGTCGATGCGTCGAGGCCTCAGCCCCCCGCGAACGACCGCAGCGCGGCTGCGCGGTCGGTGCGCTCCCAGGTGAACTCCGGCAGCTCGCGGCCGAAGTGGCCGTAGGCGGCGGTCTTGGAGTAGATGGGACGCAGCAGGTCCAGGTCCCGCACGATCGCGGCCGGACGCAGGTCGAAGACCTCCTTGACGGCCTTCTCGATCAGCTCCGGGGAGACCTTCTCGGTGCCGAAGGTCTCGATGAACACGCCGACCGGGTGCGCCTTGCCGATGGCGTAGGCGACCTGGACCTCGGCGCGCTCGGCCAGCTCGGCCGCGACGATGTTCTTGGCGACCCAGCGCATCGCGTAGGCGGCCGAACGGTCCACCTTCGACGGGTCCTTGCCGGAGAAGGCGCCGCCACCGTGACGGGCGTAGCCGCCGTAGGTGTCCACGATGATCTTGCGGCCGGTCAGGCCGGCGTCGCCCATCGGACCGCCGATCTCGAAACGACCGGTCGGGTTGACCAGCAGGCGGTAGTCGTCGGACTCCAGGCCGAAGGCGGTCACCACCGGCTCGATGACGTGCTCGCGGATGTCCGGGGCGAGCAGCTCCTCCAGGCTGATGTCGGCGGAGTGCTGGCTGGAGACCACGACCGTGTCCAGGCGGACCGGGGTCTGGCCGTCGTACTCGACCGTGACCTGGGTCTTGCCGTCAGGGCGCAGGTAGGGCACGGTGCCGTTGCGGCGGACCTCGGCCAGGCGCTCGGCCAGCGAGTGGGCCAGCTTGATCGGCAGCGGCATCAGCTCCGGGGTCTCCCGGTTGGCGTAGCCGAACATCAGGCCCTGGTCGCCCGCGCCCTGGCGGTTGAGGGCGTCGTCCTCGTGCTCGACCCTGGCCTCGTAGGCGGTGTCGACGCCCTGGGCGATGTCGGGGGACTGGGCGTCGATGGAGACGTTGACCCCGCAGGAGTCACCGTCGAACCCCTTGGCGGACGAGTCGTACCCGATCCGCAGGATCGTCTCGCGCACGATGGCGGGGATGTCGACGTAGGTCTGGGTGGTGACCTCACCCGCGATGTGGACCTGACCGGTGGTGATCAGCGTCTCGACGGCGACCCGGCTGGCGGGGTCGTGGGTGAGCATCGCGTCGAGGATCGCGTCACTGATCTGGTCGGCCATCTTGTCGGGATGGCCCTCGGTGACCGACTCGGAGGTGAAAAGGCGGCGGGACACGTTGCGTGACTCCTTGCAGCGGCTGCTGGCTGACATGGGACGGCGCGGCACGACGCGCCCGACGACCTGCCGGGACGGTCAATACCGACCGATGCGGTTGGTTATCGGTCCACTGTAACGGGACCGGTGGGGACGGGGACCCCCGGACGACCTCGTCGGTCGCGGGTGCCCGATGGAAGTGTGTCGTACCGGACGGTGGGAAATCCAGTCCCGGAGGCCTGCGGGTCACCGGGGTGAACGTTCTCCCACGAGGTCCCACACCCGATCGGCGAGGTCCTCCTTGGGCCCGTACGGGATCTCCACGGCGGTGCCATCGGAGCCCAGGACGACGGCCTGGTTGTCCTCGGTGCCGAAGGCGCGGCCCCCGCCGACCTGGTTGACCACGAGCAGGTCGCAGCCCTTCCTGGCCAGTTTGGCACGACCGTTGGCGAGGACGTCGTCGGTCTCGGCGGCGAAACCGACGATGATCTGCCCGGTGCCCTCCCGTTTCCGGGCGGCCACCAGGCCGGCCAGGACGTCGGGGTTCTCGACCAGTTCGATGGGCGCGGGTGCGGCACCGGACTTCTTGATCTTGGAGGTGACGCTGGCGGCGGGCCGGAAGTCGGCCACGGCGGCGCTCATCACGATGACGTCGGCGTCGGCGCGCTCGGCCTCCATGACCTCCGCCAGTTCCACGGCCGAGGTCACCTGGACCACCCGCGCGCCGGCCGGGTCGGACAGCGAGACGTTGGCGGCGACCAACGTCACGTCGGCGCCCCGGGCGACCGCGGTGCGGGCCAGGGCGTAGCCCTGTTTGCCGGAGGAGTGGTTGCCGATGAAACGGACCGGGTCGATGGACTCGCGGGTCCCGCCGGCGGAGATGACCACGCGGCGCCCGGCGAGGTCGGGGACGGCCGCGCCGCGGCGCAAGGCCAGCCGGGCGGCCTCGAAGAGCTCGGCCGGTTCGGGCAGGCGCCCCCGGCCGGTATCGGCTCCGGTGAGCCGGCCCACGGCCGGATCCAGGACGATCGCGCCGCGCGAGCGCAGTGTCCCGACGTTGGCCCGTGTGGCCGGGTGCTCCCACATCTCGGTGTGCATCGCGGGTGCGAACACCACCGGACAGCGGGCGGTCAGCAGGGTGTTGGTCAACAGATCGTCGGCGAGGCCGGCGGCTGCCTTGGCCAGGATGTTGGCGGTGGCCGGGGCGACGAGGACGAGGTCGGCGGACTGGCCGATGCGCACGTGCGGGACCTCGTGCACGGCGTCCCACACCCCGGTGGCCACGGGTTGCCCGGACAACGCCGCCCAGGTGGGCTCACCGACGAAGCGCAGGGCCTCGTCCGTGGGCACGACCCGGACGCGATGGCCGGACTCGGTCAGTCGGCGGAGCAGTTCGCACACCTTGTAGGCGGCGATACCGCCGCCGACGCCGAGGACGACCTGGGGCTTGTTTCCTGTGTCACTCACAGACAGGAGTTCTACCAGGTCGGTTCTCAGGTGCCCTCGAAGGGCTCCGCGGTGAGGAGACCGGACTTGATCTCGCGCAGGGCGATGGACAGCGACTTCTCCTGCACCTGGGTCTCGACCAACGGGCCGACGTACTCCAGCAGCCCCTCGCCCAGCTGGGCGTAGTAGGCGTTGATCTGGCGGGCCCGCTTGGAGGCCATGGTGACCAGGCTGTACTTGCTGTCCACCAGATCGAGCAGATCGTCGATCGGCGGATTGGTGATGCCTTCGGCGACGGGCTCGGTTCCAGCCACTTTCGATTACCCCCAGGAAGGTTCGGATGCGAGGTGCGGTGTACCAGGGTACGCGGGCCCGGCGGTGCCGGCGCCGTTATCACACCTCGGACGCGGTGATCAACGCTAGCAGTTCGGCGCACACGTCCTGCACGGACGTGTTGACCAGGGTGGTGTCGAACTCCTTCTCGGAGGCGAGTTCGACCTTGGCGGCCTCCAGGCGGCGCCGGATGACCTCTTCGGACTCGGTGCCGCGTCCGGTGAGCCGGCGGACCAGTTCCTCCCAGGAGGGCGGCGCCAGGAAGACGTGCAGGGCCTCGGGCATGGTCTCGCGGATCTGGCGGGCGCCCTGGAGTTCGATCTCCAGCAGGACCGGCAGTCCGGACGAGAGCCGTTCCTCGACGGGGCGGCGCGGGGTGCCGTAGCGGTTGCCCGCGAATCGCGCCCACTCCAGGAGTTCGCCGTCGGCGATGAGCCGGTCGAACTCCTCGTCGGTGACGAAGCGGTACTGGACGCCGTCGACCTCGCCGGGCCGGGGGGCGCGCGTGGTCGCCGACACGGAGAGCCACACGTCGGGGTGGGCCCGACGCAGCTCGGCGACGACCGTGCTCTTGCCCACACCGGAGGGTCCGGACAGGACGATCAGCCGTTGTTCTGGGTCGGGCATGGTCTTGCGGGCTTCCCTTCGGGCCTTGGCATCCGCCCGCGGCGCGCTCGGGGTGCTCGGCGACGGGGTCGCTCCGGGCCCGGGATCGCCCACCGTGCGGACGGCGGGTGCGTGCGGGGTCATCCTCCTCGCGTTCGGGCGCGGGAAGCTTCATTTATACCACCGGGCCGTGACGCACGGTCCGCCCCCGGAGGGGGTCGATCGTGGTCACGGCCCGGTGCGGGTCCACCAAGGGTGGTGACACGAGGCCGCGGGCCGGGCCGCCGCGTCTGTGGGGGACGCGGCGAACCGGGAATCCGCGTTCGCGGTGTTACTTGGTGAGGTCGCCGAACTCGGCTTCGAGGGCGGCGCGCTGGTTCGTGCCCAGACCGCGGACACGGCGCGACTCGGCGATGTTGAGCCGCTCCATGATCTGCTTGGCCCGGACCTTGCCGACGCCGGGAAGGGACTCAAGCAGAGCCGAGACCTTCATCTTGCCGATGACGTCGTCCTTGAGCCCGTCGGCGAGCACCTTGGACAGCGAGATGCCACCGTTCTTCAGCTTGTTCTTGACCTCAGCGCGTTCTTTTCTGGCCTTGGCGGCCTTCTCAAGAGCCGCGCTGCGCTGCTCGGGTGTGAGGGGAGGAAGGGCCACGCCGGGTCACCTCGGATTTCTACTCGTTTGTAGAGGGCGGACGCCTGCGCAAGTTAGTAGGTCTGACCCCTGTTAGGCAACGTAAAGTGCCCTTTCAGCGGCTATTTCATCGAACTAACTACACAGGGTAGTCATTCAATTGCACTAAGAGATAAAAATGGGGACCTTGGTCCCGATTGGACGCCCCGCAAAGCATGTCACCTGCGCAGCTCACAGAGGGGTGAGCCAGGTCACTCACAGCTCCGGATTCCGCATTTGGGGCATACCGAATCAGTGACCCTCTGTGACCGTAAATAGTCCTTCCCTGGCGTCAAACGCTCGCCCCGGCGCGGCGCACGGTCTCCGCGATGGCGGCCGCCGCCGCGCCGGGGTCGGGCGCCCGGGTGATGGGGCGGCCGATGACCAGAAGGTCCGCCCCGGCCGCGATGGCCTCCTCCGGGGTCGCCACCCGGGACTGGTCACCCCTGTCCGCCCCGACCGGGCGCACGCCCGGCGTGATCAGGGTGATGTCCGGGCCCACTTCGGCGCGCACCAGGGCCACCTCCTGCGGTGAACAGACCAGGGCTCGCGCCCCGGCGCCCACCGCCAGCACCGCCAGTCGGCGCACCGCGTCGCGAGCCGGCCCGAGCAGCCCCACCTGCTCCAGGTCCTTCTCGGTCATCGAGGTGAGCACCGTCACGGCGGCGATCCGGGTATCCGGGGCCGCCTCCACCGCGGCCCGGATCATGTCCGCCCCTCCCCCGGCGTGCACGGTCAGGATGGCGGGCCGGAGCCCGGCGACGCTGCGCGCCGCCCCGGCGACCGTGGCCGGGATGTCGTGGAGCTTGAGGTCGAGGAAGACCCCGACGGGGTTGGCGCCGCGCACGGCGTCGACCACCTCGGGGCCGTAGCGCAGGTAGAGCTCCAGCCCCACCTTGACCGTGCTGACGTGGGGGGCGACCGCCGAGGCCCATGTCGCCGCGGTCTCGATCTCCTGGGCGTCGATCGCGACTGCGATGGGCGCGGAAGGCGCGGTCATCTCGGTTTCTCCCCTCGTGTGCCATCGGCTCTCGTGGCCGATGCGCCGCATCCGCGAACGTTCTTACGAACGTGATTACGGATGCACGTTCACTGTCCTGTGCACACCGTCAAGGTGTGCGATTCCCAGAACCGGGCGCTTCATGCGCCCGGCCCTGTCACTTCGCCGTAACGACCGCCCACAGGGCCATAGGCGGCTTTTGCCCGCTTCCGGGTCTTTCCGTACCAGGGCGCGGGCGTTCGGTCGCACAGCGCCACCTCAGCGCCGTTCAGGCCGGTCAGGGCGTGCGTCGCCCGGGAACCGACCTCACACGCCGACTCCGGGCCGGTGGGCCGCGCCCACCAGGTCCCGGGCCCGGGACACGCCCCTGGCCTCCAACGCCTCGGTGAACTCGCGCAGCACCCGCACACAGGCCGAGGGGTCGGAGAAGTTGATCGTGCCCACCGCCACCGCGCTGGCCCCGGCCGCCATGAACTCCACGACGTCGGCGCCGGTGCGCACCCCGCCCATGCCGATGATCGGCACCTCGGGCAGCGCCTCGTGCACCCGGAACACGCACCCCACGGCCAGCGGTCGGATCGCCGGCCCGGAGAGACCGCCCATGCCACCGGCGACGGCCGGACGCAGGGTGCGCGGGTCCACGGCCATACCGCGCACGGCGTTGATCATCGACAGACCGTCCGCCCGGGCCTCGGCGCAGGCCGTCGCCAGCGCCACCACGTCGGGCACGTCCGCCGCGAGCTTGGCCAGCACCGGCAGGTCGGAACGGGCGTGCGAGCGCACCGTGCTCACCACGGCGGCAGCCCGGGAGAGGTCATCGGCGAACCGGCGTCCGGCCGGATCGGCCGGGTCCGGGCACGACAGGTTCACCTCGATCGCGTCCACCCCGGGCTCGGCGGAGATCCGCCGGGCCAGCTCGCCGAACTCGGCCGTCCCCGACCCGGCCACGGACACGATGGCCCGGCCGCCCCGGGACAACAGCCACGGCAGGTCGCGCTGGAGGAACACGTCCACCCCCGGGCCCTGCATCCCCGTGGTGCTGAGCATGCCGCTGGGCGTCTCCGCCATACGGGGCGCCGGGCGCCCCGCGTGCGGTTCCAGCATCACGGACTTGGTGGTGACGGCGCCGATCCCGGCGATGTCGAAGAACTGGGCCAGTTCCCGGCCCGAACCGGCGCACCCGGCGGCGGTCACCACCGGGTTGGGCAGCTCCAGGCCGCCCAACCGGACTCTGAGGTCTGTGTTCACCGTTTCTTTTCCCGGTCGGTGATGTGCGGCGGCCCGCGGTGGGGTCAGGCGATGTCGCGGGCCGATTCGGTGGAGCGGGAGGCTCCGGCGCCCTTCCAGCCGGGGGCGCCCAGGGCGTCGAAGGGGATGGTGCCCACATCGTCGAAGCGCACCTGTTCTCCCCGGAACACCGGGCCGTCCACGCAGGAGCGGGCCATGCGGGTGATGCCGTCCTCCCCCACGACCGGGATCACGCAGGTCATGCAGATCCCGATGCCGCAGGCCATGGTCTCCTCCACCGACACCTGCACGGGGATGCCGTGGGTGGCGGCGACGGCGGTGACCGCGCGCAGCATCGGCATGGGGCCGCAGGCGTAGGCGACGTCGGAGCGGCACTCCTCGACGACCCGGCCCAGCACGTCGGTGACCCGGCCCCGGGTGCCGAAGGAGCCGTCGTCGGTGGTGAAGACGGCGGTCTCGGCGATCCGGCGGGCCGTGATGGCGCTGAACACCCGGTCGGCGGAGGCTCCGCCGAGCACGAAGTCCACCCGGCAGCCGCGTCGGCGCAGGGACTGCGCCAGCGGGAACAGCGGGGCGCTGCCCGAGCCGCCGCCGACCAGGACGCAGTTGACCGGGTCGCGGGGCAGCGGGAAGGGGCGGCCCAGCGGTCCGACGACGTCCAACAGGTCGCGCGATCGGCGTTCGGCCAGCCAGGCCGTTCCGGTACCGCGCACCGAGAAGAGGAACTCGATGGTGCCGCCGTAGTCGGGTTTGACGTCGTGCACGGCGAAGGGGCGACGCAACAGCGTGCTGGAGTGGTCGCCGCCCACCGCCACCGACACGAACTGACCCGAACGGAACCGTTCGGCGATCCCCGGGGCGACGACGGTGATGGCGTAGTAGGCGTCCACCCTGCGCACGTTCAGCACGGGGCACCTGACCTGCACCGGTCCGTAGTCGCTCATCGTCTCGGGGTGGCCTCTCTCGCGCCTTGTGCCTGCGGGCGCCGCGGTGCTCGGACCGCGACGCCCGTGCCGTCTCGGTCTCTACAGCCTAGGGCTGTGCGGGACCGAGGCCGTCGGCCGTCGGTGGAGGGCGGTGGAGATCACCCGCGGTCCGCGGTGAGGGCCCGCGCGTGCTCCTGGAGGGAGCGCACGCCGATGTCGCCGCGCACCCGGGCCTCGATCGCCTGGACCGCGGCGGCCAGCCCCTGCACGGTGGTCACGCTGGGGATGGCGCGTACGACGGCCGCGGTGCGGATCTCGTACCCGTCCAGGCGCGGACCCGCCTGGCCCGCCCCGCCGAAGGGCGTGTTGACGACGAGGTCGACCCCGCCCTCGTGGATGAGCTGGACGATGGTCTTCTCACCCTCGGGGCCGGGGCCCTCACTGTGCTTGCGCACCACGGTGGAGTGCACGCCGTTGCGGCGCAGCACCACGGCGGTGCCCTCGGTCGCGAGGATCTCGAAGCCCAGGTCGGCCAGACGCTTGACCGGGAAGATCATCGAGCGCTTGTCGCGGTTGGCCACCGAAACGAAGACCCGGCCCCGGACGGGGAGGTCACCGGTCACGGCGAGCTGCGACTTGGCGTAGGCGGCGCCGAACTCGACGTCCAGGCCCATGACCTCGCCGGTGGAGCGCATCTCCGGGCCCAGGATGGTGTCGACGCCCTCGCCCTGCTTGTCGATGAAGCGGTTGAAGGGCAGCACCGCCTCCTTGACCGAGACCGGGGCGTCGGCGGGCAGGTCGCCGCCGTCGCCGGTGGGCGGCAGCATGCCCTCGGCGCGCAGTTCGACGATGGTGGCGCCGGCCATGACCCGGGCGGCGGCCTTGGCCAGCGGCACCGCCGTGGCCTTGGACACGAACGGCACGGTGCGCGAGGCGCGCGGGTTCGCCTCCAGGACGTTGAGCACGCCGGAGGCGAGCGCGTACTGGACGTTGATCAGGCCGCGCACGCCGGTGCCCCGGGCGATGGCCTCGGTGGAGTAGCGGATCCGCTCGATGTCCTCCTTGCCCAGGGTGATGGAGGGCAGGGAGCAGGCGGAGTCGCCGGAGTGGATGCCGGCCTCCTCGATGTGCTCCATGACGCCGCCGAGGTACAGGTCGGTGCCGTCGTAGAGGGCGTCGACGTCGATCTCGATGGCGTCGTCGAGGAAGCGGTCGACCAGCACCGGGTGCTCGGGGCTGACCTCGGCGTTGCGCTCGATGTAGTCGGCGAGCATCGCCTCGCTGTAGACGATCTCCATGCCCCGGCCGCCCAGCACGTAGGAGGGGCGGACCATGACCGGGTAGCCGATCTCGTCGGCGACGGCCTTGGCCTCGGCGAAGGAGTAGGCGGTGCCGTACTTGGGCGCGGGCAGCCCGGCGTCCGCCAGGACCTTGCCGAACGCGCCGCGGTCCTCGGCCAGGTCGATGGCCTCGGGGCTGGTGCCGATGATGGGCACCCCGGCGTCCTTGAGTCGGCGGGCCAGGCCCAGCGGGGTCTGGCCGCCCAACTGGACGATGACCCCGACGACGGTGCCGGTGAGCTGCTCGGCCCGGACGACCTCCAGCACGTCCTCCAGGGTGAGCGGCTCGAAGTAGAGCCGGTCGCTGGTGTCGTAGTCGGTGGAGACCGTCTCCGGGTTGCAGTTGACCATCACGGTCTCGTACCCGGCGGCGGACAGCGCGAAGGAGGCGTGGACGCAGGAGTAGTCGAACTCCACGCCCTGGCCGATGCGGTTGGGGCCCGAGCCCAGGATGATGATCTTGGGCTTGTCGCCGACGGGGACCTCGGTCTCCTCGTCGTAGCTGGAGTACAGGTAGGGCGTGGTGGCCTCGAACTCGGCGGCGCAGGTGTCCACGGTCAGGTAGACGGGGTGGATGCCCAGGGCGTGGCGCAGCTCGCGGACGACGTCCTCGCTCTTGCCGGTGATCTCCCCGATCTGGACGTCGGAGAAGCCGATCCCCTTGGCGGCGCGCAGCGCGTCGGCGTCGAGCTTGGGCGCGGCGGCCAGGGCACGGGCGGTCTCCTCCAGGCGCAGCATCTGGTCCAGGAACCAGGGGTCGATGCGCGTGGACTCGTACAGCTCCTCGACGGTGGCGCCGGCGCGGAAGGCCTGCTGGACCTGGCGCAGCCGGTGCTCGGTGGGCTGGGCGGCGGCGCGGACGAGCTCGTCCTTGTCGCCGACCGGGCCGGCCCAGGTGAACCCGACGCCGGGCTTCTCCAGGGAGCGCATGGCCTTCTGGAGTGCCTCGGGGAAGGAGCGGCCGATGGCCATGGCCTCGCCCACCGACTTCATGGTGGTGGTGAGCGTGGGGTCGGCGCCGGGGAACTTCTCGAACGCGAACCGGGGGGCCTTGACGACCACGTAGTCGAGCGTGGGCTCGAAGCTGGCCGGGGTCTCCTTGGTGATGTCGTTGGGGATCTCGTCGAGGGTGTAGCCGACGGCGAGCTTGGCGGCGATCTTGGCGATCGGGAAGCCGGTGGCCTTGGAGGCCAGCGCCGAGGAGCGCGAGACCCGGGGGTTCATCTCGATGACGATGACCCGGCCGGTGGCGGGCTCCACGGCGAACTGGATGTTGCAGCCGCCGGTGTCCACGCCGACCTCGCGGATGACCGCGATGCCGATGTCGCGGAGCTTCTGGTACTCGCGGTCGGTGAGGGTCATGGCGGGGGCGACGGTGATGGAGTCGCCGGTGTGCACGCCCATGGGGTCGAGGTTCTCGATGGAGCAGACGACCACGACGTTGTCGTTGGTGTCGCGCATCAGCTCCAGCTCGTACTCCTTCCAGCCGAGGATGGACTCCTCCAGGAGGACCTCGGTGGTCGGGGAGAGCGCGAGGCCCTGGCCGGCGATGCGGCGCAGCTCGTCCGCGTCGTGGGCGAAGCCGGAGCCGGCGCCGCCCATGGTGAAGGACGGGCGCACGACGACCGGGTAGCCGAGTTCGTCGGCGGCGTCGAGGCACTCGGCGAGGGTGTGGCAGATGCGGGAACGGGCGGACTCGCCGCCGATGCGCTCGACGATCCGTTTGAAGGTCTCGCGGTCCTCGCCGGACTGGATGGCCTCGATGTTGGCGCCGATGAGTTCGACGCCGTACTTGTCGAGGATGCCGCTCTCGTCCAGGGCGACGGCGGCGTTGAGCGCGGTCTGGCCGCCCAGGGTGGGCAGGAGTGCGTCGGGGCGCTCCTTGGCGATGATCTTCTCGATCATCTCGGTGGTGATCGGCTCGACGTAGGTGGCGTCGGCGATCTCCGGGTCGGTCATGATCGTGGCCGGGTTGGAGTTGACCAGGATGACCCGCAGGCCCTCGGCCCGCAGAACGCGGCAGGCCTGGGTGCCCGAGTAGTCGAACTCGGCCGCCTGCCCGATGACGATGGGGCCGGATCCGATCACGAGGACGGAGGAGAGGTCACTACGGCGCGGCATGCTCTTGGTTCCTAACTACTCGGCAGCCGCGGTGGGCTGGGCGGCGGACATCAGGTCGACGAACTCGTCGAAGAGTCCGGCGGCGTCGTGGGGACCGGCGGCGGCCTCGGGGTGGAACTGGACGCTGAACACGGGACGGTCCAGCAGCCGCAGGCCCTCGACGACCCGGTCGTTGAGGCCGATGTGGCTGACCCGCGCGCGGCCGTAGGGGGTCTCGAAGGTCCCTTCGAGCGGCGCGTCCACGGCGAACCCGTGGTTCTGGCTGGTGATGGCGACCCTGCCGGTGGCGGTGTCGATGACCGGCTGGTTCACACCGCGGTGGCCGAAGGGCAGCTTGTAGGTGCCCAGGCCCAGGGCGCGGCCGAGGATCTGGTTGCCGAAGCAGATGCCGAACAGGGGCTTGCCGGCGTCGAGGACCCCGCGCATCGCGGAGACGGGGCCGTCGGCGGTGGCGGGGTCGCCGGGGCCGTTGCTGAAGAACACGCCGTCCGGGTCCAGGGCGAGGATGTCCTCGACGGTGGCGGAGGAGGGCAGGACGGTGACCTTGCAGCCGCGTTCGGCCAGGCGCTGGGGCGTCATGGCCTTGATGCCGAGGTCGACGGCGGCGACGTGGAAGCGCGCCTCGACGCCCTCGGGCGGCAGGATCTCGTAGGCGGTGTCGGTGCTGACCTCGCCGGCCAGGTCGGCGCCGGCCATGCGGGGCTGCTCCAGGACGCGGGCCAGGAGTGCCTTCGGGTCGGTCTCGACGGTGCTGATCGCGGCCCGCATGGCGCCCTTGTCGCGCAGGTGACGGGTGAGGGCGCGGGTCCCGGTGAGGGCGATGCCGACGACGTTCTGGCGGCGCAGCTCCTCGTCGAGGGTGCGCTTCGCCCGCCAGTTGGAGGTGATGCGGGCGGGTTCGCGCACGACGTAGCCGGCGACCCAGACGCGGCCGGACTCGGGGTCGTCGTCGTTGACCCCGGTGTTGCCGATGTGGGGTGCGGTCATCGCCACGATCTGGCGGTGGTACGAGGGATCGGTGAGGGTCTCCTGGTAACCGGTCATCCCGGTGTTGAAGACGATCTCGCCGAAGGTCTCGCCGATGGCGCCGAAGGAGCGGCCGTGGAAGACCCGACCGTCCTCCAGGACCAGGACGGCCGGTCCGCCGGTTTCCTCTGACACGTTCTCCCCCTCTACGACGCCAGGCACGGCCTGGACGCCCACTGCGTTGTTCACTTGATCTCACCCTCCAGGACGGTGGGGACGCCGCGCAGGAACGTGGCGCGCACCCGACCGGGCAGGGTCATGCCCCGGAAGGGCGTGTTGCTGCTCTTGGTTGCCATGACCGCGCCGTCGACCTCGTAGGGCGCGGCGGGGTCGTACAGGACGACGTTGGCGGGCTCGCCGACCGCCAGGTCCCTGCCGTGGTCGGTCACCCGGCCGATGCGGGCCGGTGTGACGGACATGCGGTCCGCGACGTCGACCCAGGTCAGCAGGCCGGTGTCGACCATTGTGCGCTGCACGACCGCCAACGCCGTCTCCAGGCCGACCATTCCCATGGCGGCCGTGGACCATTCGGTCTCCTTGGCCTCCACGGGGTGGGGGGCGTGGTCGGTGGCGACGACGTCGATGGTGCCGTCGGCCAGACCCTCGCGCAGCGCCTGGACGTCCTCGGCGGTGCGCAGGGGCGGGTTGACCTTGTAGACGGGGTCGTAGTTCTCCACGAGCTCCTCGGTGAGCAGCAGGTGGTGGGGGGTGACCTCCGCGGTGACGTCGCAGCCGCGGGCCTTGGCCCAGCGGATGATGTCGACCGAGCCCTTGGTCGAGACGTGGCACACGTGCAGGCGCGAGCCGACGTGCTGGGCGAGCAGGCAGTCCCGGGCGATGATCGCCTCTTCGGCGACGGCGGGCCAGCCGGGCAGGCCGAGGCGGTCGGAGACGCAGCCCTCGTTCATCTGGGCGCCCTCGGTGAGGCGCGGTTCCTGGGCGTGCTGGGCGACGACGCCGTCGAAGGCCTTGACGTACTCCAGGGCCCGGCGCATGAGCAGGGCGTCGGAGACGCAGATGCCGTCGTCGGAGAAGACGCGGACGGCGGCGGCGGACTTGGCCATCGCGCCGATCTCGGAGAGGCGCTCGCCGGCCAGGCCGACGGTGACGGCGCCGACGGGGCGCACGTCGCAGTACCCGGCCTCGCGGCCCAGCCGCCAGACCTGTTCGACGACACCGGCGGTGTCGGCGACCGGGTCGGTGTTGGCCATGGCGTGGACGGCGGTGTAGCCGCCCATGGCGGCGGAGTGGGATCCGGTCTCGACGGTCTCGGCGTCCTCGCGTCCGGGTTCGCGCAGGTGGGTGTGCAGGTCCACCAGTCCGGGCAGGGCGATCAGCCCGGTCCCGTCCACGACCTCGGTGCCCTCGGGGGCGCGGAGGTCGGTACCGATCTCGGCGATGCGGCCGTCGACGATCAGGATGTCGACGGGGTCGGCGCCGAGTGGTCGGGCGCCGCGGATCAGGTGCGGTCCGTGGTTGTCGGGCATCGCGGTTTCGTTCCTCGTGGTCGTTCGTGAAAGAAGATCTCGTGCGCGCGGGCGACGGTCGTCCTCATACCGCGCGGGCGCGCCTCGGCGCGCCGGTGTGGTTTCAGGAGCCGCCGAGCAGCAGGTAGAGCACGGCCATGCGCAGACTGACACCGTTGGCGACCTGCTCGACGACGGTGCAGCGCGGGGAGTCGGCGACCTCCGCGGAGATCTCCATGCCGCGGACCATCGGGCCGGGGTGCATGACGATGGCGTCCTCGGGCATGCGGGACAGGCGCGCGCCGTCGATCCCGTAGCCGCGGCTGTACTCGCGCACGGAGGGGAAGAAGGAGGCGTGCATGCGCTCGGCCTGGACGCGCAGCATCATGACGACGTCGGCCTTGGGCAGGACCTCGTCGAGGTCGTAGGAGACCTCGCAGGGCCAGGTGCGCACCGAGACGGGCAGCAGGGTGGGCGGCGCGACGAGCGTGACGTGGGCGCCCAGGGTGGTGAGCAGCAGCACGTTGGAGCGGGCCACCCGGCTGTGCAGGATGTCGCCGACGATGGCCACGCGCAGGCCCTCCAGGCGGCCCAGGCGGGCACGCATGGTGTAGGCGTCGAGCAGGGCCTGGGTGGGGTGCTCGTGGGTGCCGTCGCCGGCGTTGAGGACCGATCCGTCCACCCAGTTCGCCAGGCGGTGGGCCGCGCCGGAGGCGCTGTGCCGGATGACGACGCCGTCGGCGCCCATGGCCTGGAGGGTGAGGGCGGTGTCCTTGAGGCTCTCGCCCTTGGAGACGCTGGAGCCCTTGGCGGAGAAGTTGACGACGTCCGCGGACAGGCGCTTGGCGGCGAGTTCGAAGGAGGTGCGGGTGCGGGTGGAGTCCTCGTAGAAGAGGTTGACCACCGTACGGCCGCGCA
Organism: Nocardiopsis lambiniae; assembly: GCF_031845465.1. Taxonomy (NCBI): domain Bacteria; kingdom Bacillati; phylum Actinomycetota; class Actinomycetes; order Streptosporangiales; family Nocardiopsidaceae; genus Nocardiopsis; species Nocardiopsis lambiniae. Next base: position 274,492 of record NZ_JAVREP010000005.1, on the reverse strand, counting down.
GGGTGGGGAGTTTCTTGACGGAGCGGTCGCCGACCCGGGCGAGTTCGGCGGCGGTGTCCAGGATGAGGACGGCCTCGTCGCGGGTGAGGTCCCCGGTGGAGAGCAGGTGGCGCATCAGGAGTCCTTCCCCTCGGTGCCGTCGGTGCCGTCGGTGCCGTCGGTGCCGTCGGTGCCGTCGGTGTCGGGGCGTCGGCCGAGGGCACCGGGCAGCGGGCCGCCGGTGAGGGTGGCGGAGGACGACGGGCGGGACGGACCGAGCAGCACCGCGTCGTGGCCGTCGGTCTCGGTGAGCCGGACGGTGACGCTCTCGCGCAGCGAGGTGGGCAGGTTCTTGCCCACGTAGTCGGCGCGGATGGGCAACTGGCGGTGGCCGCGGTCGACCAGGACGGCGAGCTGGACGGCGCGGGGACGGCCCAGGTCGTTGAGCGCGTCCAGGGCGGCGCGGACGGTGCGGCCGGAGAAGAGGACGTCGTCGACGAGGACGACGACGCGGTCGTCGAGTCCGCCGTCGGGGATCTCGGTCCGGCCCAAGGCCCGCGGCGGGGCCGTGCGCAGGTCGTCGCGGTACATGGTGATGTCGAGGGAGCCGTGGGGGACGGCCAGTCTCTCGACGCGTTCGATGCGTTCGGCCAGGCGGGCCGCGAGGGGGACTCCCCGCGAGGGGATGCCGAGGAGGGTGACCCCGTGTCCGCCCTTGGTCCGTTCGAGCACCTCGTGGGCGATACGGGTCAACGCCCGGTTGATCTCGTTGCCGTCGAGGACGGCCCGGGTGCCTTCGGGCACCTCCGGTGGCGCCACGCCACCGTTCGTGTCACTCGTCGTGGTTTTTCGCGCACACAAAGCAGTGACCCCTTCCCTGCCTCACGGGACAGGTCGTTAAAGGATGTCGATCGGGCCCACGCTACCAGCGGCGTTCGAGGTCACCGAGGGCGGGCCCAAGGTGGATGTGGAGTAGTGTGACTCTCGTCACATACACAAAGGACGCAGAGGATCCTCAGAGCAACGCGACGACTACGATCTGCACACACCTCACATGGCCGACAAATGCGAAACCCCCTGAAAGAACGGGCTTTTCGCATGGGCGTGATGCACCTCTCGTCACGGTCCGCGTGGACATGAGAGGAGTCTCACTTACGCACGGTTTGGCCACTGATTAGTCGCGTTTCACACCAACGGCTTGACCTGGGGGACGGACCCCCCTACCGTCACTGTCTGTAACCATTGCCGGGTGGGGTTGCACCCCGTGACCTCCGAGGGACCGTTCGACGGCCCTCGTTGGAACGGGTCTCTCCCCATCACGCCAGCCACTGTCACGGCCGGGAGCGACAAGAAGATGCCATCCGAATACGCCAAGTCCCTCGGCGCGCGACTGCGTGCCATCCGAACCCAGCAGGGCCTGTCCCTCCACGGAGTGGAGGAGAAGTCCCACGGACGCTGGAAGGCCGTCGTGGTGGGCTCCTACGAACGCGGCGACCGCGCCGTCACCGTCCAGAAGCTCGCCGAGCTGGCGGACTTCTACGGCGTGCCGATGTCGGAGCTGCTGCCCGGCGGTGCCGCCCCCACCCCCCTGGGCCCGACACCCAAGCTGGTCATCGACCTGGAGCGCATGCAGCAGCTCCCGCAGGAGAAGGCCGGCCCGCTGTCCCGCTACGTGGCCACCATCCAGAGCCAGCGCGGTGACTACAACGGCCGCGTGCTCTCCATCCGCCAGGAGGACCTGCGTTCGCTCGCGGTCATCTACGACAAGTCGCCCGGCGACCTGACCGAGGAGCTCATCAACTGGGGCGTCCTCGACCCGGAGGCCCGTCGCGCCGTCGACTCCTTCTGATCGTCCAGGCACGGATCGCACCCGCCCGCCGCAGGACCGGCCCGCCCATCGAGGGCGGGCCGGTCCTCGTCGTATGCGGGCCCTCCCCCGCGGGGACGACGGAACGGCGCGGTCGGACACGGGGCTTCCCCTCCCCGAGCCGGCCGCGCCGTCGCCGCCGGGTCGCCCCGACGGCCGCTGTCGAACTCATGTTCGACGATCAACAGTTAACCCCGCCCTCGACGACCCGTCAAGGACCGGAGGCACCCCTCCCGGGCGTGTCGGGGACCGGCGGACAACCGGTATCGGCCACGCCGAAATCCGTCGGGCACACGCCTTCGGAGGCTAGTGTGAAGTCGTGGTAGCCGATGTCGAGCTGCGCGAGCTGGACGCCCCGGCGTTCGCGCACGCCGTTCCCGCCCTCCTCCAGGTGTACGAGGCGGCCATGGAACCCCCGCCCGAGCAGTTGCCGGGACGGGCCGCCGTCATGAAGACCCACTCCCGCCATCCCGGGTTCCGGTCCATCGTCGCCGTGCGGGAGGAGCGTCCGATCGGTTTCGCCTACGCCTTCCACGGCGCGCGCGGCCAGTGGTGGCACGACACCGTCTCCGCGGGGCTGCGCGCCGAGGGCGGCCGTGCCGGGGCGCGCCGCTGGATGACCGACGCGTTCGAGATCGCCGAGGTGCACGTCCACCCCGAGGCGCAGAACCGGGGGATCGGCCGGGCCGTCCTGCACGCCCTGTGCTCGGACCGGCCCGAGCGCACCGCGGTCCTGTCCACCCGGGCCGGCCCCACGGCGGCGCGTCACCTCTACCGCTCCTGCGGGTTCGTCGAGGTGCTGGAGGAGTTCTCCTTCCCCGGCAGCCCGGACCGGCCCTTCTCGATCATGGCGACGCGCCTGCCGCTCACGGGCGCCGTCGTCCCGACACCTCCCGGTAGATCTCCCTGGTGGCGGTGGACTGATTCGAGGTGATGAAGTGGATGCCCGGAGCACCCTCCTCCAAGAGCCGCTCGCACATGCGCTGGGCGTGCTCGATCCCGAAGGCGCGCACCGCCTCGGTGTCGTCGCCGAAGGACTCGAACCGCGCGGCCAGGTCGGCCGGGAACGGCGCCCCCGAGAGCTTCTCCGAGCGCGGGATGAACGACGTGCGCACCACCGGGAACACCTCGGGGATGATCGGGATGTCGCAGCCGCGGGCCGCCACCCGGTCCCGAAGGCGCAGGTAGTCCTCGGGGTCGAAGAACATCTGGGTGATGGCGTAGTCCGCGCCCGCGTCGCACTTGCGCACGAGGAAATCGGTGTCGGTCTCCACGTCGGCCGAGCGCGGGTGCTTGTAGGGGAAGGCCGCCACGCCCACGCAGAAGTCGCCGCTGTCCTTGATGAGCCGGACCAGCTCCTCGGCGTAGGTCAGTCCCTCGGGGTGGCTGACCCACGGGCCGGAGGGATCTCCGGGCGGGTCGCCGCGCACCGCGAGCATGTTGGACACCCCGGCGTCGGCCAGACGGCCGATGAGGTGACGCAGCTCGGCGACGGAGTGCTCGACCAGGGTCATGTGGGCGACCGGCAGGAGCGTGGTGTCGGTCGCGATGCGCTCGGTGGTCTCCACGGTCATACCGCGCGTGCTGCCGCCCGCGCCGTAGGTGACGGAGACGAAGGCGGGGCCCAGGGCCTCCAGTTGCCGGATGGCCCGCCAGAGTCGTTCATTGGCCTGCGGGCTCCGGGGCGGGAAGAACTCGAAGGAGAACATCGGCTCACCCGTGCGGAGCAGGTCACGGATGTGCCGCGGCCGGGGTTCGGGGGTTCGGGGCGTCACGGGGCGTGTCGGTGCAGCCAGCATGCACACCACTGTAGGTGAGGCCCCCTGACAGGATGGAAGGGACATCCCACTGAGTGAGACCGAGAACGAGGATCACATCGGGGCGCGACCGCGGACCACGGCGGGCGCGGGGGACCTGCGCCGTGCGTCCTCCTCCGTGTCCTTCCTCTTCGCGCAGCTGACGCGCTTCGGCCTGTTGCAGGCCCGCGCCTGCGCGTTCGCGGTGTGCATGTTCGCCGGCTTCGCGCTGTCGATGGCGGTCCCCCTGCCGATCGCCCGCTATGACGCGCTGTTGATCTACGCGGTGGCGGTGACCGCGCTGTTCTGGGCGCTGCGGCTGGAGACCGGCCGGGAGATCGCCGCGATCGCCGGATTCCACGTGGTGGGGCTGGCGTTCGAACTGTTCAAGGTGCGCATGGGTTCGTGGTCCTACCCCGGCCCCGGGTGGACCGTGGTGTGGGGCGTGCCGCTCTACAGCGGGTTCATGTACGCGGCGGTGGGCTCCTACATCGTGCGCGCCTGGCGCCTGTTCGACCTGGGGTTGACGAACTACCGCCCGTGGGCCGTCACGGCGGTGGCGATCGCGATCTACGCGAACTTCCTCACCCACCACTGGCTGCCCGACCTGCGGATCCCGCTGGCCGTGCTGTTGATCGCGGTGACCTGGGGCACGTGGGTGCACTTCACCGTGGGGGAACGACGGCCGCGCCTGCCGTTGGCGTTGTCGTTCCTGTTCATCGGGTTCTTCCTGTGGGTGGCGGAGAACATCTCGACGCTGTTCGACGCCTGGCGCTACCCCCACCAGACGGAGGTCTGGGCGCTGGTCCACCCGGCCAAGCTGGGCGCCTGGGCCCTGCTCGTGACGGTGTCGTTCGTACTGGTGGCGATGTGGAAGGGACCGGGGAGGCGGAAAGGGGCGGGGCCCTCGGGGTGAGCCGATAATGTGCTGGGTATGGCCGCTTTCTCATCATCCTCCTCCCTCTCCCCCGTCTCCGTGATCCGCTCGGACGTGGACCGGGAACTGGACGCGTTCTGCGCCGACCACCGGCTCACCCTGCTGGAGGTCGGGGAGGAGCTGGCCCCGGCCATGGACGCGCTGGAGGCGATGCTCACCGGGGGCAAGCGCCTGCGCCCCGCCTTCTGTTACCAGGGGTGGCGCGGCGCCGGGGGCGCGGCGGACGACGAGCGGATCGTGCGGGCGGCGGCCTCCCTGGAGTTCCTCCAGGCCTGCGCGCTCATCCACGACGACGTCATCGACAACAGCGACACCCGACGCGGCCTGCCCGCCACCCACAAGCGGCTCGCCGGGTTGCACGCCGAGCGTGGCTGGAGCGGCGACGGCGAGGGCTTCGGCCGGGGCGCGGCCGTGCTCATCGGCGACCTGTGCCTGGCCTGGTCCGACGAGATGTACCAGGCCAGCGGGTTCGCCCAGGACACCCTCGCGTGGGGGCGGCGGCCCTTCGACGCGATGCGCACCGAGGTGATGGCCGGGCAGTACCTGGACACCCTGGAGCAGGTGCGCGGTACCGGCACCAGGGAGGCGGCGCTGCGGGTGATGCGGTACAAGTCCGCCAAGTACACCGTGGAGCGGCCGCTGCACCTGGGCGCCGCGCTGGCGGGTCGCCTGCCGGAGCTGGAGGGCGTCTACACCGCCTACGGCATACCGCTCGGGGTGGCCTTCCAATTGCGCGACGACGTGCTGGGCGTGTTCGGCGACCCGACCACCACCGGCAAGCCGGCCGGTGACGACCTGCGCGAGGGCAAGCGGACCCTGGTGGTCGCCGAGACCCTGGCGCGCTCGGACGCCGCCGACGGCGCGCGCTTCACCGCCCTGCTGGGCGCTCCCGACCTGTCGGTGGGGTCGGTCGAGTGGATGTGCGGACTGATCGAGTCCTCCGGCGCGCTGGCCGCCTGTGAGGAGCTCATCGAGCGCTATTCCGAGGAGGCGCTGGCGGCGTTGGAGAGCCCGGAGCTGGACGACGCCGCCCGGGAGCCGCTGCGCACGATGGTGGCGGTCGCCACCCGCCGCACGCACTGATCCGCACGGGGGTATTCCCCTAAGGAATGTTTCAGGGTCTTTCACCCCACTAAAGTGCATTGTGCCCGACTCGTCCCTCCGGTTGAATCGATAAGAGATATATCGCGACCGGAAGGATCCATCCATGTCTCGGAACGCCGTGGCCCGCGGGCCGGCCGGAGTGGGCGAACGAGCGCTCGCCCCCGACCTGGCCCGCGGGTTCATGCTCCTGTTCATCGCCCTGGCCAACACCGTCTGGTACCTGTGGACGGTCCCCATGGGCGAGTTGGGCGCCCACCCGGCCCCGGAGAGCACGCTCGACTCCGTGACCCAGTTCTTCACCATCATGGTGGTGGACGGCCGCAGCTATCCGATGTTCGCGTTCCTGTTCGGCTACGGCATGGTGCAGCTGGCCATGCGCCAGGAGGCCGCCGGGGCGAGCGTCAAGGACGTCAACGCGCTGTTGCGCCGACGCAACCTGTGGCTCCTCGTGTTCGGGTTCTTCCACGCCCTGCTGCTGTGGTTCGGTGACGTCCTGGGCGCCTACGGCCTGGCCGGCCTGCTCCTGGGGTGGCTGTTCCTGCGCCGCAAGGACACCACCCTGCTGGTGTGGGCCTCGGTGTTCATCGGTCTCCTCGCCGCGCTGACCGCGTTCAGCCTCGTGGGGATGGTCCTGGCACCGGACGGCCCGAGCTCCGGGACCGGGATGGACGCGATGGCGGCGAGCGCCGCCGAGACCTCGATCCTGGGCGCCGCGCTCGGTCGCGTCATCGTCTGGCCCGTGGTCACCATCGCCCAGGGCCTCGTGGCGCTGGTCGTGCCGACCATGATCCTGCTCGCCTTCTGGGCGGCGCGCCGCCGGGTGCTGGAGGAGCCGGGGGCCCACCTCCCGCTGCTGCGATGGACCGCCGGGCTCGGCATCGCCATCGGCTGGCTGGGCGGCCTGCCCAACGCGCTGGCCCAGGTCGGCGTCTTGGAGCCGAACCCCACCCAGGCCTCGATGCTGGCCATCCCGCACATGTTGGCGGGACTGTTCGGCGGGCTGGGGTACGTCGCCCTGATCGCCCTGATCGCGCACGCGATCCAAAGGCGCGGGCGCGAGCCCGGCGTCGTACTGACCGCGATCACCGCCACCGGCAAGCGCTCCCTGTCGTCCTACCTGGCCCAGTCGGTGCTGTGCGCACCGATCCTGACCGCGTGGGGCCTGGGGCTGGCCGCGTACCTGACCTCGTGGACGATGTTCCTGTACGCGATCGGGGTGTGGCTGATCACCGTCGTGGCCGCCTACCTCATGGAGCGGGCGGGCATGCGGGGGCCGGCCGAGGTGCTGCTGCGCCGGCTCGCCTACCGGCGCAGCACGCGGACACCCGTGCCGGTCGGCGCGGTCCCGCCCGAGGGGGAGGATCAAGAGCGGGCCACTCCCTGACCCGTGGCCGCAAAAACGGGCGTGCCGGTGAGTGCCCGGCACGCCCTCGTCGTTCAGGATGGGGTGTCATGGGCGACGATCACATGACAAACCACACCATAGGGGTGACCGGGGCGACCGGGGCGGTGGGCGGGCGGGTGGCCGCCCGCATCGCGCGGCTGGGCCGGGCGCAACGGCTCATCGTGCGGGACCTCAACCGGGCACCCGATCACCCGGGCAGCACCGCCGCGATGGCGGCCTATGAGGACACCGCGAACTTCGCACGGGCCTGCCGTGGGGTGGACACGCTGTTCCTGGTCTCGGCGACGGAGTCGGAGGACCGGATCGACGCGCACCTGAGCGCGGTCGACGCGGCGGTCGCGGCGGGGGTGTCACGGATCGTCTACCTGTCCTTCCTGCAAGCGGGGCCGGCGTCGACGTTCACCTTCGCGCGGACGCACTTCTTCACCGAGGCCCACATCCGGTCGACGGGGGTGAGGTACACGTTCCTGAGACCCTCCCTGTACCTGGACCTGCTGCCGCACTGGGTGGACGAGGGCGGTGTGGTGCGCGGCCCCGCCGGTGAGGGCCGGGTGGCGTGGGTGGCCCGGGACGACATCGCGGACGTGGTGGCGGCGGTGCTGACCGACCCGGCCCTGGCCGCGGCGGCGGAGAACGCGACCTACGACGTGACCGGCCCGGAGGCGCTCTCCCTGGGGGCGACCGTCGAACGGTTGAGCGCGTTGACGGGCCGGACCATCAGGTACGTGCCCGAGACCCGGGAGGAGGCCCTGGTGTCCCGCAAGGCCACGGGGGCGCCCGAGTGGGAGATCGAGGGATGGGTCTCCTCGTACGAGGCGATCGCCGCCGGGGAGCTGGACGAGGTGGCGGCCACGGTACAGAAGGTGACCGGTCACCCCGCCCGTTCGATCGAGGGTTTCCTGCGCCGCCACCCGAGCGCTCTGTCGCACGTGTCCGTGTGAACCGCCGCGGCCCCTCCCCCCGGGGCCCTCCTTCACGCGCCCGGGATCTTCCTTCCCGGGTCTTGACCTCAATATTAGTTGAGGTTGGAGAGTGGTCGGTGTCGCGGAGAACGCGGCGGACGACCACCGGAAGGAAGAACATGCGCGCGATACGAGTGGACCGGTTCGGCGGACCCGAGGTGCTAGTGACCCGCGAGGTCCCCGACCCCGAGATCGGCCCCGGCACCGCGGAGATCGCGGTCGAGGCCGCCAACGTGATGTACCTGGAGGTCCTGGTCCGCTCGGGCTGGGGCCTCGACTACTTCCCCGTGGCCCCGCCGTACACCCCCGGCACGGGGGTCGCCGGAACGGTGACCCGGGTCGGACCGGGCGTGGACCCCGCATGGGTCGGGAGCCGGGTGGTGGCCGACACCCTGGAGCAGAACGAGGCCGGCGCCAAACTCCCCGTAGGCGGGTACGCCGAGCGGGCGGTGGTCCGGGCCGACGAGCTGGTCCGGGTCCCGGAGGGGGTCGACCCGCGGCACGCGCTGGCCCTGCTGTACGACGGACCCACCGCGCTGTCGCTGGCGCGGACCGCCGGGTACCGCACCGGACAGACGGTACTGGTGACCGCGGCGACCGGAGGCGCCGGCAGCCTGTCGGTGCAACTGGCCCGCCGGGCCGGGGCGCGGGTGATCGCCGCCGCCCGGGGCACGGCCAAACTCGACCTGGCCCGGCGACTGGGCGCGCACGAAGCGGTCGACTACTCCCTGCCCGGCTGGACCGACCGGGTGCGGGAGCTGACCGGCGGCCTCGGCGTGGACACGGCCCTGGACGGGGCGGGGGCGTCGCTGGGCGAGGCCGCCTTCACCACGGTGGCCGAGGGCGGGCGGTTCATCAGCTACGGGTCGGCCGGCGGCCGGCTCTCGGAGATCGAGCCCGCCCGGGCCCGTGAGCACAAGGTGCAGGTGTTCGGGCTGTTCGACATCAACAAGTCCGAGGGCGAGGCCGACGCGCTGACGGAGGCGCTGGACCTGGCCCGGTCCGGGGAACTGGTCCCGCACATCGGCCTGACCCTGCCCCTGGAGAAGGCCGACGAGGCCCACCGGGCCCTGGAGGAGCGCCGGGTCCTGGGCAAGGTGCTGCTGACCCCCTGACACGGCGGACCCCGGTCCCCCAAGCCGAATGCGCTTGGGTGACCGGGGCCGCCGGTGTTCTCAGACCTGGCGCGCGATGAGGCGGGCGCGCAGGGCGGCGGCAGCCGCCCGTGGGTCCTCGGCCTCGGTGATGGCGCGCACCACGACGATCCGGCGGGCCCCGGCGTCCAGGACCCGGTCCACGGTGTCGAGGTCGATACCGCCGATCGCGAACCAGGGCCGGCCGGTGTCCAGGGCTGCCGCCCGCTCCACCAGTCCGGTCCCCGCCGCCGGGCGGCCCGGCTTGGTGGGCGTGGCCCAGACCGGGCCCACGCAGAAGTAGTCGCTGCCCGGCTCCTCGGCGGAGGCCAGAGCGGCGTCGATGTCGTTGTTGGAGCGTCCGATCAGCGGGTCGGCCCCGATGATGTCCCGGGCCATGGGCACCGGCAGGTCGCGCTGCCCCAGGTGGAGCACGTCGGCGCGAACGGCGCGGGCGATGTCGGCGCGGTCGTTGACCGAGAGCAGGGCGCCGTGGCGTTCACACGCCTCCCGAAGCACCTCCAGGGCGGCGATCTCCTCGCGCGCCTCCAGGCCCTTGTCCCGGAGCTGGACGATGTCCACTCCCCCGGACAGGGCGGCCTCGGCGAACTCGGCGAGATCACCGCGTTCGCGACGGGCGTCGGTGCACAGGTACAGAAGGGATGCGTCCAGGCGCTTGCGCAGGCTGGTTCCGTGGCTGGTCCTCACGGTCACCAGCCTAGGCCTTGGACCCGGCTACCCCAAGGGGGCGGGCGACACGGCGCGCCCGCCACGGGGGTCGGTCAGAAGGCCAGGCCCTGGGCGCGTCGGCGCACCTCGGTGCCCCGGTTCTCGCGCATCGCCTGGATCGGGGTGCCGGGCAGCGTGTCGTCCGGGGTGAAGAGCCAGCGCAGGGCCTCCTCGGTGGAGTAGCCCGCGTCGCCGAGCAGGACGAGGGTGCCGGGCAGTCCCTTGACGATGTCGCCGCCGTCGATGAAGGCGGCGGGGACCGAGAGCTGCCCGCCCCGGACCACGCCCATGAGGCGGTTCTCCCGGATGAGCGTCTTGACGTGGTTCGGGCTCACGCCCAGCGGCGAGGCCGCCTCCCTGAGGGTCAGCCAGGTGCCGACCAGCGTGTCGAGGTTGGAATCGCTTGAAGTCACCCCACCAATCTGCCATATCCGCGCGGGCCCGGGACACGTTCGCGCGCCGCCCGGACGTCGCCGCCCTCGGTCTCGGACGCCCTCCGGGCGGGCCCGTAGTATGGGGGCGAACCGTAGAACGTCCCGCGGGAGCCGGGTGGACCCGGCTGAGAGGGAGGCTGACCGCCTCCGACCGCACGAACCTGATCCGGGTCATGCCGGCGAAGGGAGTGGAGAGCAGCACCGTGCCCACCTCGAACCCACCGCATCCCGACACGATTCATCCCACCTCTGAACCTTCGGAGGACCGACACGGTGTGATCGTCGTCGGCGGCGGTCTGGTCGGTCGGGTCACCGCCTGGCGGGCGGCCCAGGCCGGGCTCCGGGTCACCCTGATCGAACCCGACCCGGTCACCGACCCGGTCGGCGCCCGAGCCGCCTCCACCGTCGCGGCGGGCATGCTCACCCCGGCCACCGAGGCCGTGTTCGGTGAGGAACACCTCATGGGGTTCGGCGTCCGGTCGGCCGCCCTGTACCCCTCCTTCGTCGCCGAACTGGAGGAGGCGAGCGGCGTCCCCACGGGCCACCACGCCACCGGCACCCTGCTGGTCGCCTTCGACCGCGACGACCTGGCCGTCCTGGACCGCCTTCACGACCTGCAAAAACGCCTCGGGGTGACCACGGAACGACTCACCGGCCGTGAGTGCCGCCGACTGGAGCCGATGCTGGCCCCCTCGGTACGCGGCGGCGTGCTCGCCCCCGAGGACCACTCGGTGGACCCGCGCCTGCTGCTACGGGCCCTGGCCGTGGCCGGCGACCGTGCCGGGGTCACCGAGATCCGCTCCCGTGCGATCGCCGTGGAACGCCCCGGCCCGGGGGGCGCCCGGTTGGGCGTGACACCGGCCGACGGCCGGACGCTGCCCGCCGATCAGGTGGTCCTCGCCGCCGGCTGCTGGAGCGACCGGATCCGACTCCCCGAACCCGTGGTGCCGCCGCTGCGCCCCGTCAAGGGGCAGCTCCTGCGCGCCCGGGTGCCCGCCGGGGAGCCCCCGTTGGTGGAGCGGACCGTGCGCGGCCTGGTCCGGGGCTTCCCGGTCTACCTGGTGCCGCGCGCCGACGGCGAGATCGTCATCGGCGCCACCCAGGAGGAGCTGGGGTACGACACCGCGCCCACGGTGGGCGGCCTGTGGCAGGTGCTCCGGGACGCCCGTGAACTCGTCCCCGGGGTGACCGAACTGGAGATCACCGAGACCTGCGTGGGGTTGCGCCCCGGGTCCCCCGACAACGAACCGCTGCTGGGACCCACCCGGGTGCCCGGCCTGCACCTGGCCGGCGGGCACTTCCGGCACGGGGTGCTGCTGACACCGATCACCGGCGAGGTCATGGCCCACGCCCTGACCACCGGGACCCTGCCCGGGTACGCGCGCCGGTTCACCGCCGACCGCCTCACGGGCGGCGAGACCACGACCTGGAAGTGAGAGCAGTGGAGCTGATCGTCAACGGCGCCCCCCGCGAGGCCGCCGGCACCGTCACGGTCGAGGAGATCGTGCGCGAACTGACCGCCGCCGACGGCGGCGCGATCCCCGGCGGCATCGCCGTCGCCGTCAACGACGAGGTGGTGCGCCGCGCCGCCTGGGCCGACACGCCCTTGGACGCGGGCGACCGCGTCGACGTCCTCACCGCGGTACAGGGGGGCTGACCATGACCGCGCACACCGACGACCCCCTGGTCATCTCCGGGGTCTCCTTCGGTTCCCGGCTCATCACCGGGACCGGGGGGGCGCCCTCCCTGGAGGTGCTGGAGGAGGCGCTGATCGCCTCCGGCACCGAACTGACCACCGTGGCCATGCGCAGGGTCGCCCCGGGCGCCCGCGGCTCGGTGTGGGAGGTGCTGGAACGCAACGGGATCCGCCCGCTGCCCAACACCGCCGGGTGCTTCACCGCGACCGACGCGGTGCGCACCGCCCGTCTGGGCAGGGAGGCGCTGGGCACCGACTGGGTGAAGTTGGAGGTCGTGGCGGACGAGCACACGCTGCTGCCCGACCCGGTGGAGTTGTTGGAGGCGGCCGAACGGCTGGTGGACGAGGGGTTCGTGGTACTGCCCTACACCAACGACGACCCGGTACTGGCCCGCCGTCTGGAGCAGATCGGGTGCGTCGCGGTGATGCCCCTGGCCGCCCCGATCGGTTCGGGGTTGGGCATCCGCAATCCGCACAACCTGGAGCTGATCGTCGAACAGGCCGGGGTCCCGGTGATCGTCGACGCCGGCATCGGCACCGCCAGCGACGCGGCCCTGGCGATGGAGCTGGGCTGCGACGCGGTGCTGCTGGCCAGCGCGGTCACGCGGGCCGAGGACCCGGTGCTCATGGCCGGGGCGATGCGCGACGCCGTGCGCGCCGGCCGCGCCGCGCGACGGGCCGGCCGCATCCCGGTGCGCCGGCACGCGCGGGCCTCCTCTCCCGCCGTCGACTGACGCGGAGCGGCCCGCCGGGCCGGGAACGAGACCTCGAACACGTGGGGGCCGCGTCCCCTCCGTCATCATGTGGGGGAGACGGAACCGCGGGCGCTCATCGTGCGCCCGCGGCCACGGGGGAGGAGCCCCTCCCCCGTGCCGGCGGACCGGCCCAGCGGGGCGGACTTCCATGATCCCGGCGTTCGCGCAGGTCAGAGCGGTCGACCGAGGGCGTTACCAAGGACACCGGTGCGGCGGCGCCACGGCGTTGCCCCCATCGCCTACCGTGAAAGAGTCGCGCGTCCCCCGAATCGGGGTGTCGCGCGCCCGAGGACGACCCAGGACCGCACGCCCCCACCCCCCGTGGACCAGGGGCGGCGCGGCCGCGAACCGCGGGGCAGACCCGGGTCGGGCTTCCGCTATCGTGTCGGTTCGACACCCGGTGTCGGGTACGCGCCACCGACCGCGAAGCCCGCGCTCCCCGCAGCAAGGACACTACTCCGCCGTGGACATGACGACTTCCGACCCGCTCGTGGGCGCCACTCTGGACCAACGCTATTTCGTGGAGTCCAGGATCGCCGGAGGCGGGATGGCGACCGTCTACGTCGCCCACGACCTGAGGCTGGACCGTCGGCTGGCGTTGAAGGTGATGCACCCTTCGCTGGCCCAGGACCCCACCTTCGTCCAGCGCTTCATCAACGAGGCGCACTCCGTCGCCAAGCTCTCCCATCCCAACGTCGTCCAGGTCTTCGACCAGGGCGAGGACCGGGGGCACGTGTTCCTGGCGATGGAGTACGTGCCGGGTCGCACCCTGCGCGCCCTTCTCAAGGAGCGCGGCCGGTTGTCGGCGCGCGACGCCCTCCAGGTGATGGCCCCGGTGCTGGCGGCCCTGGGCGCCGCCCACCGGGCGGGCATGGTGCACCGCGACATCAAGCCCGAGAACGTCCTCATCACCGAGGACGGCCGGATCAAGGTCGCCGACTTCGGTCTGGCCCGTGCCGTGGAGCAGTCCACCCAGGGTCTGACCCGCACCGGGACCCTCATGGGCACCGCGGCCTACCTGGCGCCCGAGCAGATCGAGCGGGGCACCGCCGACGCGCGCACCGACGTGTACGCGGCGGGGATCATGTTCTACGAGTTGCTCACCGGGAGTCAGCCGCACACCGGCGAGACGCCCATCGCGATCGCCTACCAGCACGTCAACGAGGACGTTCCGCGTCCCTCCCACTTCCTGCCCGGGCTGCCCTCCGAGGTGGACGCGCTGGTCACCAAGGCCACCGAACGCGATCCCCGTTATCGGCCGGGCAACGCCGGACAGTACCTGTCCAAGGTGCTGGAGGTGCTGCGCCACCTGCCGGAGACGCCGCAGGTGAAGGGTGCCCCGCTGCCTCCGGTGGCCCCGGTCGCCGCGACGACGGCGGCCGTCACCGCGCCGCAGCTCATCGCGGGCGGCGCCGGGCCGGGCACCGAGAACGCCACCATGATCGTGGAGATGGGCGGCCCCGCGGACGACGGCTATGACGATTACGACGATGACCACTTCGACGAGGGCCCGGATCGGCGTCGTCGCGCGACGCTGATGGCCGTGGGCGCGACCGTTCTGGCACTGGTGGTGTTCGTCGCCGGTTGGTGGTTCCTCGTCGGCCGGTTCGAGTCGGTGCCCGAGATCATCGGCGCCGAACAGGAGGCGGCCTGCGCGGCCCTGCGCGACAGCGGCCTGAAGTGCGACGTGGCCGAGGAGGGCGTGTACAGCTCCGAGGCGGCGGGCACGGTCGGCAAGGTCGAACCGGAGGTCGGGGAGCGCCTGTCCCCCGGTGACACGGTCACGATCCAGCTGTCCAAGGGGCCGCGCGAGGTCGAGATGCCCGACTTCAAGGGCCAGGACGTCTCCAACGCGATCAAGGAGATGGAGACCCTGGGATTCGACTCGGAGAGCCTGCTCCAAGAGGTGGTCGACGCCGAGAACGTGCAGCCGGGGGAGGTCATCTCCACCGACCCGGCACCCGGTGAGGAGGCCGACCGCGAGTCGACGGTGACCTTCACCGTGAGCCGCGGCATCGACGTGCCGGCCCTCACGGGCCAGGGCGTGGACGACGCCCGCAACGCCCTGGAGGAGCTGGGGTTGACGGTGAAGATCGTCGAGGCCGAGAGCGAGAGCGTCGACGACGGCCTGGTCATCAGCCAGACACCCGACACCGGTACCACGTTGAGCGCGGGCGGCGAGGTCGAGTTGACCGTCTCCACCGGCCCGCCGGGCGTGGAGATCCCCGACGTCGTCGGCAGGAACGTCAGGGAGGCCCGCGAGCTGCTGGAGGACGCCGGCTTCAAGGTCAAGGTGGAGCGCTTCCTGGGCGGCCGGACCGTGGCGGAGCAGTCCCACACGGGCAAGGCGCCGGAGGGCACCGAGATCACGATCATCGCCACGCCGGTGGGTCTCCCCCTCGGGGAGCTCGAACTCGACGAGGACGACGATGACGACTGATCTCCGCGTGGACGCGGAAGGCGGACCCGGGCCGGGGGGCACGGCCGGGGGCCGGCCCCGGTGAACGCGGGAGGGGCGGGGCCGGGCGGCCCCGCCCCTCCCGCGTTCGGTTCCCCGGCCGGGAGCGGACAGGGCGGGCGCGCCGCGGCCCCGTTCGGGATAAGGTCACCCGCGTGTCCCCTCTCGTCGCCGCGGCGACGGTCCTCCCGTCGCCGTTCCGGCGCCGGGGCCGGGGTCCCCCAGGAGGATGTGATGGAGAGCAGCGAGGAGATCCGGGTGCTGGTCGTGGACGACCACCCCATGTGGCGCGACGCCGTGGCGCGCGACCTCGATGAGGCCGGTGTCACGGTGGTGGGCACGGCGGGCGACGGCGCCAAGGCCCTGCGGATCGCCCCCGCGGTCCGGCCCACCCTGGCCGTCGTCGACATGCACCTGCCGGACATGACCGGGGTGGAGTTGACTGCGGGCCTGATCGCGCTGGGCGAACCGCCCCGGGTGCTGGTGCTGTCGGCGAGCGGGGCCGGGGACGACGTGCTGGCCGCCGTGAAGGCGGGGGCCACGGGTTACCTGGTCAAGTCCGCGGGCCGGGACGAACTCCTCGACGCGGTGCGTCGGGTGCACCGGGGCGAGGCCGTCTACACGCCCGGGCTGGCGGGCCTGGTCCTGGGCGAGTACCGCAGGCTGTCCTCGCGGGAGCGCGACCGGGACGATCCCTCCCCCGCGCTGACCCCGCGCGAGACCGAGGTGCTGCGCCTGGTCGCCAAGGGCTTGGCCTACAAGCAGATCGCGCAGCGGCTGTCGATCGCCCATCGCACCGTGCAGAACCACGTGCAGAACACCCTCACCAAACTGCACCTGCACAACAGGGTCGAACTGGTCCGCTACGCCATCGATCGCGGCCTGGACGACTGACCCGGACACACAGGACGAACGAACACGAAAAGCCTGTTCGGGGCGGGCCTCGCGCGAGTTCGGAGCATGTTCACCGGCCCGGGTTGGCCTGGGATCGCCCTGAGGACTATGGTCTAGACCATATGGCGCCATGCGCCGTGGAACCCACAACGTCGAGGAGATTCGTATGCGCGTCGGGGTGCTGACCGGTGGCGGCGACTGCCCTGGTCTGAACGCGGTCATCCGGGCCGTGGTCCGTAAGGGCATCAAGGACTACGGCTACGAGTTCGTCGGTTTCCGGGACGGCTGGCGCGGCCCCCTGGAGGGCGACACCATGGCCCTGGACGTCGAGGCCGTGCGCGGCATCCTTCCGCGCGGCGGCACCATCCTGGGCTCCTCCCGCACCAACCTGATGAAGATCGAGGGCGGTGTCGAGCGGGTCAAGGACAACATGGCCGGTCTGGGCGTCGACGCCCTGGTGGCCATCGGCGGCGAGGACACCCTGGGCGTGGCCCGCCAACTGCACGACCGCGGCGTCAACGTGGTCGGCGTGCCCAAGACCATCGACAACGACCTCAACGCGACCGACTACACCTTCGGTTTCGACACGGCCGTCAACATCGCCATGGAGGCGATCGACCGCCTGCACACCACCGCCGAGTCGCACCACCGCGCGCTGGTCGTGGAGGTCATGGGCCGCCACGCCGGGTGGATCGCCCTGCACTCGGGCATGGCCGCCGGGGCGAACGTCATCCTCATCCCCGAGCGCCCCTTCGACATCGACGAGGTCGTCCGCCACGTCGAGAGCCGCTTCCGGACCCAGTACGCGCCGATCATCGTCGTCGCCGAGGGCGCCCACCCCAAGGAAGGCCAGATGCAGCTGGCCACCGGCGAGACGGACTCCTTCGGCCACGTGCGTCTGGGCGGCATCGGCCAGCGGCTGGCGGAGGAGATCGAGCAGCGCACCGGCAAGGAGGCCCGCTCGGTGGTCCTGGGCCACGTGCAGCGCGGCGGCACCCCCACCGCCTTCGACCGCGTGCTCGCCACCCGCCTGGGCGTCAACGCCATCGACGCGGTGCACGAGAAGGCGTTCGGCAAGATGGTCGGCCTCCAGGGCACCGACATCGTCCTCGTGGACCTGGCCGAGGCCACCGACACCCTCAAGACCGTCCCGGCAGAGCGCTACGCCGAGGCCGAGGTCTTCTTCGGCTGAGCCCTCCACCGGTTCCCGGGGGAAGGAAGAGAATCCTCCGGTTCGCCGGGCCGCCCGCGAGACGGACCGGCCGTTCGCCGCGGGCCGGCGTCGAGGGCGACGGGCGGAAGGAACACGCTCCCCCGTATCGGGCGTCGGGCCACGGCCGCCCGTGGATCGTCCCCTTCCCGTGCGCGGGGAGGGGACGATCGTCTTCTCACAGCAGGACCGGCTCCGCGATCCGGACGCGGCACGGGCACTCCGACGGATCGCCCGCGTCCGTCGTGTGCGGTCCCACACCCCGGGCCACCCCGCGCACCCGATGTATCTCACGGACGGTGACCGTTCTGGGGACGAACACCTCCCACCCGTGCGGGTCCGGCAGCGCCCGCACGATCCGGACCGCCTCCCGCGCCGTGACCCACCGGGGTCGGGTCGCGTGGTGTCCGACGGTCACCGGCTGCGCGTCGTCGAGCCGGATGTGCACCGCGACGAAGCGGCGGTGGTCGCCGTCATGTGCGAGTTCTCGCAGCCACTGGTGGGTGAGCGTGTAGCAGGGCAGCAGGGGGAAGCAGTACACGCCGCGTTCCCCGCCGTGACCGCGGCCGGCCGCGCGGACCCCCGAGCGGCGCAGCCGCACGGTGTTCGCGGCGGGGGTGAGGTGGACGAACAAGGCCATGCCGTGATCCTAGGTTTCCCCTCACGGATACGCACGGTGTCCACACGGCCGCGCCCTCTTCCGTCCGGGCCGAAATTGGATGGAGCGGTGGGGAGGATGTTCGATACTGGAAGAAGTACGGCGATGGGCGATCCCGGTTTCCCGCCACCGCCGGTCCATGACGAGCAACCGGGCATCAATGCGTTCCAACCGGAGGTAGCACCATGTCCGCGTCGCTTGAGTCCGCGCCGTCCCCCGTGACCGGCGTCGGAGACGGACTGGGCGAACTCTGCGTGCTCATGAAGCTCGGCGAGATCGTCCTCAAGGGTTCCAACCGCAGGCTGTTCGAGCGCCGTCTGCACAACAACATCCGCTCCTCGGTGCGCGACCTGGGCGAGGTCCGCCTCTCCCAGCGCGGGGCCGGCGTCATCATCGTGCGCAAGCCGGAGGCCTCCGACATCGAGGTCGCCGAGATCGCCGACCGCATGGCCAACGTCATGGGCGTCGTGTGGGTGCACCTGGTGCGCCGGGTGCCCAAGGACCTGACCGCCATCACCGACGTGGCCGTGCGCTCCCTGGAAGGACGCCAGGGGAGCTTCGCGGTGCGCGCCCGCCGCCGGGACAAGCGGTTCGAGGTGACCTCCTCGGAGCTGGCCGGGTACCTCGGCTCCAAGATCATCGAGGCGCACGGCCTCCCGGTGAACCTCAAGCGCCCCGACAACACCCTGTTCGTCGAGGTGGACAAGGACGAGGCGTTCGTGTTCACCGACGGCGTCCCCGGCCAGGGCGGACTGCCCGCCGGGATGAGCGGTCGCGGTCTGGTGCTGATGTCGGGCGGCATCGACTCGCCGGTGGCCGCCCACCGGATGATCCGGCGCGGTCTGAAGGTGGACTTCCTGCACTTCTCCGGGATGCCGTTCACCGGCCCGGAGTCGATCTACAAGGCCTACAGCCTGGTCCGTCAGCTCGACCGCTACCAGGTGGGGTCCCGGCTGTTCGTGATCCCCTTCGGCAAGGCCCAGCAGCAGCTGAAGAGCTCGGGGATCGAGCGGTTGCAGATCGTCGCCCAGCGACGGCTCATGCTCAAGACCGCCGAGGTCCTCGCCGACGACCTGAAGGCCGAGTGTCTCGTCACCGGTGACGCCCTGGGACAGGTCTCCAGCCAGACCATGACCAACCTGACGGCGCTGGACGACGCGGTGGACCTGCCGATCCTGCGTCCGCTCATCGGCATGGACAAGACCGAGATCATGGACCAGGCCCGCAAGATCGGGACCCTGGCCATCTCGGAGCTGCCCGACGAGGACTGCTGCACCATGCTGACCCCGCGTCAGGTCGAGACCGCGGCGAAGATCCCCGATCTGCGTCAGATCGAGAAGCGGCTGGACGCCGAGGAGCTCGCCGAGTACCTGGTGACCACGGCCCAGGTGCACAAGCCCAGCTTCCTGGGCGAGGCCGCCCCCGCCCGTCTGGAGACGGCCAAGGCCGCCGCCGTACGGGTCTGAGTCCGGTCCCTTCGGGCGTCCGCGCCGCGCTCCGGCGGGGCGGGGGCGCCCGGAGGACGGGAGTCCTCGGCCGACGTCCCCCTTCCTCGGAGAGGTCCGCTCCGTCGGCGTCCGGAACCCCGTGGGCGTCACCGCCCCGCACGGCGGGGCCCGCGCGGTCGGGTTCTTCCGGTGGTCGCGACACCCTGGTTTTCAGGAGGTCGCGACCACCGTGTCGTTTCCGGAGGATCGTGAAGCACGCGAAGCGCGGTTCCCGAGGTCACCGGGTGCGCTCCGTGGCCGCCGCCCGCCTCGATCGGTGTCGGGTCGCGTTCACCGCACGGCCGCGGCGCAAGCAGGGGCCGGGGGCGTCCTCCCCCCGACCGATGGGCGGTCGGCGCGAGAGGACGCCGTCGGTGGACCCGCCCGCGGTGCACGGACGGCTCCGCAAGGGCCTCGGACGGCGGGGTCGAACGCCCCGGAACAGGCCCTACAGACCGGCCAGCTCGTGGCCGGGTGCGGGGGTGAGAGCACGGCCGGTCAGGGCGGCCAGGGTCTCCGCCAGGTCCCGCAGCTCGGCGAGGTCCTCCTGGAGCAGGGCCTGCGGGCCGTCGCACAGGGCGGTCTCGGGGCTCGGGTGGACGTCGACGATGACACCGTCGGCGCCGACCGCGATGGCGGCCCGGGACAGCGGCAGCACCAGGGAGCGCTTACCGCCGGAGTGGGACGGGTCCACGATGACCGGCAGGTGGGACAGGCTCTGGGCGACCGGCACGGCACTGATGTCCAGGGTGTTGCGCGTGGCCTTCTCGAAGGTGCGGATGCCGCGCTCGCACAGGACGATGTCGAGGTTGCCCTGCTGGGCGATGTACTCGGCGGCCATCAACCACTCCTCGATGGTGGCGCTCATGCCGCGCTTGAGCAGCACCGGCTTGCCGGCCGCGCCCGCCGCCTGGAGCAGGGCGAAGTTCTGCATGTTGCGGGTGCCGATCTGGAGCATGTCGGCGTAGGAGGCGACCAGTTCGACGTCGGCGGCGTCGACGACCTCGGTGACGATCGGCAGCCCGGTCTCCTCGCGCACGTCGGCGAGGATCTTGAGGCCGGCCTCGCCCAGTCCCTGGAAGGCGTAGGGGGAGGTGCGGGGCTTGTAGGCGCCTCCGCGCAGCAGGGACGCGCCGGCGGCGAGCGCCATCCGGGCCGCCTCCAGGGTCTGCTCGGGGGTCTCCACGGCGCACGGGCCGGCGATGACCGTGACGTGGTCGCCGCCGATCGGCACACCGCGGACACCGACGACGGTGCGGCTGTCGTGGTTCTCCCGGCTGACCAGCTTGTAGGGGGCGGAGATGCGCAGTACGTCGGCGACGCCGGGTTTGGCGGCCAGGCCCAGATCACGGAACCGCTCGACGTCCCCGACGAGGCCGATGATGGTGCGGCTGACGCCTCGGGTGACGTAGGCCTCGCCGCCCGCGGAGGTGACCAGTTCGACGATGGAGTCGATGTCGTGGGAAGTGGCGTCCGGTGCCATCACGATGACCATGTGGGTGTCCCTGCTGTCGTTGGGTGTGGTGCGGGAGAGCCGTGACGCCGGTGCGGTCCGGAACGCGAAGAGCCCCGGGCCGTTACCGGCCCGGGGCTCGAATCGTCTGTGTCAGCGCAGCGCTTTACAGGCGACCGGGGTATCGGGCCGGTAGCCATAAAAACGCCAGAAGTTCCGCTGCATGGCTGTGACTATAGCGCACGGTCGCGCTCCCGTCGCACGGGTGGGGCGAGTGACCTACCTCTCGTTGACGCCTGGCAGGATGGCCGGTGGACGAGACGAACGGGGGATTGCGTGTCCGAGGCAACGGAAGGTCGGGATGGCGACGATCCCCGGCGACTGCCGCCCGGCCAGGCCGTACGAACACGGCACCGGCCCCTGTACTACGGGCCGGTGCCCGCCTTTCGACCGGGGAGATGGGACTTCCGGGTCATGGGGGCGACCGAGGACCTGGGGTCGTACCGATGGACGTGGGAGGAGTTCGCCGACCTGTCCCGCACCGACACCGTGAGCGACTTCCACTGCGTGATGCGGTTCAGCGTGCCCGACGTGGTCTGGAGCGGGGTGCGCGCCGTGGACCTGGTGGCGGCGGCGCCGCCCGACCCCGAGGTCACGCACGTGATGGCGTGGGGCGAGTACGGCTACAGCGCCAATCTGCGCCTGGACGACTTCCTCGCGGAGGACGTCGTGCTGGCGACCCACCGGGGCGGGGTCCCGCTGGCCCCGGAGAACGGTCACCCGCTGCGGCTGGTGGTGCCGCACCTGTACGGCTGGAAGAGCGTGAAGTGGTTGCGGGCCGTGGAGTACATGACCGCCGACCGGCGGGGCTTCTGGGAGGAACGCGGCTACCACAACCGGGCCGAGGCCTGGCGTGAACAGCGCTTCTCCCATCAGGAGGAGCCGGGGCAGGGACCACCGTTGTGAGCGGCCGGCTCACGGCCCGCGGGGCAGGCGCATCTCCACCTCGGTGCCCTGGCCCGGCACGGAGAGGATCTCGGCGGTGCCCCCCAGATCGCGCAGCCGGCCCCGGATCGACTGGGCCACGCCCAGGCGGCCCTCCCCTCCGGCCCGTTCCAGCCGCCCCTCGGGAATGCCGGGACCCTCGTCGCGCACCGTCACGGTGACGGTGTCGTCCTCGTCCTCCACCAGGATCCAGGCGCGGGTCCCGGTGGGGCAGTGTCGTTCCACGTTGGCCAGGGCCGCCTCGATCGCCGCGACGAACTCGGTGACGGCGCTCTGCGGCAACGGCACCGGGGTGGCGGGCGCGGACACCGACACGAGCACCGACTCCAGCCGGCGCACCGGGTCGCGCAGATCCACCTCCTCGTCGGAGGCGTCCGCGGGGCCCGGGGGCGAGAGCGGGTGGGGGTGAGGATCTCCGGGGGCGACCGATCCGACGCGGGGCAGGTCCGCGGTGATCAGCGCGCGCAACCGGACCTCCTGTTCACCGGCCATGCGGCCGATCTCGGCGGCCTCTCCCCCGGCCTCGGCACCGCGCCTGCTCACCATGGACAGCACCTGGAGCACCGAGTCGTGGATGGACCGGGCCAGCTGTTCGCGTTCGCGCAGACGCGCCTCCAGGGCCACCGCGCGGGCGAACCGCTGCTCCGCCTGCGCGGCCACCCGCGCCATGTACGCCACCGCCAGCCCGGCCAGCAGGAGCAGGACCACGCCCCGGGCGGTGGCGGGGGTGATCCGGGCGTCCATGATGACGCGCAGCGTCAGATCGGCGATCCCGTACAGCACGGCGACCGTGGCGGCGCCGCGACGCCCCCAGACCACCCCCGCGGCCAGGGCCGCGCCGGCGAACCAGTACCCGCTCAGCGGCGGGGCCTGGGTCAGGTAGAAGGGGACGGCGGCCGGAGCGGTGGCGAACAGGCAGGAGAAGGCCACCGCCAGGTCCGCGCAGACCAGCCGCCGGGTGCGCAGCTCGGGGCGAGCGTAGGCGGAGGCCGTGATCACCGTCCACGCGGCCATCACGACCAGGACCGTCCAGGCCAGCCAGGTGCGGGACAGGTGCTCGTGGTGCTGGACGAGCAGCAGCAGCGCGTAGACCAGGGCCGCGGCGCGGAAGAGGGAGATGCCGCGCCACAGGGGGATGTCGAAGCCCAGGGGTCAGACCACCGCCCCGTTGTCGGGACCGCCGTCGCCGGGCGGTCTGCTGTCGGTCATGCGCAGGATGAGCACGACGAAACCGACCAGGAACGCCACGACCGCCATGAACATCGCCCAGTTGGGCAGGGTCAGGCCCAGGAAGGCGGCGCCGAACACCAGGGCGGGGCCGCCCAGGAGACCGAACCAGGCCGCGATGCCGAGCCGGTCGCCCTGGAGCAGCGGAGGCGGGGGCGGGGGCTCGTAGTGGCCCTCCAGCTCGTCCTCGGCACGCCGCAGGGCCTCCTCGTCGTCGTCCTCGTCGGCGGGGTCTCCGGCGAGGATGTCGCCGAACGGGGAGGCCTCCTCCCGGTCCGGGGGCGAGGACGGCCCGGCGTTCTCGGCGTCGGGCCACAGGGCGCCGCGCGCGGGCGGGCCGTCGTCGTCGTAGAAACGGGCGACGAGGTCGTTCCACACGTCGTCCTCGTCGGCACCGGGGGCCGAGGGCGCGTCGGGGTCGACGTTCTCGGGTGGCCCGTCCAGCAGGTCGCCGCCGATGACCGACTCCGGGGGCTCCCCTGCGGGGTCGGCGGACTCCTCCTCGCCCTCCGCTCGGGGTTCGCGCCTGCCCTCCGATTCCGGCGCGGCGCGCACCCCCAGGTCGGGCAGCTCGGCGCCGAGGACGTGTTCGGCGGCGATCCGTTCCTCGGCGTCGACGTACAGGTGGTCGGTCGGCGGGTCCTCGATGTCACCGCCCGGCGGCTCCAGCACGTCCTCGGCCAGTGGCACCGCGTAGGCCGCGATGCCGCTGCGCCGCAACGCCTCCAGCATCAGGTCGGCGTGCGAGGGCGCGAGCAGGATCAGGGGCACGTAGGTATCGGCGAGCAGGCCGTTACCCCGACGTTGTGTCATCGGTCGGCTCCTTCCCCGCTTCTGGCGTGGGCCCGCACGAAGGCGAGGCTTCCGTCGAAGATGTCGGCGGCGTCATGGTCGAGGGTCGCCACGTGGTAGCTGTCGTGGAGCAGATGGATCGTCAGCCGGGTGTTGACCGCTCTCTTAGCGAGCATACGCAGACTGCGGGGTCCGACGACGTGGTCCTGGGGGCTTCGGTAGGCCAGAATCGGCGCACGCAAACCGGACATGCCCTCCTGAACCGCGCGCCACAGCTTCGGGAGTGTCGCCGCGGCCGCGGTCGGCACCCGGTCGTATCCTCCCTCGCCTCGACCGACGTCGTCCTTGGCGATGTCGCTCTCCACACCGGGGGTGAAGGGCAGGAGACGGGCGGCCAGGCCGCGGAACGGCGCGATGATCGGCAGTCGCGGGTCCTCGATCGCCAGCGAGGGGTTGACCAGGACGGCGCCCCGGACCAGGTCGGGGTGTTCCTGGGCCAGCCTCAGGGAGAGAGCGCCGCCCATGGACAGGCCCATGACGAAGACCTCGGAGCAGCGCGAGGACAGGTCCAGCAACGCCCGCTCGACCTCGGCGTACCAGTCGTCGCTGGTGGTGAGCGCCATGTCGGTCCAGACGGTGCCGTGCCCGGGCAGCAGGGGCAGCTCGACGCTGAGGCCCGCGGCGACCAGGTGATCGGCCCAGGGGCGCATGGAGCGCGGGGAACCGGTGAATCCGTGGCACAGGAGGACGCCGACATCGGATCCCCGGTGGCTGAAGGGTTCCGCACCGGGGATCAGAACGGTATCGTCGGTCGGTCTCACGGAACTGCCCCCAGGGAATGCGTACGGCGCCGCGGCGGTCACCCCGGCTTCACAGGCGTGAGGCTAACCGTTCGGCGGACCGTTTGTCATGGGTGGCCCCCATGTTCCGTTCTCGTACCGGAAGAGGGGTGTCGCGCATCACGTGCCGTGGACTGAGTATCCTCGTCGCAGTGCTGGCCGAGCGGGACAGTGAGACGCGGCAGACCCTGCCCGGAGGCTCCCCGCGTGTGCAGGGGTGATCCGAAGAGATGTTCTATTGGGTGGTCAAGGCGATTCTGGGGCCGATCCTGGCCGTGCTGTGGCAACCCCGCGCCGAGGGTGTGGAGAATGTGCCGCGCCGTGGCCCGGCCCTCATGGTGGGCAACCACCTGTCCTTCTCCGACCACTTCTTCGGCCCGCTTCCGCTGCCGCGCAGGATCACGTTCCTGGCCAAGTCGGAGTACTTCACCGGGACCGGCGTCAAGGGCCTGGCCAGCAGGGCCTTCTTCTCCGGCGTGGGACAGATCCCCATCGACCGCTCCGGGGGCAAGGCCAGTGAGGCTGCGCTGCGCACCGGACTGAAGGTGCTCAAGCGCGGCGAACTGCTCGGCATCTACCCCGAGGGCACGCGGTCCCCCGACGGCAAGCTGTACCGGGGGCGCACCGGGGTGGCCCGGATCGCGCTGGAGGCGCGGGTACCGGTCGTGCCGATGGCGATGATCAACGCGGACAAGATCATGCCGCCGGGGCGGACCGTGCCCAAGTTGGGCATCCGGCCCCAGGTGAAGTTCGGCAAGGCCCTGGACTTCTCCCGCTACTACGGCATGGAGAAGGACCAGCGGGTCCTGCGCGCGGTCACCGACGAGATCATGTACGCGCTCATGGAGCTGTCCGGTCAGGAGTACGTGGACCGGTACGCCCAGGCGGTCAAGGCGGAGCTCGAAGAGGAGGCGCGCGAGGCGCGCAAGGAGCAGAACGCCGACGACAAGGAGCGCCGTCGCGCGGAGCGGACGCGCCGCAAGGAGGAGCGTCGGGCCGGCCGTGCGGAGAAGAAGGCCGCGAGGAGGCAGGCCTCCGAGTAAGGACGTGCGAACGGCCTCGGTGCGCGGAGCACCGAGGCCGTTCGCGTACGTCAGTGACGGGCCAGGTCCCCGGCGCCGACGATGCCGGCCTCACCGCCGAGCTCGGCCAGGCGGATCTCGGCCAACCGGCGACCGGGGCGACCCGAGACGTTGCGGGCGAAGGCGTCGCGGACCGGCTCCAGCAGGATCGCACCGGCGTCGGAGACACCGCCGCCGAGGACGAAGCACTCCGGGTCCAGGATCGCGGCCAGGTCGGCCAGGCCGGCCCCGGCCCATTCCCCGATGGTGCGGAAGCACGTCAGGGCGCCCTCGTCACCGTCCATCGCGGCCTGGGTGATGATGTGGCCCTCGATCTGCTCGACGACGCCGCCGGCGAGCTTGAGCATCCGCTCGGCCGCCACCGGGTCGGTACGGGCCAGGTCCTGGCCCGCGGCCACCAGGGCGCGACCGCTGGCGTACTGCTCCCAGCAGCCGTGGTTGCCGCAGGCGCAACGACGGCCGTGGGGCACCACGCGGTAGTGGCCGACCTCGGCCGCGACGCCGAAGCGGCCCCGGTGCAGTCGGCCGCCGATGACCAGGCCGCCGCCGATACCGGTGCCGAGGGTGACGCAGACGATGTGATCGCTGCCCCGCCCGGCGCCGAAGCGGGCCTCGGCCCACGCCGCGGCGTTGGCGTCGTTCTCGATGACGACGGGCAGACCCACCCGTTGCTGGACCCGCTCCTTGAGGGGGTCGTCGCGCAGGCCCAGGTTGACGGCGATCTGTACGGTGGCCCGGTCCTCGTCCACGAACCCGGCGACGCCCACGCCGACGGCCTGCACCACGTCGCCGTGCCGACGGCCGCGCAGCTCCTCGACGGCCTTGGCGACGACGTCGGCCAGTCCGCGGGGGTCGTTGGCGGGGGTGGGGTACTTGACCCGGTCCAGGATTCGCCCGTTGTGGTCGACCACCCCGGCGGCGACCTTGGTCCCGCCGATGTCCACTCCGATGGTCAGCATGAGGGGCGACTCCTTCTCACTTACGCCCGAACTCTGACATAAGTAGCCAGGCCCATGGCATGGGTCTTTTCAAATGGTGTAAACCATTCGATTAAACCAGGCTCGGGACGCCCTGGACACCCCACCTGACTAACCCGAGGTGACCTGGCGTTCTCCGCCTTCGGAGCGCCAGGGGGCACGGGTGTCGGGCGCGTGCTCGGAGGCCGGTCGCTCAAGGGATCGTTCGACGACCCCCCAGGTGCGTCCCAGCGCGTCGACGACGCCCAGCCCGGCCCGGCCGAGGTGCCCGGCGATCTCCGGAGCCGAGGTGCGGACGATGTCGAAGACCTCCTCCAGGACCGGACGCGGCTCGGGGTCCTCCAGCCGGACGGCCTCCTCCCAGACGTCCCCCTTGGCGGGAGGAGAGGTGACCGCGCCCACGCCGCGCTTGACCCCGGCGATCAACAACTTGCGCTGGAGTCCGTCGACCAATCTCAGGGCGTCGTCGATGATGTCATCGGTGCCGCGACCGGTGTTCTCCGCCATCAGGTCCTCCTCTGAACGGGCTGATTCCCGCTTCACGTTAGCCAACGCGGAGCCCGAGGAGACGTCTCCCGGGGAAGGATCAGGGGAGAACCAGGGATGGGCGGGGGAGTGTTGAACGTTGTGAGCAAAGCGGACGAAGTTAACCTGATGTGCACGAAGCACATGTCGGGCGTATAGTTCGCGTCGCCCCAGGTCGGCCGGTCAACTCCGGATCACCGTTGGATACCGAACGGCAACACGTTCTACTCATCAGTAGCCTTGTGTTGTTACCGTCGTCACGTCCCCACACATTCAGTACCCGTACACGTCCAGGAGCATCACGTGCGCGAATACAGCTCTCCCGCTAAGGCTGAGATCTCCGACGACGCGCGGCTGACCGACACGCTCTACGCGCGCGCCGCCAGTGAGCCGAACGCCGTCGCAGCCCGCCGCCAAGAGGCCGGCCAGTGGCGCGACATCACCGTCGCGGAGCTGCACGGCGAGGTCGCCGCGTACGCCAAGGCCTTGATCAACGCAGGCATCGAGCACGGCGACCGCGTCGCCCTGCTGTCGCGCACCCGCTACGAGTGGACCGTGATCGACTACGCGATCTGGTCCATCGGCGCGGTCACCGTCCCGATCTACGAGACCTCCTCCGCCGAGCAGATCGAGTGGATCCTCTCCGACTCCTCCGCCAAGGCGATCTTCGTCGAGAGCGCCGCCCACGCGGAGCGTGTCGAGTCCATCCGTGAGAAGGCCCCGGAACTCAAGGAGATCTGGCGCTTCGAGGGTCCGGAGTTCACCGCGCTCCGCGAGGCCGGCGCCGAGGTCACCGACCTGGAGGAGCGTCGTACCGCCGCCAAGGCCGACGACACCGCCACCCTGATCTACACCTCCGGCACCACCGGGCGCCCCAAGGGTTGCGTGCTGACCCACCGCAACTTCCTGTTCATCGCGCACAGCGCGCTGGAGGGGCCGGCCAAGCAGGTCCTGCGCGGCAAGGAGAACCCCTCCACCCTCCTCTTCCTGCCGCTGGCCCACGTCTTCGCCCGCTTCGTGCAGGTCATGGTCATCGAGGCCAAGGCCACCCTCGGCCACTACCCGTCCACCGGGCCCGACCTCATCGAGCAGTTCTCGGTGTTCAAGCCGACCTTCCTGCTCGCGGTGCCCCGCGTGTTCGAGAAGGTGTACACCAAGGCCGAGCAGAAGGCCACCGCCGCCGGCAAGGGCAAGATCTTCGCCGCGGCGGCCGACACCGCCATCGCCTACAGCCAGGCGCTCGCGACGGGCCGCATCCCCCTCACCCTGAAGCTCAAGCACGCCCTCTTCGGCAAGCTGGTCTACGGCAAGCTCCTCGCGGCGCTGGGCGGCAACGCCGATTACGCCGTCTCCGGCGGTTCCGCGCTGGGCGCCCGTCTGGGCCACTTCTTCCGCGGTATCGGCTTCACCATCATCGAGGGCTACGGCCTCACCGAGAGCACCGCGCCGACCTCGGTGAACAGCCCGGAGTTCAACAAGATCGGCAGCGTGGGCCAGCCGATGCCGGGCACCAGCATCCGCATCGCCGAGGACGGAGAGGTCCTCCTCAAGGGCGACCACATCATGGCGGGCTACTGGAACAACGAGAAGGCCACCAAGGAGGCCTTCACCGAGGACGGCTTCTACCGCAGCGGCGACCTCGGTTCGCTCGACGACGACGGCTTCCTCAGCATCACCGGCCGCAAGAAGGAGATCATCGTCACCGCGGGCGGCAAGAACGTGGCACCGGCCGTGCTCGAAGACCGCATCCGCGCCAACGCCCTGGTGAGCCAGTGCATGGTGGTCGGCGACAACCGCAAGTTCATCGCGGCCCTGATCACGATCGACCCCGAGTCCTTCGAGCAGTGGAAGGACGCCAACAAGAAGACCGGCGGCATCCCCGAGCTGACCGAGGACCCGGACCTGGTCGCGGCGATCCAGGAGGCGGTCGACCACGCCAACCAGGCCGTGTCCAAGGCCGAGGCGATCAAGAAGTTCAAGATCCTGCCCTCGGACTTCACCGAGGAGAGCGGCCAGATGACCGCCTCCCTCAAGGTGAAGCGCCACGTGGTCAACAAGGAGTGGAGCAAGGAGATCGAGGAGATCTACTCGGCCTGATCTCCCCCTCTGACGAGCCGGTCCTCCTTTCCAGGAGGACCGGCTTTTCGGTTCCGCCGAAACCTCCGACATACCGGACTCACCGGTGGTCCCGCCTCTCCCAGGGGCCCGCAGGGAGGGATGGACCCCCCGCCCCGGACGGTCGCCCCCTACCGCTCCCCGAACACGGATCGCGCCCCTGACCGGGCCGAACGATCCGATCTCGGGCGGGGTCCGCCCCACCCGCCACGGGTCACCGCCCCTCGCTGGAGCCGCGGTTCACGACCTCGACCGGCCCCGGTCGCACCCGACGGGGCCCCGGGCGCGCGTAGTGGCCGGTGAGGGCCTCGCCCCGAGGTCGGGCACCCCGAACGGCGCGAAGCCCCGCGGCACGCCCCAGCGCCCTCACGCGGCCCCCGGGCCCCACCGTCGGCGCCCCCGCGGTGGGAACCCGGGTTCCCACCGCGGGACCACGATCCGAGGACACGGCGGAGCGGGCCCGCCCGACCCGGGGAACGGGCCCGACCTTCCGGGAACGACGAAGGGACCCGGCCCTCGGCCGGGTCCCTTCGGGGTGAAACGGTCGCTACCGGATCCACGCCCCTCTAGTGGGAGGAGGCGTGCTCCTTCAGTGCCTCGTCCGAGTGGTGCAGGTGGTGACCGCTGTGCGGCCGCACCCCCTCCACCGACACGTTGTCCTTCGTGTACCACTCGGCCAGGGCCCGACGGAGGCGTCCCTTGGGCTTGCGGCCCTCGGGATTCTCCACGCCCTTGTCGTCCACCTGCTCCTCGGTGAGGGCTGTGGAGGTGATGGTCGGCTTGGACGCCAGCACCTCCGTGGTCTCGTGCGAGTTGCGCTTGTGGACCTCGATGAACTCACCGCTGGGCAGCTGCCGGATGATGCCGCTCTCGTAGCCGTGCTCCAGGGTCTCCCGGTCACGGCGCTGGAGCCCCAGGCAGATGCGCTTGGTGATGATGAAGGCGAGGATCGGACCGACGATGGACAGCACACGGAAGATGTACGTGGTCAGGTACAGGTTGATCGAGAACGTCTCCGAGAGGATGTCGTTCGACCCGGCCAGCCACAGGATCCCGTAGAAGGTGATGCCCGCGACGCCGACACCGGTGCGGACCGGGGCGTTGCGCGGCCGGTCGGCCACGTTGTGCGCCCGCTTGTCGCCGGTGATCCACTGCTCGATGAACGGCCACGCCCCCAGGCCACCGAAGATGATGCCCGGAACGATGAGGCCCGGCACCAGCACACCGATCGGAACGGCGTACCCGAAGATCTGGAAGTCGAGCGTGTTCGGGAAGATCCGCAGCGACCCCTCCATGAAGCCCATGTACCAGTCGGGCTGGAGCCCGGAGGTGATGGACGTCGGGGTGAACGGACCGAACAGGTGGATCGGGTTGATCTGCACGAAAGCGCTCAGGCCCGCGATCACGGCGAACGTGAAGAAGAAGAACCCGCCGGCCTTGACCGCGAAGCCGGGGAACATCGGGGTTCCCACCACGGTCTTGTCCGTTCGACCCGGTCCCGGGTACTGGGTGTGCTTCTGGTGCCACAGGATCATGAAGTGCGCGACGATCAGCCCCAGCAGCAGGGCCGGGATCGCCAACACGTGCAGCATGTACAGGCGCGTGATGATGTCCTCGCCGGGGAACTCCCCGCCGAACAGGAACATCGAGATGTACGTGCCGACCAGCGGCAGCGCGAGCATCACGCCCTGGAGGATGCGGACGCCCATGCCGGAGGGCAGGTCGTCCGGCAGCGAGTAGCCGAAGAGGCCTTCGAGCATCGCCAGGACGAAGATCGAGACACCGATCAGCCAGTTGATCTCGCGCGGCTTGCGGAAGGCGCCGGTGAAGAACACCCGGAGCATGTGCACGACGAGTGCCGCGACGAAGATCAGCGCGGCCCAGTGGTGGATCTGGCGGACCAGGAACCCACCGCGCACCGCGAAGTCGATGTGCAGTGTCGAGGCGTAGGCCTCCGACATCACGACACCGTTGAGACGCTCGTAGGGCCCGTCGTAGACGACCTCCATCATGCTCGGCTTGAACCAGAGCGTGAGGAAGACACCCGTGACGAGCAGGATGATGAACGAGTAGAGCGCGATCTCGCCCAGCATGAACGACCAGTGGTTCGGGAAGACCTTGCGAAGGTTCTTCTCGCCCATCTTGGCCACGTGGAAGCGGTCGTCGATGAAGTTTCCGACGCCGCGTAGCGCCTTGGGAGCCTGCGTGGTCTTGCTCATCGACTAGTCCTTCGCGTAATCCCAGAACGTCGGACCGGGCGGCTCCGTGAAGTCGCCCTTGGCGATGAGGTAACCCTCATCGTCGACGCCGATGGGGAGCTGCGGCAGCGGCCGGTGGGCCGGGCCGAAGACGACCTTGGCGGCGTCCGACGCGTCGAACGTGGACTGGTGGCACGGGCACAGGATGCGGTGCGTCGTGCGCTCGTACAGGGCCGCCGGGCAGCCGACGTGCGTGCAGATCTTGGAGTAGGCGATGATCCCGTTGTGCGTCCAGTTCAGACGCGTACCGGTCTCACCGTCGACCTCGATCTCGTCGTTCATGCTCGGCTGCCAGTCCTCCTCGGGCATCTTGATGAGGAGGATGACGGACTTGGCGGCGTCGTTGAGGCTGATCCCGTGCGGGTAGTGATCGTCGTCGACGGCGGGGAGGGCGGAGATCATCCCGTACGGGTCGTTCTCCAGGTCCTCGGCACGCACGTAGCGGTGCGTGCCCTCCACGTACATACGACGGCCGTCCTCCCACGGCGTGTTCTTGAGCTTGTCGCCGGGCAACGGGCCGGTGTCGCGCAGCAGCACGATCGGGGCCAGGCCCAGCGGCACCATCGCCAGGATCAGGGTGCGGCGCATGAGCGGGCGCTTGGTGAACCCGCTCTCGTCGGCGCCCTGCATGAAGAAGGCGCTGAAGGACCCCTTCTCCTCGTCGTTGGAGGGCAGCTCGTCGTAGGGCGAGGAGACCTCGTAGTGAGGCATGACCTTGCGGGCCCACACGGTCATACCGGCGCCGATACCGAACATGGCGAGGGTGAGCGTGCCACCCAGGAGCATGTTCGAGTACTGGCCGTACTGCGGGTCCGCGATCTGTCCCGGTGTGAAGAGGAAGTAGGAGACCAGGAACCCGATACCGCCCAGGAAGGCGATGATGAACCAGGCGGAGGCGACCTTCTCGCCCCGACGCTGGACCTCTTCGGAGTTGAAGTGGGTCTCGGAGGCCGGGTAGGGGCCGTTGTGGTCGTCCCGGGCCTGCTCGGCCTTGACGGACACCACGGGCTCCTCGGCCGCCGGGGTGCCGACCACGCGCTTCGGCGTGTCGTCCCCGGTGTTATCGATGTTGTTCTCAGTCATGGGCACGCTGCTTCGCGGTGATCCAGATCGCGCAGGCGACGATCAGGGCGAGTCCGACGACCCACCCGATCAGGCCTTCGGCGACCTGGCCGACCCGGTCCAGGTCGAAGATGCCGCCGGCGTTCGGTTCGGCCTGGAGGGTCTTGACGTAGGAGATGAGCTCCTGCTTCTCCTCCGGGTCGATGGCGCCGTCGCTGAACATGGGCATGGCACCGGGGCCGCTGACCATGGCCTCGTAGATCTCACGGGGAGTGGATTCGTGGATCTCGGGGGCCCACCGACCGTCGGTGAGCGCGCCGCCGCCGCCGGACCAACCGTGGCAGTGGGCGCAGTTGGTCAGGTAGAGGCGCATGCCCATATCGGTGTTGTCGGCACCGGCGATGTACTCGTCGTACTCGTCCTGGTACTCCTCAAGCGCCGTCCGGTACTCGGCCTCGGCCTCCTCCAGTGCCGCCTCGTACTCCTCGGAGCCGGCCTCGCCTTCGGCGAAGTCGCTGCGGAGCGGCTTGAAGTCGTCGTAGCCCGGGGCGCCGCCCGGAACGTCGTAGGGGACGTCGGCACCGTTGGTGCCGCTGCGGATCGACTCGTTGTAGTAGGCGATCAGGTTGGCCAGTTCCTGCTCGGTCATGACCATCGGCTTGCGCGGCATCTGCGCGTCCGGGTTCATGGACGGCATACGGCCGGTGCTGACCTGGAAGTCGATCGCCGCGGGACCGACGTCGCGCAGGTCCGGGCCGACCTCGCTGCCCGAACCGTCCAGACCGTGGCACGTGGCGCAGGTCTGGTCGAAGACGGTCTTGCCCTCGGCGACGTCCACGTCCTCGGGGGACGGAGCGTCAGCGGCGAGGGTCTGCGCCTGCGCCTGGTCGGCGGTGGGGGCCAATCCGGCGTACCCCACCCCGAACAGGGCCAACGCGAGGATGACGACGACATACCCCGCAAGGGGATGCCGTCGCCGCGCGGTAATCCATTTCACGGTTTCCCCGTTTCGGGTTACTGGATGAAGTAGATGGTGAAGAACAAAGCGATCCAGACCACGTCGACGAAGTGCCAGTAGTAGGACACGACGATCGCACTGGTCGCCTGCTGGTGAGTGAAGCGCTTCGCTGCGTACGTGCGTCCCAGCATGATGAGGAACGCGATCAGACCACCGATGACGTGGAGTCCGTGGAAGCCCGTGGTCAGATAGAACATCGACCCGTAGGGGCTGGACTGAAGGGTCAGGCCCTCGTGCACGATGAGTTCGTAGTACTCGTACGCCTGGCCCATGACGAAGAACAGGCCCATGAAGAACGAGATGAAGAACCACATGCGCAGCTTCTTGACGTCACCGCGCTCGGCGGCGAACACGCCGGCCTGAGCGGTGAAGCTGGAAGCCACCAGGACCACGGTGATCGTGGACGCCCAGAGCACGTTGAGATGTGCGTCGGGCCAGAGCCCCAGGTCGGGGTTGCCGTTGATCACCGATCGGATGGTGAAGTACATCGCGAACAGCGCAGCGAAGAACATGAGCTCGTTGGCCAACCAAACGATGGTGCCAACGCTCACCAGGTCAGGACGCTTTGCCGCACCATGTGCTGGTGTCGGTGCTGATTTTGGGTTCGCGGTTGCTGTCGCCACGGGAGCATTATTACGGCATCTCGCGAAGGTCCGTACTCGACCCCCCGTAAGGCGGCGGATCAGGGCCTGGATCGGCCGCGCCGGGACCCGGGGGCAGGCCGCGCTTCGTGACTCGGGCGTTACTGTACCGTGCGAAGCCCTCCCGGGTGGTGTCCGACGCGCCCGCGCGTCGCGCGAAGCGCGATCCCGGACGACCGAGGCGATCCGTACCCCTCCTCGGGGCCCTTGAATCCCCTTCGTCCAACGGCGGGGCAACGAAACGATCACCGTTGCACAACGCCCGCCCGGGGGCGGGTTAGCGCGCCCCCCGGAGGTACTGGCATCCTGTGGTGTCGAAGGTCTCAGCCCCGCACCGGCGGGTCCGGAACTCCTGGGCAGCGGGACCACAAGGCAATACAGTCAGAGGCATACAGCCAATGGACGCCTCGGCCGCACCCCCCATGGCGGCGGCCCTGGTCCGAAGCGATGGGACGGTTGCGCGATGGTGGTCAGCGGTACGGACACGGGTGCCCGGATGCGCGTACTGGTCTACAGCGACAAGGCCGACACGCGCGAGCAGGTGCGCCTGGCGATCGGGCGTCGCCCCGCCGCCGACGTGCCCCGGGTGGAGATCGTCGAGTGCGCGACCGCGCCGATGGTGCTGCGCAAACTGGAGACGACCGACCCGGCCGAGCGCATCGACGTCGCGATCTTCGACGGCGAGGCCGCCCCGGTGGGCGGCATGGGCCTGTGCCGTCAGGTCAAGGACGAGATCTTCCAGTGCCCACCGGTGCTGCTGCTGGTGGGCCGCCGCGACGACGGCTGGCTGGCGACCTGGTCGCAGGCCGAGCAGGTGGTGAGCCACCCGATCGACCCGGTCGCGCTGGCGGGTTCGCTGGCGGAGCTGATGCGTCGCCGGCTCACCGCGCTCAGCGGGTGACCCCATGAGAGTCGACAACGGCGAGCGGGACATGCGCCGTCGCCGCGCGGTGGGCGGGGCCCTCAACCACGGCGCCGACACCGGGCGATGGCGTCGCCGCGCCCTGCCCTGATCCCCCGGTGCCCTGATCGGCGGTGCGGTACGACCCGCGCCGCCCCGGCCTCGCCCACGTCATGCATGGAGTCGAAGAATCGTGAACGTCCCCGCCCGTCCCGCGTCCGATGAGGGTTCCGCCGTCACCGAGCGGACCTGGGCCAACCTCATCACCGCCCTGCTCGGCGGTGTCACCCTCAGCGCCCCCGACACCGCGTGGGCGATGAACGAGATCATGTCGGGTTCGGCGACCGACGCCCAGATCGCGGGATTCGCGATCGCCCTGCGCGCCAAGGGCGAGAGCGTGTCCGAGGTGACCGGTCTGGCCCAGGGCATGCTCGACAACGCGGTCCGCGTCGAGGTGCCCGGCCCGACCCTGGACATCGTCGGTACCGGGGGCGACCGGGCGCACACGGTGAACGTGTCGACGATGGCGGCGATCGTCGCCTCGGCGGCCGGGGCCCGTGTGGTCAAGCACGGCAACCGCGCCGCGTCCTCGTCCTGCGGGACGGCCGACGTGCTGGAGCGACTGGGCGTGGTCCTGGACCTGCCGCCGGAGCTGACCGCGCGCACGGCGGAGGAGGCGGGCATCACCTTCTGCTTCGCCCCCCTGTTCCACCCGTCGCTGCGATTCGCGGCCAAGCCCCGCCGCGAACTGGCGGTGCCGACCGTGTTCAACTTCCTGGGCCCGCTCACCAACCCGGCCCGGCCGACCGCGTCGGCGATCGGCGTGTTCGACGAGCGCATGTGCGAGGTCATCGCCGGGGTGTTCGCCGGGCGGGGCGCGTCGGCGCTGGTGTTCCGGGGCGACGACGGCCTGGACGAGCTGACCACCACGACCACCTCCACGGTGTGGGTGGTGCGCGACGGCGAGGCCCGGCGCGAGACGCTGGACCCGGCGGACCTGGGCATCGAGCGGTCGGCCCCGGACGCGCTGCGCGGTGGCGACGTGGAGTTCAACGCCCAGGCGGTGCGCGACCTGGTGGCGGGACGGCCCGGTCCGGTGCGCGACGCGGTCCTGCTCAACGCGGGCGCGGCGCTGGCCTCCGTGGACGGCGTCGAGGGGCCGCTCCTGGACGCCGTGCGCGTGGGGTACGAACGGGCGGTCGCGGCCATCGACAGCGGTGCCGCCGAGCGGACCCTGGCCGGCTGGGTGGAGATCAGTCAGTCCCTGGCGAAGAAGGTCTGACCCCGCCCGACACGACGGAGGGGGCGGTGCCGCGACCGGCACCGCCCCCTCCGTCGTGTCGGGGTGTTCGCGCGTTCGGCTACCAGCCGATGGCGAACGCCGACTCCAGATCGTGCTTGGAGTAGGTCTGGAAGGAGATGTGGGTGTCGGACGAGGTCACCCCGGGCACCTTGTTGACCCGCCCGGGGATGACCTCGGCCAGGTCCTCGTGGCGGCGCACCCGCACCATGGCGATGAGGTCGACCCCGCCGGTGACCGAGTAGACCTCGCTCACCCCGTCGATCTCGGCGATGGCCTCGGCGACCTCGGCGATGCGGTGGACGTCGGCCTTGATCATGACGATCGCGGTGATCACTGTGCCTCCAGGGCGGTGTCGGCGCGGGCGGACGGCCCCGGGCGCGCGCACGGCTAGTAGACGTCGGAGAGCCGCGTCCCGGAGCGCCATCGCAGCCGGTAGACCACCCATCCCGCGATCACCCCGGCGACGAATCCGTACACGTGCGCCGCGTAGGCGACGCCGGAGCCGGCACCGGGGGCGTTCGATGTGGTGACGTAGAGAAGATACTGAAGGACGAAGTAGCTGCCCACCAGCGCCCACCCCGGCAGGCGCATGGGGACGACGCCGAACACCAGGGTGGTCACCCGGCTGCGGAACTGCACCACCAGGTAGGCGCCCAGCACCCCGGAGATCGCCCCGGAGGCGCCGACCATGGGGATCTGCCCCTGCGGGTCGCCCAGGGCGAAGCCGTAGGCGGCGGCCAGCCCGGTGACCAGGTACAGCGCCAGGAAGCGCAGCCGTCCGATGCGGTCCTCCACCACGGGGCCGAACACGAACAGGTAGACCATGTTCCCCACCAGGTGGAAGGCACCGGAGTGGACGAACATCGAGGCGAACACCGACAGCCAGACGGATTTGCCCTCAAGGGAGCCGCATTCGGGGACCACCGGCTCGGCCAGGTCCACGTACCCGAACATCTCGGCGGGGACGGCGCCCCACCGCATGAAGTAATCCTGGATCTCGCAGAACCGCTCCACCATGTCGGCCGAGTACCAGACCGCGGTGGC
Organism: Nocardiopsis lambiniae; assembly: GCF_031845465.1. Classification (NCBI taxonomy): domain Bacteria; kingdom Bacillati; phylum Actinomycetota; class Actinomycetes; order Streptosporangiales; family Nocardiopsidaceae; genus Nocardiopsis; species Nocardiopsis lambiniae. The sequence continues at coordinate 236,746 of NZ_JAVREP010000005.1, read as the reverse complement.
CGCCTGCGGGGACATGAGGTAGGCGAGGACGTTGGCCGCGATCAGCGTGTAGGCGACGACGGGGGCGCGGCGGACGGGGTAGTCGTCATTGAGCGGTAGCGCGGCCATACGCCCAGTGTGTCATCTCCGTGTGCGCCTCGGCGGCGCGCAACGGGCACGTCCACTCCCCCTCGATCTCCACCAACCGCGTGGCGGGATCGTCGAGCCAGGTCAGGATCAGTTCGGTCTCGGCGGGCAGGGCGCTCGGCAGCGGCCCGACCGCCGGTTCGACGGTCTCGGCGGTGGCGACCAGGGCGCGCAGGAACGCGGCGGGTTCCATCCCGGGCTCCAGGACGGCGCCGGCGGCGAGGCGGCCGTACCGGACCACGCTCGTGTCCCACCCGGTGGGGCCGCGCCGCGTGGCGACGAGATGGGGCACGGCGGCGATGGCCGCCAGGCGCTGGGCCCGGCGGGCACCGCGCAGGAAGGCCGTGAGGCGGTCGCGCAGGGCGGCGGCCTCCTCGTAACGCAGGTGGGCGGCGAGTTCGGAGATGCGCGCGGTGTGGGCGTCCACGATCACGGCGGGGTCACCGGTCATGGCGGTGCGCGCGGCCTCGGCGTGCGCCAGGTAGTCGGCGAGGGGTTCGGTGCCGTCGCAGGGCGCTCCGCACCGGCCCAGTTGGGCCAGCACACAGGGGACCGTTCCGTCGCCCTCGACGGTGAGCCGGTGCGTGCACTGACGCAGCGGCAGGGCGTGCAGCAGCGCTTCCTTGGCCTGTTCGGCCTCGGACGCCGAACCGTAGGGGCCGATGTAGGGGGCGCCGTCGTCCTTGACCGTGGACACCACCGACAGGCGCGGATACGTCTCGGTGGTGAGGGTGACCCAGCGGGCCCGTTCGGGGTTGCGCGACCGGCGGTTGTAGGGGGGCTTGCGTTCGGCGATGATGCGCAGTTCGCGGACCGACGCCTCCAGTTCGGTGGCGCACACGATGGGGGTGACGCCCTCGACGACCCCGGCCATCTCCCGGATCCTCTGCCGGTTCTCGGCGGCGGTGAAGTAGGAGGCCACCCGGCGGCGCAGGTTGTTGCTCTTGCCCACGTACAGGTCACCGCCGCGCGCGTCGGTGAACACGTACACGCCGGGCCTTTCCGGCAGCCCTTCGGCCAGGTGCCGCTTGGCCCGCTGGGCGCGGGTGGGCGGTTTACTGACGGCGCGCAGTTCCTCCAGGCTGCCCACACCCAGGGGTGTCAGTCGGTCGATGAGTCCGTTGAGGACGGTGACGGTGGCGCGGGCGTCGTCCAGGGCCCGGTGGTTGGGGGTGACGGGCGAGCCGAAGAACGCGGCCAGGGTGCCCAGTCGGTGATTGCGCGTCTGCCCTGGGGGCAGCACCGCGCGGGCGAGGCGGAGGGTGTCCACCACGGGCGGGGCCGGCCACTCCACGCCGTGGCGTTCGCAGGCCGCCTTGAGGAATCCCACGTCGAAGGGGGCGTTGTGGGCGACCAGGGCGCTACCGGCCTCGGCGGTGAGGAAGGCGAGGACCTTCGGCAGTACCTCCTCCATGGGCGGCGCGGTGGCCACCATGGACTGGGTGATGCCGGTGAGCAGGGTGATCTCGGCCGGGATGAGGATCCCCGGGTCGACCAGGGTGGTGAACTCCTCCACGACCTCGCCGTCGCGCACCCGCACCGCCCCGACCTCGGTGATCCTGGAGTTCGTGGCGCTGGTGCCGGTGGTCTCCAGGTCGAGCACGACGAAGGACACGGCGCCCAGTGGGGTGCCGAGATCACCGATGTCGAGTTGCACGCCCTGAGGCACCGCGGACCGTCGAACCACCCGGTCAGGGTAATCGGCGCCGACGACCGAACGCGGCCGGCCTCCGGTGCGACCCGCCCGACATGGAAAGATGTGGGTGATGGGGCACAAGGCTCTCGTGCCGTACACGACAAGAGGAGGAACCGTGGGGATCGCGATGCCGGGTGACAATGAGCGGTGGCGGTGCACCGGATGCGGCAACCTCACGCGGTTCGACGTGACGCGCACCGTCCGCTCCCAGGACTACCTGCACCTGGACCTGGCCGGCGAGGGTCGGGTGGAGGAGCGCACCACGCTCTCCGAGACGATCGAGCAGGTCAAGTGCCGGTGGTGCGGGGCCGCGGACCGCATCGAGATCATCGCCCGCCCCGACGCCGACCGGTCGGTCTCCGACACTTCGGCGGAGAGCCCGACGGGTCGGGCATGAGCACCGGCCCGGAGGCCGGCGACTCCGGGGACACCGCGTCGGCGCTCGTTCCCGAGGCGGAGGAGGGGCGGCTGCTCCGCCCGCTGCCCGAGGCCGTGCGCTCCCGGATCGTCGACTACGGCTCCGACGTGCTGGGTGGGATGCGCGCCGCGGAACTTCCGCCGGCGCTGAGACGGGTCGCCAAGTTCGAACCGCGCCGTCGGGCGCGGTTGGCCGGTCCGCAGATCGCCGCGCAACTGGAGAACGACCCGGAGTTCCGAGCCCTGGTGGCCGACCGGGTCGAACAGGTGTGGCCCGAACTCGCCGAGGGTCTGCGTTCGGGCCTGGTACCGCCCGCCGCGGACCCCGTGGCGGTGGCGGCCTGCGCCTATCTCCTGCGTCCGTCGGGTTGGGCGGACATCATCGAGGGTGTCCACCGGGAGTTGGACCGCCAGGTCGGTGCCAAGGAGGCGGACGAGGCCGCCGAGGCGCTCGACGCGGCGCGACGTCGGCTGGAGGAGACCCGCGAGGAGCATCGGTCCGAACTGGAGCGGTTGCGCTCCCAGATCAAGGAGCAGCGCGCCGAGATCGGCGAGCTGCGCCAGAAGGTGCACACCGAACGGCGCCGGGCCAAGGAGGCGCTGTCCCGGGCCGATCGGATCACCTCGGAGACGGACGAGCGCGCCGCGACGATCACCGGCCGACTCGGCGCGTTGGAGTCGGAGAACCGGCGGCTCAAGGCGCGGTTGTCCGCCGCCGAGGCCCAGGTGGAGAACGCCCGACGGGCGGCACGGGCGGGCCGAAACGCCGACGACGCCCGGCTGCGCGTCCTGCTCGACGTGCTGGTGGACGCGTCCCACGGGCTGCGACGGGAACTCGCGCTGCCCGCCTCCGTGGACGATCCCGCCGACCTGGTGGTGGCCGAGACCGACGAGCGCCGACGGGTGTCCCTGGGCGGGCTGCCCGACGACGACCCCGGGTTGCTCGAATACCTGTTGACGGTGCCGCGCGTGCATCTTCTGGTGGACGGCTACAACGTCACCAAGACCGGGTACGGGACGCTGCCGCTGGCCGATCAGCGCACCCGACTGCTGTCCTCCCTGGAGGGGGTGGCCAGTCGGACCAAGGCCGAGATCACCTGCGTGTTCGACGGGGCGGACGTGGACACGCCGCCCGTGGTGGCGCAGACCCGACGGGTGCGGCTGCTGTTCAGCGCCCCCGGGGAGACCGCGGACGAGCTGATCGTTCGCCTCGTGCGCGCCGAACCCCCGGGGCGGCCGATCGCCGTCGTCACCTCCGACCGGGAGATCGTGGGCGCGGTGCGGCGGGCCGGGGCCCGGGCGATCTCCTCGCCCATCTTCCTTCGCAGGTTGGAGTCGCACGGTTGAGGCGGGTGCGGCGCCCGGGGCGCCGCACCCGTGTCCGCTTCCCCCCTTGAGATCCACGCCATGTGTTCGGCCCCGTGGTTGAGCCGAGCCGGGCGGTCCGCTAGGTTCTACCGGGAACGTGAGTGCTCTACCGGATAGCACGCCACCCGTGTCCCCCGGCGGACTCCCGCACACTCACGCGGTGCCCCTGTCCCGAACGTGGGCGCCTCTCCCGGTACGTTTCACCCCCCAGCACCCCCGTGCGGATTTCTCACACCCCAAGGAGCGTGGCCCGCCATGAAGAACACCGGTGGTCGGCGTACGGCTCGCCGAATCGCCGCTTCGACGGGAATCGGAGCGGTCGTCGCCGGCTCACTCCTCGTCCCCGGCACCGCCTACGCGGAGCCGACCCGCGAGGAGGTGGAGGAGGAGATCGAGCGCCTCAACGAGGAGGCCTCCACGGCGGTCGAGGAGTACAACCAGGCCAAGGAGGACCACGAGGTCGCCGAGGCCCGGTACGACGAACTCGACGAAGAGGTCGGGGCCGAGCAGGAGAACTACGAGGCTCTCAAGGAGAAGGTCCAGAAGCTCGCCAACGCGACCTACCAGTCCGGCGACCTGGACTCGGTGGCCAACCTCCTGACCTCCAACGGGCCCGAGAACCTGTTGGAGCAGACCGCCGACCTCAACTACCTGTCGGATTCGCAGAAGGCGCAGCTCGACGAGTTCGGCGAGTCCGCCGAGCGCCTGTTCTCCCTCAAGGACGAGGCCGAGGAGGCTCTCGAAGAGGCCGAGGAGGCCCTGGAGAAGAGCGAAGAGGCCAAGGACGAGGTCGAGGAGAAGATCTCCGAGCAGGAGGAACTGCTCACCCAGTTCCCCGACGCCGACGTCTCCACCGAGGGCGCGAACGACTCCGGCGGCCAGTCCTACACCGGCTCGGCCACCGGGAACGCGGCCCTGGCCCTGGACTTCGCCTACGCCCAGATCGGCAAGCCCTACATCTACGGCGGCACCGGCCCCAACGGCTACGACTGCTCCGGCCTGACCCAGGCCGCCTGGCGTCACGGCGGTGTGGACCTGCCCCGGACGACCTACTCCCAGGCCGAGGTGGGCACCCGCATCTACGACATGAACGCCCTCCAGCCGGGCGACATCATGTTCTTCAGCAGCCTGGGCCACAACGGCCTGTACGCGGGCAACGGGCAGATGGTGCACGCCCCGCGCACCGGCCGCAACATCGAGGTGGTCGGTCTGGCCGCCTACTGGGCCGGCCAGTTCCAGTTCGCCGTGCGTCCCTGACACGACGTCGTCCACGAGGCCGTCCCCGATCGCGGGGGCGGCCTCTCGGCGTATCGAGACCCCTCATTTTCGGACACCCCCGGTCAATGACGGGTACGTAACGAAAAGGTTGAGAGCGCCCCAAGGGATGCACTAGTGTTCAACGCCGAACGTCTTTCGACCCCTTCATGACGCCGGTCCGGTCCCCCGACGGTCGTACGGAGCCCCTTCTCCGACCGGCGTCCTCCCTTGAGGAAGGTGTTTCCCACCGTGTCCGTATCGCGCCGCGCATCGGTCATCGCAATCCTGGCCTCGGGTGCCTTCCTCCTACCGACCGCGGTCGCCCACGCGGAGCCGACCATCGAGGAGGTCCGTGAGGAGATCGAACGCCTCGAAGAGGAGTTCATCGGACTCAACGCGACCTACAACGAGGCCCAGGAGACCCACGAGGCCGCCGAGGAGAAGCTCCAGGACATCCTGAAGGACCTGGAGGAGGCGCGGGAGCGGGTGGAGGGCCTGAGCCGCGGTGTGCGCACCCTGGCCAACCTCACCTACACGGGCACCGACTTCACCTCCCCCACCCAGCTCATCGGAGCGGGCGGGCCCGAGGAGGCGATGGTCCACCAGTCCGACCTGACCTACCTCTCCGACCAGCACGACGCCAACCTTGAGCGGTACCTCGAAGAGCTGGCGGCGCTGGAGACCCTGGAGACCGAGGCCGCCGACACCGAGGAGGAGGCCGCCGAGGCCCTCGAAGAGGCGGAGGAGGCCACCGAGAAGGCCGAGGAGAAGCTCTCCGAGCAGCAGGACCTGCTCGACGAGCTGAGCGCCGAGGAACAGGCCGAGGTCACGGCCAACACCGCCAACACCGCCAACACCACCAACACCGGAGGCGGCGGCACCGGGAGCGGTACCGGCGGAGGCGGCACGTACACCGGCCCGGCCTCGGGCAACGCCAAGGCGGCCCTGGACTTCGCCTACGCCCAGATCGGCAAGCCCTACGTGTGGGGCGGCACCGGCCCCAACGGCTACGACTGCTCCGGCCTGACCCAGGCCGCCTGGCGTCAGGCGGGCGTGAACCTGCCGCGCACCACCTACGACCAGGTCAACGCCGGCCAGCGGGTCTCCTGGGAGAACAAGCAGCCCGGCGACCTGTTGTTCTTCTACGGCTCCAGCCCGAGCCACGTGGGTCTGTACGCCGGTGACAACGTCATGGTCCACGCCTCGACGTCGAGCAGGCCCATCGGCACCGTCACCCTCAGCGACTACTACCGCGCGAACTTCGTGACGGCGGTCCGCCCGTAGTCCGTACCGCTCGGGGCCCTCATCCCGCTTCGGCACGCCCGTCTCCCCGTCCTCGAAGGCCGGCGTCGGACGGCTTTCCCCACAGGCGGGTGAACGGGGAACCGGTCCGGAGAGGGCGCGGCGCCACCACGTCGGCGTCGAGGGGACCCCGGTCGCCCTCACCGCACGGAGCCCCGCACCCGATCGAGTGCGGGGCTCCGTCGTGTCCGGGGCGTGCGCGGCCCGAGGCGGCTACGCTCGGCCTGTGCCGCGAACCCTGATCATCACCAACGACTTCCCTCCGCGCGCCGGGGGCATCGAGGCCTTCGTCCACGAGGTGGCGCTGCGTCTGCCCGACGTCGTCGTGTACTGCTCCTCGCCCTCCCGGGCGGACGCCGCCGCCGACCCCCGTTTCGATCTGCGCCTGCCCTTCCCCGTGGTGCGCGACGCCGCGCGGGTCCTGCTGCCCACCCCCCGCGTGGCGGCGCGCGCGGAGGCCGTCGCCCGGCTGGAGGACCGCGAGGCGGTGCTGTACGGGGCCGCCGCCCCGTTGGGGCTGCTGGCCGGCCGGTTGTCGGGCACGGTGCGCCGTCAGGTGGCGCTGACCCACGGGCACGAGACGGGATGGTCGGCGCTGCCGGGCGCGCGCGAGGCGCTGCGCCGCATCGGCGACACCACCGACACGGTCACCCATCTGGGCGAGTACACCCGACGCCGGTTGGCCCGGGCGCTGTCCCCGGGCGCGGCGGCGCGCATGCGGCGGGTGACGCCGGGGGTGGACGCCACCCGTTTCCGTCCCGGAGCGGGCGGCGGGAAGGTCCGCGACCGCTACGGCCTGGGGGGACGCCCGGTGGTGGTGTGCGTCTCGCGACTGGTGCGCCGCAAGGGCCAGGACACCCTCCTGCGCGCCTGGCCCCGTGTGCTGGCCGACGTGCCCGACGCGGCCCTGCTCATCGTCGGCGACGGTCCCGACGCGGCTCGGCTGCGGTCGGCCGCGGCCGGGCTGGACTCGGTCGTGCTGACCGGGCCGGTCGACCCGGAGGAGTTGCCCGCCCACTACGACGCCGGTGACGTGTTCGCGATGCCGTGCCGTACCCGGCGTGGCGGCCTGGACGTCGAGGGGTTGGGCATCGTCTACCTGGAGGCCTCCGCCACGGGTCTGCCGGTGGTGGCGGGTGATTCCGGCGGCGCGCCGGACGCGGTGCTGGACGGGGAGACCGGGCACGTCGTCGACGGGACCCTCCCGGGGCCCACCGCCCGGGCGCTCGTCCGCCTCCTGAAGGACCCCGACCGCGCCGCCCGGATGGGCGGACGCGGCCGGGAATGGGTGGAGCGGGAGTGGTCCTGGGACAGGACCTCCGAACGCCTCACGGCCCTTCTCACGGCCCGCTGAGACCCTTGGGGCTCCCCCGCCTCACAGGTCCTCGCCGTGGACGGTGCCGGGAGGGGGCGTCCCGTCGGTCACCTGGGGTCGACCGGTCTCACTGTGCTCCAGCCATTCCTTCCACGAACGCTGGTAGAAGCCCCACCCGTTGTCCCACTCCAGTTCCCTGGAGGTGCCGGTGGTCTCCAGCACGTCCCCCATCAGCGTGTTGTCGTGGAACCAGCGGGCGTCGGAGACGGACATGTTGGTGCAGCCGTTGGACCGGTTCGCGTGGCCGATGCTCCCGTTCCAGGGTGCGGCGTGGGTGAACTCGCCGCTGTTGGAGGTGCGCACCGCCCAGTCGACGTCGACCCGGTAGTACCCGGGCGAACCCGCGGGGATGCCGACCGTCGCCGAGTCCATCACGAGTCGGGCGTACCTCTCCATGAGGACGTGGACGCCGGAGGTCGTGGTGTTGAAGCGCCGCTCCGCCTTGCCGTTGCTGACGGGGATGGAGCGGACCCGTTCGCCGTCCACCTCCACGTCCATCCGGTGATCGGGGACGTGCATGGTGGCGATGAGCTCGCGGCCGACCTCGAACTCGACGCGCCGGTCGGCGACGCCGAACACCCCGTCCGCGGCCTCGACCCCGGTCAGGCGCAGGTCGACGGCGACCTTCTGGTGGGGCTCCCAGTACTCCTCGGGGCGGAACACCGCGGTGGTCCCGTCGGTCCAGTTCCAGGCGCCCTCGGTGGCCTTCTCCGAGGTCACGTGCATGGAGTTCTCGACCTGCTCGCGATGTTCCACGGGCTCGGCGAAGGTGACGACGATCGGCATGCCCACCCCGACCGTCTGTCCCTCCTGCGGCAGGACGAACGGGTCGGCCATGCGGGCGTCCTCGGCCACCTCGTGGGTGGCGAACGTGGAGACCACCTCGCTGCGCTCGCCGTCGGCGTCCTCCGCTGTGGCGTAGACGGACACCCGGGACCCGGGGGCCAGGTTCCGGTCGCTGACCCAGGAGGACCCGTCCTCGGTGAGGGAGCCGCCCACGGACGCCCGCTCGTCGCCCTCGGCCCCCCACTCCGCCGACGCCCACTCCCGGGCACCGACCTGTTCGACGGACACGTCGGTGAGGACACCGCCGTCGACCGAGACCCGTACGGGCGTGTTGGGCGCGATACCGCTCTCCCCCGGTGTCGGGCTGACGGAGATCCGCGGTCGGGGCGCCGCCGGCGCGCTCTCCTCCGTGGCCGTGCAGGCCGTGGCCAGGAGGACGGCGGCGATGGTGCCGGTGACCAGGCGCCCGGTGAACCGGACTCGTCGGTCCATGACATAACCCCCAGATGTCACTTTAAGTGACCATAAGGTTACAACGGACATGGGGCGGATCACGGTGTTCGCCACTCCGGCACCTCCCGACACGGAAAAGCCCCGGCGGCGACCCCCTGAGGGGCCGCCGCCGGGGCGGAGGCTCGGTGTTCCGGCTAGTGCTGGAACTCCTTGCGGTAGTACTCGAAGACCCAGCCGATGGAGGTGAGGATGACGGCGAAGCCACCGATGATCACCATCCACCAGCCGATGGCCACGCCCACCGCGGTGAACGCGACGGCCAGTGCCACGAACATCGGCCACCAGCTGTGCGGGCTGAAGAAGCCGTACTCTCCGGCGTTCTCGGCGATCTCACCGTCGAGCCGCTCCTCCGCGGGCAGACCGTGGAAGTGCTCGCTGCGGCGGGCCGCCTGCCAGAGCCAGAAACCGATCATCCAGCCGAAGCCGATCGAGACGACCAGCGCCGTGGTGCCGGTCCACTCGATGGCCCCGGTGTCCTGCCAGGACCAGTAGACGTACAGGGCGGCAGCCAGACCGAAGAAGGTCGAGACGCCCATGAACAGATAGGCCTGCGTCTTCATGCGCCCCTACTCCTTCGTGGCACCGACGGGGACCGCGCCAGGGGCGGCGGCGTGCGGGTGGTTGAGGTCGAACGCCGGACGCTCGGACCGGATCCGCGGCAGCGACGTGAAGTTGTGCCGGGGCGGCGGGCAGGAGGTCGCCCACTCCAACGAGCAGCCGTAGCCCCACGGGTCGTCCACACCGACCATGGGCGCGTTCTTCGACGTGATGTACATGTTCCAGAAGAACAGCAGCGTCGAGGCGGCCAGGACGAACGAGGAGACCGAGGAGATCTGGTTCAGCAGCGTGAAGCCGTCACCCGGCAGGTAGTCGGCGTAGCGGCGCGGGAAGCCCATGGCGCCCAGCCAGTGCTGGACCAGGAACGTGCCGTGGAAGCCGAGGAACAGCAGCCAGAAGTGGACCTTGCCGAGCGGCTCGTTGAGCATCTTTCCAGTGAACTTGGGCCACCAGAAGTAGAAGCCCGCGAACATCGCGAACACCACGGTGCCGAACACGACGTAGTGGAAGTGCGCCACCACGAAGTAGGAGTCGGTGACGTGGAAGTCGATCGGCGGGGAGGCCAGCAGCACACCGGTGAGCCCGCCGAAGAGGAAGGTCACCAGGAAGCCGATGGTGAAGAGCATCGGCGTCTCGAAGGTGAGCTGGCCGCGCCACATCGTGCCGATCCAGTTGAAGAACTTCACACCGGTCGGCACCGCGATGAGGAACGTCATGAACGAGAAGAACGGCAGCAGGACCGCGCCCGTCGGGAACATGTGGTGGGCCCACACGGTGACGGACAGGCCCGCGATGGCGATCGTGGCGGCCACGAGGCTCTTGTAGCCGAAGATCGGCTTGCGGCTGAACACCGGGAGGATCTCCGTCGCGATGCCGAAGAACGGCAGGGCGATGATGTACACCTCGGGGTGTCCGAAGAACCAGAACAGGTGCTGCCACAGGATGGCACCGCCGTGCTCGGCGTTGTACACCTGCGTGCCGAGCATGCGGTCGGCGCCCAGGGCGATCAGGGCCGCGGTCAGCACCGGGAACGCGATGAGCACCAGCACGCTGGTGAGCAGGGTGTTCCAGGTGAAGATCGGCATGCGGAACATCGTCATGCCGGGCGCGCGCATGCACAGCCCGGTGGTGATGAAGTTGACCGCGCCCAGGATGGTGCCCAGACCGGAGACGGCCAGGCCCAGGATCCACAGGTCGCCGCCCAGGCCCGGGGAGCGGACCGCGTCGGACAGCGGCGTGTAGGCGAACCAGCCGAAGCTGGCCGCGCCGCCCGGGGTCAGGAACCCGCTGATGGCGATGAGGCTGCCGAACAGGAACAGGTAGTAACTGAACAGGTTCATCCGGGGGAACGCCACGTCGGGCGACCCGATCTGCAACGGCATGATGACGTTGGAGAACCCGACGAACAGCGGGGTCGCGAACATCAGCAGCATGATCGTGCCGTGCATCGTGAACATCTGGTTGAACTGCTCGTTGGACATGACCTGCATGCCCGGGTAGAACAGCTCGGCGCGCATGAGCAGCGCCAGGACGCCACCGAAGAGGAAGAACGCGAACGAGGTGATCAGGTACATGTACCCGATGACCTTGTGGTCGGTCGACGTCAGCCAGTTGACGATCTTCGAGCCCTTGTGGGTCGTCGCCCCCTGACCTTCGGTGTGCGTCGGGGTGGTGGTCGTGCTCATTACTCGTTGGTCTCCTCGGCCTCGTCGGCGCCGGAGCCCGTGCCTTCGGCATTGGAACCCTCGGCGCCGGTGTCCTCGCCGGAGTCCGGGGTGTCGGGGGTCTCGGCTGCCTCGGTCCGTTCGGCCTCGGCCGCCTGCTCCTGCTCGGTGGCCCAGGACTCGTAGTCGCCCTCGGACAGGACCTGGACGTTGAAGAGCATGCGGGTGTGGTCCACACCGCACAGCTCGGCGCACCGGCCGATGTACTCACCGGCGGTGTCGTCACCCAGGTTCACCTGGAACGCGTTGTCCCGGCCGGGGATGACGTCCATCTTGAACCCGAACTCCGGGACCCAGAACGAGTGGATCACGTCCGGGGAGTGGAGGTCGAAGTGGACGACCGCGTTCTCCGGAAGCACCAGGGTGGACTGGGTGGAGGGGTCGGCGGTGCCGTCCGGGTTGGGGATGCCGACCTCGGAGAACAGCACCTGCCCGCCCTCCTCCTTGGGGGCGTCCAGGTAGTTGAACTGCCAGGCCCACTGGAAGGCGACGACCTCGACGTGGACGTCGGCCTCCTGCTCGGTGTCCAGCAGGTAGTTCTGATCGCGCGCGGTGAAGTAGAAGAGCACCGCGACCACGACGATCGGAAGAACGGTGTAGAGCGCCTCGATGGGCATGTTGTAGCGCACCTGGGGCGGCAGCTGCTCAGAGCGCTTGCGGTGGAAGATGACCGACCAGATGATCAGTCCCCACACGAGAATGCCGACCGCGAAAGCCGCCACCCAGGAACCCTGCCAGAGCGAGAGAACACGCTCGGCCTGCTCGGTGATCGGCTCCGGCATGCCCAAACGAGTGAGCTCGTTCGACGCGCAGCCGGTCGCGGCCAGCCCCAACACGGCGAGCGCGGCGCCGCGTGGTGCCCATCGGCGCAGACTTGAACGCCGATTTTCTTGGCGGGTCGGACTCACGGATTGCCTTCCCAGCGGTGTAGCCCGTGGATCCCCACGGGCGGCCTAAGTATCCAAAGCTTGTCAGGGGGAAACATTATCGCGAACCGCCCAGGGTCCCGTTCATGGGCTTGCCTGGTCAGCGTGTTGCCGAAGGCCCGTGTACGGGACACTCGGTGGTCCGTGGAGCCGGGCCCGTCGGCCCCGTCGGGGATGACCCCTCCCGGCGGACGGCGAGGCGCGGCCCGGCGTTCCCCCGGGCCTCTCCCCCATGAGGCCGCCGACCCGCCTGAGCGGGTCCCGGGCGGTGCCCGCGTCCACTGCGGGGGCGGCCCGGAGGCGTCTCACGAGGAGAGAACAAGGTGAGCGTACCGCTGGGTTTACGACGCCCTTAACCGGGTTCGCCTTACCGCGCGGGACGGGTCAAGATTGGGACACGGAACGACAACGCACAGGGGGTTCCCGTGTCCGATCGACGGCCGATCCCGCGGCCGACGGCGCCGTCGGTGATCGTGGAGGCGGTGGGCCGCAAGTGCCCGATCCCGATCATCTGGGTGGCCCGGCGACTGCACGAAGTGCCCATCGGCGGGGTCATCGCGGTCACCGCGGACGACCCCGCCGCCAAGGCCGACATCCCGGCGTGGTGCCGGATGAAGATGCACGAATTCGTCGCGGAGGTGCCCCTCGCGCGGGGTAGCGCGTTTCACATCCGCCGCATGTACTGAGCCGTTCCCGGTTCCGGCTCCGGTGGCGTAACGATTCGGACACACCGAATGCCGGGGGGCGCGGAGACGGCGAAGGCCGCGTGGACACGGGGTCCACGCGGCCTTCGCGTGCTCGCACGGGACGCCCGCGAGGGCGTCCACGGGGGTGCTAGCGGGCGTAGAACTCGACGACGAGCTGCTCGTCGAAGGGCACCGGGATCTGCTCACGCTTGGGGCGGTCGATGACCGCGATGCGCAGGTCCTTGTGGCTGACCGCCAGGTAACCGGCGATCTTGTCGTCGGCGTGGACGCCCTCGGCGGCCTCGACGAACGGCACCATGCTGCGGGACTTCTCCCGCACCGCGATGATCTGGCCCGGCTTGACCTGGTACGACGGGATGTCGACCTTCTTGCCGTCCACGGTGACGTGACCGTGGTTGATGAACTGACGCGCGGCGTAGATCGACGCGGCGAGACCGGCGCGCAGAACGACCGTGGCCAGACGCAGCTCCAGCTCGGCGAGCATCTCCTCACCGGTGCGACCGGTGCGCTTCTTGGCGTTCTCGTAGATCCTGAGCAGCTGCTTCTCGGTCAGGTCGTAGTACCAGCGCACCTTCTGCTTCTCGGCCTGGCGGACGGCGAAGTCGCTGCTGTTGCGGCGAACGCGACGGCCGTGCTCACCGGGCGGGTAGGGGCGCTTCTCGAAGTAGCTGACCGCCTTACGGGTCAGCGGCATTCCGGCGCGCCGCGACAACCGCACCTTGGGTCCGGTGTAGCGCATGCAATGTCCTTTCACGGGGAATGCGGGGAATCCCAGGTAAGGCTGACCTAGAACTGGGAGGCGTCCCGTGGACGCCCGGGCTCCGGGCACGTCCGTCGGACGTGGACCGGGGCGGGTTCCCCACCGTCGCGGTGACCCGGCGCTGACGGTTCGGGCGATACACCGACACGCGTTTCAGCGCATCGGCGGGCACGGGGGATCCACCGAACGAGGCGGTGGGGATCCGTGCGAATCGTGTCCCGGGCACGCGAGTGCTCGGGACACGGGGTCACGACGATCTACTCTACGGGGTCCGGAGGACCTAGACGAACGGGCGGACCTCGGCGGCGACCTCCGCACCGTAGGAACGCTCCAAACGCTCCAACAGGGAGGCGCCGGTGAGCATGTACTCCTGAGGGCCGTCGACCTCCAGGCAGTGGACGGCGGTGGCGTTGCCCACCTGGGCGGCGCGCTCCAGGGCCAGGCCCCAGGAGTGGGCGGCCAGGAAGCCGGCGCGGAAGGCGTCGCCCATGCCGGTGGGGTCGACCAGGTCGCCGACGGCGGCGGCGGGCACGTGGACGCTCGGCTCGCCCTCGCGGTCGATCCGGGCGCCCTTGGCGCCGAGGGTCGTGATGCGGGTGCCGACCTTGGCCAGGACCTCGGCGTCGGACCAGCCGGTCTTCTGCTCGGCCAGGGCCTTCTCGTACTCGTTGGTGAAGAGGAAGGTCGCCCCCTCGATGAGGGTGCGCACCTGCGGCCCCTCCATCCGGGCGAGCTGCTGGGAGGGGTCGGCGGCGAAGGCGATGCCCCGGGTCCGGCACTCCTCGCTGTGGCGGACCATGGCGGCCGGGTCGTCGGCGCCGATGAGCACCAGGTCCAGTCCGCCCAGGCGGTCGGCGATCGGCTGGAGTTCGATGTTGCGGGCCTCGGCCATGGCGCCGGCGTAGAACGACGCGATCTGGTTCTGGTCGCGGTCGGTGGTGCAGATGAACCGGGCGGTGTGCCGAAGCTCGGAGATGTAGACGTGGGAGGTGTCCACGCCGTGGCGGTCCAGCCAGGCGCGGTAGTCCTCGAAGTCGGCACCGGCCGCGCCGACCAGGACCGGGGACAGCCCGAACCCGCCCAGCCCGAAGCAGATGTTGGCGGCGACGCCGCCGCGTCGGACGTCCAGCTCGTCGATGAGGAAGGAGAGGGACAACTGCTGGATCTGCTCGGGGATGATCTGCTCCGCGAACCGCCCCTCGAAGGACATCAGGTGATCGGTGGCGATGGATCCGGCAACCGCGATACGCACGGGACGGGGGCTCCTTGCTCGGGACGCACCGGTCGGGGACCGGACGTGGTTCCGGGCACGTCGACGACGCGCCCGTTCGGACCGACCCAGGGTATCCGGCCCCTCACTCCCGCCGGAAGGAGGGACCGCGCCCGGGCACGACGAAGGGAGGGCGGACCGGGTCCGCCCTCCCTCACGAGCCACCGGCCGGCCGCAGGCCGTCCGCGGTGGTCCGGGGCGTGTCCCGCGCGGATGCCCGTCCCGCCGCACGGCGGGCGGCCTCCACACGGGAAGCGCCCTAGTTGAACGAGTCGCCGCAGGCGCAGGAACCGGTGGCGTTGGGGTTGTCGATGGTGAAGCCCTGCTTCTCGATGGTGTCGACGAAGTCGATGGTCGCGCCGATGAGGTACGGGGAGCTCATCCGGTCGGTGACGACCTCGACGCCGCCGAAGTCGCTGACGACGTCGCCGTCGAGCTCGCGCTCGTCGAAGTAGAGCTGGTAGCGCAGACCGGAACAACCGCCGGGCTGGACCGCGACGCGAAGGCGCAGGTCGTCCCGGCCCTCCTGGTCGAGCAGAGCCCGGATCTTGTTGGACGCGTCGTCCGTGAGGTTGATCCCCTCGGTGGTCTCGCTCTGAACCGTCATCGTGTAAAGCTCCTCATGGAAAGGGGTTGCGGCCCGCTTGCGCCCGCGGCCCCGGACTGGCCCCGTCCTAAGAACGGATGTCCTCTTCAACGGATGCCAACGCCCGGCGCCGGCGCCGCATTCCAACGCGCCGCCACCGTGTCCGTCCGACCTCGCGGACCCTGGCGAGGGTCCGGTACGGGCTGACTTGCGCGTGTTCCACCAGGGTACCCATCCGGCCCGGCCACCACACCGCGCGTCCGGGCCGATCGGCGCGACCGGCGGTGGGCCACCGCGGCGGCCGGGGATCGCGGTTCCTCGGCGGGGCGTTGTGCCGCGTCACCTGGCCCGGGAGCAGGGTGCGGCACCGAGAAACATCCACAGATGAATTCTTGACTCCATGACGCGACGCTCAGAGGCCGGGCGCACCGTACACCGGGAACCAACGTGACCGATCGGCCTCCATCGGCAGGTCCCCGCCGATGGCCGCCTCCGCCTGGAGCTCCAGGGCGTTGTCCCGCCGCTGCCCCGGCAGCGGTGCGAACGGGTAGAAGGTGCCGCGCTTGTAGAGGTAGACCAGGGCCAGCGAACGTCGCCCGTCGGTGAACCCCAACAGCGAGCACAGCAGTGAGGGCCCGTACCCGTTCTCCTCCAGGGTGGAGTTGACCGCGTGGAGTGAGGTGACCAGCCCCGTGATGTCGGGATCGGTCACCTCGCCCTGTTCCGCCGGCGGGTGGTCGGAGCGCACCACGAGCCACGTGTACCCGTACTCGTCGGTGACCTGACCGACCGGCGGTCCGTCCCCGACGTCGAGGAGCGCGGTGATGTCCTTCTCCAGATCCGCGAAGGCCGCGCCCTCCGCCGAGCGGAAGGCCACCGACCCGGTCCCGGTCGGCCGGAATCCGGCCGAGGCGCGCAGGGTGACCGCGGCCGACGGCAGCCCGAACAGGGCGTCCAGGTCGGGCTGGACCGGCTTGGATCGGCCCAGCAGGGCCCGCCAGAAACTCACGATGTCTCGACTCCCATCGGGATCGTTGTGCTCAGGCCCCCCGGCCCAACCGACGGGAGATCTCCGAGAGCTGCTCCAACCGCTTCTCCACCGGAGGGTGGGTGGCGATCAGGCTGTTCAGGCTGAAACCCTTGGCGAAGGCGGGGGCGAAGAAGAAGGCGTTGAACGGTTCCACCTGCCGCAGGTCCCGGCTCGGGATGCGGGCCATGTCGCCGGTGATCTTGGTGAGGGCGCTGCCCAGCGCCGACGGGCGGCCGGTGAGGTGGGCGGCGGCGCGGTCGGCCGCCAGTTCCCGGTAGCGCGACAGCGCCCGGGTGAGAAGGAAGCTCAGCCCCCAGGCGATGGCGCTGACCAGTACCACCAGCAGGGCGACCACGGCCGGGGCGGGTCCGTTGTTGTTGCCACCGCGGCTCGCGCCGGCGAAGACGGCGAAGCGCAGTCCGGCCTGGGTGAGGAACCCGGCGACGATGCCCAGGAACCCGGCGACCGTCATGACCGTGACGTCGCGGTGCGCGACGTGGGACAGCTCGTGGGCCAGGACCGCCTCCAGCTCCGGTCCCTCCAACCGACGCAGCAGCCCGGTGGTGACGCACACGACGGCGGTCTTCTGGCTGTGCCCGGTGGCGAAGGCGTTGGGGACGTCGGTGTCGGCGATGCCGACCCGGGGCTTGGGCATGTCGGCCATGGCGCACAGCCGGTCGATGAGGGCGTGCAGTTGGGGGGCCTGCTGGGGGGTGACCTCCTTGGCGCCCATCGCGAACATGGCGATCTTGTCGGAGGAGAAGTAGCTGAACAGCGCGAACGCGGCCACGATGATCAGGACCAGCCAGATGTTCAGCCCCACCGCGACGAGACCGACGATGAACGCCACGTACACCAGGACCAGCAGGAACATGGTGAGGGCCATCCGACCCGTCAGTCCTCGGTCCGGTGCGAATCTGGAACCCGCCATGTGTTACGCCCTCCCCTGGTCGGGACGATTCGGAGTCTAGTTCGCGAAGGTGAGAAAAGGGTGAAGAGAAGGCGTGAACACGCCGGGGCCGCCACGACGCGGAAAGGTCGTGGCGGCCCCGGTGCGATGTGCGCGCGCAGGAACCGGGCCGGTCCCGCCCGGACGGTGGAGGCGGGCCCGGTCGGTCGGTCCGGGTAGGAGGTCGGACCGTGGGGGTCCGGGTCCCCTAGCCCGGGATGAGGCCGTCGTCCTGCAACATCTGACGGACCTCGTCCATGCCGGCTTCGGCGTGCGGAAGGATGAACTGCGAGGGCTCCAGCGCGTCCGGCGGCAGCGGTGTGCCGTGCTCGCGCACCTTGGCCAGCAGGTCGTGCAGCGCCTTGCGGAAGGTGTCCTCGTCGCCCGCCTCGATCGCCGACTCCAGGGCGGAGTCGAAGGAGTTGAGCAGGTCGAGGTCGGCGTCTGTGAGGTCGAGCTGACCCTCACCCATGATGCGGACGATCACACGCCCTCCCCACGACCGGTGGTGCCGTTGCCCCGCTCGATCTGCGGTGTGGCGCTGCCGCCGCCCAGCTCCATCTTCATCCGCTCCAGCTCGTCCTCGACACCGGTGGTGCTGGCCATGCGGTCGAGCTCGGCCTGGATGTCGTCGCGGGGACCGGAGCCGGTCACGTCGTCGAGCGCGCCGGAGGCGAGCAGTTCGTCGACGGCCCCGGCACGGGCCTGGAGTTCCGCGGTCTTGTCCTCGGCCCGCTGTATCGCCATGCCGACATCGCCCATCTCCTCGGAGATGCCGGTGAAGGCCTCGCTGATCTGGGTCTGGGCCTGGGCCGCGGTGTAGGTGGCCTTGATGGTCTCCTTGCGGGTGCGGAACGCGTCCACCTTGGCCTGGAGGCGCTGGGCCGCCAAGGTGAGCTTCTGCTCCTCGCCCTGGAGGTTGGAGTGCTGCTGACGCAGGTCGTCGATCTGCTGGCTGAGACCGGAGCGACGGGTCAGGGCCTCGCGGGCGAGGTCCTCCCGCCCCTGCGTCAGGGCGGCACGGCCCTGGTTCTCAAGCTTGGAGGACTGCTGCTCCAACTGCTGTATCTGCAATTCGACCCGCTTGCGGGAGGTCGCGACGTCGGCCACACCACGTCGGACCTTCTGCAGGAGTTCGAGTTGTTTCTGGTACGAGTAGTCGAGGGTCTCCCTGGGGTCCTCGACCGAGTCCAAGGCCTTGTTGGCCTTGGACTTGAAGATCATCGAAAGTCGCTGAAACACGCTCATCGGCGTGGCCGTCCCCTTCTCGGTGCGTACATCGGCTGTTCCCAGCGGGCGCTTCGCCCAACCCTACGCGGTCTGGCCCGCGGTCGCCATAAAGCTGTGACCGGCTACCCTGTGGGTGTGTTCCGACGTCGCTCCGCTTCCGCAGACACGGATTCGCAGTCCACCGAATCCGCCAGCCCCGAGGCCTCTGAGGCCACCCAACCTAAGGGATATACCCCCAAGAAGGGTGTCCCCACCCCAAAGCGCAGGGAATCAGAGCCCAACCCGCGCAAACCGATCAAGGCCCCGGAGACCCGCAAAGAGGCCTACCAGGCTTACCGCGCCCGTCTCGATCGTCAACGAGGCGTGAGCAAGGTCAGTTCCGGGGGCCTGAAGGGTGTTCCGCAGGACGAGGCCCGGTTCTACCGCCCGGCCGACCTCGGCCCGGCCCGCCGGTACGCCCGTGACCTGGTCGACTCGCGCCGTTCGGCCAGCGAGTTCTTCCTGCCCTTCTCGATCGTCATCATCATGTTGCTCTTCATCCCCGACCCGATCTTCCAGGTCGGCGTCGCCTACGTCGCGTGGCCGCTGATGATGGTGACGCTGGTGGCCGAGGGCATCTTCACCTCGCGGCGGGTCAAGCGCCTGACCGCCGAGCACTACCCGAACGACGATCTGCTGCGCGGCATCGGCTGGTACGCGACCATGCGCCAGCTCCAGTTCCGCCGACTGCGTCTGCCCAAGCCCAAGGTGAAGGTCGGCGAGGCGCCCGTTCCGCACTGACCGCGGGCGTTCGCATCCCCCCACGGCCACCCGGGGCCGGCGCTCAGCGCCGGCCCCCGACCCTTTCTCGGCCCGCCGGGGGCACGGGAGCGTTCCCATCGCGATCGGACG
The DNA here is from genome assembly GCF_031845465.1 of Nocardiopsis lambiniae. Lineage (NCBI taxonomy): Bacteria > Bacillati > Actinomycetota > Actinomycetes > Streptosporangiales > Nocardiopsidaceae > Nocardiopsis > Nocardiopsis lambiniae. Next base: position 217,275 of record NZ_JAVREP010000005.1, on the reverse strand, counting down.
AACCTCGCGAACGGACACGATCTCCCACTAGAGTGCTCGCCATGGACTTTCGCCATCTGGGCACGAGCGGTCTCGTCGTCAGCGAGATCGCCTACGGCAACTGGATCACGCACGGTTCCCAGGTCGAGGAGGACGCGGCGGTCGCCTGCGTTCGCGCCGCCCTGGACGCCGGCATCACCACGTTCGACACCGCGGACGTCTACGCCCGCGGCAAGGCCGAGGAGGTCCTCGGCCGGGCGCTGAAGGGCGAGCGCCGGGACGGTCTGGAGATCTTCTCCAAGGTCTACTGGCCGATGGGCCCGGGCAAGAACGACCGGGGCCTGTCCCGCAAGCACATCATCCGCGGCGTGGAGGACACCCTGCGCCGCCTGGGCACCGACTACCTGGACCTGTACCAGGCCCACCGGTTCGACCACGGGGCCCCACTGGAGGAGACCCTGCGCGCCTTCGAGGACCTGGTCCGCCAGGGCAAGGTGCTGCACGTGGGCGTCTCCGAGTGGAACGCCGAACAGATCGAGCGGGCCCTGAAGATCGCCGACGAGTCCGGGTTCGACCGCATCGTCTCCAACCAGCCGCAGTACAACATGCTGTGGCGGGTCATCGAGTCGGAGGTCGTCCCCCTGTCCCGTCGCGAGGGTCTGGGCCAGGTCGTGTGGTCGCCCATCGCCGGCGGCATCCTCACCGGCAAGTACAAGCCGGGCGCGCCGCTGCCCGAGGGCACCCGGGCCACGGACCCCAACAGCAAGCACTTCATCGCCGACCGCGTCGACGACCGGGAGCTGCTGGAGCGGGTGCAGAACCTGGCCCCGATCGCCGCCGAGGCGGGTCTGAGCCTGCCCCAGCTCGCGGTCGCCTGGGTGTTGCAGAACGACAACGTGTCCACCGCCATCATCGGCGCCTCCCGGCCCGAACAGGTGCGGGACAACGTCGAGGCGGCCGGGGTGACGCTGGACGCCGAGCTGCTCGCCCGGATCGACGAGGTCCTCGGTGACAGCGTCGACCGCGACCCGACGCTCACCCGCAGCCCCGAGGACATCCGCGCCTGAGGCCTGTCCTTCGTGTGCTCTTCCGTGACCTGGGGCGGCCTCGCGCGAACCGAAGCGCAGCGGAGGTTCACAGAAGGCACCGCCGCCCACGGGGTTCCGGAGGCCGGCGCAGGAGACGCCCGAGGAACGAGGACGTCGACGCAGCGGCCGAAGGTTCCCGTTCCCGGGCGGCCGTGACGAGACGCGAGCACGAAGCCCCGGCCCTCCGAGAGGGCCGGGGCTTCGTGTCATCTCATTCGGCGGGTTCCAGGGACATCGTGTAGACCTTCTGGTCGTCCTCCAGCAGGACGACCCGATCCACCCCGCCCTCGGTGAGCTCCTGCCAGTTCTCGCCGAGCCAGCTCTCGGCGTCCCCGCGCGAGGTGAACGACTCGGAGGGGAGATCCCCCGCGAGCGCGTCGGCACCGTCGGCCTCGTGGTACCGCCAGGTCCACGCCATCGTCGAACGCCCTTTCCGTCGAGGAAGGTCGCGGCCTACGGGTCGCCGCGATCCCGTGCCGAGCTTAACCAAGCCCGGGCGGGGCATGCGGTTTACTTCTTCAGGTGCGAATCCGATTCTCGGGAACGGCGGGCCACGCCGGTTGGCCCGCTCCTCAGTGCACCTGTTCCTCCTGCAACAAGGCCCAGGGGGAACGCCGACTGCCCTTGCGCGTGACCGTCGACGACCGGTTCCGGCTGCGCGAGAACGGCGCCGTGGGCCCGGTACCCCGGGAGTACTCGGTCAGCCGGACCTCCGACGGCGTCCTGGTCGAGAGCGCCGGCGGCGGGCGTCTGCTCTACGCACGTTCCGTCGCCGGGCCGCTGCCCGCGGTACCGCCGGTGGAGGCCGCCTCGGCCGGTCACGGGTTCGCCTCGGCCCCGCCCCAGCGGGTGGACATGGTCATCGTGGACGCGGCCCAGCGCCCGGAGACCATCGGCGAACTGCGCCGCAGCGGCGTGATCGGGGTGACCACCGCCGTCGTGGCGGTCGGGGGCGACCATCGGGTCCGGTCCCCCCAGGAGTTCGCGCGGCGGGCCCTGCTGTGGGGCGCGTTCGCCCCCGGGGACGGTCACGTCATGTCGTGTCCGCCGGCGGTGTGGCCCGGGTCCCGGCCGCACGGCCCGCACCGGGTGCTCGTCACGGGCGGGGCCCGCTCGGGCAAGTCCGTCGAGGCCGAACTGCGTCTGCTCACCGAACCGCAGGTGTCCTACGTGGCGACCGGGGAACCCTCGGACCCCGGCCGTGACCCCGAATGGGCGGAACGGGTGTCCGCGCACGTCGCCCGTAGACCCTGGTGGTGGACGACCGAGGAGACCCGTGATCTGTCCTCGCTGCTCGAACGGAGCCGGGGCGCGGTCCTCATCGACTGTCTGGGCACCTGGCTGACCGCGATCATGGGGAAGCACGGCCTGTGGGAGGAGGACCCGCCGGTCGACGCCGAGGAGCGGGTCGAGGCCGAGGTCCACTCCCTGTTGGAGGCCTGGCGGGCCACCCGGGCCTACGTGGTGGCGGTGACCAACGAGGTCGGTTCGGGCGTGGTGCCCGCGACCCGGTCGGGCCGCCTGTTCCGCGATCACCTGGGACGGCTCAACCAGTGGGTGGGGGCCGAGTCGGAGGAGGTCGTCCTGGTCACGGCCGGCCGCGTACTGGAGTTGCCGTGAGGGGTGCCGTCGGCGCCGGGGCCCGTCTGGCGGTGGGGACGCTCACGGTGTTCCCCGTCCGGGTGGAGCGGGTGGATCGCGTCACGGCCGGGTCGGCGATGCTGTGGGCGCCCGGGGTGGGGGCCCTGCTGGGGGCGCTGACCGGTGCGGTGGCGGTGCTCGGGACGTGGTCGGGACTGCCGGCCGCGCTGGCCGCGCTGCTGGGGGTGGGCACGGCCGCGCTGCTCACCCGGGGTCTGCACCTGGACGGGTTGGCCGATCTGGCCGACGGTCTGGGCAGTGCCCGGCCGGCCGAGGGGGCGCTGGAGGTGATGCGCCGTTCCGACATCGGGCCGTTCGGTGTGATCACCCTGATCGTGGTGCTGGGCGCGCAGACGCTGGCCCTGGGCGGGTTGGCGGAGACCTCTCCGTGGGCGGCCCTGGCCGGCGCGACCGTGGCGGGGGCCGCGGGACGGTTGGCGATCACGTGGGCGTGCACGCCCGGGGTGCCCGCGGCACGGCCGGAGGGACTGGGCGCGCTGGTGGCCGGAACGGTCCCGGTGTCGGGCGCCGTGGCGGCGAGCGCGGGCGCGGTGGCGCTGTGCGCCCTGGGACTGCTCCGCTCCCCCGGTTTCGCGGTGGCCTGCGCGGTGGCGCTCGCGGTCGGTTCGACGGCGGCGGTCCTGTTGCGACGGCGTGCCGTGCGCCGGTTGGGCGGTGTCACCGGGGACGTGCTGGGCGCGTTGTCCGAGACGGGGGCGACGGCGACGCTGATCGTGGCCGCGGGGGCCGTCGCGTGGGTGTGAGTCCGGAGGCGGCGCCGACCGGGCTTTTTGTACCGATGGGTAACATCAGAACGCGCACAATGTAGCCATCATCACATTTCTTCACACGACGTTTCATCGATACCCACCTCGGGCACCGTGCCACCTTCCCGGCGCCCCCGTGCGACACCTCCGGTCGGCGTCCAGAGGCGCCCTCTCGGCCCGGCCGGACCGGGGCCGATCCCGGACACCCCCGGGGTCCGCGCCGCACCCGGGGGCGCTCTCGCACCCCGGGGTGCCACGTCACCGAGCGGAGCACGAGGCGACTAGCATCGTGGATGTGAGCACGACGTTGTCAGTACACACGGAGTCCCCCAGTTCGCTCGACGCCGACGCCCTCGTCGTCGGTTACCACTCCGGGGGCGACGCCCCGGAACCCGCGTCGGGCGCTCATGACGTCGACGCCGCCTTCTCAGGCGGCCTCGCCCGGGCCCTGTCGCTCCTGGGAGCGAGCGGCGCCGCCGAGGAGGTGCGCACCCTCGCCTCCCTCGGAGCCGTCACGGCCCCGGTGATCGTCACGGTCGGTCTCGGCCCCGCGCCCGCCGACGGTCCGGTCGACCCCGACGTCCTCGCCCGCGCCGCGGGCGCGGCCCTGCGCGCCCTCAACGCCCGACCGGAGGGTGCCGGGCGCGTCATCCTGGCCCTGCCCTCCGACACCGCCGCCGAGGCCGGAGCCGTCGCGGTCGGCGCCCGTCTGGGCACCTACTCCTTCGACCGGTACCGCACCGGCGAGAAGGCCGAGAAGAAGGCCGCCCGCCCCGACGTCGAACTGCTCCTCGTGAGCGGTGCCGAGGACGCCCCGGCCGCCGTCGAGCGCGCCGCCGTCCTGGCCGACGCGGTCGACCTGACCCGCGACCTGGTCAACACCGCACCCTCGGACCTGGTCCCCGAGGACCTGGCCGCGGCGGCCCAGGAGATCGCCGAGCAGGCCGGTCTGGACATCGAGGTCCTCGACGAGCAGGCGCTCGCCGAGGGCGGCTACGGCGGCCTGACCGGTGTCGGCCAGGGTTCGGCCAACCCGCCGCGCCTGGTCCGCCTGTCCCACACCCACCCGGAGGCCACCCGCACGATCGCCTTCGTCGGCAAGGGCATCACCTTCGACTCCGGCGGTCTGTCCCTCAAGCCGGCCGGCGGCATGGACGCGATGAAATCCGACATGGCCGGCGCCGCCTCCGTGCTCGCCGCCATGCGGGCCATCTCCTCCCTGGGCCTGAAGGTCGATGTCGTCGGTTACCTGGCCGTCGCCGAGAACATGCCCAGCGGCAACGCCCAGCGCCCCTCCGACGTCCTGAGCATCTACGGCGGCAAGACCGTCGAGGTCCTCAACACCGACGCCGAGGGCCGCCTGGTCATGGCCGACGCCCTGGTCCGCGCCCAGGAGGACGACCCCGACCTGGTCGTGGACATCGCCACGCTGACCGGCGCCCAGATGGTCGCGCTCGGCACCCGCGTGTTCGCGGTCATGGCCAACGACGACGACGCGCGCGAGCGGATCGTCGCCGCGGCCGGCGAGGAGGGCGAGGCCGCCTGGCCGATGCCCCTGCCCGCCGAGCTGCGCGCCGGCCTGGACTCCTCGGTCGCCGACATCGCCAACGTGGCGGGCGAACGCTGGGGCGGCATGCTCTCCGCCGGTGTCTTCCTCAAGGAGTTCATCGGCGAGAACGTCACGTGGGCCCACCTGGACATCGCCGGCCCGTCCTTCAACCAGGGCGGACCCCACGGGTACACCCCCAAGGGCGGCACCGGCGCCGGCACCCGGACCCTGATCCGGATCGCCGAGACCTACGCCGAATAGTTCCACCCCGGGGCGGGCGGCGCTCCATGAGCCCGCGCCGCCCGCCCCGACCGCGGACCCCGCAAGGGCTCCCCGATCCGCGGTCCCACCACCTGAATCACCAGCCACCACAACAAGGAGTTCGTTCCCGTGAGTGAGAGCGGCGGCACCTTCGACCTCGTCGTCCTTGGCGGCGGCAGCGGCGGCTACGCGGCGGCACTGCGCGCCGCGGAGCTCGACATGAGCGTCGTGCTGATCGAAAAGGACAAGCTCGGCGGCACCTGCCTGCACCGTGGCTGCATCCCCACCAAGGCCCTCCTGCACTCGGCCGAGGTCGCCGACTCCGCCAAGGAGAGCGAGAACTTCGGTGTCAAGGCCACCTTCGAGGGCATCGACATCGAGGCCGTGCACAAGTACAAGGACAAGGTGATCAACGGCCTGTACAAGGGCCTCAGCGGGCTGATCAAGTCCCGCAAGATCACCGTCGTCGAGGGCGAGGGCCGCCTCACCGGCAAGGACGAGGTCACCGTCGGCGACGCCGTCTACAAGGGTGGGAACATCCTCCTCGCCACCGGCTCCAAGCCCAAGACCCTGGGCCTGGACATCGACGGCGAGAAGGTCATGACCAGCGACCAGGCCCTGGGCCTGGACCACGTCCCCGCCTCCGTGATCGTCCTGGGCGGCGGCGTCATCGGCGTGGAGTTCGCCAGCGTGTGGTGCTCCTACGGCGCCGAGGTCACCATCGTCGAGGCCCTGCCGCACCTGGTCCCGGTCGAGGAGGAGTCCAGCTCCAAGCTGTTGGAGCGCGCCTTCCGCAAGCGCGGCATCAAGTACGAGCTGGGCACCCCCTTCGAGTCGGTCAAGACCACCGACTCCGGTGTCACCGTCACCCTCAAGGGCGGCAAGACCCTCGAAGCCGAGGTGCTGCTGGTCGCCATCGGCCGCGGCCCCGTCTCCGAAGGCCTGGGCTACGAGGAGCAGGGGATCACCCTGGACCGCGGCTTCGTCACCGTGGACGAGAACCTGCACACCGGCGTCGGGAACATCTACGCCGCCGGCGACCTGATCCCCACCCTCCAGCTGGCCCACGTCGGCTTCGCCGAGGGCATCTTCGTCGCCGAGCACATCGCCGGCCTCAACCCGGCCGCCATCGACTACGACGGCGTCCCCCGCGTGACCTACTGCGAGCCCGAGGTCGCCTCCGTGGGCCTGACCACCAAGGCCGCAGAGGAGCGCGGTCTGGAGGTCGTCGAGATGAACTACAACCTGGCGGGCAACGGCAAGAGCCAGATCCTCCAGACCCAGGGCGCCGTCAAGGTCATCGCCGAGAAGGACGGCCCCGTGCTGGGCGTCCACATGGTGGGCAGCCGCGTCGGCGAACTCATCGCCGAGGGGCAGCTCATCTACAACTGGGAGGCCCTGCCCTCCGAGGTGGCCCAGCTCATCCACCCGCACCCGAGCCAGTCGGAGGCGCTGGGCGAAGCGCATCTCGCGCTGGCGGGCAAGCCGCTCCACGTCCACGACTGACCGCACCCCGGGGGCGGGCCCACGGCCCGCCCCCGTCGCCGTACGACCGCGCTGCCCATCAACGGGATCGGGCAGAACACCGCGCCCATATCCAACGAGGAACCCATGCCGACATCCGTTTCCATGCCCGCCCTGGGTGAGAGCGTCACCGAGGGAACCGTGACCCAGTGGCTGAAGAACGTGGGCGACGCCGTCGAGGTCGACGAGCCGCTCCTTGAGGTCTCCACCGACAAGGTGGACACCGAGATCCCGTCCCCGGTCGCGGGCGTGCTCACCAAGATCCTCGTCCAGGAGGACGAGACCGTGGAGATCGGCGCGGAGATCGCCGTCATCGGCGGTGAGGGCGAGGACGCCGAGGCCCCGGCCCCCGCCGCCGAGGAGGAGCAGGCCGAGCCCGAGCCGCAGCCCGAACCCGAGCAGAAGGCCGCCGAGCCCGAACCCGAACCCGAGCCGGCCCCCGAGGCCGCCGCCCCGGTCGCCACCGGACCCGAGACCTCGGTGACCATGCCGGCCCTGGGTGAGAGCGTCACCGAGGGAACCGTCACCCAGTGGCTGAAGAACGTGGGCGACGCCGTCGACGTCGACGAGCCGCTCCTTGAGGTCTCCACCGACAAGGTGGACACCGAGATCCCGTCCCCGGTCGCGGGCGTGCTCACCAAGATCCTCGTCCAGGAGGACGAGACCGTGGAGATCGGCGCGGAGATCGCCGTCATCGGCGGTGAGGGCGGCGAGGGGGCCGCTCCCTCCGAGACCCCGGCCGAATCGCCGACCCCCGCCACCTCGGAAGCGGCGACCACGGCCAAGGCCGCCGAGCCCGAGCCCGAGCCGAAGCCCACCCCAGAGCCGGCGCCCGTCGCCCACGGCCCCGGGGACGAGAGCCCGTCGGTGGACATCGGGACCCTGAGCGGGACCGGTCCCTCGGGGACCGACGCCGGCGTCGAGGGTTACGTGACCCCGCTGGTCCGCAAGCTCGCCGCCGAACACCGCGTGGACCTGGGCCGGGTGCGCGGCAGCGGCGTCGGCGGTCGCATCCGCAAGCAGGACGTGCTCAAGGCCGCGGAGGAGCTCAAGGCCGCCTCCGCGCGCGCCGCCGCTCCCACCGCGGCGTCCTCGGCTCCGCGCAAGCAGGCCGGTGACGACCTCGCGCTGCGCGGTCGTACCGAGAAGCTGAGCCGTCTGCGTCGGTACATCGCCGACAGCATGGTGGAGTCCCTGCACGTCTCGGCGACGACCACCCAGGTCACCGAGGTGGACGTCACCAAGATCGCGCGGCTGCGCGAGCGGGCCGCCGAGCACGGCGGATCGGCCCCGGACTTCTTCGCCTTCTTCGCCCTGGCCACCGTGGAGGCGCTGCGCGCCCACCCCAAGCTCAACGCGGTGATCGACGCGGACGGGCAGGAGGTGACCTACCACGACGTCGAGAACCTGGGCGTGTCGGTGGACACGGAGCGCGGTCTGCTCGTCCCGGTGGTCAAGGACGCGGGCAAGCTGAACCTCGGCGGTCTGGCCGACAGCATCGCCGACCTGACCGAGCGGGCCCACACCGGCCTGCTGGGCCCGGACGAGCTGGGCGGGGGCACGTTCACCCTCACCGAGACCGGTGGTTCCGGGGCGCTGTTCGGCACCCCGATCATCAACCAGCCGCAGGTCGCGATCCTGGGCACCGGCGCGGTCGTCAAGCGGCCTGTCGTGGTCGAGGACCCGGCCATGGGCGGCGAGGTGATCGCCGTGCGTTCGATGGTGTACCTGTCGCTGGCCGTCGACCACCGCCTGATCGACGGTGCCGACGCGGGCCGCTTCCTCCAGGCGGTGAAGAGCCGGCTGGAGGAGGGCGAGTTCGAGACCGAGATCGGTCTGGGCTGAGTCGCCGCCGCATCACGCCGAAGGGCCGGACGCCGTACGGTGTCCGGCCCTTCGGCGTCGGTGAGATCACATCCGCTTGACCTCTACCGCTGTTGAGGTCTTAGCGTTGGTGCACCTACAGCACGGCACGAGGACCTCATACATGGACAACCTTCGGATCGCGGTGATCCTGGGCACGAACCGGAACGGACGCACGGGGCCGGCGGTCTCCCGCTGGTTCGTGGACCTGGCCCGGACCCGGGCGGACATGGAGATCGACGTCCTGGACGTCGCCGACCTGGCCGCCGAAGAACGGTACGGACACGGGCACGGCGCCCCGTTGGCGGACTTCGGCCCCCGGGTGGCGGCGGCCGACGGGTTCGTGGTGCTCACCCCCGAGTACAACCACGGATACCCGGGGCCGCTCAAGAGCGCCATCGACTCGGCCCGCCGGGAGTGGTTCGGCAAGGCGGCGGGGTTCGTCTCCTACGGAGGGATGTCGGGCGGCCTGCGCGCGATCGAACAGTTGCGGCTGGTCTTCTCCGAGTTGCACGTGGCGACGATCCGGGACACGGTGAGCCTGCACAACGCGAGCGCGATGTTCGCCGATGACGGGTCCCCCACCGGAGACCTCTCGGGGGCCGAGTCCGCGGTGAAACTCCTGTTGGACGAACTGCGCTGGTGGACCCTGGCCCTGCGCGAGGCCCGCGAACGACGCTCCTACCCCGCCTGAGGGGCGCGGAGGGGCCGGGAACGGTGGACGGGGCGGCGCCTCACGGCACCGCCCCGTCTTTCTACCCCACCAATCACCATCCCCTGATGATCCCCATCATCAAAGGTCTGTTGGGTGGACGCGACAGCCAGCCCGACAGCGCGTCGCCCACGGTAGCCCCGCGTTGACGCGGAGTTCCATGTCCCACGTTCAAACTAGAAGACCGCGGGCCCGCTCCGCAGGACTTTGGCGAAAAACCCCGAGAAAAAAATCCCGGCGCACCGGCAAGGGCACCCCGACCCCCGGTACTCGCTCCCATGGGGGGTAGACACCAGAGCATGAAAGTGGCGATCACGGGCACTTCGGGACTCGTCGGCAGGGTACTGGTCGAGTCGTTGCTCGCCGACGGGCACACGGTCGTGCGCATGGTGCGGCACGCGCCCCGACCCGTCTACCGTTCACGGTTGGAGGAGGCGGAGTGGCGTCCGGAACAGGGACGCGTGGACACCGTGGCCCTGCACGGGGCCGACGCCGTGGTGCACCTGGCCGGCGCACCGCTGGGCCCCTCCCTGTGGACCCGGCAGCGGCGGGCGCTCATCCGCCGCAGCAGGGTGCGCGGAACCAGGACCCTGGCCCACGCCCTGGCCGGGATGGACACCCCTCCCCCACGGCTGCTGACCGCCTCCGGGATGCAGTACTACGGGGACACCGGCGGCCGGGTGGTCACCGAGGCGGATCCGCCGGGCGCCGGGTTCCTGGCGGACATCTGCCGCGACTGGGAGGGGGCCGCCGCCCCCGCGGTGGCCGCCGGCATCTCCACCGCCCACCTGCGGTTGGCGGTGGTGCTGGACCGCTCCGGCGGCTACCTCAGATCGGTGCTGCCGCTGTACCGGGCGGGACTGGGCGGCCGGATCGGCTCGGGGGCCCAGTACATGACGTGGATCGCGATGCGCGACGCCGTGGGCGTGATCAGGTTCCTGCTGGAGCGCCCCGGGATCACCGGTCCGATCAACACCTGCGCGCCCGAGCCGGTGAGCAACGCCGCCTTCACCGAGGCGCTGGCGGGCGCCCTGGACCGGCCGGCGATCCTCCGGGTGCCGGCGACGGCGCTGCGGGCGACCCTGGGCGACTACGCGGAGGAGACCGCCCTCCTCGATCTGAGGGGGCGGCCGGAACGTCTGCTCCAGGCGGGTTATTCCTTCACACTTCCCACCATCGACAGTGCGCTATCCGACATCCTGGCCAGACCGGTGTCCTCGCCCGGCGCGTAAAGTGAGTGTGTGAGTGATCTCGTTTACGCATGGCTCGGCGACACCCCCGTCCCTTACCACCAGGGATGGGACCTGCAAAAGCGGCTCCACGAGCGCCGCGTCGCCGACGAGGTGGCCGACACCGTCCTGCTCTTGGAGCACGAACCGGTGTACACGGCGGGCAAGCGCACCGGGAAGTGGGATCGTCCCATGTCCGATCCCGGCGCGCCGGTCGTGGACATCGACAGGGGCGGCAAGATCACCTGGCACGGACCCGGCCAGCTCACGGTGTACCCCATCGTGCGGCTGTCGGACCCCATCGACGTGATCGCCTACGTCCGGATGCTGGAGGAGGCGATCCTCCGCACCATCGCGGAGTACGGCCTCACCGGCCGGCGGGTCGAGGGGCGCACCGGGGTGTGGCTGGACGCCGACCCCGAGCGCGGCCTCGCCGAACGCAAGATCGCCGCGATCGGCTGTCGGATCGCCCGCGGGGTCGGGATGCACGGGCTCGCCGTGAACTGCAACAATGACATGTCGTGGTTCGACCGGATCGTCCCCTGCGGTATCTCCGACGCCGGGGTCACCTCGCTCACCGCCGAACTCGGCCGTGACGTCACGGTCGCCGATGCGCGACCGCTGATGGAACGCCACCTGGCGGACGTCTTCGGTGCGAAGGAGTACGGCCACATCGACGGCGCCGGGCTGTTGGCCGGTCCCGTCACCGCCCGAGGATGACACACCACACCATGAGCCGGTCCCCGCACCCCGCCCTCACGAAGGGCATCCGGGTCCGCGGGGCACAGAAGGGAACGGGTTCACGTTGACCATCGCTCCTGAGGGTCGCCGCCTGCTGCGCGTGGAGGCGCGCAACAGCGAGACCCCCATCGAGAAGAAGCCGCCGTGGATCAAGATCAAGGCGCACATGGGGCCCGAGTACACCGAGCTGCGCTCACTGGTGAAGACCGAGGGTCTGCACACGGTGTGCCAGGAGGCCGGCTGCCCCAACATCTACGAGTGCTGGGAGGACCGCGAGGCCACCTTCCTCATCGGCGGCGACCAGTGCACCCGTCGCTGTGACTTCTGCCAGATCGCCACCGGCAAGCCCAGCGCGCTGGACCGCATGGAGCCGACCAAGGTCGCCGAGTCGGTCAAGACCATGGAGCTGCGCTACGCCACCATCACCGGCGTGGCCCGGGACGACCTGGAGGACGGCGGCGCCTGGCTGTACGCCGAGACGGTCCGCAAGATCCACGAGCTGAACCCGGGCACCGGCGTCGAGCTGCTCATCCCGGACTTCAACGCCGACCCCGACCAGTTGGCCGAGGTCTTCGGATCCCGCCCGGAGGTGCTGGCGCACAACGTGGAGACGGTGCCGCGGATCTTCAAGCGCATCCGCCCCGGCTTCCGCTACGAGCGCTCCCTGGAGGTCATCACCAAGGCGCGCGAGGACGGTCTGGTCACCAAGTCGAACCTGATCCTGGGCATGGGCGAGACCCGTGAGGAGATCAGCGAGGCGATGCGCGACCTGCACGAGGCCGGCTGCGACCTGCTGACCATCACCCAGTACCTGCGTCCCTCCAAGCTGCACCACCCGATCGACCGGTGGGTCAAGCCGCAGGAGTTCGTGGAGCTGGGCGAGGAGGCCGAGGAGATCGGCTTCGCAGGGGTCATGTCCGGTCCGCTGGTGCGCTCCTCCTACCGCGCCGGACGCCTGTACCAGCAGGCGCGTGAGAAGCGTGACGCCGAGGCCGCCGCACTGACGAAGTAGCACGTAACGGGCTTTCCGCCCGAGTCGTGACCAAGCTGGAACGGTGGCCCCAGGGCCACCGTTCCGCGCACCCGGGTCCCGACGCATATCCTGGTGGTCCGGAGGCGCCCGAAAGTGGCGCCGGAGGGCGCCACACGAGGTCGACCGCGTAGAAGGAGGCAAGGCAGCTTCGGGATCTCCGTCCCCGCCGACCGTACGTCGGTGCGCGCTGCCTGAGAGCACGATGGCGAAAAAGGGTTCCGAGAGCACAGCACCCGCAGAGGGCAAAGAGAAGAAGGAGCCCGGTCGGCTCAAGCAGATCGGCATGGTCGCCAAGGTCGTCCATCGCCAGAGCCCCCGCAGCATTCCGCTCGCCGCCGGCGTGGCGGCCGTCATCCTCGCGGTGTTCGTCGGCATCGGCATCTGGACCGGTTCCTGGATCCTGTGGCCGCTGACCGGCCTGCCGATCGCCGTGCTGGTCGGTTTCATCATCTTCACCCGTTCGGCGCAGCGCGTGCAGTACCAGATCCTGGACGGCCAGCTGGGCGCGGGCGCGGCGATCCTGGACAACATGCGCGGCAACTGGGTGACCGAGTTCGCCGTGAACGCCAACCGCCAGCAGGACGTGGTGCACCGTGTGGTGGGCCGCCCCGGCATCATCCTGATCGGCGAGGGCGAGCCCGGCCGGCTCAAGTCGCTCATCGCCGCCGAGAAGAAGCGCGTCTCCCGGGTGGCCTACGACATCCCCATCTACGACTACAAGGTGGGCAACGGCGAGGATCAGATCCCGCTGTCCAAGTTGCAGCGCACGCTGGTCAAGCTGCCGCGCAACCTGGACAAGAAGGAGGTCACGCAGCTCAACTACCGGCTGCGAGCGCTGCCCGCCAAGATGCAGATGCCCAAGGGCCCGCTGCCCAAGAACGCCAAGATGCCCCGCGGTATGCGCGGCCAGATGGGCGGCTGAGCGCCCCCGGCCTCGCGGTTCGAAGGGGGCGGCGCACCGGTTCCGGTGCGCCGCCCCCTTCCGTGTGCCCCCGGACGGCCTCAGGAGCGTTCGGCGGGCGCGTAGTCGATGAGGTCGCCGGGGCGGCAGTCCAGTTCCCGGCACAGGGCGGCCAGGGTGCTGAACCGGATCGCCTTGGCCCGCCCGTTCTTGAGCACCGACAGGTTGACGACGGTGATCCCGACGCGGGCGGCCAGTTCGGTGAGGGTGATCCCGCGCTCGGCGAGCAGTTCGTCGAGGTGGACGACGATGCCCTCGGCCTCCTCCGGAGGCATCAGACCAGCCCCTGCACGTCGTCGCGCATCAGGGTGCCGCGTCGGAAGACCTCGGCCAGTCCGGCCAGCAGCAGCCCGACGAAGACGAAGGTGAAGCGGATGCCGCCTTCGCCGATGAGGACCACGGAGACCTCCAGGGGCCCGCTCCCCAGTGCGGCGGCCGTGAGCACGTCGTTCCGGAACATCTCCACCACCGGGACGAGGATCGCCCCGAGGAGGACGGTGAAGGCGATGATCCGCAACCGGCGGACGTTGGCACGGACGAAGGGGTCCCCCGCGTCGAGGCTCCGGACGATCCCCGACAGGCCGGCCATCACCACGAGGGTGGCGATCATGACCAGCAGCGACGGAAGCACCAGGAGGAACCGCTGCACCGTCGTGGGGTCGTGGAAGACGAGGGTCATGGTCCCGGCGGCCTCGACCGTGTGGTCGGCGTCGGCCGTGCCGACGGGGGGTGCGGTGGCGGGGACGCCGTCGGGGATCGCAACGGTGATGGCGTTGAAGGGCGCGCCGCCCTCGGCGGGCAACAGCGGGGTGATCCACAGCAGGGCGTAGAGGGTGGTCAGGCCGGCGAACACGAGGCCGATGACGAGAACGAACCGAGTGATGACCGCATCGCCGCGGCTCCATCGGAGAGGCGACCTCTCGGACATGCCCCACTCCCTTTCTTATCGTTTTTCGATATTAACGATAAACGATAAGTGGAGTGGTCGCCACCTCCGGACACGGACGAGGCCCCCGGAGCGTCCGTGGACGCCCTGAGGGCCTCGATCCCGATGGGGAGGGGCCCGCTATCCGCAGTCGACCCTCTCGTCGGCCGAGGTGACGCCCAGACCGGCCAACGGGTCGTCCTCGGACCCCTCGTCACCGGAGTCCGCACCGTCCTGTTCGACGCCCTGCCAGTCGGAGCCCATCACGAGTTCCACCGAGCCGGAGAGGTCGGCGGCCTCCTCGATCGCGGCGCCACCGACGAGCACGTCGGCGAGGGCCGCGGCCTTCGCCTCCTCGCCGGGAGCGTGGTAGACCGTGGTCTGCCCCGGGGCCCGCGTCGTGGGGTTGCCCGATCCGGTGACCGTGAAGCCGAGCCCGCTCAGGAGCGGCTCGACCTGGGCGGCCAGCCCCGGGGTGCCCTCGTTGTTGACGATGTGCACCGACACCTCGGAGGGGGAGACGGACTCCTCGGCCGACTCTCCGGCCTCCTCGCCGCCCTCGTCCTCCTCCGGATCGGAGGCGGCCTCTCCGGCGGCGATCGCCGCGAACAGCCCCGACGCCTCCGGTTCCCGGAGCTGGACCTTGTCCCTGTTGTTGACGTAGTCGTCGACGGGGACCATCAGCATGTTCATCCGGCCCAGGTCCACGTCGCGCATGGCGATGGCCAGCTCGCCCATCTCGTCGACGGTGAACCCGTCGTCAGTGATGAGACTGTCGGTGACCGAGGCGAAGAAGTCGTAGAGCGTGGTGGGGCTGGACATGATCTCGCCGGTGGTGACCTTGCGCAGGATCGCCCCGATCATCTCCTGCTGGCGCTTGATCCGGTCGAGGTCACTGCCGTTCTCGGTGGTGTCCCGGGAGCGGGCCAGGGCCAGGGCCTGTGTGCCGTCCAGGGTCTGCTGACCGGCCGGGAGGTCGAGCTTGGCGTTCCTGTCCTGGAGCGGCTCGGGAATGCACATGTCGACCCCGCCGATGGAGTCCACGATGGCCTGGAAGCCGGCGAAGTCGACGATGACCATGTGGTCCAGGTGGACGTGGGTGATGGCCTCGATGGTCTTGCCCTGGCAGTCCAGTCCGCCGAAGAACATGGCGTGGTTGAGCTGGTCCACCGTGCCGGCGGCGACACCGGGCTTGTCCTCGGCCGGGTCGCAGCCGGGGCTCGTGACCATGAGGTCGCGGGGCAGGTTGACCATGGTCACCCCGCCCTTGTCGACGTCGATGTTGACCAGGATCAGCACGTCGGGCCGGATGCCGTTGACCTCGTTGAACGCGGCGTCCTCGCCCGCCCGCTCGTCGGTGGCCAGCAGCAGGATGTTGCGGATGCCCTCCACCTGCGCGGGGCGGTCGCCCCAGGCGTCGGTGTTGATCTGCTCCGTCTGCACCGCCAGGGCGTCGCGGTAGCCGACGTATCCGGTCAGGCTCGCGGCGATGACCACGCCGGTCATACCGCAGGCCACCCACTGGCCCGGGGACATCTTCGCCTTCGCGGCCTTCGACCTCGCGGCTTTGGACATGTGTCTGGGAGCCAAAAGGGCACCTGCGATCCGTTCAGGGACAAGGGAGGGGGGCGACCGAGGCCGGCGCGCAGCGGGGGATCACGCCGAGATCACGGTCGAGCGCTAGCACGGTACGCCTTGGGACAGGTTTCGGTCAAGCGAGGGCAATGAGCCCTAATAACCGGAAATCCCTCGCGGGTCAGCAGACGCTCTCCGGCTCCTCCTCCGCGGTGATCCCGCCCAGGTCCTCGGTGACCGAGAGCCCCGGTCCCGTCGCGTCGCCCTTGAAACCGCTCCAGTCCGGACCGATGACCAGCTCCAGGGTTCCCGTGAGCCCCGAGGCCTCCTCGGTGACCGCGTTCTCCAGTGACTTCGCCAGCAGGTCGGCGGCGGCCTCCTGGCCGGTCGCGTAGTAGACGGTCGTGACCGAGGGGAAGCGCACCTCGGGGTTGCCCGTACCGGTGACCACGTAGCCCTCGGAGGTCAACCGATCGGCGGCCTGACCGGCCAGGCCCTCGATGTCGGTCCCGTTGAGCACCTGCACGGAGGTCTCGGCGGGAGCGGGCGCCGCGGGCGCGTCGTCGCCCTCCTCCTCCTTCTCCTCCTCACCGGCGTCGGAGAGGTCCGCCCCGGAGTTGATCGCCTGGAAGAGCTCGGTGGCCGCCGGCTCGCTGAGCGCCAACCGGTTGGGGTCGGCCGGGTGCTGACCGTTGGGCACGGTGACGAACTGGACCTTCTTCAGATCG
Organism: Nocardiopsis lambiniae; assembly: GCF_031845465.1. Lineage (NCBI taxonomy): Bacteria > Bacillati > Actinomycetota > Actinomycetes > Streptosporangiales > Nocardiopsidaceae > Nocardiopsis > Nocardiopsis lambiniae. The sequence goes on along the minus strand of NZ_JAVREP010000005.1, from coordinate 200,699 downwards.
ACCTCGCGCATGGAGATCGCGAGGTCGGTCATCGTGTCGATGGTGAGCCCGTCGTCGGTGGTGACCGAATCGGTGACCGCACCCAGGAAGTTGGTGATCGTCAGCGGGCTGGTCATCACCTCACTGCTGAGGACCTGGCGCAGCATGGCGCCCATGAACTGCTGCTGGCGCTCGATGCGGGACAGGTCGCTGCCGTCGCCCTGTCCGTACCGGGAGCGCACGTACCCGAGGGACTGCTCGCCGTCGAGGGTCTGCTCACCGGCTTCGAGGGTCAGGTGGGCCTTGGGGTCGTCGATCGGCCCGGGGATGCACATGTCGACGCCGCCGAGGGCGTCCACCATGTCCTTGAACCCGGTGAAGTCCATCATCACGAAGTGGTCCAGGTGCACCTCGGTGACCTGCTCGACCGCGTTCCACTGGCAGCCCACGCCGCCGAAGGTCATCGCCGAGTTGATCATGCCGCTCTGGGCGACCATCCCCTCGTGACCCTCGGTCGCCTCACAGCCGGGCAGGTCCACGACCAGGTCGCGGGGGAGGTTGACCATGGTGACGGTGCCGTTGTCGACGTTGATGCTGGCGATGAGCATCATGTCGGGGCGCGCGCCCTCGACCACCCCGTAGTTGGCGTTCTCCCCCGAGCGCACGTCGGAACCGATGACGAGCAGGTTCATCACGCCCTCGACGCTGGTGGGCCGGTCCCACTCGTCGGTGTCGACCTGCGTCGTGGTGATGTTGTTGACGATGCCCTGGTACCACATGTAGCCGCCCAGGCTCGCCATGATCGACAGCGCGGTGACGGCACAGGCGACCCACTGGCCCGCGGACAACCGGATGGCGTCGAGCACGCCGGCGGGGCGGGGGGCGGAGCGTTTTCCAGCCATGCGAACCTTCGAGGGTGCGGTGAGGCCCGGGAGGGAGCGGACGCGCGGCGTCCGATGAGGGGTTCACGACCGTCCCGGCACGATGTGACCGAATTCGGATGCTAACAGCACCGGGGGTACCGTGAATCCACTCGTGACCTGGGGCGGTACCTCAGAAACGGACGGAGACGGTACCGGCGGCACGGTCGTGCAGCCCGCGGGTGTCGCGATCGTAGATGACGGCGGGGATGACCAGGCAGAGCAGGAGGGTGCGCACGGTCATCGACACGAACCACGGCCAGGAGCGCTCTCCGGTGGCCTCGACGCGGACCCCGACGAGGCGGCGACCGACCGAGGTGCCGAACAGGGTGAGCAGCAGGATGTTCGACACCGCGAACACGACCATCGCCATGTTGCTGATCAGGGTCGTGGCCTGCTGCTCGTCGGTGACACCCGCGCCGATGAGGCCCGCGCGGTACAGTCCCCAGGCGATGAGCAGGGCGAGCGTCCAGTCCAGGATCAGCCCCACGAGGCGACGCCCGACGCCGGGCACCGATCCGGAGCCGCTCTCGGGCAGGCCGAGCCGGTTGCCCCGGTATCGGAAGTCGTCGGTCGCGGCCGCTCCGCCCCTGTCGTCGCTCATGTCCTCAACGGTAGCGACCCCCGTGAGCGTTTCCGACCCGCCCCACCCGTCATCCCGGGTCCTTCGGGCACGCCCCTCCCCGAGCCGTCGCCCTCGACGGGGCGTCCGGGGGCGGTTCCCGGGCGAACACGACCGGCTCCACCGGAACGGTGGCGCGGAACACATTCGACTTCCCTGATGTCCGGTTTTCGCCCTGAACACGGTGGAATCACCGGGTCAGGCGGGGTGGTCTGCGAAAACACCGGGCTCCGTAACATACAGGAAACAATGGAGACATGGCGCGGAAATCACCCGCTCCTAGCTTCGACACCGAAGCCGGGAGACGCCGCGATGGTCCGACGTGGCCGCGATGGAGCGGGCGCGGACCCGTCGTCTCAGCCACCTGCACGGAGGTTCGTTTTGTTCAGCAGCGTCGACGAGGTGCTCGCTTTCATCCGAGATGAGGACGTCAAGTTCCTCGACGTCCGTTTCACGGACCTGTTCGGAGGCGTGAACCACGTTACCCTCCCGACCGAGAACGTCGACGCCTCGACGTTCACCGACGGTCAGATGTTCGACGGTTCGTCGATCCGTGGCTTCCAGGCCATCCACGAGTCCGACATGCTGCTGCTCCCCGACCTGAGCACCGGCGTCCTGGACCCGTTCCGCAAGTACAAGACGCTGAACATGACGTTCTTCGTCCACGACCCGCTCACCCTGGAGTCGTACAGCCGCGACCCGCGCAACGTCGCCCGCAAGGCCGAGGCGTTCCTGCGCGGCTCCGGTGTCGCCGACACCGCCTTCTTCGGCCCCGAGGCCGAGTTCTACATCTTCGACGACGTCAAGTTCGAGACCCGGTCCAACACCGGCTTCTACGAGATCGACTCCATCGAGGGCGCCTGGAACACCGGCTCGGCCCTCGAAGGCGGCAACCGCGGCTACCGTCCCCGGTACAAGGGCGGCTACTTCCCCGTCGAGCCGGTCGACCACTACAGCGACCTGCGCTCCACCATGGTCCGCACGCTCATCGAGTCGGGCATCGAGGTCGAGCTCCAGCACCACGAGGTCGGCACCGCCGGCCAGGCCGAGATCGGCATCAAGTTCGGCACGCTGCTCCAGCAGGCCGACCGCGTGCAGCTGTACAAGTACATCGTCAAGAACGTCGCCAACGAGGCGGGCAAGACGGCGACCTTCATGCCCAAGCCGCTGTTCGGCGACAACGGCTCCGGCATGCACTGCCACCAGAGCCTGTGGAAGGACGGCGAGCCGCTGTTCTTCGACGAGTCCGGTTACGGCCAGCTCTCCGACACCGCCCGCTACTACATCGGCGGTCTGCTCAAGCACGCCCCGGCGCTGCTCGCCTTCACCAACCCGACGGTGAACTCCTACCACCGCCTGGTGCCCGGCTACGAGGCCCCGATCAACCTGGTCTACAGCCAGCGCAACCGCTCCGCGTGCATCCGCCTGCCGCTGACCGGCTCCAACCCCAAGGCCAAGCGCATCGAGTTCCGCGTGCCGGACCCGTCGGCCAACCCGTACCTGGCCTTCTCCGCCATGCTGATGGCCGGCGTCGACGGCATCAAGAACAAGATCGAGCCGCCGGAGCCCATCGACAAGGACCTGTACGAGCTGCCCCCGGCCGAGGCCAAGGCCATCAAGACCGTCCCGGCCTCGCTGGACGACGCGCTCAACGCGGTGGAGGAGGACCACGAGTTCCTCCTGGAGGGCGGTGTGTTCACCAAGGACCTCCTGGAGACCTACGTGGACTTCAAGCGCACCGAGGAGATCGACTCCCTGCGCCTGCGTCCCCACCCGCGCGAGTTCGAGCTCTACTACGACATCTAGGTCGTAGGCACAGCTCCTCGGAGTGACGCGCCCGGTGGGCGCGCCCTCCTCCTCGGGGCCGGTATCCGTTCGGATACCGGCCCCGACCCGGTTCCGGACCATCCCCTGGCGAACCCAACGGCGGGAGCGTGTGGAGGTGTTCCGGCCCGCCACCGTGCGGTCCACCATCGGCCGTGCGGCTACCGTTGACGCGTGGCAAGGGACGGAAGAGACACCATGACGGCAGGCGCGCTCGCTCGGCGCGGGTTCAGTGACAGTCCGCGGGCCCTACGACTGCTGACGGGGGCAGGGCTGGACGCCTCCTCCGACACGGTCGTCATCGACTCCCTGGGGACGGCTCCCGATCCCGATCAGGCCCTGCTGGGGCTGATACGGATCCTGGAGACCGACCCCGACCCGGCGGGGCTGCTCGACGACCTGCGCGAGGACCCCGCCCTGCGGGACCGCCTGTGCCGGGTCCTGGGCACCGGAACCGCCCTCACCGACCACCTCGTGCGCCACCCCGGCGACTGGCGGGAGCTGCGCGGCGCCGACGCCGCCCGCACACCCGAACCGGAGGAGCTGCGCCGAGGGCTGATGCACACCGTGGGCGCCGACCCCTACGCGCCCACCCCCGTCGCCGCGCTCTCCGACGCCGACCCGCGCCATGCGCTGCGCGTCGCCTACCGCCGCCGGGTCCTGCGACTGGCCGGGCGCGACCTGACCGGCCTGGTCAGCATGGAGGCCGTCGCCGCGGAGCTGTCCGACCTGGCCGCGGCCCTGCTGGACGCCGCCCTGGCGGTGGCCCGCGCCGAACACCCCGAGGACGCCGCCCGGTGCCGGTTGGCGGTCATCGGCATGGGCAAATGCGGCGGACGCGAACTCAACTACGTCAGCGACGTGGACGTCGTGTTCGTCGCCGAACCCGCCGAGGTCCCCGAGGGCGACGAACCGGTGGACGACCAGGCGGCGATGCGCTCGGCGACCCGATTGGCCACCGCCATGATGCGGGTGCCCGTCGAGACCGACGCCGAGGGCAGCCTGTGGGAGGTCGACCCCGCGCTGCGCCCCGAGGGCAAGAACGGACCGCTGGTGCGGCCCCTGGCGGGGCACCGCGCCTACTACGAGCGCTGGGCCAAGACCTGGGAGTTCCAGGCCCTGCTCAAGGCGCGCCCCATCGCCGGGGACGCCGAGCTGGGCAGGGCCTACATGGAGGTCATCACCCCCATGGTGTGGCAGGCCTCGTCCCGCAAGGACTTCGTCGAGGACGTCCAGGCGATGCGCCGCCGGGTCCTGGAGCACATCCCCGCCGACCAGACCGACCGGGAGCTCAAACTGGGCCCGGGCGGGCTGCGCGACATCGAGTTCTCCGTGCAGCTGCTGCAACTGGTGCACGGGCGCGCCGACGACCGGCTGCGCTCGGGTACCACCCTGGTGGCCCTGACCTCCCTGTCCGAACACGGGTACGTGGGCCGCCAGGACGCGGTCGGTCTCGCCGACGCCTACCGGTTCCTGCGCCGGCTGGAGCACCTGTTGCAGTTGCGGCGGCTGCGCCGCACCCACCTGATGCCCGCCGCCGACAGCGCCGACGCGCAGTCGGAGCTGCGTCTGCTGGGCCGGGCCCTGGGGTTCACCGCGGACCCGGTGCGGGAGCTGACCGAGGCGCGCCGACGGGTCGCCGCCGAGGTGCGCCGCCTGCACGAGAAGCTGTTCTACCGGCCGTTGCTCAACGCCGTGGCCAAACTGCCCGGCGAGGAGGCGCGCCTGTCCCCCGAGCAGGCCCGGGACCGGCTGGAGGCCCTGGGGTTCGCCGACCCGGCCGGGGCACTGCGCCATCTGGAGTCGCTCACCTCCGGGGTGTCGCGACGCGCCGCCATACAACGCACCCTGTTGCCCGTGATGCTGGGCTGGTTCTCCGACTCCCCCGACCCCGACGCCGGACTGCTCGGGTTCCGTCAGGTCAGCGAGGCGCTGGGGACCACACCGTGGTACCTGAGGCTGCTGCGCGATGACGTGCGGGTCGCCGAGCGCATGGCGTGGCTGCTGGGCACCAGCCGTTACGTCACCGAACTGCTGCTGCGCGCTCCCGAGGCGGTGGCGATGCTCGCCGACGACTCCGAACTGGTACGCCGCGATCCCAAGGTCCTGTCCACCGAGGCCGACGCGGCCCTGCGCCGCTACGACACCGCCGAGGAGTCGGTGTCGGCGGTGCGGGCGCTGCGCCGCCGCGAACTGCTGCGCACCGCCGCCGCCGACCTGTTGGAGGTCTCCAACGTCCAGGAGGTCGGCGCGGCGCTCACCGACATCGCCGCGGTGACCATCGACGCGGCCCTGCGCGTGGCCGCCGCCCGGGTCCTGGAGTCCGAGGGCGAGTCGCTGACCCGGGTGTGCGTGATCGCGATGGGCCGCTTCGGCGGCGGCGAGCTGACCTACGCCAGCGACGCCGACGTGATGTACGTGCACTCGCCGCTGCCCGGGGTGGACGGCACCAAGGCGACCCGGCAGGCCATGGCGATCGTTCGGGAACTGGCGCGACTGTTGGAGACGCCCGCCGCCGAACCGCCGTTGAAGGTCGACACCGATCTGCGCCCGGAGGGCAAGAGCGGACCGGTGGTGCGCACCCTGGACTCCTACGCCGCCTACTACGGTCGCTGGTCCCAGGTATGGGAGAGCCAGGCGCTGCTGCGGGCCCGGCCGGTGGCCGGCGACCCGGAGCTGCGCACGGCGTTCACGGCGCTCATCGACCCGATCCGTTACCCGTTGGGCGGCGTCGACGCCTCGGCGGTGCTGGAGATCCGCAAGCTCAAGGCCCGCATGGAGGCCGAACGGCTGCCGCGCGGCGCCGATCCCACCCTGCACACCAAGCTGGGACGCGGCGGGTTGTCGGACGTGGAATGGGTGGTGCAGCTGATCCAGTTGCGGCACGCCCACGAGTACCCGGACCTGCGCACCACCGGCACCCTGGAGGCGTTGGGGGTGGCGGTCGCCCACGGGCTCCTGACCGCCGACGACGGCGTCGTCCTGGAACAGGCCTGGCGGTTGGCCTCGCGGGTGCGCGGCATGGTGATGCTGGTGCGCGGCCGGAGCGGCGACTCCCTGCCCTCCGACCTGCGGATCCGTGCGGCGCTGGCCAACGCCATGGGCTGCCGCAGCGCCGAGGACGAGGAGGGCGTGTGGGAGGGGCCCGCCGAACAGTTGACGGAGGCCTACCTGCGTACGACGCGTCGGGCGCGGGCCGTGATGGAGCGGGTCTTCTACGACGACTGAACGCGGCCGGGCAGGCGCACCGTGACGGTGAGCCCTCCCCCTTCGCGCGGGGTGACGTCGAGCGCCCCGTCGTGGACGTCGACGACCCTGGCGACCAGGGGCAGGCCCAGGCCGTACCCGTCCCCGTCGCGTCGGGTGCGGCCCTCACCGCGCAGGAAGGGTTCGGTGAGCCGGGCCGCCCCCTCGGCGGTGTGCGCGGTCCCGGTGTTGGTGATCCGCAGTAGGGCCGAGCCGTCGCGGTCACGGCCGACCGTGATCGACGCGTTCCCGTCCCGGACGTTGTGGCGGACGGCGTTGCGCACCAGGTTGTCGGTCAGGCGCAGGAGCAGTTCGTCGTCGCCGAGCACCGGTGCCGGGCAGGTCGTGAGGTCCAGGGCGACGTCGCGCTCGCGGGCCTCCTCCTGCGCGTCGGCGACGGCGCGGCGGGCGATGCCGGCCAGGTCCACGGGGACGGACGCCGCGGTCACGGCGTCGACGTCGGCCAATCGCAGCAGCGCCTCGGTGAGTCCGACCGCCCGGGCGTTGACCGCGCCCAACCGTTCCAGCAGCACGGTGTGGTCGTGGCCGGGGTCGCGGCGGGCGACGTCGATCATGGTGGCGGTGATCGCCAGCGGGGTGCGCAGCTCGTGGGAGGCGTTGGCGGCGAACCGCTCCTGGGCGGCGAAGGCGTCCTGGAGTCGGTCGAGCATGTGGTCGAAGGCGTCGGCGAGACGTCGGAACTCGTCGTCGGGGCCGGTCGGGCGGATCCGGTGATCCAGCCGGCCGGCGGCGACGGCGCGGACCGCCGCGTCGATGCGGTGCAGGGGGCGCAGCACCCATCCGGCCAGGAACCAGCCACCGGTCAGGCCGATCACGGCGAGCGCCGCCAGCACCCACAGGGAGATCTCCACCAGTACCCTCAGGATCTCCCCTCGGGCGGTGATGGTGACCTGATCGCGCAGGCTGGGATCGTCGGTGATCAGCGGGTAGGCGGGGATGAACCGCACGACGACGTACACCCCGACCAGGACCGCCAGTCCGGCCACGACCAGGAACACGGCGTAGCCCAGGGTGAGCCGCGACCGGGCGCTGATCCGCACTCCGGGACGCCGGTTCACCGTTCCTCCCCGGGGTCGACGAGGCGGTACCCGACGCCCGGGACGGTGATGATGGGGTCGGGGTCGCGCAGCGCCTTGCGCAGGTGGGACACCGTGACCCGGGGCGCGCTGGTGAAGGGGTCGGCGTGCTCGTCCCACACCTTCTCCAGCAGGGTCTCGGCGGTGACCACCGCCCCGTCCGCGCGCATGAGCAGTTCCAGGACGGCGAACCGCTTGCGGGGCAGACGCAGGGGCCGGCCGGCCCGGTGGGCCTCGCGCCGGTAGGGATCCAGGCGCAGGTCGCCGACCCGCAGGACGGGATCGACGGCGGCGGCGGGACGGCGGGCCAGCGCGCGCAGGCGCATCACCAGTTCCTCCAGCGCGAACGGTTTGGTGAGGTAGTCGTCGGCGCCCAGGGTGAACCCGTCGACCTTGTCGCGGAGCCGTCCGGCGGCGGTGAGCATGAGCACCCGGGTGCCCGGATGGTCGCGGACCAGGACGGCGCACACGTCGTCTCCGTGCACACCGGGGATGTCGCGGTCCAGGACGACGGCGTCGTAGTCGTTGACCGCGATCCGCTCCAGCGCCTCGTCGCCGTCCAGGGCGATGTCGACGGCGATGGTCTCCTGACGCAGCCCCGTCTGGAGGGCCTCGGCCATGAAGGGTTCGTCCTCGACGACCAGTACGCGCATGGGTGTCCCCCGTTCGGCGGGCCGCTCCCCCGGCGGTCCGGATCCGAGTCTAGGAGGGCACCGTGTTGCGCGAGTGTTGCGCGATCGTCCGACACGGGCGCAACACCCCTCCTGGTGGCCTGGGACCCGTCGACCGGGCACGGGGCCCGGTTCCGGAGCGAGGGGGAGACCGTGGGCGCATCGCGTCGGTTCGCGGCGATCGCCGCCGTGGCGGCCGTGCTGGTGTCGGGTGGTTGTGCGGTCGGGACCGCACAGGGCCCCACGGGGGACGCCGGCGGGGAGGAGGCCGCGATGTCGCGGACACCGGTGACCCGGTTCACGCCGCTGACCGAGGACGACGGGTACGTGCCGGAGGGCGAGGGGCTCGACGTCGACGCGGACGTGCCCGCCTTGACCCGTCTGGACGCGGATCTGCTGGCGGCGGTGCGCGAGGCGGCCGAGGCCGCGGAGGCCGCCGGGGTCGAGGAGGTGGTGGTGATCAGCGGCTGGCGCAGCGAGCGGTACCAGGAGTTCCTGTGGGACGCGGCGGTGGACCTGTACGCGAGCGAGGAGGAGGCCCGCCGGTGGGTGGCGTCCCCGGAGGGGTCCGCCCACGTCACCGGGGAGGCGGTGGACATCGGCCGTACCGAGGCCGCCTACTGGTTCTCACGGTTCGGCGCCGAGTACGGGCTGTGTCAGACCTACGCCAACGAGGTGTGGCACTACGAGTCGGTGGTCGAACCGGGCGAGGAGTGTCCTCTTCCGGCCGACGACGCCTCGGTCAGGAGGTGAGGGGACAGGGGATCCGGTGAACCGCCGGCCGGACGGAGGTGCCCCCGCGCCGAAGGAGGAGGGAGCGCGGGGGCACCGGTATCGAGGGGAGGGTCAGCCGTTGTTCCAGGTGACGCTGGTGGCGGGGCCGATCCGGTTGGACCCCGACTCCCATTGCACGTTCCCGGAGCCGTCGACCTTGACGAGCTTCCACTCGGTGTCGGCTCCGATGGTCACCGTGCCGGCCCAGGTGGGGTAGATGGTGGCGTCGGTGGACAGCTTCACGCCCTGGTGCGGGTTCCAGGACCCGAGCGCCGGCGTGGAGCCGACCACGTACACCTCCTGCCCCCAGTTGGTGTGGACCACGGCGGAGAGCTCGTCGTCGGGGACGACCGGGTCGGTGCCGCCGCAGTCGCCCTCGCACTCGGCGTCGACGTGCAGGGCCACGGCGCCGTTCGCGGGCACCTGGACGGTGACCCGGCCCCCGGAGACGGTGGCGGTGCCGCCGCCGGCGGCGTTGTCGTAGGTGCCGTCGGGCAGTGAGGTGTCGGCGGTCAGGTTCCAGGCGCTCCCGGTGGCGTTGAACGCGGCGAACCCGCGGGAACCCCGGTCGAAGGCGAGACGGCCGTTGCCGTCGGTGGCCCGCTGGGTCAGCCCGGCGTTCCCCGCGGAGGCGCGGAAGGCGGCCATGCCCGCGACGGTGGGGTGGCGGTGGGAACAGACCCAGTCACCGGTGGAGCAGTCGGTGTCCTCGGTGATCCAGCCCGCCGGGTTGCCCCCGACGGTCCCGATGTTGGGCGGGCCCTCGGTGACGTTGGTGCCGAAGTCGTAGCCGGCGGTCACCACGGGGGTGCCGTAGGGGTGGGCCAGCATGAACGCGGTCGCCAGGTGGTAGCGGTCCCCGTCCTTGTAGGTGAGGGTCGGGTGGTAGCGCTGGGTGTCGTGGTTGTCGATGAACACCGTGGCCTGGCCGGAGGTCAGGCCGCCGTAGTTCGGGAGCTGGGCGAGCCCGGAGATGTTCCCGTCCTTGAACTTCCCGGCCAGGTCGCGCTGGTAGTCGAAGTTGGTGACCTGGCCGTAGGGGGCGTAGGCGGTGTAGGGGACGGTGGCGTCGCCGTAGACCTCGTGGAAGACGCGCGGGGTGCCGCCGAAGCCGGGCACCGTGTTCAGGTCTGCGAAGATGTCGGCGATGTGCGCCTCGGGGACGTGCTTGGCGGCGTCCACCCGGAAACCACCGACCCCGAGGTCGACGAGCCCGTTGAGGTAGCGCTTGATCTGGTCACGGACCCGCGGGTCGGCGGTGTTGAGGTCGGCCAGCCCCACCAGCTGGCAGTTCTGGACCTCCTCCTTGTCGTTCCAGTTCGTGATCTCCTCGTAGCAGGGCCCGAAGTCCGCGTGGGAGTAGCCGGCGGTGCCGTCGCCGAAGAGGTCGGGGTGGTCGTACTTGGCCCACGCGGTGCCGGCGCTGCCCACGCCGTCGCCGTCACCGGTCATGTGGTTGACGATGGCGTCGACGTAGATGCGCACGCCGTTGTCGCGGCAGGTCGCGACCATGTCGGCGAACTCCTCGGCGGTGCCGCGCCGGGTGTTGTCGAGCTTGTAGGAGACCGGCTGGTAGTCCTGCCACCAGGGGTGGTTGCCGCCCTCGGCGAAGGGGATGACGACGTGTTCCTGGGGCGGGGAGACCTGGACCCCGGAGAAACCGTTGGGGCCGAGGAACTCCTCGCATTCGGTGGCGACGGAGTTCCAGTTCCACTGGAAGAGCTGGACGAGGGTCTCGTCGTTGGGGGTGACCGGGGCGGCGCCCGCCTCAGCGGGGACGGGCAGGGGTGCCGCGGACGCGGGGAGGGCGGCCAGCGGCAGCAGAAGGAGGGTCGCGGCGGCGGCCGCTCGGAGGGGGGTGCGTCGGTGCATCGGCGCTCCTGGTTCACTTGTGCGGAGGTCGCGCATTCTCTTGCGGTTAACGCAAGATTTTGCGTGATGCCGAGCACATTACCGACCCGTGTCGGCTTTGTGAATACACCTGAACCCGCGCGTAAAAAAGGGACTCGGTCCCCGGACCGACGAGGAACGGTGCCGATTCCAGCGCGTGACGGCCCGCTACGGGGACGGATCGCGCAAGAACTTTCGTCACCCGGCACAGCGAAAGGCCGGCGGGGCGCGGATCACGGGTTCCGCACCACCACCGGCCTCGAAGGGGACGCCGCCCCTCGGTGCTCAGGTGTTCCTGTGAACCTCCACCGCGCTTCGGTTCGCACGAGGGCACGGAGGAGCATTCGAAAACGGGGCCTCAGCCCCAGAAGACGGCGACACCGATGTTGACGATGGCGAGCACGCCGGCGATGATCGCCAGGTTCTTGGCGGGCTTGCGCAGGTTGAGCACCCCCAGGACCACGATGGCCAGCGCGATCACGAGCTTGACCGCGACCTTGACGTGGTCCGGGTCGTAGAGGTCGGCCATCTCGGCCACGCCCACCAGGGCCAGGCCGGTGACGAACTGGAGCAGGGAGCTGTGCAGCAGGACCTTGGGGGATTTGGGATGGTCGGTCATCAGCTGCATGAGGAAGCCCGCGATGATGCCGGCGAGCCCGAGCATGTGCAGGAAGACGAGCGCGGAGTAGAAGATGTCCATGCGACTAGAGTACTACCGCGCGTAGTACTCGAATGCTTTTTACTGACACCCTGACGTAACGATCGGGTGGACTTCACCGCGTCCCGACACGACGCCGCCACACCGCCCATCCCAGCCCCACCAACAGCGCCACCCCCGCCATCCGGGCCAGGGTCCCGCCGTTCATCGCCTCCGACATCCGCGACATCACCGTCGGGGAGGCCACCACCACCGTGTCGCTGGCGCACGCCGTCGGGTCGGCGTCCCGCTCCAGCAAGAGGCAGGCGGTGCTCATCAACCGCTCCGTGCCCTCGGTGTCCTCGCCCACCCGCACCCGCACCGTGTAGACCTGCTCCCCGCCCGCCGGCACGTCGACCCGCCAGTTGACGATTCCGCCCGCCAGGACGCCCTCGCCGTCCACCTCGACCACCTCCAAGTCGTCGGGCACGTGCTGGGCCAGGTGGGCGTCGCGCACCTCCCCCTCCGGGTCGCCGTTGGCCACCGTCGTCCGCAGCACCACCTCGTGCCCGGGCAGCGGCGTCCCCCCGCCCTCCGCCACCAGGGAGAGACCGACGAAGGCCTCCTGCCCCGGCGCCGCCGCGGACGGGTCGGCCTCCGCTCTCCCCCGGTCGGGGTCCGCGAGCGCCGCCGGGGCGACGGCCAGGAGACCCGCCCCCACCAACGCGGCCACCCCGGCGGCCCGCCACCGACCGCGTCGATCGTCCTCGTTGTTCACCATCATCCGAGTCCTCCGTCCGTACGGATCCGACACGGATCAAGCCAACTATGAGTAAGTGTCCAATCGCCTTGAGTGACACACCCGAAGTGCCCCTCCATCCGCTCGACGAACACCCCGAACCCGACCAAGGCGCCCGTGCCCGCCTAAGACCACGAGAACACCCGGAAGCAGGGATTTCTCCCGATGCGCCCTCCCCCGCCTCAGACCGATCGTGGAGGTGAAGGCGGCGGACGTACCCCGTCGCCGCCCCCAGAAGGAGGAGACCGTGTACCACGAGGCCCTGTTCCCGGACCGCCCCCGACGCCTGACCGAGGAGGACGTCCGCCGCATCGCGCACCGCGCCGCCGCCCGTGCGGCGGAGGCCGGGGCACGCTCCGAACGCCGCACCGCGCGTCGTGCCGAACGCCGGAGGCGCCGGTCCGGCGAGGTCCCGACCGGTTCCGCGACCCGCCCCGGACCGCGGCCCGGATCGCCGCCGAGCGTCCCGGGGAGTCCGGAACCGGCCCGTGCTCAGGACGGACCCGTGATGTCTCAGACGCGACCCCGATCCGCCGGGGTCGGGCCCCCGATGTCTTAGACACGGTCCGCGGCGTGCCGGGCGGCCCCTTCGGGAACAGGGTTTTCTCCCGATGCGGAGGTGGGGTTCTCAGCGAGAACGTGGAGTCGTCGGTGAGGGACACCGACGGACACCACCGCTTCGAGGAGCACCCCGTGATGCACACCGAACTACTCGGTCAGACCGCCCGCGCCATGCACGAAGAGCGTCTGCGCGACGCCGGGATCCGACGCGAGGCCGCGCGTCGCCGCGACGAGGCCCGCGACCGGGCCAAGGTCGAGAACACCGGCGCGAAGGGGCGCTTCGGCCGGGCCGCGTAGGCCCGGCCGTTCCGGCCCCCGAGCCCCCGCGTAATTTCCCGACAAAGTCATACGAGGTTGGCATAATGAGCGATATGCCCCTTCTTGCCGACAACGGGTCGGTGTTCATCGGCCGTGAGGCCGAGCTTCGCGTCCTGAGCGATCACGCCCACCGCACCCGCACCTCCACCCCCGGCATGGTCCTCGTCGGCGGTGACGCGGGTGTCGGCAAGAGTCGGCTCATCAGCGAGTTCGCCGCCACCCTCCCGCAGGGCGCGGTGTACGTCGGCGCCTGTCTCCAACTCGGCGGCGACGGCCTGGCCTACGCACCCTTCACCGCGATACTGCGCCAGCTCCTGCGCGAACACGGACCCGAGATCTTCACGGCGGCAGCCCCCGGCGGCACCGGCGAACTCGCCCGTCTCCTTCCCGAACTGGGCGAACTCTCCATCGGCCGACCCGAGAACCGGGGCATCCTCTTCGAACAGGTCCTGCGCCTGTTGCACCACAGCGTCGGCGACACCGGCGTCACCTTCGTCCTCGAAGACCTGCACTGGTCCGACAGCGCCACCCGCGACCTGCTCGTCTTCCTCATCCGCAACCTCGAACTCCCCGGTGTGCAGATCGTCGCCACCTACCGCAGCGACGACCTGCACCGGTCCCACCCGCTGCGCCGGCTGCTCCCCGAACTCGAACGCGTCCCCGGCGTCACATCACTGCGGCTGGCCCCGCTCACCCTCACCGAGACCGGCGACCACGCCACCGCCCTGCGCGGCGGCCGTCCCCTCTCGCCGCACGACCTCGAAGAGCTCTACCGGCGCACCGAGGGCGTCCCCCTGTTCGTGGAGTCCCTGGCCACCGCTCCCGCCACCGAGGACGACGTGCCCGACCGGTTCCGCGACCTGCTCCTGGAACCCCTCCACCGGTTCGACGACACCGCTCGGGCCGTCCTGCGCACGGCCTCGGTGGGAGCCGTCTCCGGCGGCATCGACCACGAAGTGCTGCGCCACGCCGCCGATCTGCCCGACCGCGAACTCGAAACCGCCCTGCACACCCTGGTCGACGCCAACGTCCTCAAGGTCCACGGCGACGGCTACCGGTTCCGGCACGCCCTGCTGCGCGACGCCGTGCACGGTGAACTCCTCCCCGGCCCGCACACCCGCCTGCACCTGCGCTTCGCCCTGCTCATCGACGAACGGCCCGACCTGTTCCCCTTCGACCGGCGCGCCGCCGAGGAGGCCCACCACTACATGGCCGCCCGGGAACTGCCCCAGGCGCTGGAGTCGGCCTGGTGGGCCGCCGTCCGCGCCGGCGACACCCTCGCCTACAGCGAGGAACTCGACATGCTGGAACGGGTCCTGTCCCTGTGGGACAAGGTGCCCGACGCCCACGAACGCGTCCAGGGCCACACCTGGGCCGAGGTCGTCTCCCGGGCCGCCGGGGCCGCCGTGGAGGCCGGGCGCGACCGCCGCGCCCTCGAACTCGCCGACGAGGCCCTGGCCACCCTCCCCGAGACGCCCTCCGACGAGCACACCCGCGCCGTCAAGGCCACCCTGCTGCGCCGCCGCGGCCTGGCCCGTTCCCTGAGCACCTGCGGCGGAGGCATCACCGACCTCGTCAAGGCCCTGGAACTGCACCCGCCCCACATGCCGGGCTACGCCCCGCTGCTGTCCACCCTGGCCCGCGAGAGCCTGCGCCACCGCGCCGACCGCGTCGTCCCACCCGACCAGGAGCAATTGCGGGACCTGCGCGAGGCGGGCTACTCGGCCCGCGAACTCGCCGAGAAGGCCATCGCCCTGGCCGAGACCGCCGAGCCCGCGGACCGGTGCGCGGCAGCCGACGCCCGCATCACCCTGGGCAGCCTCCACATCGGCGACGGCGACATGGACCGGGGGCGCCCGCTCATCGAGGAGGGCATGGAGATCGCCGCGAAGCTCTCCCAGCCCTCCCTCCAGGCCCGCGGCGCCGGCAACCTCGGACACTTCCTACGCGAACTGGGCCGCCACGAGGAGGGACTGCGGGTCCTGGAGGAGTCCCTGGCCCGCCACGAGGAGATGGGCTGGGCCTCGGTCCACAAGACGTTCAACCACCAGAACCGCGCCGAGATCCACTTCGAACTCGGCGACCTGCGCCAGGCCCGCGAGATCTGCGAGATGATCCTGCGCACCCGCGCCACCGTCAAGGACCGCTCCTACGTGGACGCGGTACTGGCCCGCAGCGCCGCCGCCACGGGGGACCTGGAGACCGCGCGCAGGGTCTCCGGCTGGGCGCGCGAGGACCGGGTCCCGGGCGCCCAGCGCATGAACGTCGTCCAGCTGGACCTGTTGGCCAAGCTGGAGACCGGCCTGGCCGAAGGTTCGGTGGACGCCGTGCTCGTCCTGTCCGAACGGGCCTTGGAGCAGCTGGAGCTGGAGGCCTCGCGCGGCTACACCTGGCCCCTCGTCGACGTGATGGTCGAGGCCGCCCTCCGGGGGATCGAGCCCGGCCGCCCCGAGGAGACGGCGGCCCGGGCCCGCCGTGTCCTGACCCTGGCGGTGAAGGTCGTCGAGGCCATGAGGATCACCGGCACCCCCCAGCGCGCCCACCGGGCCCGCGTCCTGGCCGGGGCCGCCGAGATCGACGACACCGGCGCCGCCGAGCGGCTGGAGCTGTGGACCGAGGCGGTCACCGCGTGGGAGGCCACCCCCATGCCCCTGTACCTGGCCTCCGCCCGGCTGCGGGCCTCCGTCGCCGCGATGAACGCGGGCCACCGCGACCGGGCCCGCGACTGGGTGCGCGCCGCCCACGCGACCGCCGCCGACCTGGGCGCGGTCCCCCTGGCGGCGTCCGCCGCCGACCTGGCGCGCCGTATCGGCGTCGGACCCGGCGGCGATACGTCCGCCCCCGCGGCCCCGGCCGGACTGACCGCCCGCGAAGCGGAGGTCGCCCGGCTGCTCACCGCCGGCGGCACCAACGCGCGCATCGCCGAGGAACTGTTCATCTCCACCAAGACCGCGAGCGTGCACGTGTCCAACATCCTGGCCAAGCTGGGCGTGCCCAACCGCGCCACCGCCGGTGCCCGGCTGAGGGAGCTCGGTCTGGGCTGAGGTCCCTCCCCCCGGGGCCCCGCCCCCTCATCGCCCGTGTCCGCCCCGGGCCCGCCGTCCTCGGGCCGGGGCGGAGAGGGGCCCTCGTTCGAAGGCCCCCTCGCGGTCAGGGCTCCAGTTCGATGTACACGCCGCCCGGGGACTCCAGGATCACGTCCGCCACGATGCGGTCGTCGCCGACCTCCCCCTCGGAGAGCACCGCCATCTCATTCTCCCCGTACCCCTCGGCGCCCTCCGGCGGGGACGCGATGTAGAAGCCCACATCGAGACCCCGCTCGACCAGTACCGTGCGGATCTCTCCCACGGTGACCCCCTCCAATGCCACGCCCTCCAAGGGCTCGCCCGGGGCGTTCGCCGCCTGCGACATGGAGTAGGGCTCGTCCGGACGGGCCTCACGGCCGAAACCGATCACCACCGGCGTCGGGTGCCCCACCGGGATCCGGACGACCGCCGGGCACCCGTCCTCGATCGAGCACTCCCCCAGGGGTTCCTCGACCTCGATACCGCCGCCTTCCTCCAGGCTCTCGGTCCCGGCGTCGGTGTCCAGGTGCACCAGCTCGCCCACCATGCCCGGGGACACCGGTTCGAACACGATCCGCGCGTCCACCCCGTACTCGGCGAACTCGGCCCGATAGTCCGCGGGCTCGGCGTCGGCGCGCAGCAGCCTCGCGGTGACGAACCCGTCCTCGACGACGATGTCCGCCACCGGAGGCCCGGCCGGGCCGTGCCCCGGGCACACCCGAGCACGACCGCGTTCCGCCCCGCGTCGAGGCGTTCCCACCCCGCCAGGGTGAGGACCTCCCGGTCTTGTTCGGACAGCGACCGGAGCACCCGTCCGATCTCCCCCATGCCGTGCTCCGGGGACGGCGGCGAGACCGTCACCCCCGCCAGTTCGGTGCGCAACCGCATCGCCGGCGCCGGCCGGCGGCGGTCCCCGCGCCGGTGGTTGGCGAGCACGTTGCGCGCCATCCCGAACATCCAGGGCCGGGCCTCCTCGCCCGACGGAACGTCGTCGATCCGGGACCAGACCGCGGTGAACACCTCCGCGACGAGGTCGGCGGCCCCTCCGGATCCCGTGTGCGACGCAACAGGTAGCCCAGGACGTCATGGAACGTGGCCTCGTACAGTTCCTCGAACCGGGCGACGTGCTCCTCGCGCGACCGTGTCTGATGTTGTCGGGGCAACGGTCGACCCTTCTTCCTCGGTGATCGATGCTTACGACCCCGTACATGTCCGGACCCCGCCGTGCGTTACGGCGGGGTCCGGGGAAAGAGGGAAGGAGGGTCAGACCGTCCAGCGGTTGGTGATCGGCAGCCGCCGGTCCCGCCCCAGGTTCCGGGCGCTGATCTTGGTGCCCGGCGCGGACTGGCGGCGCTTGTACTCGGCCCGGTCCACCAACCGGATCACCTTGCGCACCAGTTCCGGGTCGTATCCGGCGAAGATCAGCTCCGCCTCGCCCTTGTCGGTGCCGATGTAGGCGTCGAGCACCGCGTCCAGCATCGTGTAATCGGGCAGCGAGTCGGTGTCGAGCTGGTCCGGGCGCAGTTCGGCGCTGGGCGGCTTGCCGATGGAGTTCTCCGGGATCGGCGGGGTCTCACCGTTGCGCGACGCCTCCTCGTTGCGCCACCGGGACAGCTCCCACACCAGGGTCTTCCAGCAGTCCTTGATGGGCGCGAACCCGCCCACCGAGTCGCCGTACAACGTCGAGTAGCCGGTGGCGGCCTCGCTCTTGTTGCCGGTGGCCAGCACCAGATGGCCCTCCTCGTTGGACAGGGCCATCACGAGGGTGCCGCGCACCCGGGCCTGGAGGTTCTCCGCCGCCAATCCGCCCAGGCGGGCCTCCGCCTTCTCCGTGGCCGCCTCGAAGGCGTCCACCATGGGCGCGATCGCGATGGTCCGGGCCGCGAACCCCTGCCGCCGGGCCAGTTCCTCGGCGTCGGTGATGGAGTGGTCGCTGGAGTGCGCGCTGGGCAGCAGCACCCCGTGGACGCGGTCGGCGCCGACCGCGTCGACCGCGATGGTCGCGGCGAGCGCGGAGTCGATCCCCCCGGAGATCGCCACCAGCACGGAGGCGAACCCGTTCTTGACCGTGTAGTCGCGCAGACCGGTGACCAGCGCCCGGTACACCTCACCGACGTCGGAGAGCGGATCCGGACGGGGGGTGACGACGTTCTCCAGCGGCTCGTAGGGCTCGACGGTGTCGGCCGACACGGTGTGCCGCACGATGGTCAACCCGTCCACCACGTCGCCGTCCCGAGCGGCCCGGGGGTCCCGACCCGCCTCCGGCAGCTCCAGGTCGGCCACCAGCAGGGTCTCGGTGAACTGGGGGGCGCGCGCCACCAGCTCCCCCTCGGCGTCGACCACCAGCGAGTCGCCCTCGAAGACCAGCTCGTCCTGGCCGCCGACCATGTTCACGTACGCCAGCGCGGCCCCCACCTCGCGGGCGCGCCGCCGGCACAGCTCCAGGCGCACGTCGTCCTTGTGCCGTTCGTAGGGGGATCCGTTGAGCGACAGCAACAGCCCCGCGCGGGCCGCTCGGGTGGCCGTGACCGGGCCGCCCTCCTGCCACAGGTCCTCGCAGACCGCGATCGCCACGTCCACCCCGCGCACCCGCACCACCGGCAGCGTGTCGCCGGGCACGAAATTGCGGAACTCGTCGAACACCCCGTAGTTCGGCAGATGGTGCTTGGCGGAGGTGAGCGCCACCTCGCCCCGGTACAGGACGGCCACCGCGTTCTGGGGGGCGCCCGCCGGTTGGCCGTAACGGGCCCCGGGCCCTTCCCGCCGCGACAGGAAACCCACCACCACCGGCAGGTCGCCGAGGCCTTCGGTGACCAGGTCGGCGGCCAGTCGGTGCACGGCCTTGACCGAGGCCGAGACGAAGGAGTTGCGCAGGGCCAGGTCCTCCACCGGATATCCGGTGACGACCATCTCGGGCAGGGCGAGCAGGTGCGCGCCCCGCTCCCGGGCCTGCCGCGCGGCGTCCACGACGATGGACCGATTGCCTTCCAGGTCCCCCACCGTCGGGTTGACCTGGGCGAGTGCGATTCTCAGCTGTGCCACGGCACCGAGCCTAACCGGGGGGTTCCCTCCGGTCTCGGAGCGGGTAGGCCCCGGGACGGGTCGAAGGACCCCCGTCACCGGCCATAATGCGAGTACAGGGGAGGAACCGGACGGCCCGGAGGGCGGCTGCGGAAATACCCCGGAAATATGCGCACGGCACACTGGGGCCGGGACACCCAGCCCGGCCGGGCTCCGAGAACGTCGGACCGTGACACGGGACGACCGCCATCGAGGAAGGTTGATCGTGAATCGACAGCAGGAATTCGTGCTCCGCACGTTGGAGGAGCGCGACATTCGGTTCGTGCGGCTGTGGTTCACCGACGTGCTCGGGTACCTCAAGTCCGTGGCGGTGGCCCCCGCCGAACTGGAGGCCGCCTTCTCCGAGGGCATCGGTTTCGACGGCTCGGCCATCGAGGGCTTCGCCCGCGTCTACGAGGCCGACATGCTGGCCCAGCCGGACCCGACGACCTTCCAGGTCCTGCCCTGGCGCAACGAACCGCACGGCACCGCGCGCATGTACTGCGACATCCTCATGCCCGACGGGTCGCCCTCCTCGGCCGACCCCCGGCACGTCCTCAAGCGCCAGCTCAGCAAGGCCTCCGACCTCGGGTTCACGTTCTACACGCACCCCGAGATCGAGTTCTACCTGCTCAAGAAGATGCCCGAACTGGGCGAGCTGCCCGTGCCCAACGACTCCGGCGGCTACTTCGACCACACCCCGCACAACAGCGCCCACGACTTCCGGCGCAACGCCATCAACATGCTGGAGGCCATGGGCATCTCCGTGGAGTTCAGCCACCACGAGGGCGGGCCGGGCCAGCAGGAGATCGACCTGCGGTACGCGGACGCGCTGACCACCGCCGACAACATCATGACCTTCCGGCTCGTGATGAAGGAGGTGGCGATGGAGCAGGACGTGTACGCGACGTTCATGCCCAAGCCGTTCACCCAGTACCCGGGTTCGGGCATGCACACGCACCTGTCGCTGTTCGAGGGCGACCGCAACGCCTTCTACGAGCCGGGCGCCGAGTACCAGCTGTCCAAGGTGGGACGCGGGTTCATCGCGGGCCTGCTGCGACACGCCGACGAGATCACCGCGGTGACCAACCAGTGGGTGAACTCCTACAAGCGCCTGTGGGACGACCCGGCCGCCTCGGCGGGCATGGGCGGCGAGGCGCCGGCGTACATCTGCTGGGGGCACAACAACCGCTCCGCCCTGGTGCGGGTGCCGATGTACAAGCCCGGCAAGTCCAACTCCAGCCGGATCGAGATCCGGTCCATGGACACGGCGTGCAACCCGTACCTGGCGTACGCGGTGATCCTGGCGGCGGGTCTGAAGGGCATCGAGGAGGGGTACGAGCTGCCCCCGGGCGCCGAGGACGACGTGTGGGCGCTCACCGACTCCGAGCGTCGCGCGCTGGGGATCCGGCCGCTACCGCAGAGCCTGGACGAGGCGCTGCGGTTGATGGAGAACAGCGAGCTGGTCGCGGAGACGCTGGGCGAGCACGTGTTCGACTTCTTCCTGCGCAACAAGAAGGCCGAGTGGCGGGACTACCGGCGTCAGGTGACGCCGTACGAGCTCCAGCGGTACCTGCCGACCCTGTAGGACCTCGCGTGAACGAGGCCCCGTCCCTCCCAGGACGGGGCCTCGTCGTCGCGGGGCCGGGCCCCGGCGCCCGGAACGGCGCGCGCGGCTCACTCGGCCGGCGGACGGGGTGAGGACGCCCGGTGGGCGAACACGGCGGTGACGACGGCACCGACGAGGAGGAGCGCGCTCGCCGCCCCGAACGCCATCACCGCCAGACCGAGGCCGATGTTGGCGCCGATGACCGGCGCCGTGGCGATCGCCCACGTCACCCCGGCCATCAGGGCGATCGGCACCGGCAGCAGGACCGTCAGCCCGCGCAACGGGGCGATCCTCCGGGTCGCCATTCCCCGGATGAGCAGCGCCCCGGTCGCGACCATGAGGACCGCTGCCCCGATCCCGATCACCGTCTCGGCCCAGCCGGGCAGTGGCAGCGGCCGGATCGCGTAGTCGGCTTCGCCCAGCGGAAAGCCCTCGGCGGCGGCGACCTTCTCGGGCGGGGTGTGGGAGACCCACCAGGCCGTGATCGCGGAGGTGATCAGGAGCACGAGGCCCTGGAGGGCGAGGATCGGACCGGAGGTGCGGGGGGCGTGCGCCGTCGTGTTCATCCCCCCATGTTCGTGCGCGCGGCGCGCGGGCGCATGAGTGCGGGTACTCACCGGGGCCCACCGTCGGTCCCACCGCGCGACGGGGCGGGCGGGAGCGGCCCGGACACCGCCCCGGAGTGACCGGGTCGCCGAGGGCTCCCACGGGGAGGCGACCGCGCCCCGTTCCGCCGAGGCCGGGGAAAGGCCTGTTCAAACTTGTGCGAGGTGCCCCGTGGCACGCGTGACGCACCGCGGTCCGGGTAGCCGACCATCATGAGACTCGGTGAACGCATCCGTGAGATCGAACGCGACGACCGCCTCGACCCGGCGGTCTCCCGCTTGAAGAGGCTCGCCGAACGCCTGCCGTCCGGCACGGTTCGCGACATGCTGCACGGCGTGCAGCTCGGCCACCCCGCTCACCCGATCCTGGTGCAGCTGCCCATCGGGACGTGGACGGCCGCGACCCTGTTGGACATGCTGCCCGGCGACCACCGCCGCAGCGCTCACGCGCTGATCGACATCGGCCTGTTGACCACCCTGCCCGCCGTGGTCAGCGGCCTGGCCGACTGGTCGCGGCAGCACGAACGCCAACAGCGCGTGGGAGTGGTGCACGCGGCGACCAACGGTGTGGGAACACTGCTGTTCTGCGTCTCCTCGTTGGCACGGGCGCGGGGACGTGAGGGGTGGGGGCGATTCCTGGCCTTGGCCGGGATGGGCGCCGTCGGTCTCAGCGGATCGTTGGGCGGGCACATCGCCTACTACCGTGCGAGCGGCGCGAACAGCGCCGACCACCTCGCCGACCTGGTGCCCGGGGGATGGCACGACCTCGGTCCGCTGAACGGCTTCCCCGACGGGGGGATCGGCGAGAGCGAGGTGAGCGGTGTCCCGATCGTGGTGGCGCGTACCGGCGCGTCGGCGTCCGCGCTGATGGGCACGTGCCCGCACATGGGCGCGCCCCTGGCGCAGGGCGAGCGGGTGGACGGGTGTGTGCGCTGTCCGTGGCACGGAAGCGAGTTCCGTCTGGACGACGGGGTGGTGGTCCACGGACCCGCGACGGCGTCGCCGGAGACGTTCGAGACGTCGGTCGTGGACGGCCGCCTGATGGTCCGCCTGCGGTCGCCCGAGTAGCGGCGGCCCTGCCGCGCGGGCCGGGAGGGGGCCGCCTCCTCGGGGCGGGGCCCCTCCCTGTCACCTCCGAGCCCCTGCCCCCACGTCCCCGGAGCACCCGCGCTGTCGCGCGCCGCGGTGATACGGGTCCGCCGGGGCTTGCGGATGCACAGGGGTACGTCTATCTTTCATGTGTAAGTGTTTTCTTACACGCATAGGAAAGACATGACACAGCGCGATCTCTCCGGCGACGAACTCGTCGAGTCGCTCGCCGCGCTCGCCAACCCGATCCGCCTGCGGATCATCGCGACGCTCACCGGCGGTCGCGACTACGTGAGCAACCTCGCGCGCGTCATCGGCATCAGCCGCCCCCTCCTCCACATGCACCTGCAACGCCTCGAAGCGGTCGGCCTGGTCACCGGCTCCCTGGAGCTCTCGGAGGACGGCAAGGCGATGAAGTACTTCGAGCTCACCGACTTCGACATCGGTCTCACCCCCACGACGATCGCCGCCGCGGTCGAGACCCTCACACGCAAGGAGAAGAACTGATGGACTGGCCAACGGTCGTCCTCATCCTCGGCCTGGGCGCGATCGCCACCTTCATCGGTGTCGTGGTCGTCTCCAGCCGGCACGAGTTCCGCAAGACCGCCGTCGACGCCGCGCGCAACGACGAACTCCGCCGCCTGGTGACGCGGTACGAGGAACTCGCCTCGACGACGCTCGACGCCCAGCAGCGCACCGCGGCCGACGTCGCCGAACTGCGCGCTCGCACCACCTCCATCGAAAAACTCCTGAGAACGGTGGAATGACCGCCATGACCCGCACCATGAAGGCGATCGCGCACGACGAGTACGGCGAGGCCGCCGATGTGCTGGCGCCGCGCGAGGTCCCCGTCCCCGAGCCCGGCCGGGGCGAGGTACGCGTCGAGGTCCACGCCGTATCGCTCAACGCCGCGGACGTGTACCTCACGCGCGGCGAGCCGACCATCGGCCGACTCGCCTTCGGGTGGCCGCGACCGAAACGGACCATCCGGGGACGGGACGTGGCCGGCGTCGTCGACTCCGTGGGCCCGGGGGTCACCGAGTGGTCCCCGGGCGACCGGGTCGCCGCCGAAGGGGAGGAGTCCCTGGCCGAGTACACCTGTGTGAAGGCCTCCCTGCTGGCACGCGTGCCCGACGGGGTCCCGTTCACCGAGGCGGCGGCGGTACCGCTCGCCGGGGTGACGGCCCTCCAGGCCGTGCGCGTCGGCGAGGTGAAGGCCGGCGACCGCGTTCTCGTCAACGGCGCCTCGGGCGGCGTCGGCACGTTCCTCGTCCAGTTGGCCACCGCGGCGGGCGCCGAGGTCACCGGCGTGTGCGGGGCGGGCAACACCGACCTGGTGCGCTCGCTGGGCGCCGTCCACGTCGTCGACTACGGCGTCGAGGACTTCACCGAGGCGAAGGAACCCTACGACGTCGTCATCGACCTGGCCGGCAACCGGAGCCTGCGCGAGCTGCGGAGCGCTCTCGCGCCGGGTGGGACGCTGGTGCTGACCTCGGGCCATGGGAGCCGGGCCATGGGACCCCTGTGGCGCAACGCCGCGGCGTCCCTCACCTCGCCGTTCGTGCGGCAGCGACTGCGCCCGTTCCTCGCCCGCAGCGGGGTGGACGGCGAGGTCGAAGGACTCCTGGAGCGGGTGGCGGCGGGGACCCTGAGGCCCGCGGTCGGACGGACGTACCCGTTCGAGCGGGCCGTCGACGCGCTCGCGCACGTCGCTCGGGGGCACGCGCGCGGGAAGGTCGTGGTGGTGCTGCGGGAGGGGTGAGCCGCGCCGCGCGCCGTGCGCCCCCTCGTGGTCATTCCTCCCCCGCGTCGGGTGGACCGCGCACCGGGGCGCGCGGCGCGGGCGGCCTCGGCCGACGAACACCGAAGGGACCCACCCCTCGTCGGGTACGCCCGGATCGGGTCGTCGCGCAGAGGACCGAAGACCCGACCTTTACGCCATAGATCACACATGGGACGAAAAGGACGCTCCGTCGACGTCCAGGTCCCTGGCCCGCACCGCCGCCGCGTTGCGGTTGGACACCCCGAGTCCGCCATGAGGTTCCACATGTGCGCGCTCACCGTCTTCGCCGAGACGAACGGCCTCTCCCCGATCTCCCGGTTCGTCAGCCCCCGGGCCGCCGGGCGCGGCACCTCCGCCTCCCGGGGCGTCGGCCCGGCAGGTGCGTCCCCCTCCGCCGGGACGCGCGGACGGGCCGATCCGTGGCGGTCGCGGGCACGACCGGCGGCGGAGGCGGACCGTCAGTCGGTGCCCTGCCACAGGTCGGGGCCGAACACCTCTTCGGAGGCCACCAGGGACTCCACGGACACCTCGTCGAGGGAGGCGTGGAAGGCCTCCCGGGCCCGGTGCAGGGCGCCCCGCAACCGGCAGGCCGCACGCAGCGGACAGGGCGGATCGTCCTCGCAGCCGGCCAGGTCTCCCCCGCCCTCCGGTTCCCGGACGATCGACCCCACCGAGGCCCGGCGGCCCCGCTCGCTCAGGCGCAGCCCGCCGCCCCGGCCCCGGCGTGCCTCCACCAGGCCCAGGTCGGACAGGCGCGCCACCGCCTTGGCCATGTGGGTGTAGGGCACGGAGGTCATCTCCGCCACGGCACGGGTGGTGAGGAGTTCGCCCTCCCCCGCCACCGCGAGCCGCATGACGAGGCGGAGGGAGACGTCGGTGAAGGCGGTCAGGCGCATGTCCGCGAGCGTAGTCGGCCGCGGGGGTCCGCCTCGGCGGAGGCCCGAGGCGGAGCGACCGGTGGTGGGACGACCGGTGGTGGGACGGCCGGGGGCGGCCCGAGGCGGGACGCGTCCTCCGGGCCGGGTCGCGTCAGTTGTGTTCGTCGAGGTCGGGGCTCTGCTCGCGGGGTTCCGCCGCGGCCCGGTGGGCGACGGTGTCACGCGGCATCCACACCAGCACCACGATCACCCCGACGACCCCGCAGCACAACGACACCAGGGACGCGGTGTGCAACCCCGCCAGGAACGCCTCCTTGGCCGGGGCGACCAGGACGGCGCCCTGTTCCCCCAGGCCGCGGGCGACCGCCAGGGTGGCCTCGATCGACTCGCCGGCCGTGTGCAGCCCGCTCCCGCTCAAGTGGGCGGCGGCGCCCTCGTCGCTCTCCGCGAACCCCTCCAGGGTGGGTGTGATGTCGGCCCGGTAGCGGAAGGAGATGATCGCGCCGAGGACGGCCACGCCCATCGCCGTGGCCACCTGACGGACGGTGTTCTGCGTCGCCGAGGCCGCGCCCGCCTTGCCCGGCGGCACCGCCGAGACGATCGCGTCGGTGGAGGGGGTGAGCACCACCGCCATCGCGGCGGCCTGGGTGAAGAAGAAGATCAGGATGAGCCAGACCGGGGTGTCCACCTTCAGGAACGAGAAGAACGCGAAGCTCGCGCACACGGTCCCGATGCCGACGGCGGCGACCGCGCGCGGCCCGAACCGGCGCACGAGGGCGGGACTCAGCGGGGCCAGGAGCATCTGCCCGACGGCCGCCGGCAACACCAGCAGCCCCGCGATGAACGGCGAGAACTCCCGGACGCTCTGCCAGTAGAAGCTCAGGAAGAAGATCAGCCCGGACATGCTGAAGAACATCAGCATGATGGTGGCGATGGCGACGCTGAACCTCGGGTTCTTGAAGAACCGCACGTCCAGTGAGGGCTCGGGGGTGCGCGCCTCGTGGATCAGGAACAGGGTGATGACCGCCAGGCCGCCCAGCAGCGCGCCCCACACGTCGAGGTCGGCCAGGGAGGAGCGTTCGCCCGCGGTGATGATCCCGTAGATGAGCAGGACCAGCCCGGGGATGGACAGCAGCACCCCGAGCACGTCGGGCCGGCCGGGGTCCTCGTCACGGGTCTCGGGGATGAGGAAGAACATCAACGCCAGGCCGAGCAGCACGAACGGCACGTTGACGAGGAAGATCGACCCCCACCAGAAGTGCTCCAGCAGCAGGCCGCCGGCCGACGGTCCGATCGCCATCGCCAGGCCGACCGAGCCCGACCACAGGCCGATGGCGCGGCCTCGTTCCTCGGCCGGGAAGATGTTGGTGATGATCGACAGCGTCTGCGGCATCACCATGGCCGCTCCGAAGCCCATGACCGCGCGGGCGGCGATGAGCTGTTCGGGATTCTGGGAGTAGGCGGACAGGGCCGACGCGGCACCGAACACCACGAGTCCGGCGGTGATCATCCGGCGCCGTCCCCAGCGGTCGCCCAGGACGCCGAAGGTGAACAGCAGCCCGGCGAAGACGAGGGTGTAGGAGTTGATCGCCCAGGCCAGTTCGGACTGACCGGCGCCCACTCCCAGTTCGGGATCGGACAGGGTGCGCAGGGCGACGTTGAGGATGGTGTTGTCGGCGACGATCACGAGCAGGCAGATGATGAGGACCGCCAGTCCGCCCCACCGCCGCCGATAAGCCGTCCGCGCGTCCACGTGAGCACCCTCTTCCACGAACCGGTCCGCACCGGGGGCCGACGCGACCCGGGGCCGGGAACCGCCATCGTAACGGCCACCCGTCCCTGATTCCCGTTTCGCCCCCGATCATCGGATGTGTCCGTTCGGGGCCTCCCCCGCACCGTCCGAGAGATCCGGGTACGGGGGGAAGTTCCCGGGGCGCGTTCCGGTTGTATCCCGAGGGAAGCGGACGCGCGGGGCCCGTGCGATGATGCTCGCACGACACGCGGACCCGGCCTTCCCATCCGTCGTACACGGCGGCCGGATCGGCGACCGTCCTCCAGGTCCCTCGGGACCACCGCGACCGCGTTCGCGCGGCGCACATCATCATTTCGTCCACACGTCCGGGGACACCCACGCGGTGCTTCGAGACAACGGAGGAAGACATCATGAGCACCACCGACAAGACCACCACCGCCCTGTACGGCGGGGTCACCAACCGGCGCGTCACCATCCGCGACCTGGCCGCCGCCAAGGAGCGCGGCGAGCGCTGGCCGATGCTGACCGCCTACGACGCGCTCACCGCGCGGGTGTTCGACGAGGCGGGCATCCCCGTCCTCCTCGTCGGCGACTCCGCCGCCAACGTCGTGTACGGCTACGACACCACCGTCCCGGTCACCGTGGACGAACTCCTCCCCCTCACCGCCGCGGTCGCGCGCTCCACCAAGCGGTCCCTGGTGGTGGCGGACCTTCCCTTCGGCTCCTACCAGGCCTCGCCGCACCAGGCCCTGGAGACCGCCTCCCGGTTCATGAAGGAGGGCGGCGCCCAGGCGGTGAAACTGGAGGGCGGCCACGCCGTGGCACCGCAGGTGGAGCTGCTGGTGTCGGCGGGCATCCCGGTGATGGCGCACCTGGGGCTCACCCCCCAGTCGGTGAACACGCTGGGCGGCTACCGCGTGCAGGGGCGCGGTGAGGCCGCCGCGGGTCTGCTCAAGGACGCCAAGGAGCTGGAGCGGGCGGGCGCGTTCGCGGTCGTGCTGGAGTGCGTGCCGAGTGAGCTGGCCGCACAGGTCACCGAGCAGCTGAACATCCCGACCGTGGGCATCGGGGCGGGCAAGGCCACCGACGCCCAGGTCCTGGTGTGGCAGGACATGGCCGGGTTGAGCCCGCGTGTGGCCAAGTTCGTCAAGACCTACGCCAACCTGCACGAGACGCTGCGCGAGGCCGCGTCGGCCTACGCCGACGAGGTCGTCGGCGGCGCCTTCCCGGAGGAGCGCCACTCCTACGCGAGCTGATCGCCTGCGGAGAACGCCGGTCGGGGCCGTGCCCCGGCCGGCGTTCCGCGCGTCGTCCCGAATGGAGCGGGCCGGAAGGGGTAAGGGGAGGGGCGTCGGAGTAGCCGACACCCGTTCTTCCCGCTCACGAAGGGTTCATCCCGTGTCCGCTCGCATCGCCCCGGTCGTCGACGTGGCCTGGCTGGCCGCCCACCTCCATGACGGGGACCTGGTGGTGGTCGACGCCACGACCCTGACGGGCGCCCCGGGCGGGGGTCCGCACGCCGTCGGGTCCGGTCGGGCCGGTTACGAGGCCGAGCACATCCCCGGCGCGCTGTTCGCCGACCTGACCACCGACTTCGCCGACACCGAGGCCCCCGAGCCGTGGACGGTGCCCTCCTCGGAGAAGTTCGCCGTCCAGGCCGGACTGCTCGGCATCGGCGTGGACAGTCGTGTGGTGGTCTACGACCGGAGCGCCGGCTTCTGGGCCACCCGCCTCCACTGGCAGCTGCGGTTGGAGGGGTTCGACGACGTCGCGGTGCTCGACGGCGGCCTGCGCGCCTGGAAGGCCGCGGGCGAACGGGTGACCGCCGACCCCACGCCCGACCCGATCGCCGCCGCCTTCCAGGCCGAGCGCCGCCCCGAACTGCTGCGCTCGACCGAAGAGGTGGCGAAGTCGCTGGACGACCCCGGAACGGTGCTGGTCGCCGTCCTGGACCCGGCCGTCTACCGGGGTGAGGTGCGCGCCTACGCCCGCGAGGGCCACATCCCCGGCAGCGTCCTCCTGCCCCCGACGGAGATCCTGGACCCCGCGACCGGCGGGCCGCGACCGGTGGGGGAACTGCGCGCGACCTTCGAGCGCGCGGGCCTGCTCGACCCGGGGGTGACCCCGGTGGCCTACTCCGGCCACGGCATCGCCGCGACCGGTGCGGCGTACGCGCTGGTGCTGGCGGGTCGCAACGACGTCGCCGTCCATGACGGTTCGATGGCGGCGTGGGCGGCGGACGACGCGCTGCCGTTGGTCACCGGTGACTCCCCCGGCGGCGACGCCTGACGGGACCGCCGGGTCGGCGTCCTCCCCGGATGCGTCGAGACCCGCGCTCCCCCCGACGAGGCGAACGCGTGGTCGCACCATGCCCGCCCCGGTGCCGCCCGGCATTGGACGCACGGGGGCTTCCGGCCGCACGGGCCCCGGTCGCGGCGGGAGCGCGGACGGCGCTCCCGCCGGGACCGGTCCCGAACACGAGCGCGCGGGACACGGGGCACTCGGTGTGAGGCGGGCCACGAACCGAACCGTACTCGGGAGTAGAGTCACCTCGTACCCAGCACCGACTCGGGCCGGGGTCCCCGGCCCTCACGGGAGGACGCATGCGCATCTCGATGCCGCTCCAGTACGCGGGCGATCCCAAGGCCGCCGTCGACCAGATCATCGAACTGGAGAAGGTCGGCCTGGACACCGTCTGGGTCGCCGAGGTCTACGGCTTCGACGCCCCCACGCTCATGGGCTACATCGCCGCCCGGACCGAGACCGTCCAGATCGGTTCGGCCATCCTGCCCCTGTACAGCCGCACACCGACCCTCATCGCGATGACCGCGGCCGGGCTGGACGACCTGTCCGGCGGACGGGCGATCCTGGGGCTGGGCGCCAGCGGACCGCAGGTCATCGAGGGCTTCCACGGCGTCCCCTACGTCAAGCCGTTGGCCCGCACCCGCGAGACCATCGAGATCTGCCGCAAGGTGTGGAGGCGCGAGGAGCGCCTCACCCACGACGGCGCGGTCTTCCAGCTGCCGCTGCCCGCGGAGAGGGGCACCGGGCTGGGCAAGCCGCTCAAGATCATCAACCACCCCGTGCGCTCGGAGATCCCCGTCTACGTGGCCTCCCTCGGCGTCAAGAACGTGGCGATGACCGCGGAGATCGCCGACGGCTGGCTGCCGCACCTGTTCATCCCCGAGAAGGCCCACACCGTGTGGGGCGAGGCCCTGGCCGAGGGTCGGGCCAAGCGGGACGCCTCCCTGGGCGAACTGGAGGTCTCCGCCGGTGGCCTGCTCGCCATCGGGGAGGGCGAGGACACCAAGAGGCTGCTCGACCTCGTGCGGCCGATGATCGCCCTGTACGTGGGCGGGATGGGCGCCAAGGGCAAGAACTTCTACAACACGGTCGCCCGACGCTACGGCTATGAGGAGGCCGCCGAGAAGATCCAGGACCTCTATCTGGCCGGGAAGAAGGACGAGGCGGCGGCCTCCGTACCGGAGGAGTTCGTGGAACTCACCAACATGGTCGGCCCCGAGTCCTACGTCCGCGAACGCGTGGAGGCGTTCCGGGCCGCCGGGGTCACCCGCCTCAACGTGATCCCCGTGGGCGAGGACCCCGTCGCCCTCATCGAGAAGGTCAAGGGCTGGGCCTCGTCGACGTGACCCGACCCTGAAGGGCCCCGCGGGCGTTGACGCGCCCACGCCGGGCGCCGGGTCGGGGTACCCCGGCCCGGCGCCCGGCCACGGACGGCCGACGTCCGTGTCGCGACGGTTCCCGGAATCCGTCGGCTCCTCCCGGCCCGGCGGCCCCGCTCACGGTCCGGTGATCCGGATGCCCGCGTGGGTCTTGTAGCGGCGGTTGATCGCGATGAGGTTCGCGGTGAGCGCCTCCACCTGGTGGGCGTTGCGCAGCCGCCCGCCGTAGACGCCCCGGACACCCGGGATGCGCTCGGCCAGGGCCCGCACCGTGTCGGTGGCGCCCCGGTCCTCGCCCAGCACCAGCACGTCCAGGTCCACGCTCTCGACCTGCGGGTCCAGCAGGAGGACGGCGGACACGTGGTGGAACGCGGCGACCACGGTGCTGTCGGGCAGCACGGCGGCGGCCTGCTCGGCGGCGCTGCCCTCGGGCACGTCCAGCGCGAACGGACCGCGCTTGTCGAAGCCCAGCGGGTTGACGCAGTCCACGACGATCTTTCCGGACAGCGGACCGGCCAGATCCTCCAGCAGCTCCTTGTGACCGTCCCAGGGCACGGCGACGATGACGATGTCACCCTCGGCCGCGGCGGCGGCGTTGTCCAGCCCTCGGACGTCGATCGGAGTGGATTCGGCCTCCACCAGCTCGCGGGCCGTCTTCTCCGCGCGTTCGGTGTTGCGCGAACCCAGGTACACGGTGTGCCCGGCCAGGGCGAACCGGCGGGCCAGTCCGCGGCCCTGGTCACCGGTGCCGCCCAGGACGGAGACGGTCCGTCCCGTGATGTCGGTGCTGTCGGGTGTGCTCACTTCGGTCATGGGCCGATCCTGCCAGAACGCGATTCGGAACCGGTCGAGCACCCCGTCACCAACGGTCCTCCTCCTCGTCGGAGTCCCACGCGTCGTTGCGCTCGGCCGCGATGCCCAGCGCCCGCGCGGCGGTCGCCTCGTCCGGGTAGGGGCCCATCCGCTCCCGGTTGGGGCAGCCCGCGCCGTGCTCGACGGTGTTGTGCTTGAGGCAGTACCACCAGGCATCGTTCTGTACGTCGGCCACCGCGTTCACCTTTCGTCGGTCCTCATCGGGCACCTACCCGCGGCACGGATGTTCCTCACACCGGGAGGGGTCCTCGGAGGGCACCGGCGGGTGGGCGCCACGAACTACAATCCGTGTTCATGACTACTCCGCTGGTTCCCGGGCGCATCTCGCCACAACGTTCGGTCCCCTCCCACATCGTCCGACCGGAGTACGTCGGGCGGAAGCACCCCGTGGAGGGTGTCCTGGGCGACGTGCAGACCCCGGAGACCATCGAGAGGATGCGCGCCACCGGCCGGATCGCCGCGCAGGCCCTGGAGGAGGTCGGCAAGCACATCCACCCGGGAGTGACCACCGACGAGCTGGACCGGGTCGGGCACGAGTTCCTGCTCGACCACGGCGCGTACCCGAGCACGCTGGGGTACAAGGGTTACCCCAAGTCACTGTGCTCCTCGCTCAACGAGGTGATCTGCCACGGCATCCCCGACGACAGGCCCATCGCCGACGGCGACATCGTCAACATCGACATCACCGCGTACAAGGACGGCGTGCACGGCGACACCAACGCCACCTTCCTCGCCGGGAACGTCTCCGAGGAGCACCGCCTGCTGGTGGAGCGCACCCACGAGGCCACGATGCGCGCCGTCAAGGCCTGCCGTCCGGGACGGCGGATCAACGTGATCGGCCGGGTCATCGAGTCCTACGCCAAGCGGTTCGGCTACGGGGTGGTCCGCGACTTCACCGGTCACGGCGTCGGGCCGGAGTTCCACTCGGGCCTGGTGGTGCCGCACTACGACGACCCGCGCGCGGACACCGTCATGGTGCCGGGGATGACGTTCACGATCGAACCGATGATCACCCTGGGCGGCGTCGACTACGACATGTGGGACGACGGCTGGACCGCGGTGACGGCCGACCGCGCGTGGACCGCCCAGTTCGAGCACACCCTGGTCATCACCGACACCGGCGCGGAGATCCTCACCCTGCCGTAGCCGGGGCGGACGCTCCCGTGCCGGGGCGGGCCGGGGAGACCCGCGCCCCGGGCGGGACCGCACACCGGCGAGCGCCGAGGAGGAGGCCCCACCCGGCGATCGACGTGATCCGTTCAGGGCACCAGGACGACTTTCCCGGTGCCCTGTCGTGTTCGCGGGAGCCGGTGGGCCCGCGCGGCCCGGTCCAGGGGGGACCGGGGTCCCGCCGGGGCGCACCGCCCGCCGGGCCGCCGCCCGATCTGCGGGCGGGCACGGCCACGTCTGGCGCGGTCCGGACCGCGACGGCTAGGGTCGGACCGGTGAAGATCCTCATCTCCGCGGACATGGAGGGCGCCACCGGCGTCACCTGGCCCGCCGACTGCGAACCCGGCACCGAGCAGTGGCGGCGCTGCCGCGCGATGTTCACGAGCGACGTCAACGCCGCGATCGCCGGCCTGTTCGACGGCGGCGCCACCGAGGTCCTGGTCAACGAGGCCCACGCCACCATGCGCAACCTGCTGCTGGAGGAGCTGGACGAACGCGCCGGCATGATCACCGGTCGGCACAAGGAACTGTCGATGGTCGAGGGCGTCCAGCACGGTGACTGCGACGGGGCGGTGTTCCTGGGCTACCACTGCGGTGCCGGGGAGGAGGGGGTCCTCGCTCACACCTACCTGCCCAACGCCGTCACCGGCGTGTGGCTGAACGGCGAGCCCGCGAGCGAGGGCCGGCTCAACGCCGCCGTGGTCGCCGAGTACGGCACCCCCGTCATCCTGGTCACCGGCGACGACCGCGCCTGTGAGGACGCCGAGACCTACGCGCCGTTCGCCCGGACGGTGGCGGTCAAGGAGTACGTCAGCCGGTACGCCGCACGCTGCCGCCCGCCCGCGCGCACCGCCGAGGAGATCCGGCTGGCCGCCTCGAAGGCGACGATGCTCGCCGGTCGTCTGGATCCGGCCGAGCCCTCCCCCAAGGCCGTGGAGATCGAGGTGGACGCCGCCCACCTCGCCCAGGACGCCGCCCTCGTCCCGGGCGTCAGCCGGATCGGTGCGCGTCGCGTCCGCTACACCTCACCGGACGCCTACGAGATGATCCGCTGCTTCAAGACCGTGACGACGATGATCGCCCGGTCGATGGAGAAGGACTACGGCTGACCGCCCCCTCCCCCGCCCTCCTGGCGCGAGGAGGATCCTTCCCGTTCGTCCGAAACCGAAGACGGAACCCCGTCGGAGCAGGTAGAACTGTGGCGGAACCCGTGTCGCGTCCGGCCGTCGCCCCCGCCCGTCCGTCCCCGCGCGTCGACCCGCACCCCGCAGAAAGGCCGCACCGTGGGCCCCATCGCCCCCCTCACCGACACCGCCCGGGCCGGTGAGGACGCCGTCCTCCTCACCCGGGAGCTGATCCGCAGGGACTCCACCAACCGCGGCGGGGGTCAGGGGGACGAACGGGCCGCGGCCGAGTACGCGGCCGAGGCGCTGACCGACGCCGGACTCGCCCCGGTGGTGCTGGAGTCGAAGGAGCGGCGGTCCAATGTGGTGGTCCGGGTACCGGGCACCGACCCCGACGCACCCGCCCTGCTCGTCCACGGCCACCTGGACGTGGTGCCGGCCGACGCCGCCGCCTGGACGGTGCCCCCGTTCTCCGGGGAGATCGCCGACTGCCCGGTCACCGGACTGCCCGCCCTGTGGGGGCGCGGCGCCGTGGACATGAAGAACACCATCGGCATGGTCACCGCCGTCGTCCGGGAGTGGGCCCGCACCGGGGCGCGTCCGCGCCGCGACATCGTGCTGGCGTTCGTCGCCGACGAGGAGGACAGTTCCGCACACGGCGCCGAGTTCCTGGTGCGTCGGCGTCCCGACCTGTTCGAGGGCTGCACCGAGGCCATCGGCGAGGGCGGCGGTGAGACCGTCCACGCCCGCACCGCCACGGGCGGCACGGCGCGGCTGTACCCCGTGGGCGCCGCCGAGCGGGGCAGCGCCTGGCTGACCCTGCGCGCCGAGGGCACCGCCGGGCACGGATCGCGTCCGCCCCGGGACAACGCCGTCGCCGCGTTGGCCGAGGCGATCGTGCGGATCTCCGGGCACCGCTGGCCGCTGCACCCGACCCCGGTCACGCGGGCGGCCGTCGACGGGATCGCCGCGGCGCTGGGGGTGGAGCGCGGCCCCGACGACACCGGCACCGACGAGGCGATGGAGACGTTGCTGGCCCGGCTGGGCACGGCCGCCCCGCTGGTCTCCCCCGCCGTGCGCAACAGCGCCGCGCCCACGATGCTCTCCGCCGGGTACAAGGTCAACGTCGTGCCGGGTGAGGCCACCGCCGGGGTGGACGGTCGCGTGTTGCCCGGGGCGGAGAAGGCTTTCGAGGAGACCATGGACGAGCTCACCGGGGACCGGGTGAGCTGGGAGTACGCGCACTCCTCGCCACCGGTGTCCGCCCCGGTGGACGCACCCGTGTTCGAGACGCTGCGGGCCGCCCTGCTGGCCCAGGACCCGGACGCGCACGTGGTCCCGGTGTGCCTGGGAGGCGGGACCGACGCCAAGGTGTTCTCGCGGTTGGGGATCGACTGCTACGGCTTCTCACCGCTGTGGCAGCCGGAGGGGATGGACTACGCCGGGCTGTTGCACGGGGTGGACGAACGGGTGCCGCTGGAAGGGCTGCGGTTCGGCGTCCGGGCCTTGGACGTGTTCCTGCGGGCCTGAACGACCGAGCGTCGTAGGTGGCGGGCGTGCGCCACGGTGGCGGGCGCCGGTGGGCGATGACCGATGTCCGGAGGGGGACGTGTGACGGAATCGATGACGGTGAACGATGAGGGCGTGGTGGCGGGGGTCAGGCCGCCGCGGCTGCGGGCGGGCGACCGGGTGCGGCTGGTGGCACCGTGCAGCCCGGTCCCGGAGCCGATGCTGGAGTCGGCCGCGGAGGAACTGCGCCGGTGGGGGCTGGTCGTGGAGTTCGGGGCGCACGTGCGCGACCGACATCCGGTGCTGCCCTACCTGGCGGGAGCGGACGCCGACCGGGCCGCCGACCTCCAGGACGCCTGGTGCGACCCGGACGTGGCCGCGGTGTTCTGCGTACGGGGCGGCGACGGGGCGCACCGGACCCTGGACCTGCTCGACTTCGCCGCGCTGCGCGCGGCCGTGCCCAAGGCCCTGATCGGTTTCAGCGACGTCACGGCCCTGCACGAGGCGTTCTCGGTGGAGCTGGGTGTGGCGACGGTGCACGGGCCGGTGATCGGCACCAAGTACTTCGTGGGCGACCCGGTGGCGCAGGAGGAGCTGCGGTCGACCCTGTTCGAGCCGGAGCGCCGCACGGTGCTGACCTCGCCGGGGGCGCACGCCCTGGTGCCCGGACGCGCCGAGGGTGTGCTCTTCGGAGGGAACCTGAGCCTGCTCAACGACGGTCTGGGGACACCGCACAGCCGGGCGTCGGCGGCCGGGGGCATCCTCGTGCTGGAGGACATCGGCGAGGACGTGGCGCGGCTCGACCGGATGGTCACCCACCTGCTGCGCACGGGGTGGACGACCGGTCTGGCCGGGGTGGTCCTGGGCACCTGGACGGACTGCCCGCCGGGCCCGGGGGTGATCGCCGACCTGATGCGCGAACGGCTCACCCCGCTCGGGGTGCCGGTGCTGTGGGGACTGGAGACGGGGCACTGCGCCGCCCAGCTGACGGTCCCGCTGGGGATCCCGGCCCTGTTGGACGCCGAGAACGGCGTCCTGGAGCTGGCGGTCCCCGGCCTGGCATGACCCGGGTGCCGGCGGGGGCACGGTCCGGGCCGGCGGTGGCGCGGTCGGGTTCGGCGAGGTCGCGGGTGGTGGCCGGGGCACGGACGAGGATCGGGCGGCGGCGCGCGGCGTACCGGCTGACGTGCTCCTCGACCGCCACCGTCCGGGCGAGCGGCGCGTAGGTCTCGGCGTCCTGGCCATCCCGGTCGTCGCCGGTGACCGGGATGGCGGGGGCGCCGCACCCGGCGACCACGGCCCTTCCCCGCGTTCGGCCGGTCGTACCGGTACGACCGTAGGACCTCGGAGGGGGAGTCTAGACTCGACGCCATGGTGAGAGAGCCGCTGACCCAGAGCCAGATCGAACGCGGACGCCTGCTGGGCGGTCTCCTGCGGCGGGCCCGCGCCGACCGCACCATGGTCGACGTGGCCCGACAGGCCGGGATCTCGGTGGAGACGCTGCGCAAGATCGAGGGCGGGCGCATCCCCACCCCGGCGTTCTTCACCGTCGCCGCGATCGCCGCCGCCCTCGACCTGTCCCTGGACGACCTGTTCCGCCGGGTCGACGAGGCCGCCGCGACCCCCGTGGGGGCCTGAGGTTAGGTTGGGATGACACGGCCTTCCCGGGCGTGTTCCCGACCCCTCCGGCCGTGCGGGTGGTAGGCACGAGGGGGCCGCGTCGACGAGGACCAGCAGGGGGAGAAGATGAGCGAACAGGCGTTGCGGGTGGACGAGGCCGAGCTGCGGGGCCTCGTGGACGGCCGGTGGGCGCACGTGCGCGAACGCGCCCGTGATGTGATCCGGGGCGAGCTGTACGCCCCTGTGTACGGCCTGTCCGTGGAGGAGCACCGCGAGCGCACCCTCGCTCAGCTCTCGGCCTTGGCCAAGACCGACATGCCCTCCTACGGGTTCCCCGCCTCGGTGGGCGGCAAGGACGACGTGGGGGCCTCGGTGGTGGCCTTCGAGATGCTCGTCGCGGACCTGTCCCTGATGGTGAAGATGGGCGTGCAGTGGGGGCTGTTCGGCGGGGCGATCCGTGCCCTGGGCACCGAGCGCCACCACACCGAGTACCTGCCCCGGGTGATGTCGATGGAGCTGCCCGGCTGCTTCGCGATGACCGAGACCGGCCACGGTTCGGACGTGCAGCAGCTGCGCACCACCGCCACCTATCACCCGGTCACCGAGGAGTTCGTGGTCCACACGCCCGACGAGGCGGCGCGCAAGGACTACATCGGCAACGCGGCCAGGGATGGTCGGATGGCGGTGGTGTTCGCCCAGTTGCGCGCCGATGGCGAGGACCACGGGGTGCACGCCCTGTTGGTGCCGATCCGCGACGAGGACGGGAACCCGATGCCGGGGGTCCGGATCGAGGACTGCGGGCCCAAGGCCGGGCTCAACGGTGTGGACAACGGCCGGTTGTGGTTCGACGGTGTGCGGGTGCCGCGCGTCAACCTGCTCAACCGGTACGGCACCGTGGCGCCCGACGGCACCTACTCCAGTCCCATCCAGAACCCCGGTCGTCGGTTCTTCACGATGCTCGGCACCCTCGTCCGAGGCCGGATCAGCGTGGCCGGGGGCGCGGGGAGCGCCACCAAGGCGGCGTTGACCATCGCGCTGCGCTACGCCGACACCCGGCGCCAGTTCACCCGTCCGGGCATCGACGGCGCGCCCGAGCAGGAGGTGCGCATCCTCGACTACCTGGCGCACCAACGTAAGCTGCTGCCCGCCCTGGCCCGCACCTACGCGTTGCACTTCGCCCAGGAGGAGCTGGTCACCAGGTTGCACGAGCTGTCGCGGGCACCGCGACGGGACGAGCACGCCCAGCGGGAACTGGAGTCGCGTGCCGCCGGGTTGAAGGCCATCGCCACCTGGCACGCGACCGAGACCATCCAGACCTGTCGGGAGGCGTGCGGAGGGGCCGGGTACCTGGCGGAGAACCGGATTCCGCAGTTGAAGGCCGACTCCGACATCTTCACCACGTTCGAGGGCGACAACACGGTCCTGTTGCAGCAGCTCACCAAGGGCCTGCTGACCAACTTCCAGGACTCGTTCGGCGACCTCGACACGATGGGGCTGGCCCGGTTCATGGCGGGCAGGGTGTTCGAGACGGTGATCGAGCGCACCGCGGCGATCCCGTTGATCGACCGGCTCATCGCGGCCTCTCCCGGACGCGGGGACGAGGCCGACCTGTACAACCGGGGCTGGCAGCTGGAGCTGCTGGAGGACCGGGAGAAGCACGTCATCGAAGGGCTGGCGGGGCGGTTGCGCCGGTCCGGTAAG
The DNA here is from genome assembly GCF_031845465.1 of Nocardiopsis lambiniae. Lineage (NCBI taxonomy): Bacteria > Bacillati > Actinomycetota > Actinomycetes > Streptosporangiales > Nocardiopsidaceae > Nocardiopsis > Nocardiopsis lambiniae. The sequence goes on along the minus strand of NZ_JAVREP010000005.1, from coordinate 161,839 downwards.
GACGGCGACGCCTTCGAGGTGTTCAACCGGGCCCAGGACCACGTGCTGGCCGCGGGGCGGGCGCACATGGACCGGGTGGTGCTGGAGGCGTTCGTGGCGGGTATCGACCGCTGCGGCGACAAGTCGACGGCCAAGCTGCTGAACCGGCTGTGCGACCTGTACGTGATGTCGGTGATCGAGGAGGACCGGGCCTGGTTCCTGGAGCACGAGCGGTTGTCGACGGGTCGGTCCAAGGCGGTGACGCGGGCGGTGGACGACCTGTGCCGGGGGCTGCGGCCGTACGCGGTGCGGTTGGTCAACGCGTTCGGGCTGCGCGACGAGTGGCTGGGGGCGCCGATCGCGCTGGGCGCCGAGCACGCCCGGCAGGGCGACCCGGCCCCGGACCGGGGGTGACCCCCGGGTGCGGTCTCGATGCCGGGGCCGCACCCGCGCCGTGCTAGTCAAAGTTTAATAGAGACGCGGAGTCGAACGGGGAGGGTGGGGCATGTCGGCCATTCGGCTGCTGGTCCTGGGGGTGGTCCGCCTGCACGGGCGTGCGCACGGCTACCAGGTGCGCAACGACCTGGAGTTCTGGGGCGCGCACGAGTGGTCCAACGCCAAACCGGGGTCGATCTACCACGCGCTGAAACAGATGGCCAAGCAGGGACTGCTCATCGCGCACGACGTGGCCCCCTCCACGGTGGGCGGCCCGCCCCGCACCGAGTACGAGATCACCCCCCGGGGGGCCGAGGAGTACTTCGCCCTGTTGCGACGGTCGTTGTCCGAGCACGACGCACGCCGGGACATGCTCTCGGCCGGACTGGGCTTCATGGCGGACCTGCCCCGCGAGGAGGTGCTCGACCTGCTGAGCAAGCGGGAGGAGGGCCTCAGGACCTGGCAGGACTCGGTCTCCACGCACTACCTCCCCGAGGAGCACGCCGAACAGATGGGCCACATCGGGGAGATCATGGAGATGTGGCTGCACATGGCCAAGGCCGAGACCCTGTGGACGCGACGGCTCATGGAGCGCATCGAGTCGGGCGCCCACACGTTCGCCGGCGAGGCGGGCGAGCCGTTCGCGGAGGTGTTCGCCGAGGACCACCCCGACCTCATGGCCGCCTGGCGCATCGGCGAATCCTGAGCCCCACGGGCCCGAGGCCGCCGAAGCTCCGAGACCGAACGATCGGGGGAACGCGGCGTACCGGGACGGACGCCCAGGACGGCGACCGCCCCCGGCCTCGGAGACCGGACTCCCCGGAAGGGACGGCCCACCGGCACGGACGACCGGAACGGGGCGGACCCCGCCCCGCGTCGACCCGGTGTCACGGGGCGAGCGGACCGCGTGACGGCCCCCGTGCGACCTCCGGCGCAGCCGGAGACCGATCGCCGGAACACCTTTCCGCGCGCCGGAACGGGTCCGGAGTGGACGCGGACGGTAGTCCATGAGGGCCCCTCCTTCCCGGCGCGGGAACGAGGCGCCGGGAAGGGCCGCCCGGGATCAGCGGGACAGGGAGCGGAACCGGCCGGCCGCCATCGGGCAGGCGACCACGAGCAGCAGGACCGGCCACAGCACCGCCAGGAACAGGGCGTGCTCCGCCGCCCACGAGGTGCCCGCGACCCCCGGGTTCCCGAACAGGTCGCGCACCGCCGTGGCGGTGGCCGACATCGGGTTCCACTCGGCCACCGCGCCCAGCCATCCGGGCATGGACTCGGGCGAGGCGAAGGCGCTGGAGGTGAAGGCCACCGGCCAGACCAGGATCTGCACCGCCATCACCAGTTCCGGGCGGCCCACGACCAGTCCGAGCCAGATACCGCAGGCCAGCATCGCCGCGCGCAACAGGAGGAGCAGGCCCACCGCGCCCAGCGCGGCGCTCAGGGTGCCGTGCCAGCGCCAGCCGAGGGCGAACCCGACGGCGAGCACGATGAGCAGGGCCGCGACGGATTCGAGCAGATCGGCGACGCCGCGGCCGACCAGCACGGCGGTGGGCGCCATGGGCAGGGATCGGAACCGGTCCAGGACACCGCGTCCCAGGTCACGGGTGATCGCCGTCATCGTGCCCTCCAGGCCGAAGGCCATGGTGAGCACGAGCAGACCGGGGACCAGGAACTCGGTGTAGTCCCCTCCGCCGGCGACGGTCATGCTCCCGCCGAGGAAGAGCGCGAACATCACCAACATCATCACGGGGAAGAACAGGGCGAGGAGCACCCCGGCGGGGTTGCGGGCCCAGCGGGCGAACTCGCGCCGGGTCATCGTCCAGGAGTCGATCACCCACCGGGCCGCGTCGCCGGACGTTTCCTCGTGCGCCCGGTCCTCCCGTACATCGGTCATCCGTGCCATCTCCCTCTCCCATCGTCGTCGCCGACCCGGGCCCAGCCCGGGTGGTCGCCCTTCCTCCCCCGCCCGAGCCCGAACGGGGCATCGGTCGCGGACCCGCGGCCGGACCCGGGGCGCGCTCCTCCCCGCAGGGTCTCGGGAGGTCCGTCCGGGCCCGCTCCACCGCCCCGGGCGCGGCTCCCGCCCCAGGCCGGCACGGACCAGGCGGGCACAGCCCGAACGGGCACGGCCCAAGCCGACACGGACCGGACGGGCACGGCCCAAGCCGGCACGGACCGGACGGGCACGGACCGGACGGGCACGGACCGCAACGCCCTCCCGGGGGTCACCCGGAGCCCTGAGGAGCGCCCACCGGGCCGGCGGAGACATCCCCCGCGGCGCCGGTACCGGAGTTCGCCGAGGCGTCGGGATCCGGAAGGACGCCGGCAGCGCCGTCGGCATCGGTGCCGGTGGTCCCGGTGAGGTGGAGGAAGACCTCGTCCAGGGTGGGGCGACGGAGGGCCAGGTCGTCGGCCTCGATGCCCGCCCCGTCCAAGGCGCGGACGGCACGGGCCAGGGCGCCGCGCCGATCGGCGACGGGAACGCTGACACGACCGGAACGAGTATCGACCCCCGGCGAATGGTCAAATTTGATCAGTTGGCCGAAGGCGGCACCCCGGGGATGGCCGAAGAGCCTCGCCAGCAGTTCGGCGGCCTCGGCGAGGCGGGCCGGATCGGTGACGATGACGTCCAGGCGGTCGCCGCCGACCATCGTCTTGAGCCGATCGGCCGTACCCTCGGCGATCACCCGACCGCCGTCGATCACGCTGATGAGATCGGCCAACCGATCGGCCTCCTCCAGGTACTGGGTGGTGAGGAGGACCGTCGTGCCACCGCCGACCAGGGAGTGCACCGACTCCCACACCTCGGTGCGCCCGCGCGGGTCCAGGCCGGTGGTGGGCTCGTCGAGGAACAGCACCCCGGGGTCGACGATGAGCGACGCGGCCAGGTCCAACCGGCGCCGCATGCCGCCGCTGTAGCCGGACACGGGTCGGCCACCGGCGTCGCCCAGCCCGAACCGCTCCAGGAGTTCGTCGGCGCGGGCGCCCGCACGACGGCCGCCCAGGTGGTGCAGGCGGCCGAACAGTTCGAGGTTCTGGCGACCGGACAACTCCTCGTCCAGGGCGGCGTGCTGCCCCAGCAGGCCGATGCGACGGCGAACGTCGCGTGGACGTGCGGCAACGTCGATCCCGTCGACCTCCACGCGCCCCTCCTGGACCCGGAGCAGGGTGGCCAGGGTCCGCACCAACGTGCTCTTGCCCGCCCCGTTGGGGCCGAGGATGGCGTGCACCGTGCCGCGCGCCACCGTCATGTCGAGGCCGTCCAGCGCCCTCTTCACCCCGTAGGACTTACACAGTCCCGCCACCAGGACGGCGGGATCCTCCCGTTCCACCATGACACCTCCCACTCATTGATCAAGCTTGACTACTGGAGGAGGGTCGTTCCCCGGAAGCTCATTGGTCAAACTTGATGAGTCAATTCTTCCGACAGGACACGACACCACTCCGCTCATCGTTCGCCACCCGCCAGACTCGCCGGCGGACAGCCACGCACGCCGGAAACACCGACGGAGACCGGCCACCCACACCCATCACTCGCCGCCCCGGGCAGACCCGGCGGCGGACACGCGTCTCCGCCCCGGGGAACACCGGCGGAGACCGGCCTCCGCGCACCCCCTCGGCGGACGCGGCCGTGACGGGCACCGGGGGGTCAGAACCCCCTGGAGGCACACGTCAGCGGGATCGTCCGGAGAGCCAGTGCTCCAGTTCCTCGGCGTTGCGCAGCTCGCCCTCCACCCGCCGACGCTCCTCGACGGTGAGGTCGATGGCTTCGAGCGCCTCGGTCCACTCGGCCCGGCGCTCGTGCTCGTCCAACGCCACCGAGAGCTCGATGAGGGCGGCCAGCGCCATCGCCCGTTCCACCGCGGGGGCGTCGTCCCCGTGTCGGCGCAGCGCGGAGCGGAGGTAACGCCACGCGGCCCGGTCGTCGAGCTTGATGTCGCGGAGGACGCGGGCCCCGTCCAGCGCGCGGGCCAGACCCTCCAGCTCGGCCGAGCCGCCGTACTCCCACTCCTCGGATTCGTCGCGCTGGATGAAGATGATCGAGTTGCCCGAGGGGTCCACCACCGTGAAACGACTCGCCCCCGAGCGGTAGCGGGTGATCCGGGGCGCCCCCTTGGTCGGAACCCGACCCTCGGCCGACCTCATCCGGGCCGACAGGACGGCGTGATAGGCCGCCACGTCGTCCACCATGACCAGGCAGCCGCCCCCGTCCTCCCTCGACGGGTCGAATCCCCTGGGCGCCCGGCCGTAGTGCAGGTGGACACCGCCCCACCGGAAGGCGAGGTAGAGGTAGGGCCGGTCCTGCTCGTAGGTCACCTCGAACCCGAGGGAGCGGAAGAAGCCCAGGGTCTCCTCCGCCGACGCGCACGGCAGCAGCGGCACCATCGTCTCGTTCGCCCGCACGCCGGCTCCGGCACCCGCGGCCTCCCCGCCTCCCGGGCCGGTCGTCCCGGCTCCCACCGCCCGCCCCTCGCCTTCCGAAGGCCCCACCGCGCCCCGCGCCCCCGACTCGACCGTTCCGGCCGACGGGTCGGTCCTCGGGCCGGACCGGGGCCCCGACGCCCGGACGGCCTCGGCGCCCTCGGTCGGCCCCGAACCGGCGGCCTCGTGGTGCGTTCCGGTGTACGTCATCGCCACCTCCGCCTTCATTAATCAAGTTTGATCAGTATCCGAGGCTATCCTCCTCGTGAGATCTGGTCAAAATTGATCAGTCAGGCCCGCCGCACCTTCGGGTCTTCCGCTCGCGCATGTGACCCACATAACATGAAGACAATTCACGTTAGGCAGGTGACACGTGCGCCCACCCCCCGCGCCCCCGCCCTCCGAACATCCCCCGTCACGGCCCACCCCGATGGTCGAGGCACTCGCCGAGCCCACCACCCCCGTCGGCGCGCCGTGGGTGGCCGGGATCAGCCTGGCCAACCTCGGCATGTGGATGGCGTTCTTCGGCCCCCTCCAGGTACTCCTCCCCGAGCAGGTCGGGGCGATCGTCCCGGAGGACAAGGAGACCGCCCTGGCCTGGGTCACCGGTATCGGCGCGCTCGTGGCCACCCTCGGCACGCCCCTGGCCGGGGCCCTGTCCGATCGCACCACCGGCCCGCTGGGACGCCGCCGCCCCTGGGTCCTGCTCGGCGCGGTCCTGGGCGGGATCGGTCTCACCGTGCTGGGCCGCCAGGACACCGTCACCGGCGTGCTCGTGGGCTGGTCGTTCGTGCAGGCGGCCCTGTCACTGCTCAACGCGACCCTGCTGGCGGCCATCCCCGACCGGGTCCCCGTCCGTCAACGCGGCGCGGTCTCCGGCTGGGTCGGCATCCCCCAGTCGGCGGGCGTGGTGATCGCCGTGGTGCTGGTGACCGTGGTCGTCACCCGCGTCGCCCCCGGCTACACGCTCATCGGCGTCCTTCTCATCGCCTGCGTTCTGCCGTTCGCCCTGACCGCCCCGGACCCGCCACTGCCGCACGAGGCCCGACCGCCCTGGCGCGAGTTCGTCCGCGGGTTCCGGGTCCCCCTGCGCGATCACCCGGACTTCGGCTGGGCCTGGCTGACCCGGTTCCTCATGCAGACCGGCAACGCGATGTTCACGCTCTACCTGCTGTACTTCCTGCGTGACGGGATCGGTTACGAGGACCTCTTCCCCGGTTCGTCCGCCACCGACGGTCTCCTGCTGCTGATCCTGGTCTACACGGGGGCGGTCGTGGCCACCACGGTGCTGGCGGGCGTGCTCTCCGACCGGTGGGGGCGGCGGCGCGGCCCCGTGTGCCTGTCGGGGATCGTGTGCGCGATCCCGGCGTTCCTGGTGGCGGCGTTCCCGTCGTGGCCGATGCTGATCGCGGGGGCGGTGGTGCTGGGTGTCGGGTTCGGCATCTACCTGTCGGTGGACAACGCCCTGGTCACCCAGGTCCTCCCGGCCGCGGAAGGGCGGGCCAAGGACCTGGGGATCGTCAACATCGCCAGCGCCGGCCCGCAGGTGATCGCCCCCGCCCTGGCCGGCCCCATCGTGGTGCACCTGGGCGGTTACCCGGTGCTGTACACCGTCTGCGGGCTGCTCACCCTGCTCGGCGCCCTCCTGGTGTGGCGCATCAGGGGTGTGGCCTGACCCGCTCCCACCCGCTCCCACCCGCTCCCACCCGAGAAGACGCCCTCCCGCCCCGGGAGGGCACGACACGTGCACGAAGGGATCCGTATGTCGTCACCGTTCCTGTGGGGTACGGCCTCGGCCGCGTTCCAGGTGGAGGGCGCCCTGTCCGAGGACGGTCGCGCCCCGTCCGTATGGGACGTCTTCGCCGCCCGCCCCGGGGCGATCCGCGACGGGCACAGCCCCGCCGCGGCCTGCGATCACTATCACCGCTGGTCCGAGGACGTGGACCTGCTCGATCGCCTGGGCGTGAACGCCTACCGGTTCTCGATCGCCTGGCCCCGGGTGGTGCCGCGCGGGTCGGGGGCGGTGAACAAGGCGGGCCTGGACTTCTACGACCGTTTGGTGGACGCCCTGGTGGAACGGGGCATCACACCTCTCCCCACCCTGTTCCACTGGGACCTGCCCCAGGCGCTGGAGGACGCGGGCGGGTGGCTCGCCCGGGACACCTCGAAGGCGTTCGCCGACTACACGGCCGTCGTCGCCGACCGGCTGGGCGACCGGGTGGGGCGGTGGATCACCCTCAACGAACCGGTGGTCCACATGGCCTACGGCCACGCGTTCGGGATCCACGCCCCGGGTCGGACCCTGGACGTACCGGAGGTGCTGCGGGTCGCCCACCACCTGCTGCTCGCCCACGGCCTGGCCGCCGCCGAACTGCGCTCGCGCGGTCTGGAGGCGCTGTTGACCAACAACCTCTCCCCCGTGCGGGCGCCCGAGCACGCCACCGACGCCGATCTGGCGGCCGGGGCGGCCTACGACGCCCTGCACAACCGGTTGTTCACCGACCCGGTGCTCACGGGCGCCCACCCGGACCTGTCGGCGTTCGGCGTCCCGGAGGTGCCGGGGGTGCGCGAAGGCGACCTGGACCTCATCAGCGGCAGCGTGGACGGCATCGGCGTCAACTACTACAACCCGAGCCTGGTCCTGGCCCCCGAGGAGGGCTCCGGTCTGCCGTTCGCCCTGGGGGAGATCACGGGGGTGCCGACCACGGCGTTCGGGTGGCCGGTGGTCCCGGAGGGGCTCACCGAGACCCTGGTGGGGCTGACGGACCGCTACGGGAGCGCGCTGCCGCCGTTGTACGTCACGGAGAACGGGTGCTCGTGCCGCGACGAGGTCGAGGACGGCCGGGTGACCGACCCCGAGCGGATCGCCTACCTGGAAGGGCACATCGCCGCCGTGGACGCGGCCCGGGAGCGGGGCGCGGACGTGCGCGGTTACTTCGTGTGGACGCTCACCGACAACTTCGAGTGGGCGGAGGGCTACCACCAGCGTTTCGGTCTGGTGCACGTGGACCACGCCACCCAGACGCGCACGCCCAAGGACTCCTTCGCCCGCTACCGCGACATCATCGCCGCCCGCACCGCCGTCCCCTGAGGGTTCATTCGGTGACGGCGTCCAGGGGTCCGCTGTCGAACCGTTCGGGGGCCTGCTCGCCGCGTCGGCGAGCGGGCTCCCACCACCACCAGTGCGAATCGGGCACCCAGGAGGGGACCTCCTCCTCGGCGGTCGAGACGGCGGTTTCGGCGACCGCCTCCAGGGCGTCGTCGATGCGGGCGACCGCCTCCAGGTCCTCCTCGCGCAGGAACTCACGCCAGGGCACGAACTCCTCGGCGAGGATCTGGAGCATGGAACGGCGCCAGCAGGCGGGCCGATAGCCCTCGTAGCGGCCGTTCTCGGCGGCGGTCTGACTGCGCACGACGTACAGGCCGAGACGGTCGGGGTTGTTGCCGCCCACCAGCAGTTCGGTCAGGGTGGCGATGAACTCGCGGCCCGCCGGGGACCGGCGCTCGGCGCGGTTCGTCGCCCGGTAGAGGTCGAACAGGGCGGCGAAGGCGTCGTCCATCAACGCGTCCCGGTCCCTGCGACGCGCGGCGCTCTCGGCGAAGGCGTCCAACGCTCTCCTGGCCAGGGTGGAGATGTCCCTGCCCATGTCCGGAACCACCTGTTCCACCGCCTTCTCCTGTTGTGGGGGTCACGCTCGCACGGCCGGTGCGGTCGGGCTTTCGATCATAGACACCGTTCGCGGGCGACCGCCATCGGCCGGGGCTCCGGCCGCCGTCCTCATCCGGTCAGGACCGCGTCGAGCATCCCGGCCCATTGGCGGACGATGCGGCGGCGACGTGCGCTGTCGTCGGTGAGCAGGTTGGCCAGACCCAGGCCCCGGGCCAGGTCCAGGGTGGCCTGGACGGCCTCGCGCACCCCGGGTCGGGACTCGTCGGCCCCCAGCAGGCCCACGGCGGCCCGGTGCAACTCGCGTCCCACCCGTTCCTCCATGGGAAGGATGCTCTCGCGCAGCGCCGGATCGTTGGCGGCGGCGGCCCACAACTGGAGGGCGGCGCGGAAGTCCTCCCCGGTGAAGGCGTCCACGGCCATCTGCACCACGGCCTCGGTACGGCCGGGGCCTTCGGGGACGGTGGCGATGCGGCGGCGCAGCTCCTCTCCCCGGCTGTCGAGGACGTGCCGCATGACCGCCAGGTACAGGTCCTCGCGGGTCGGGAAGTGGTGCTGCGCGGCACCCCGGGAGACCCCGGCGGTCTCGGCGACCGCGCCGACGGTGGCCCCGGCCACGCCGCTCTCGGCCAGGCGGGTCACGGCCGCCTCCAACAGCCGGGCCCGGGTGGCCCGACTGCGCTCCTGTCTGGGTTCGCGCTCCGCTGCGGTCCCCACCCGTCGCTCCCTCGCTGTGTGGCCGCGCGGGCGCCCGGGGTCCGGGTGTCCGCGCGCTCCGATCAGTACGACCTGGGCAGGCCCAGGGACTGCTGCGCCACGTAGTTGAGGATCATCTCCCGACTGACCGGGGCGATCCGGGCCAGGCGGGCGCTCGCGATCGCCGCTCCCAGCCCGTACTCACCGGCCAGCCCGTTGCCGCCGAGGGTCTGCACGGCCTGGTCGACGGCCCGCACACACGCCTCGGCGGCGGCGTACTTGGCCATGTTGGCCGCCTCGCCCGCCCCGGCGTCGTCGCCGGAATCGTAACGGAACGCGGCGTGCTGGGTCATCAGCCGGGCCTGTTCCAGTTCGATCTTGACCTGGGCGAGGGGGTGGGCCAGTCCCTGGTGGGCTCCGATGGGGGTGTCCCGCCAGACCCTGCGCTCCTTGGCGTAGGCGACGGCCTTGTCGAGGGCGTGTCTGGCGCTGCCGGAGGCCAGGGAGGCGGCCATGATGCGTTCGGGGTTGAGTCCGGCGAAGAGTTGCAGGAGTCCGGCGTCGGGGTCGCCGACCAGCGCGTCGGCGGGCAGGCGGACGTCGTCCAGGAAGAGCTGGTACTGGTGGTCGGGGCTGAGCAGGTCCATCTCGATGCGCCGCGCCTCGAACCCGGGGGTGTCGGTGGGCACGATGAACAGGGCCGCGGACAGTCGGCCGGTGTCCTGGTCCTGGACGCGGCCCACCACCAGGACGGCGTCGGCGACGTCCACCCCGGAGATGAAGGTCTTGCGGCCGTCGAGGACCCAGTGGTCCCCGTCACGGCGGCCGGTGGTGGTGATGCGGTGGGAGTTGGACCCGGCGTCGGGTTCGGTGATGGCGAAGGCCATGATGGTCTCGCCGGTGGCCAGTCCGGGCAGCCATCGCTTCTGCTGCGCGGGGGTGCCGAACCGGGACAGGACGGTGCCGCAGATGGCCGGGGAGACGACCATCATGAGGGTGGGACAGCCGGCGGCGCCGAACTCCTCCAGGACGGCGGCCAGGTCGCCGATGCCTCCTCCGCCGCCGCCGTGCTCCTCGGGGAGGTTGACCCCGAGGTAGCCGAGCCTCCCGGCCTCCCGCCACAGCTCGGTGAGGTAGGCGCCCTCCTTCGCCTTGGCCCTGTAGTAGGCGGATCCGTAGTCGCGCGCGAACGCGGAGACCGCGGCGCGCAGTGCTCCGCGCTCGTCGGATTCGTTGAAGGTCGTGGCCCCGGTCGTCAACTGCTCCGCCCTTCGTAGTCGAGTACGGCGAGGGGTGTTCCGGCGGACACGCGCCGGCCCGCCGCGACCGGGATCTCCCGGACGGCACCGGCGGCGGGTGCGGTGATGCGGTGCTCCATCTTCATGGCCTCCATCCGCAGGAGGGTCTGGCCCGCGCGGACCTTCTCCCCCACGGTGACGTCGACGGAGGTGACGGTGCCCGGCATGGGCGCGGGCAGCGCGCCGGGGTCGACCGCGACCTCGGGTGCGGGCAGGGGGTCGACGGGGGTGAGGGCGACGGATCCGTTCGGTGTGTCGATGTGGACCCGGCCGCCGGCGAAGTGGACGGTGTGGGCGCGGCGCAGTCCGTCGACCTCCAGGACGACCCGGTCCGCGGCGACCGACCGGACGCGGGTGCCGGGTCGCTCGGGGAGGGGCGCGCCGCGCACGGTGCGGTGGGACGCGGAGATCTCACGCCCGTCGTCGGTGGTGTAGCGGCGCACGTGCGGCCCGGAGGGGAGGTTGCGCCAGTGCGCGGGGATCCCCGGCGGAACGGCCGTTCCGGTCCGGGCGGCCTCGGCGGAGGCCAGGGCTGCCGCCAGGGCGGCGAGTTCCTCGGTGTCGGGGGCGGCCAGGGGGGCGGCGAGCGCGGTGAGGCGGTCGCCGGTGAGGAACCCGGTGTGCAGGTCCCAGGGCCGGTCTGCGGCGTCGACGAATCCGGGGTGACGCAGGGTGCGCACGAGCAGGTCGCGGTTGGTGCCCACGCCGTGCAGGCGGGCCCCGGTGAGGGCGGCGGCCAGCCGGCGCAGGGCGTCGCGGCGGTCGCGGCCGTGCGCGACGACCTTGGCGAGCAGGGGATCGAAGTCGGTGCCGACCTCGTCCCCGGCCTCGACTCCGGCGTCCAGGCGCACTCCGAACCCGGTGGGAGGGGCGAAGCGGGCGGTGGCGGCGGGGACGTCGAAGGCGGTGAGCACACCGGTGCGGGGCCGCCAGCCGCCGCGCGGGTCCTCGGCGTACAGGCGGGCCTCGACGGCGTGGCCGACGGGCGGGGGCGGGTCCGCGGCGGGCAGCCGGTCCCCCTCGGCGACGCGGATCTGCCATTCGACCAGGTCGAGTCCGGTGACGCATTCGGTGACGGGGTGCTCGACCTGGAGTCGGGTGTTCATCTCCAGGAAGACGGGGACCCCGAAGGCGGTGGGGTCGTCCTCGGCGGGCGGGTGGACGGGGACGAGGAACTCGGCGGTGCCCGCGCCGACGTAGCCGATGGCCGCGGCCATCCGTCGGGCCGCCTCGTGGAGGTCGCGGCGCAGGTCCCCGGGCAGGCCGGGGGCGGGGGTCTCCTCGATGACCTTCTGGTGGCGGCGTTGCGCCGAGCAGTCGCGTTCGCCGAGGGCCCACACGGTGCCGTGGGCGTCGGCGAGGATCTGCACCTCGATGTGGCGACCGCGTTCCACGTACGGCTCGCAGAACACGGTGGGGTCGCCGAACGCGGACGCGGCCTCGGTGCGGGCGTCGGCCGCCGCCGCGGGCAGGTCGGCGAGGTCGTGGACCACGCGCATGCCCCGGCCGCCGCCTCCGGCGGAGGCCTTGACCAGGACGGGCAGGTCCTCGACGCGCACGTCCTCGGGGTTCAGGGCGTCGGCGACGGGCACTCCGGCGGCGCGGGCGATCTCCTTGGCGCGGGTCTTGGCGCCCATCCGTTCGATGGCGTCGGCGGAGGGTCCCACCCAGGTCAGTCCGGCCTCGACGACGGCGCGGGCCAGGGCGGGGTTCTCCGACAGGAACCCGTAGCCGGGGTGGACCGCGTCGGCACCGGCGGCGCGGGCGGCGGCGACGATCGCGGCGGGGTCGAGGTAGGCGTCCACGGGTCCGCCTCCCGGGGGGACGGGCAGGGGGACGGCGGTGTCGGCCTCGACGACGTGCGGGGCCGTCTCCTCACGGGGGGCGTGCACGGCGACGGTGCCGATGCCCAGGGCACGGCAGGTGTGGATGACGCGGCGGGCGATCTCGCCGCGGTTGGCGACGAGGAGGGTGGTCACGGGTGGGGTGTTCACGGGTGCCCTCACATTCGGAAGACGCCGAAACGGTCGGTGCCGCGCACCGGGGCGTTGTGGGCGAAGGACAGGCACAGTCCCAGGACGGTGCGGGTGTCGCGGGGGTCGATGACGCCGTCGTCGTAGACCCGTCCGGACAGGAACAGGGGCAGGGACTCGGCCTCGATCCGGTCTTCGACCATCTGCCGGACAAGGGTGTCCTGTTCCTCGTCGTAGGGCCGCCCCTTCCGGGCCGCGGACTGCCGGGCGACGATGGAGAGCACCTCGGCGAGCTGCTTCGGGCCCATGACGGCGGAGCGGGCGCTGGGCCAGGCGAACAGGAACCGGGGATCGTAGGCACGGCCGCACATGCCGTAGTGGCCGGCCCCGTAGGAGGCGCCGACGAGCACCGAGAAGTGGGGGACCGTGCTGTTGGAGACGGCGTTGATCATCATCGAGCCGTGCTTGATGATGCCGCTCTGTTCGTACTCGCGGCCGACCATGTAGCCGGTGGTGTTGTGCAGGAAGATCAGGGGGGTGTCGGCGCGGTTGGCGAGCTGGATGAACTGGGTGGCCTTGTGCGCCTCGGCGCCGAACAGCACCCCGTGGTCGTTGGCGAGCACGCCGACGGGGTATCCGTGCAGGTCGGCCCAGCCGGTGACGAGTCCGGTGCCGTAGGAGGGCTTGAACTCGTCGAACTCCGAGCCGTCGACGACGCGGGCGATGATCTCGCGGGGGTCGACGGGGATCTTCAGGTCGGGCGGCATGACGCCGATGAGTTCCTCGCCCGGGTGGAGGGGCTCGCGGGCGGCGGCGGGCGGCGGCCCGGCCTTGCGGTGGCCGAGCCGGGCGACGATGCGGCGGCCGATGCGCAGGGCGTCGTGCTCGTCCTCGGCGAGGTGGTCGGCCAGGCCGGAGACCTCCGCGTGCATGCGGGCCCCGCCCAGGGACTCGTCGTCGCTCTCCTCGCCGGTGGCGGCCTTGACCAGGGGCGGTCCACCGAGGAACACCTTGGCGCGGTCGCGGACCATGACGACGTGGTCGCTCATGCCGGGGATGTAGGCGCCGCCCGCGGTGGAGTTGCCGAACACGAGCGCGATGGTGGGGATGCCGTCGGCGGACAGGCGGGTGAGGTCGCGGAAGGTGCGCCCGCCGGGGATGAAGATCTCCTTCTGGGAGGGCAGGTCCGCGCCGCCGGACTCGACGAGGCTGATCATCGGCATGCGGTTCTGCGCGGCGATCTCCCCGGCCCGCTGGGACTTCTTCAGCGTCCAGGGGTTGCTGGCCCCGCCGCGCACGGTGGGGTCGTTGGCGACGATGACGCATTCGACGCCGGAGACCACGCCCACGCCGGTGATGAGGCTCGCGCCGACGGTGTACTCACTGCCCCAGCCGGCCAGGGGGGACAGTTCGAGGAAGGGGGAGCCCTCGTCGAGGAGGAGTTCGACGCGTTCGCGGGCGGTGAGCCCGCCCCGGGAGCGGTGTCGCTCGACGTACTCGCCGCCACCACCGGCCAGGGCCTTGGCGTGTTCGGCGTCGATCTCGCCCAGGGCGGCGAGCATGCTCTCCCGGGCTTGGGCGAACTCGGCGGAGGCGGTGTCGATCCGGCTGCTCAGTACGGTCACGGGCGGGCCTCCTCGGGCAGCAGGGTGACGGGCAGGGGGACCCGGCGGGCCCGCAACCATTCGCCCAGCCCCTTGGCCTGGGGGTCGAGCCCTTCGCGGCGCGCGGTGCCGGGGGCGAGCATGCCCTCGATCCAGAAGTTGGCGGCGCGCAGTTCGGGCAGCAGGTGGCGGGTGACCTTGAGGTCGGCGGTCTCGGGCAGCAGTTCGCGCAGGAGGTCGACGGTGAGGTGGTGGGCGATCCACCGCCAGGCGTCCTCGCTCTGATCGCGGGCCCAGACCCCCAGGTTGGCGTCGGCGCCCTTGTCGCCGCTGCGGGCGCCCAGGATCAGTCCCAGCGGGGCTTCGCGTACCGGCCCTGCGGGCGGGGGCGCGGGCGGCGCGGGTTCGGGGACCTCCACCAGGGGTCGTGTGACCTCGGCGGGGGCGATGGTCAGCCGGTCCCCGTCGGGGAGGATCGCGAGGTGTTCGACCTCGGAGGCGGGTACGAGGGCGTGGGTCGCGGCCACCCCGTCGGGGCGGGCGTCGCGCGGCGGGGCGGTGAGGTGGAACCCCGCGTAGCCCGACAGCGCGAGCTCGACGGCGGCGGCGCCGAAGGGACGCCCGATGACGGTGGGCTCGTGATCGCGGGCGGTGACGCGCAGGCGGGCGGTGGCCTTGTCCTGGGTGTCCCCGTGGGGGTCCTCGGCGGGGACGAACTCGAAGCGCAGTTCCTCGGGGCGGCGACGGGCCAGTGCGGCGCGCAGTTGGCGTTCGGCCAGGGCCGCCTTGGTCTCGGCGTCCAGGCCGGTGATGAGGAACTCGACGTCGTTGCGGAAGCCGGTGAGACCGGTGAGGCCGACCTTGAGGTCGGGCGGCGGCGCCTCGCCCCGCGTGCCGGACAGGCGCACCCGGTCGGGGCCCTCCTGGACCAGGCGGACCGTGTCCAGGCGGGTGGTGACGTCGGGGCCGGGGTAGCGGGCGCCGGCGATCTCGTAGACCAGTTGGGCGGTGACGGTGCCGACGGTGACGGCGCCGCCGGTGCCGGGGTGCTTGGTGATGACCGCGCCGCCGTCGGCGTGGATCTCGGCGATGGGGAAACCGGGTCGGGTCGGGTCGTGTCCGTCGCGGACCAGGTCGTCCAGGAGCGCGTAGTTGCCGCCGGTGGCCTGGGCGCCGCATTCGATGACGTGTCCGGCGACGGTGGCCCCGGCCAGGGCGTCGAGGTCGTCGCGGGTCCAGCCGAAGTGGGAGATGGCGGGGCCGACGGCGAGGGAGGCGTCGGTGACCCTGCCGGTGACGACGATGTCGGCGCCGGCGTCGAGACAGGCGGCGATGCCGAAGGCGCCGAGGTAGGCGTTGGCGGTGAGGGGTCCGTCCAGCCCCAGTTCCTCGGCGCGGTGAAGGAGGTCGTCGCCGGTGACGCAGGCGATGCGGGGGTCGAAGCCGAGGGATTCGGCGAGTTCGGTGAGTCGGTCGGCCAGCCCCCGGGGGTTGAGGCCACCGGCGTTGGTGACGACCTTGACCCGGCGCTCCATGATGAGGCCGAGACTGTCGCGCATCTGCCGCAGGAAGGTCTTGGCGTAACCGCGGGAGGGGTCGGCGAGCTGGTCGCGACCGAGGATGGCCATGGTGAGTTCGGCCAGGTAGTCACCGGTGAGGACGTCGACCGGTCCGTCGGTGAGCATCTCGTGGACGGCGCAGAGGCGGTCTCCGTAGAAACCGGAGGCGTTGCCGACCCACAGCGAGGGCGTATCGGTCATGACCACGAGAGTGACATCGGGCACAGGAAAGAACAAGCAGTCGTGATTGTTTTTCTGCGAACCGCCCCTTTCATTACGATATGGCCGAAAGTGGCCACGGAGCGTGGGTTACCACCCTCGGAGAACCGGGGAGGGGCCGGATATTTTGTCCGGGTGAGCACCTCCGAGAACACCACCCCAGCCGACGACTCCACCGCCACCCCGGCCGAGGAGACCACCACCGAGGACGGCACCACCGCCGAGGACACCCCGCCGGGCCCCGACGCCTTCCTGGCCGGCGTCCGCCCCGAGAGCAGCCCGAGAGTGCTCTCCGCCGAGACCTTCGCCCTGACGGGTCTGCTGCTGATCCTCCCGGTGGTCGCCACCGGTCGCCTGTTCGAGCTGTTCGGCTGGTTCGCCCTCACCGACCTGACCCTGGAGGACCCCCGCCAGGCCGTGGTCGTCAACGCCGACCTCGTGGTCGCCGGCGGCCTCAGTGTGCTGGCCGTACTGTCGGGCTCGCTGTCCCTGATCATGGGTCGGGCGACGAACGGGGCCCGCCGGCTCGCCTCGGCGACGGTGCTGACCGGCGCGCTGTTCGTCGTCCTGGCCATCGTCACCTACGTCATCGCGGCGGGGCGGATCTGACGGGTTCTCCGGGGTCGGGGCTGCCAGGATGCGCAAACCCTGACAAGCAAGGCATAAGCCACATAACGGCAGCCTCCTCCCGTGTCCCGGAGAACACCCCTTGGCATCCCCCTCTCTGGTGCGCCGTCCACGGCTCCTCATCGGCGCCTGCGTCGGCGCCGCCCTCACCATCCGCGCCCACCGCAGGAAGACCGGCTCCCGATGGCGGCGACTTGACCCGGCACAGCAGGCCCTGCTCGTCCTGGTCCACCTGCGCAAAGGAGAGCCTCTCATCCGGGTCGCGGCCGGTTTCGAGGTCGGCACCGCCACCGCCTGGCGGTACGTGCGCGAGACCACCCGCCTGCTCGCCGAGCAGGCACCCACCCTGGAGCAGGGACTACGCCGCGCACGCCGTCAGGGCTGGGGGTAGGTGATCGCGGACGGCACCCTCATCGCCTGCGACCGCGTCGCGGCCGACCGGCCCTTCTCCTCGGGCAAGCACAAGCAGCACGGCATGAACATCCAGGTCGTCGCGGCCCCGGACGGCGAACCCCTGTGGATTTCGTGGTCGCTGCCCGGCTCGGTGCACGACACCCGGGCCGCCCGGGTGTGGAAGATCGGCGAGCGCATCGCCTCCTCGGGTCTGCTCGGCCTGGGCGACAAAGGGTACGTGGGGCTCTCGGACGTGGTGTTCTGCCCGTTCAAGGGCCGGGGCAAGCCGCAGTGGAAGAAAGACGCCAACTCCGGACACGCCAAGCTCCGCGTCTAGCCGTACGCCCGACTCTCGTGCTATTCACTGACCTATGGCATTGAAGACGAAGGAAGGGACCAAGGTGGGCATCGGATCTACAGTGTGGTCCCAAAACGGGGACGGACCTTTCACCATTCGCCGGCACCCCCTCGGCCAGGGTTTTCTGCTGTTGGTGGGGAGCGCAGAGGAACGGACGCACAAGCCTGAGGACATAGAGCGCTATTACCATGCCCACAGGTCGAGCTGAGTCGGGCCGTCGGTTCGTCTCAGCACCACTCCGAAGGCCCCTCGGTGCGTGAAGGCACTCATCCCCTTGCTCCATACTTCCAGTTGGAACGCTCTGGCGAGAACCGTTCGGTCCCTCCCCCTGGAAAAGCGAACGCAGCTGGTTTTCCATTGGTGCGCCAAGAGGACGACATAGCAGAGGAGAATCACTGTGCAGTTCCGCGGACTACTCATCGGGCTCGTCGGACTCATCGGTCTGACGATCATCGTCTGCGCCATCAGGGGCCTGTCCGGCACGAAGAGCTCGGCCCCTGGCAATGGCGAGAGCGTACGGCCGCCACGCACCGGACGAAGCGATGGCGACGCCCGCGGTGGTCGAGGCCTCACCGATGGTGATGGGAACGGAGGCGGCCAGGGTCGCAGTGACGACGATTAGATCGCGAACCGCGCTCGCTCCTGGGCACCCACAGACCAACCCCCGAGCGCCGAGGCCCCTAGCCGACGGCCTACGACCGGTTCCACCTGTGACCCACCACGGCCCCTTCCGCAAGCTCATGGACGGAATTGACCGCCCAGGCCGCGCCACCCACGGCGGCATCGACCTGGGCCAAGCCACGAGGGACTCCGCCATCATCCGCACCCGCCATGCCGCGGACTTCACCGCCCGGGACGCAGCCGAGGCCGAGCGGGCACGGTGCCGCTACGGAGCCCGATGCAAGACCGCCGGCCCGGGCCGCCCTGAAATCGCGGGGCCAGAACCACGCGGGCGCTGATCAGACAGGGCGTTGAAGAAGCGGGAGACCGTGGGTGACCCGGCCCTGCCCGGTCACCCACGACGCGCCGGGCAGGGTCAGTAGATGCCCTGTCGGGCATCATCGAACCAAATATGCGCGCGCTTTCTGTGAGGCAACTGTGGCGACGAAGAGACAGGTCACCCTCCGAGCCCAGTGGATCGGGAAGACCTTCAAGGAACTGCGACTGCGCAACGGCATGACCTTGCAGGAGGTCGGGGAGTACCTCGGACGGGACCAGTCCTCCGTGAGCCGCTTTGAGGCGGGCATCCATCCACCGCGCAAGGACGACGTCATAGCGCTGATGGACCTGTTCGGTGTGGAAGAGGAACCCCAACGCCAGGCCACCTTGCACATGGTGGACGAGGTTTCCAAGACCGGTTGGTGGGCCAAACACACCAAAGACGTCGATGGATGGATGATCGACTGGCTGTGGCTTGAGGAACGCTCCGAAGAACTACGCGAGTTCGGCGTGCTCGCCGTCCCCGGCCTGCTTCAGACTCCCCGTTATGCGGAGTCCATCATTCGGGCAGACGACCCCAGGGCTCCAAAACAGCAGATCAAACGCTGGGTCGACTTGCGCGTCAATCGTCAGCACACCCTCAGGCAAAAGGACTTCAGAATCTCGGTCGTCCTCGACGAAGCCGTTCTCCGCAGACCCGCCGGGGACAGCTCGGTCATGTCAGAGCAGATCAAGCACCTGGTCGCCTCCAGCCAGCACGAGAATGTGGACATCAGGGTGCTTCCGTTCTCGGCTGGTGCCCATTGCGGAGGCGCTGGTGCATTCAGGATCATTCTGATGCCCGAGCCCTTTCCGGTCGTAGCCCACGTGGACAGCCCGGCAGGAGCGCTCTTCGCTGAAGCAGCGAGCGCCCATGAGTTGGCGGACCGATACGATCGCCTGCACCAAGGGAGTCTTGACGCGGAAGCATCTCGTGAGTTCCTGCGCAAGGTCGAACAGGAGTTGCGATGAACCGGGACACGTCGACCGTCACAGGTTGGCGCACCAGCAGCTACAGCACCAGCACTGGTGGCAACTGTGTCGAGATCGGTTGGCACATCAACAGCTACGGTTCCGACAGCGATGTACAGCGCGTCGAGGCAGGTCCCTTCCTCAACAAGTCCCAGAAGTTCGCTGTCCGCGACTCCTCCCGGCGCGAACTCGGCCACCTCTCCTTCCCCTCCTCCGAGTGGGCGGCCCTGCTCCGCAGCGCTCGCTGACGTTCAGCGCACAACGCCTGTGGGGCGGCCCCCGGGGGCCCGGGGGCCCCCCCCACGGGTGTCGGGCTCAGGCGATGCGGTCGATGACGATCGGTCCCGGCTCGAAGACGCCGTCCGGGTCGATGTCGAAGGCGCCCTCCAGGGCGTCCGCGCCGCGCTCGAACCGCTCGGGTTCGTCGGCGTGCAGGGTGAACAGCGGTTCGCCCGCCTTGACCGTCTCCCCCGGCTTGGCGTGCAGGGTCACGCCCGCGCCGAAGGACACCGCGTCCTCCTTGCGGGCCCGGCCGGCGCCCAGGCGCCAGGCGGCCAGGCCGACCTGGTAGGCGTCCAGTCGGGTGAGCACGCCCGAGGTCGGCGCGAGCACCGTCCGGCGTTCGGCGGCCTGCGGCAGCGGCGCGTCCGGGTCGCCGCCCTGGGCGCGGATCAGCCGCTTCCACGCCTCCAGCGCGCTGCCGTCCCGGAGTGCCTCGGCCGGGTCCTTGACGCCGTTCTCGCCCGGGGTGAGCCCGGCGGCGGTGAGCATCTCCCGGGCCAGGGCGACGGTCAGCTCCACCACGTCGGCCGGGCCGCCGCCGGAGAGCACCTCCACGGACTCGGCGACCTCCAGGGCGTTGCCGACCTGCCGTCCGAGCGGCACGGACATGTCGGTGATGAGGGCGACCGTGCGCACACCGTGGTCGGTGCCGATGTCCACCATGGTGCGGGCCAGCTCGCGCGCGGAGGCGACGTCCTTCATGAACGCCCCCGAGCCCGCCTTGACGTCCAGCACCAGGGCACCGGTGCCCTCGGCCAGCTTCTTGCTCATGATGGAGGCGGAGATCAGCGGGATCGACTCCACGGTACCGGTGACGTCGCGCAGCGCGTACAGCTTGCGGTCGGCCGGGGCCAGCCCCTCACCGGCCGCGCAGATGACACCGCCCGTCTCGGAGAGCACCGCGCGCATCTCGTCGGTGCTCAGCGACGCCTGCCACCCGGGGATGGACTCCAGTTTGTCCAGGGTGCCGCCGGTGTGGCCCAGCCCCCGACCGGACAGCTGGGGCACCGCCGCGCCGCAGGCGGCCACGGTGGGGGTGAGCGGCAGGGTGATCTTGTCGCCCACCCCGCCGGTCGAGTGCTTGTCGGTGGTGGGCCGGTCCAGGTCGGAGAAGTCGAGCCGGACACCGGAGGCGAGCATCGCCTCGGTCCAGCGGGCCACCTCGGCGCGGTTCATGCCGCGCAGGAAGATCGCCATGGCCAGCGCCGACATCTGTTCCTCGGCGACGTCGCCGCGTGTGTAGGCGTGGATCACCCAGTCGATCTGCTCCGGGGTGAGCTCTCCCCCGTCGCGTTTGGCGCGGATGATCTCGATGACGTCCATGTCAGGGTCCTTCCACCGGCGGAAAAAGGGTCTCCCCGGTCGTCGCCGATCGGGCGACGCCGGGGAGAGGGGTGGCGCTGTCGTGTGATCAGGCCAGGTCGTGCGGCCCGAAGGCCTGCGGCAGCACCCGGTCCATGGTGAGGATCCCCTCGGGGGTGTCCACCAGCAGATCGGGGCCGCCGTGTTCGTACAGCAGTTGGCGGCAGCGCCCGCACGGCATGAGGGTCTCCCCCCGGCCGTCCACGCAGGCGAACGCCACGAGGCGACCGCCGCCGGTGGCGTGCAGGGTGCTGACCAGCCCGCACTCGGCGCACAGCGCCAGACCGTAGGAGGCGTTCTCCACGTTGCAGCCGCTGACGGTGCGACCGTCGTCGACCAGCGCCGCCGCGCCCACCGGGTACTCCGAGTAGGGCGCGTAGGCGTGGGTCATGGCCTCCCGGGCCGCCGCGCGCAGGGCCGCCCAGTCCACGTCGGCGGGGTCGAGGGCGCTCATGACCGGCTCGCCCGCCACTGCTTGCCGATCCCGGCGGGCGGTCGCAGACGCTGGGAGGCCAGCGAGAGCACCAGCAGGGTGGCGATGTGCGGGCTGTAGGTGGCCAGCTCGCGCGGCAGCGAGTCGGTCGTGAAGTACCAGGCCAGCAGCAGCACGGCCGCGATGACGCCGGCGATCGCCAGGCCCTTGCGGTCGTGTCGGATCTGCCACAGGGCCGCCAGGAGCAGGACCGCGGCCAGCAGGAGCAGCAGGGCGTGGATCGCCGCGCCGCCGCCGCGGATCTGGAGGGCGTCGGTGTAGCCGAACAGGCCGGCGCCCATCGCCAGACCGCCCGGACGCCAGTTGCCGAAGATCATCGCGGCCAGACCGATGTAGCCTCGGCCACCGGTCTGCCCCTCCTGGTAGATCTGCGAGGCGACGATGGACAGGAACACGCCGCCCATGCCGGCCAGGCCGCCGGAGATGACGACCGCGATGTACTTGAAGGTGTACACCGGCACACCGAGGGACTCCGCGGCGTCGGGGTTCTCACCGACCGAGCGCAGTCGCAGACCGAACGAGGTCCGCCACAGCACCAGGTAGGTCAGCGGGATCATGAGGATCGCGATGACGGTGAGCGCCGACATCCGGGTGGTGAGCCCGATGACCAGCGACGCCAGGTCGGCGACGACGGGGATGCCGCCGGCCGCCACCGGGCCGAGCGCGTCGGCCACGAAGGGCACGTCCAGCACCGGGAACCGGGGAGTGGTGGGCGACTGGGAGGCGCCCGCGCCGGGCACGTCGGCGTACACCAGGATGGACAGGTAGCGCATCGCACCGAGCATGAGGATGTTGATCGCCACGCCGGAGACGATGTGGTCGACCGCGAAGGTGACCGTGGCGATGGCGTGCAGCAGACCGCCCGCCATCCCGGCCAGGACACCGGCGATGAGACCCATCCAGGGGTCGCCGGTGGACCAGGCGAAGTAGGCGCCGAACCAGGTCCCGAGGATCATCATGCCTTCGAGACCGATGTTGATGATGCCCGCGCGTTCGGCCCACAGACCGCCCAGCGCGGCCATGGCGATGGGCACCGCGAAGGTGATGGTGGTGCGGACGGTGCCCGCGTCGGTCAGCATGTCCTGGCCGGTGATGATCCGCAGACCGGCCAGCGCCACCAGGACCGCGCCGAAGAGGCTGAGCAGCCGCCAGACCGACCGGCCACCGCGGACCGGGGGCTTGGCCACCGGTCGCATCACGTTGAGTTCCTGGCTCACTTCGCCTCCCCGCCGCGGGTGCCGGCCTCACCGGGGGTGTCGTCCCCGGAAGGCGCGTCGCCGCTGTCGGACGCCGTGCCGGCCGGCACGGTCGTCTCGGTCTCGACGGGCCCGGCGACGGTGGTGCCGAGCTCCTTGCCGATCTGTTGCTGCTGGTAACGGCGGCCCCAACGGTGGACGACCTCGTAGACCACGACGACCGTGAGGACGATGGTGGCCTGGGCGATGACGGCGATCTCCTGGGGGATGCCGTCGAAGGGCAGGATGCCCGACGCCTGGTTGAGGAAGGCCCAGAAGAGGGCGGCGAAGGCGATGCCCACCGGGTGGTTGCGGCCCAGCAGCGCGATGGCGATGCCGATGAAGCCGATGCCGGTCGGGAAGTCCAGCGCGTAGTAGTGGGAACTGCCGAGCAGCTGCGGCATGCCCACGAGGCCGGCGACCATGCCCGAGAAGAGCATGGACAGGAACACCATCTTCTTGACGTTGACACCGCTGGCCTCGGCGGCGCTCTGCGACTGGCCGGTGGCCCGCAGCTCGAACCCGAAGCGGGTCCGGTTGAGCATCACCGCGTAGCCGACGCCCACCCCGATGGCCAACAGCACCAGGCCGAAGATCTCCCGCTCCGAGCCGAGGAAGCCGGCCGGGATACCGGGCACCCAGGACCCCTCCGGCAGCGGCGGCGTGCCGATGTTGTTGGTGCTGATCTCCACCGCCAGCCGGTTGGTGTTGAGCAGGTAGGCGGTGATGCCCGTGGCCACGGCGTTGAGCATGATCGTCGAGATGACCTCGGACACGCCGCGCGCGACCTTGAGGTAACCGGCGATGCCGGCCCAGGCCCCGCCGACGGCGACCGCGACGACGATCATGACGATCTGGCTCAGCACCGGCGGCAGCACGAAGTGGCCGCCGACGGCGGCGGCCATCAGTGCGGCGAGCCGGTACTGGCCGTCCACGCCGATGTTGAACAGCTTCATCTTGAAGCCGATCGCCACGGCGACGGCGGCCAGGTAGTAGGTGGTGCCGTCGTTGATGATCTGCACCAGGCTGTTGGGCCGGGTGCCGTACTCCATCATCCGGGCGAAGGTGGCGCCCGGGGCGATCCCGCTGAGCAACAGCACCAGCGCGGTGACGGCGATCGCGATGATCCCGGCCGCGAACACCGCGGCGAAGGACAGCGCGAGCATGGCCGACAGGCGGCGGTACAGCAGGAAGGCGACCGCGGAGCCGACGAACGCGCCCAAGGCGGCGGCCACCGGTTCGATCAGGGACAGGTCCAGGAACCAGGCCGACAGCAGGCCGGAGACCACCGACAGCACCAGGGCGGTCGGGACCACCAGGGTGCGGTGCAGGGTGGTGCCCTCCTCCTTGGTGCCGGCGGCACCGGCCCGGCCCACCTCGGGCATCCGCCGGTCCACCAGGACGACGGCGGCGAACGCCAGGCCGACGCCGATGATCAGCGCCGCCCACCACAGCAGCGCCATGTCGAGGGCCACGGTCACGAGAACGCCCAGGAGGGCGATGAGGAGCGCCGGGAACAGGCTCCGCGACGCACCCGCGCGGGTGGTCTCACTCATGCCCCACCCCCGTTGCGGTCGGCGGTGTCGTCACCGCTGTCACCTTCTGTGTTGTCGATGTCCTCGTCACCGTGGAGTCCGGCGCCGGTCATGGCGGAGCCGAGCTGTTCGGGGGTGACGGAGGTCGGATCGGCCTGGGCGACCAGACGGCCGCGCAGGATGACGTGCAGTGTGTCGGACATGCCGATGAGCTCGTCGAGGTCGGCGGAGATCAGCAGCACCGCCAGGCCGGCGGCGCGGGCCTCGCGCAGCTGCTCCCAGATGGCGGACTGGGCGCCGACGTCCACACCCCGGGTGGGGTGGGCGGCGACGAGGAAACGGGGGCTGCCGCTCATCTCCCGGCCGATGATGAACTTCTGCTGGTTACCGCCGGACAGGGCGTCGGCGATGACGTCGATGTTGGGCGTGCGCACGTCGTACTCGGCGACGATGCGCTCGGCGTCGGCGCGCGCGCCGGCCTTGTCGATCCAGGGGCCGCGCACGCTCGGCGGCTTGGTCTGGTGGCCCAGGATGCGGTTCTCCCAGAGGGAGGACTCCAGCAGTACGCCGTGGCGGTGTCGGTCCTCGGGGATGTAGCCGACCCCCGCCTCGCGGATCTTGAGGGTGTGCCATCCGGTGATGTCCTCGTCGCCGAGGTGGATGCGGCCGGAGGCGACCGAGCGCATGCCCATGATGGCCTCGATCAGCTCGGACTGGCCGTTGCCCTCGACGCCGGCGATGCCGACGATCTCGCCCTCGTGGATGTCGAGGGTGACACCGTCGATGACGGCGCGCCCGTCGCCGGAGTGGACGGTGACGCCGTCCAGGGACAGGACGGTGCGGTCGGTGACCGTGGAATCGCGCAGCTCGGGCACCGGGAGTTCGCCGCCGACCATGAGCGTGGCCAGTTCCCGGGCGGTGGTGGTGCGCGGGTCCGCGGTGGCCACGGTGGTACCGCGACGGATCACGGTGATCTCGTCGGCGACGGACAGCACCTCGTCCAGCTTGTGCGAGATGAAGATGACGGTGAGGCCCTCGCGCTTGAGTTCGCGCAGGTTGTCGAAGAGTTCGTCGACCTCCTGCGGGACCAGGACCGCGGTGGGCTCGTCCAGGATGATGGTCCGCGCGCCGCGGTAGAGGACCTTGAGGATCTCCACGCGCTGGCGGTCGCCGACGCCGAGGTCCTCCATCAGGCGGTCCGGGTCCACCCCGAGCCCGTACTGCCCGGAGAGGTCGCGGATCCTCGCGGCGGCCCGGTTGCCGATGCCGTGCAGGCGTTCGGCGCCCAGGACGACGTTCTCCAGGACGGTGAGGTTGTCGGCGAGCATGAAGTGCTGGTGCACCATGCCGATGCCGTTCTTGATGGCGTCGGAGGGGGAGGAGAACCTGACCTCACGCCCCTTGACGTGGATCGTGCCCTCGTCGGGACGGTGCATCCCGTACAGGGTCTTCATCAACGTGGACTTGCCCGCACCGTTCTCGCCGACGATGGCGTGCACGGTGCCGGGGGCCACGGAGATGTTGATGTCGTGGTTGGCCACGACCCCGGGAAAACGCTTGGTGATCCCGCGCAGCTCAACGGCGGGGGGCGCCTGCCCCTCCTCGCCCGATGGCGTGCTGCTCATCTCTCTCCTTGTGGAAATGCGGAGCGGCGCGGGGCCGGTCGCCGCCGCCGGACGCCCTCGTCCGCGTAACGACGGCCGGGACGACGGCCGGAGCGGGGATCTCCCCGTCCGGCGGCCGTCCCAGGCCGTGATCATCACGGGTCCTACCCGTGGTGGGGGTGCGCGATCGCGCGTTTACGGCTCGGTGGGAACCTCGATCTCGCCGTCGATGATCTGCTGCTTGATCTCGTCCAGCTCGGTCTGGATCGGGCTGATCAGCTCTTCGTTGGAGGTGGTGTAGTCGACACCGCCACCGGAGAGGTCGAAGCGCTCGATACCGGCGGCGACGTCACCGTCGACGGCGGCCTGGATCAGCTCGAACACGGCCACGTCCACCTGCTTGATGGCGGAGGTGAGCACGAACGGCTTCTGGGCGTCCTCGGCGTTCTCGTACTGGTCGCTGTCGACGCCGATGAACAGGAAGTCGTTGTCGACGGCGGCTTCGAGGACGCCGTTGCCGGAGGCGCCGGCGGCGTGGTAGATCACGTCGGCGCCGCGGTCGTACTGGGCCTGCGCCAGCTCACGGCCCCGGGCGGGGTCGCTGAAGCCGCTGAAGTCCGGCGGCTGGCTGAGGTAGTCGACCTCGACCGTGATGGAGTCGTCGACGTGCGCGACGCCGGCCTCGTAGCCCGCCTGGAACTTGTGGATCAGCGGGGTCTCGACGCCGCCGATGAAGCCGACGTGGTCCTCTTCGGTGCTCAGCGCCGCGGCGGCGCCGGCCAGGAAGGAGGCCTGCTCCTCGGCGAAGACCAGGCTGGTGACGTTGTCGATGTCCGCGATCTCGGAGTCCACGATGGCGAAGTGGACGTCCGGGTACTGCTCGGCCGTCGCCAGGACGGCCTCGTTGTAGGCGAACCCGACGGCGATGACGACGTCGTAGCCCTCCTCGGCCATGGTGGCGAGACGCTCCGCCTTGGCGGACTCGGCCTCGCCGTCGGCGGGCTCGAACTCCTGGGCGTCGACGCCCAGTTCGTTCATCGCCTGCTCCAGGCCGCGGTAGGCCGAGTCGTTGAACGAACGGTCGCCACGACCGCCGACGTCGTAAGCCAGGCCGACCCGGAGCTCGGAGCTCTCGTCGCCGCCGTCGGCACCGTCGCCGGACCCCTCCTGTGCCGCGTTGTCACACGCGGTGAGGGCCAGCACACCGGCCGCCGCGATGGCGGCGAACCTGACCGTGTTGCTGCGCTTCACTTGTTAACTCCCCTTCGCCCTCTCAGTGGCCCGCTTTCACGCGGGGTCCGAACTGAGTTCTGCGGTCGGACGATATCCGGTGGTGGAAAGTACACCCAACCGGCGCACAGAGTTGTTATGAAGGCGAGAGCTGAGTGACACGGGGCCTTACTCGGAAGTTACCAATCGCACACCGAGAGGGGGGCAACCCGCTTTGTCCCGAGGTATTCTGCGGGCCATCTCGGGCCTCCCACGAGCCACTACTACGCAAGGTCTCCAATTGAGTGCCCTGGGTCACAACACCACGTGAAACGGTGCCGGTCTAGACCGGTCTGGACTCCGATGGGGATCCCATCGGAGCCCGACCGCACCCGGGGCCCGGCGTGGGAGCGGCGGACCGGACCGGGTGTGTTCCGCACCCCTTCAGGAGGTGAGGAAGTCGATGACGGCCTGCTTGAAGACCCGCGAGGAGACCGCGTTGAGGTGGTCGCGTCCGGGCACTTCGACGTGGGCCCCCTCGACCGTCGCCGCCAACTCGCCGGCGCCCGCCGCGATCGCGTCCTTGGCGCCCGCGACCAGCAGGGTCGGCACCCGGACCGGGGGGTCGGCGCGGAAGGGGCGCCCGGCCTGTCCCCGGGCGCAGGCGGCCAGCGCGGCGGGGTCGTTGCCGGGGAGCGCGGAGACCGTGCGGTAGACGTGGTCGAAGGGGGTCGTCCCCTCCCCCGGCGCGGACAGGTCGGCGTCCTCGAAGGCGTTGACCGGTCCGAATCCGCCCAGGACCAGGCGGCGCACCCGCTCGGGTCGGGTCAGCGCCAGTTCCCAGGCCAGCCGGGAGCCCATGGAGTAGCCGACGACGTCCACCCGGGCGATGTCGAGTTCGTCGAGCAGGGCGAGGAGATCGGACACGAAACGTTCGGGCAGGTAGGAGCCGTCATCGGTGGGTTTTCCGCTGGCGCCGTGGCCGCGCAGGTCGGGGCCGATCACGCGCAGCCCCTCGGCGCCCAGCGCCTGGGGCCACCCGGCGGCCTGCCAATTCATGCCGAAGTTCGTCCCGAAACCGTGGAGCAGAAGCACCGGTGCGGCGTCCGCCGGGGACTGCGGACGCAAATCCGCATAGCGCATTGTCACGTCGCCGACGAGATTCGCAGACATGAATCCTTCAATCCTTATGCGGCCGGATGGATTAACAGAAGACGGAACGGGGCCTTTTCGGAGGTTCCGATAAAAGATGGACGGTGGGAACCGCCATCGTTCGTGGATTCCTCCGAACAGGCCCCGTCGCCGAAGCCCGGATCAGTCCGTTGGAGGCTTGAGCCGGACCCGGCGGGCGGGCCTGGCCTCCTCCGTGGGCACCTTGCCGACGATGCCCGCCTGCGGCGCGTCGTCACCGATCGTCACCGCGAAGGTGACGAGGGGGTCGCCGACGGGGACGACCTGGTCCTCCTCGGCGTGCAGGGAGACGATCCGCCCGGCCTTCGGGGAGGGGATGACCACGGCCGACTTGGTGGTCTCCACCTCCACGAGCGGGGCGTTGCGTTCGATGACGTCGCCGACGGACACCTGCCATTCCAGGACGGTGGCCTCGACGAGGCCCTCCCCGAGGTCGGGAAGGGTGAAGGTGACGTTCTCTTCAGCCATGGTCGCTCTAGTACTCCAGGGTTCTCTGCACCGCGAACAGGACGCGGTCGATCGTCGGCAGGTACTGCGGCTCCAGCGGGCCCGCGGGATAGGGGACGTCGAATCCGGTGACGCGCTGGACCGGGGCGGCCAGGTCGCGGAAGCAGTGCTCGGTGATGAGCGCGGCCACCTCGGCACCGAGCCCGGCGGTCAACGGGGCCTCGTGGACGACCACGGCGCGCTTGGTGCGCGCGACCGAGGCGGCCAGTCCGGCCGCGTCGATGGGCTTGAGCCAGCGCAGGTCCAGCACCTCCAGTTCCACACCGTCCTCGGCGGCCAGTTCGGCCACCTGGAGGCACTTGTGGACCATGGCGCCCCAGGCGATGAGGGTGGCGTGGCGTCCGGGTCGGACGATACGGCTGGTGCCGATGGGGTCGGTGGGTTCGGCGAGCCGGACCGGCCTACGGTCCCAGTAGCGGGCCTTGGGCTCCATGTAGACGACGGGATCGTCGGAGCGCACCGCCTGCAACAGCAGGCTGTAGGCCTCGGCGGGGTCGGAGGGGGCCACGACCTTCAGCCCCGGGGTGTGGGCGAAGATCGCCTCCAGGCTCTCCCCGTGGTGTTCGGGGGCCTGGATGCCGCCGAAGGAGGGCAGCCGCAGGGTGATCGGCATGGGTGCCGAGCCGCGGGTGCGGTAGTTCATGCGCGCCACCTGGTTGACGATCTGGTCGATCGCCGGATAGGCGAAACCGTCGAACTGGAGCTCGGGGACGGGGCGCCAGCCGTTCATGGCCAGGCCGACCGCCATGCCCATGATCGCGGACTCGGCCAGGGGGGTGTCGAAGACGCGCCGGTCGCCGAACTCCTTCTGGAGGCCGTCGGTGACGCGGAAGACACCGCCCAGGGCGCCCACGTCCTCACCGAAGACCAGGACGTCCGGGTCCTCGGCGAGCAGGACGCGCAGGGCCCGGTTGATGGCCTGCTGCATGGAGAGTTCGAGTGCGGGGGTCTCTGCGGCGGCGTCGGCGCGGTCGATGAGTTCGGTCACGGCTGGACCTCTTCCTCCCAGATGCGGCGCTGCCGGGTCAGCTCCTGGGTGGTCTCCCGGAAGACGTGCGTGAACAACTCGGTGCCCTCGGGTTCGGGGGCGGCGGAGACGCCGTCGCGGATCTCCTCGGCACGTTTCTTCGCCTCGGCGTCGATGGCGGCGAGTTCGTCGGCGTCGGCGTGGCCGGCCTCGATGAGGGCGGCGCGCAGCAGCGCGACCGGATCGCGGTCCGTCCGCCAGCGGTCGGCCTCGGTCTCGTCGCGGTAGCGGCCGGTGTCGTCGGAGGTGGAGTGGGGCTCCACGCGGTAGGTGAGGGCCTCGATGAGGGTGGGGCCCTCACCGCGGCGGGCACGGGCCACGGCCCGGGTGACGGCGTCGTGGACGGCGGCGGCGTCGTTGCCGTCCACCACGACGCCGGGCATGCCGTAACCCTCGCCGCGCGCGGCGACGGAGCCGCCGGCGACCTGGCGCTCGTTGGGCACCGACAGCGCCCAGCGGTTGTTCTGGCAGAAGAAGACGACGGGGGCACCGTAGACGCCGGCGAAGTTCATGGCCTCGTGGACGTCGCCCTCGGAGCTGGCGCCGTCACCGAAGTAGGCCAGGGCGACACCGTCGTCACCGCGCATCCGTTCACCGACCGCCCAGCCGACGGCGTGGGGGACGGGGCCGCCGACGACCGCGTTGACGGCGCCGAAGCGGGACTCCATGACGTCGTAGAGGCCGCCGTGCCACAGGGCCCTGTGGGTGGCCATGTAGCCGACCATCTCGACCCCGTAGGCGAGCGCGGAGGCCATCTCTCGATAGGTCGGGAAGACGAAGTCGCGCCGGGGGTCCAGTGCGGCCGCGCTGGCGACCTGGGCCGCCTCCTGCCCGCGGACGGACACGTAGGCGGGGAAGACGCCCTGGCGCTGGAGGGCGACGGCCTCGGCGTCCAGGTCGCGTGCGGTCCGCATGTGCGTGTACAGCGCGCGGGTGAGGTCCGGGGGCAGGTGGTCCACGGTGACGGTCCCCTGACCCGCTGGCTCGTGGGTCGACATGTGCAGCGGCTCCCAACGTGGCCCGGCGCGGTGGTGTGGCGCGTCGGACTCCGGGCGATCTGTTAACTGATGAGGCAGATTGTCCGGATCATTCGACACTCGCGCTAGATAATCTCGAAAACTTGATACATATGAGAACGAAAGCCCCTCTCATGTTCGCCATCGTCCAGCACCCGAGAGGCGTGAGCAGGAAAAACGACAGGTCGGTCTGTACACCGCGAATCGGGACTCACCATCACAGATGGATCGCAGTTGGCCACGACGGGTGCCCGTTCGACGATGGAGCGCATACCTTCGGATGCATTCAGGCACTCCGACACGGAAAAGGCG
The DNA here is from genome assembly GCF_031845465.1 of Nocardiopsis lambiniae. NCBI lineage: Bacteria > Bacillati > Actinomycetota > Actinomycetes > Streptosporangiales > Nocardiopsidaceae > Nocardiopsis > Nocardiopsis lambiniae. Next base: position 130,886 of record NZ_JAVREP010000005.1, on the reverse strand, counting down.
ACAAGGCACGACAAAGACGAACGAAAGCAGCCGTCACGCGAGAAGGCCGGCCATCTTCTCGGAACTCGCGCGTGATCACCTCCCGGCCCGGGAAAACCCCCGGACCGACCACCGCGTCAACCATGGGTACAGTCGGATACCCCTCGGCACCCCTGCGCGCCGGGGCCGCGAGAGCAAGATTCCGCCATGTGAGACCGCCCACGCGCCTCCCCTGGTGATCGGGCGAATACGCAGATGGACATCATCTCGCCGACTGAGACTCCCATGGAAGCAAACAGCGTTTACCTGGTAGTTCGTTAGCCCCGGTCGATGACGATGAGAGGGGCTTCCACTGGAACGAGAAGACACGAGGAGCACCCACATGGCCATGGGCGAGCAACGCAGGAACGGCCGGCGGCCGGATGCGACCGACCAGACGATCCTCAGTGCTCTCGCCAAGGACGCGCGGACCGGGATCACCGAGATCGCCGCACTGGCCAATGTCTCCCGGGCCACGGCCTACAACCGGATCAAGCGTCTGACGGACGAGGGCGTCATCCGCGGTTACTCCGTGGTGACCGACCACTCGAAGATGGGTCTGGGCGTGACCGCGCTCGTGCTCATCTCCGGCAGCCAGCCGGACTGGCGGGCCAACCGGGAGATCCTCTCCTCCTACCCCGAGATCGAGTACTGCTGGTACGTGGTCGGTTCGGCGGACATCGTCCTGCTGGTCCGCGTCGCCAACACCAACCAACTGCGGGATCTGATCCTGACCCGCCTGCAATCGCTCCCCGGTGTGACGTCCACGCAGACGCTCACCGTCATCGACGAGGTCGTGCACCGGCCCGTCGTGGAGCCCGGCGACCTCGACTGAACGGACGACCCTAACCTCCGACCACCTCGGCGACCGAGGCCATCAGTTCGGCGAGCAACGCCGAACCCTGCGCGCGGGTGGCCGCGACATCGCCGTCCACGTCCATGACCACCTCGGCATAGGCCTTCAACTTGGGCTCGGTGCCCGAAGGCCGGAGCGTCACACGCCCCCGGGCCCCGCCCTCCAACCGGAAGCGCAGGGCATCGGTCGGCGGCAGACCCGCGTGTCCGGCGGCGAAGTCGTCGACCCCCGCGACCTTCAGGGGGCCGAACGCGGCGGGCGGTTGGGCGCGCAACCGCCGCATCGCCGCGTCGATCAACGACAGGTCCGACACCCGCACCGACAGTTGGTCGCTCAGGTGCAGGCCGTACGCGCGCGCCTGGTCGTCGAGCAGGTCGAGGAGGGTCCGCCCCTCCGCCTTCGCCCGCGCGGTCAGGGTCACCGCCATCAGCGCGGCGCCGATGCCGTCCTTGTCGGCGACCGGGCGACCCGCGTCACCACCGATGCAGTACCCCAGTGCCTCCTCGTACGCGAAGACCCGTCGGGTGCCGGGGCCGCCGGCCCGGGCCAGCCACTTGAACCCGGTGAGGGTCTCCTCGTAGTGCACCCCCCGGCCGCGGGCGATCATGCCGAGCAGGCTGGAGGAGACGATGGTGGTGGCCACCACCCGGTCGTCCCCGGTCGTGTGGTCGAGCACGAACTCGGCGAGCAGACCGCCCACCTCGTCGCCGGTGAGCGGCCCGTGCCCGGGGATCGCCAGGGCCAGTCGGTCGGCGTCGGGGTCGTTGGCCACGACCAGGTCGGCGCCGATCGCCTCCCCCGCGGCCATCGCCAGGTCCAGGGCCCCGGGTTCCTCCGGGTTGGGGAAGGACACCGTGGGGAAGTCGGGGTCGGGGTCGAACTGGGCGCCCACCACCTCGGGTGCCGCGAACCCGGCCCGTTCCAGCGCCTCGACCAGCACCCGGCCGCCGACACCGTGCATGGCGGTGTAGACGATCGACAGGTCGCGCGGGCCCGCGGGCACCGGCGCGGTGACGGCCGCCAGGTACCGTTCGACGATCTCCCGACCCAGGACCGTCCACTCCGTGCCCGACGGCAGGTCGCCGACGGGGCCGACCTCGTCGATGGCCTCGGAGATCTCGGCGTCGACCGGGGCCACGATCTGGGCCCCGGCCTCGTCCCCGTCACCGCCCACATAGACCTTGTAGCCGTTGTCCTGGGGCGGGTTGTGGCTGGCGGTGACCATGATCCCGGCGTCGGCGCCCAGGTCCCGCACCGCGAAGGCCAGGACCGGGGTGGGCAGGGGGGCGGGCAGGAGGGAGACCCGGTGTCCGGCGCCGGTGAGGACCGCGGCGCTGTCGCGGGCGAAGTCCGCCGACCGGTGTCGGGCGTCGTAACCGATGACGACGTGCCCGGCGCCGCCGCGCGCGTGCAGCCAGGCGGCGATCCCGGCGGCGGTGCGCATGACCACGACACGGTTCATCCGGTTGGGGCCGGCGCCCAGCGCGCCGCGCAGTCCGGCGGTGCCGAACTCCAGTCGCCCGGAGAAGCGGTCGCCGAGGTCGGCGGCGGCCTCGACGTCACCCGCGGCGACCCGCTCCAGCAGGGCGGCCAGTTCGTCACGGGTGGCGGGGTCGGGGTCGCGCTCCATCCACGCGCGGGCGCGGGCGACGGTGTCGGTGGTCATGGCGGATCTCCTCGGCTCGGGCTCAGACGCGGGCGACGATGTCGGCGAGCAGCCGACCCACGGTCTCGGCGGCGTCGCGACCGGCGGCCAGCACCTCCTCGTGGTCGAGGTTGGCACCCTCCAACCCGGCGGCGATGTTGGTGACCAGGGACATGCCCAGCACCCGGGCCCCGGCCTCGCGGGCGGCGATGGCCTCCAGGACGGTGGACATGCCGACCAGGTCGGCGCCCATGGCACGGAGCATGCGGATCTCGGCGGGGGTCTCGAAGTGCGGGCCGGGCATGGCCGCGTAGACGCCCTCGGCCAGGCTCGGGTCCACTTCGAGGGCCAGGGCCCGCAGCTCGGCGGAGTAGGTCTCGGTGAGGTCGACGAAGGTCGCGCCGACCAGCGGTGAGCGGGCGGTCATGTTGATGTGGTCGGCGATGAGCACCGGGGTTCCCACCGTGTAGGTGGCGTTGATGCCGCCGGCGGCGTTGGTGAGCACGATGGTCCGGGCCCCGGCCGCGACGGCGGTGCGCACGTTGTGCACGACGGAGTCGGTGCCGTGCCCCTCGTACAGGTGGGTGCGGCCCAGGAACGCGAGCACGTTGCGGTCGCCGTCGACGATGCCGCGCACGGTGCCGCTGTGCCCCTCCACACCGGGGGGGAGGAAGCCGGGCAGTTCGGCGGTGGGCAGCTCGTCCCGCCCCTCCCCCAGGAGGTCGGCGGCGGGCGCCCAGCCCGAGCCCATGACCAGGGCGATGTCGTAGGCGTCCACCCCGGTGCGCGAGCGCAGTGCGTCGGCGGCCTGCTCGGCGATGGCCTTGGGTCCAGCGGTCACAGCGTGTTCTCCGTTCGTTCGTGCCGCGGGAGCGGCGCGGGGTGCGCCCCGGTGGACAGGGGGCGCGACATCACGTGTTGCGGGCCCGCGTCACCGGAGATGACGCGCCCGGTCGCGGTGTACCCGGCGGCCTCGTAGACCCGCAGGGCGACGTGGTTGCCGACGTTGACGCACAGCACGACCCTGTCGGCGTGCGGCGCGATCTCGGTGACCAACCGGTCCAGCAGGGGCGCGGAGCAGGAGGCCCGGCCCAGGCCCCGGCCCTGCCATTGTGGCGTGACGTAGTAGGCGCGCAGCAGCACGGCGCGCTGGGGTTCGGCGACCATGTCACGCGTGCGCAGGGCCCGGTCCAGCACCCCGAACCCGACCGCCGCCGCCCGTGCGTCGGCCGCGTCCCCGACCGGCCCCAGCACGATGGCGAAGGGCACCCGGGCGGGGTCGGCGTCGGCGGCGGGCAGGGTGGCCACGGGCAGCCCGGTGAACCGGGACTGCCCGGGGGCCAGCCGGTGGCGCGACACGGCGGTGCGCAGCAGGGCGACCTCGGCCGTGTCCTGGTCCAACCGCACCAGGCGCGGCACGAGGGCCCGATCGGTCGGTGCCTCGGGGCCGGCCGTGTCCACCGCGTCGTTCACCGCATCGCTCCTCTCCCGGACGTGCCCCTTCGGGCCCGTCGGAGTCCACGGGGCTCGGCGCCGGACGCGCTCCGCCCCTGGACTCAGACTGGCGTTCGCCCCGGGCCCGCGCAAGCCGCCGTCCACGGCCTGTGGACGGCCCGGGTCGTCGGCGCCTCGTCCCCGCCCGGCTCAGACGCCGATGGGGTGCCAGACCGTCTTGGTCTCCAGGAACGGCGTCATCCGGGAGGTGCCGGGGTCGGGGTCGAGCCAGGCCTCCTCGCCGCCGTCGGCGTCGGGACCGCGGCGCAGCACCCGGGTGAGGGTCTGCGCGGCGGCCTCCTCGAAGGCGGTCGCGTCCTGCCCCGCCCCGGTCAGGTCCAGGGCGTTGACGTCGGCGTGCGCGGCCAGGTGCGGGCCCAGCTCGGGTACCCGACCGGTGAGCAGGTTGACCACTCCGCCGGGCAGGTCGGAGGTGGCCAGCACCTCGGCCAGGTCCACGGCGGCCAGCGGCGCGGCCTCGGAGGACACCACCACGGCGGTGTTGCCGGTGGCGATGACCGGGGCGACGACCGAGGTGAGGCCGAGCAGCGGAGCGTTCTGCGGAGCGAACACGACGACCACACCGGTGGGCTCGGGGGCCGAGTGGTTGTAGTAGGGACCGGAAACGGGGTTGGCCCCGCCCAGGACCTGGGCGACCTTGTCGGTCCACCCGGCGTAGTACACCCACCGGTCGATGGCCGCGGAGACGACCTCCTCGGCCCGGGCCCTCGTCAGGCCCTGGGCCGAGGCCGCCCGGGCGACGAACTGGTCGCGCCGGCCCTCCAGCACCTCGGCGACCCGGTACAGGATCTGTCCCCGGTTGTAGGCGGTGCGTCCGGACCACCCGGAGAACGCCTTGCGCGCGGCGGCGACCGCCTCACGGGCGTCCTTGCGGGAGGCCAGGGCGGCGTTGGCCAGGTGCGTTCCGTCGGTCGAGGTCACGGCGTAGCTCCTGCCCGACTCGGAGCGGGGGAAGGCCCCGCCCAGGTAGAGCTTGTAGGTCTTGCGGACCGCCAGGCGGGCGGGGACGGCGGGTGTCCTCGCCGCCTGGGCCGCGCCGCCCTTGTCGGCCTTCTTGCCGCCGCGTCGTTCAGCCAACGTAGGCCTCCAATCCGTGCCGTCCGCCCTCGCGGCCGTAGCCCGACTCCTTGTAGCCGCCGAAGGGGCTGGTCGGGTCGAACTTGTTGAACGTGTTGGACCACACGACCCCGGCGCGCAGCCGTTCGGCGGTCCACAGCATGCGCGAACCCTTCTCCGTCCACACGCCCGCCGACAACCCGTAGGGGGTGTTGTTGGCCTTGCCGACGGCCTCCTCGGGGGTGCGGAAGGTCAGCACCGACAGGACCGGGCCGAAGATCTCCTCCCGGGCCACCCGGTGGGCCTGGCCGACGCCGGTGAAGATCGTGGGCGCGAACCAGTAGCCGTTCTCCGGCAGGTCGCAGGCGGGCGACCAGCGCTCGGCGCCCTCGGCCTCGCCGGAGTCCACGAGGTCGCGGATGCGCTCCAGTTGGGCGGCGGAGTTGATGGCGCCGATGTCGGTGTTCTTGTCCAGCGGGTCGCCCAGGCGCAGCCTGGACACGCGCTCCTTCAGGCGGGGCATCAGCTCGTCGACGATGGACTCCTGCACCAGCAACCGGGATCCGGCGCAGCACACGTGGCCCTGGTTGAAGAAGATGCCCGAGACGATGCCCTCGACGGCCTGGTCGATGGCGGCGTCGTCGTAGACGATGTTGGCGCCCTTGCCGCCCAGTTCCAGGGTGAGGCGCTTGTCGGTGCCGGCGACGGCGCGGGCGATCTGTCGCCCCACCTCGGTGGAGCCGGTGAAGGCGACCTTGTCGACGTCGGGGTGCTCGACCAGGGTGCGGCCGGTCCCCCCTTCGCCGGTGAGGATGTTGACCACGCCCGGGGGCAGGTCGGCCTCCTGACAGATCTCGGCGAAGACCAGCGCGGTCAGCGGGGTGGTCTCGGCCGGTTTGAGGACGACGGTGTTGCCGGTGGCCAGGGCCGGTGCGATCTTCCACGCGAGCATGAGCAGCGGGAAGTTCCACGGGATGACCTGGGCGGCCACACCGAGCGACCGGGGGGCGGGGCCCAGGCCGGCGTGGGCGAGCTTGTCGGCCCATCCGGCGTAGTAGAAGAAGTGGGCGGCGACCAAGGGCAGGTCGACGTCGCGGGTCTCCTTGATGGGCTTGCCGTTGTCCAGGGACTCCAGCACCGCGAGTTCGCGCGAGCGCTCCTGGATGATGCGCGCGATGCGGAACAGGTACTTGCCGCGTTCGGCGCCGGACATGCGGCTCCACACGGTGTCGTGGGCGCGGCGGGCCGCGGCGACCGCCCGGTCCACATCGGCGGGACCGGCGACGGCGACCTGGGCGAGCTTGGTCTCGTCGGCGGGGTTGAGGCTGGTCAGGTGTTCGCCGCTCTCGGCGGGGGTGAACTCCCCGTCGATGAACAGCCCATAGGACTCGCGCAGGGTGACGACGGAGCGGGACTCCGGTGCGGGCGCGTACTCGAAGATCACGGCTTCAGTCCAGCGTGTAGTAGTCGGGGCCCGGGTAGGTGCCGGTGGTCAGCCTGGTGCGCTGCATGAGCAGGTCGTTGAGCAGGCTGGAGGCGCCGATCCGGAACAGGTCCGGGGTGAGCCATGCGGGTCCGGCGGTCTCGTTGACCAGGACCAGGTTGCGGATGGCGTCCTTGGTGGTGCGGATGCCGCCGGCCGGTTTGACGCCCACGCGGCGACCGGTCTCGGCGAAGTGGTCGCGCACGGCCTCCAACATCACGAGGACGACGGGCGGGGTCGCCGCCGGCGAGATCTTGCCGGTGGACGTCTTGATGAAGTCGGCGCCGGCGCGCATCGCCAGGTGGGAGGCGCGGCGCACGTTGTCGTAGGTGACCAGCTCGCCGGTCTCCAGGATGACCTTGAGGTGGGCGTCACCGCAGGCCTCCTTCACGGCGACGATCTCCTCGTGCACCTTCAGGTAGTCGCCGGCGAGGAAGGCGCCGCGGTCGATGACCATGTCGATCTCGCTCGCGCCGTCGGCGACGGCGGCGGCGGTGTCGGCGATCTTGACGGACAGGGGCGCGCGACCGGCCGGGAAGGCGGTGGCGACGGAGGCGACCCCGATACCGGTGCCGCGCAGCGCCTCGACGGCGATGGGGACCATGTCGGGGTAGACGCAGACGGCGCCCACGCCGGGCACGGTGCGGTCGGCGGGGTCGGGCAGCGCGGCCTTGGTGCACAGCGAGCGCACCTTGCCGGGCGTGTCGGCCCCCTCCAGCGTGGTCAGGTCGATCATGGAGATGGCCAGATCGATGGCCTGGGCCTTGGCGGTGGTCTTGATGGACCGGGTGGACAGATCCTGGGCCCGGGCGCGGGCACCGACCTCGTCGACGCCCGGGAGTCCGTGCAGGAACGTCCGGAGCGCGCGGTCGGTCGTCGCCTCGGGAGCGGATGCGGTGTGGGGCACGGGCACCTACAGCTCGGTCGAACGATGTGACTGCCCCCCGCCGGGGTCGGCGGGGGTGGCCCGGCACGGGATCGGTGATCCCCTCCGGGCCGTCAGGTGGTCACCATAACCCCGGAGGGCCGGGCCACCGGTACCCCTCGGGAGCGCATCGCCGAAGGTTGGAGAAGAGTCCAACCGAAGCTTGACCAAGGAATGGTCTTTTCCTCCAACAAGAGGGCGAGAACCCCCGAGAACAGCGTTTCCCGACATTCGGGATCCCCACCCCCGGACCTTCGCGGTCTAGACCGGACTCGTCCTCCGGGCCCCTCCCGCCGGCTCCGCCCGGGCTCGCGCGGACGGCGCGGATGCGTACCCTGTCCCCATGGCGGAGTTCCGGATCAGCAGCGATGACGAGCAGGTCGACCTGCGCAGGATGGCGACGGCCCTGGCCGAGTCCCAGGGGTGGGCGCGCGAGGACGTGGGCGTCTGGGACAACCGGCGCGGCGAGGTCATCGTCACCATCGACGACTCCCTGCTGCGCCGATCCGCTCCGGACCCGCGCACCCGGCCCCTGCACACGCCGCGCGACGTGCACAGGGCGTGCGAGGCGATCCACACCGAGGACGCCTCCCTGCGGGGCGTGGACTTCGCCTCCCTGCGCGACGAGGCGGCCCGGCTGTTCTCCGCCGGGTGGACCACCGAGGACGTGCTCCACGCGCTGGGTCACCGGCCCGACGGCGAGGCGTGGCCGCAGGGGGCCGACCGGCGGGGGACCGAGTGGATGCTGCACCGGTTGCGCGCCTGGCGCACCCCCGACGGGGACATCCGTCCCTCCCGTTCGCAGGAGGGCGCCCAGTTGCGGGTCATCGGCAAGGCCGGGCTGCCGATGGACATCGGCCTGCCCGAGGACGCCGAGTCGGCCCAGGGGCCGGTGGCCAGCCCGGCGGTGGCGCGGTCGGCGGCCGACGACGCCCGCAGGCTCATCCGGCAGAACGCGCGCACCACCTCCGACACCCTGGCCCACCGGGATCGGACCTCGGCGACGATCCGCCGACCGGAGTAGGGCGTGTTCTACGCACGCCCTTCGCGCCCTCGGGGGTCGTGAGGACTCCCACGGGGGTTCCGGAGGTCGGCGGAGGAGAGACGGTCCGGGGGAGCACGGCCGAGGGCGCCCACGGGGTCCTGGAGCCCTGGAGAGAGCGCCCGGGGAACGAGGACACGAGCGCGGGGCGAAGGTCGCCGTCCTCCGGGCGCGCCGGGCACGAACCCGAGCGCGGGTTCGAAGGAACACGTCCCGGCCCGCCCGGCCGATGCCCGGGACACCGCCGGGGCGGTCCTACCTCCGGTCCTCGCGCAGGGAGTCCACCAGGCGGACCGCGCCGTCGGCGGCCTCGCCCAGGACGATCTCCGCCGGGCCCCGCCCCACGACGAGCCGCCACAGAGTGGCGAGGACCAGCGACCACAGGACGAACTGCTCCAGCAGCCACGGGGTGTGGAACTCGTACCCGACCGCGGAGATGATCAGCGCGAGCGCCACCAGGTGCCCGGTGTAGACGGTCAGCGGCATGCGGCCCACCGAGGTCAGCGGGTACATGATGATCCGCGCCCGGTCGCACAGCCACATGCACAGGACCATCACCACCAGCCCCTGGCCGATCGCCTCCAGTATCTCGAAGGTGGTCCCGGTGTGCGGGGTGTTGACCGCCAGCCACCACCACGAGTCGGTGGGCACCTGGCCCGAGATGGACTCCGCCTCGTCCCGGACCAGGTAGCGCAGTTCCTCGACCAGGGTCGGATCGGTGATCGTCGACAGCGGAGCGCCGAGCAGCTCGGGGGCGCGCACCTCCATCAACCGGTCCATCCCGCCCAGCGGGCCCAGGGCCAGCCACGAGCCCAGGTGGCCGCAGGCGGCGGCCACGGCGCCACCGACGAGCAGCCGCAACCGCGTCCCCGTGGCGGTGAGGTCCAGTCGGCCCACCGCCATTCCGGCGATCACGAAGACCATGAAGGTCACCGCCGGGTAGTACCCGGTGAGGAAGAACTCGGTGAACGAGGTGAGCGCCCCGGTCCGGGGCACGGCCGGGAAGAAGGCGTCGCGCAGCAGGAACGACAGTGGCGGACCGACGACGGCCAGGACGCCGGCGACGGTCCACAGTGCCCCCGAGCGCAGCTTGACCAGGGGCAGGGCGAGCAGGAAGAACCCGCCGTAGTAGGTGAGGATGACGGCGACGGGAACGGCCATCATGTCCAGGATCAGACCGAGCAGCGCGATGAGCACGGCGCGGGTGACGATGCGCACCACGGACCGGAAGAGCGGTTCGCCCGAGATCGGCCGGGTGCGGCCGGTCATCATGGCCAGGGAGACCCCGGCCAGGAAGGCGAAGAGCGCCGACGAGTTCCCCCGCACCACGCCGTGCAGGTCCCAGGCGTAGTTCTCCGGGGACAGGAGGCCCATGGAGTCCACCCCGAGGTGGACGACGAACATACCGAAGACGGCGAGGGCCCGGGCCGCGTCGATGCCGTCGATACGGGTCTTGGCGGAGGCCGGACCGGAAGCCGGTTCGGCGAGGTCGTCAGGTCGCTTCTGTGCCACGCGGGCCAGGTTATGCCCCCTGGCGTAGGGCCACGATCAAGACACTTCGCCCCGGTGTGGCCGGCTCCGGCCAACATGCCCGGTAGGCGACCGGTCGATGGGCGTGGTGCCGCCCGACAGCGTCCGGTTCCCGGGGCCGGGCGGCCCCGGGAACCGGACGCGGTCAGCCCACGAGGGTGCTGAAGTGATCCAGTGCCTCCGGGTCGGCGAGGGAGTCGCGGCTGGCGACCTTCCCCGGGGCCTCACCCATGAGGATGCGCTTGACCGGCACCTCCAGGATCTTGCCGGAGAGGGTGCGCGGCACCGCCGGGACGACCCGCACCCGGTCGGGCACGTGCCGGGGGGAGCAGTCGGTGCGCACGCGCCGGGCGATCTCCTTGACGAGGGCGTCGTCGAGTTCGGCGCCCTCGCGCAGGACGACGAACAGTTCGATGCGCGAGGAGCCGTCGCCCTGGGGCACGTCGACGACCAGGGCGTCGGTGACGTCGTCCACGGCCAGGACGGCGCGGTAGATCTCGCTGGTGCCCATGCGGACGCCGCCGCGGTTGATGGTGGAGTCCGAGCGGCCGTAGATGATCGCGGTGCCCCGGTCGGTGATCTCGATCCAGTCACCGTGCCGCCAGACGCCCGGGTACATGGAGAAGTAGCTGTCGCGGAGGCGCTCGCCGCCCTCGTCCCCCCAGAAGAAGACCGGCATGGACGGGGCCGGGCGGGTGACGACCAGTTCGCCGACCTCGCCGATGAGCTCCTTGCCGTCGGGGTCCCAGGAGGCGACGGCCATGCCCAGGGCGCGGGACTGGATCTCGCCCTCGTACACCGGGAGGGTGGGGGTACCGCCCACCAGGCAGCTGCACACGTCGGTGCCGCCGCTGGTGGAGAACAGCCACAGGTCGTCGCCGAACTCCTCGTAGGCCCACGCGAACGCCTCGGGGCTGAGCGGGGAACCGGTGGAGCCGATGGCCTTGAGGCGGGACAGATTCCGGCCCCGGCGCGGGTGGACGCCCTCCTTCATGCAGGAGGACAGGAACCCGGCGCTGGTGCCGAACACGGTGATGCCGGCCTCGTCGGCCAGGTCCCACAGCGTGTCCAGCTCGGGGGCGGCCGGACTGCCGTCGTACAGGACGATGGACGCCGGGGTCAGCAGCACGCTGACCAGGAAGTTCCACATCATCCAGCCGGTGGTGGTGAACCAGAAGACCCGGTCGTCCTCCTGCGCGTCCAGGTGCAGGTGCAGGTTCTTGAGCTGTTCGAGGAGGATGCCGCCGTGCCCTTGGACGATGGCCTTGGGCAGTCCGGTGGTGCCCGAGGAGTAGAGCACCCACAGGGGGTGATCGAAGGCGACGGGGGTGAACTCCAGGTCCGCTCCGGCCCCGGAGGCCTCCAGGGCCGACCAGGCCAGGGTGCCCTCGACGGGGTCGGCGCCGGGCTCCAGGTGGTCGAGGAGGACGGTGTGCTCGACGGTGGGCAGGGCGGCGCGCAGTTCCTCGACGACGGGGCGGCGGTCGAAATCCTTGCCGCCGTAGCGGTAGCCGTCGACGGCGAGCAGGACCTTGGGTTCGATCTGGGCGAAGCGGTCGATGACGCTGCGCACGCCGAAGTCGGGGGAACAGGAGGACCAGATCGCGCCCAGGGAGGCCACGGCGTAGAACGCGGCGACGGTCTCGGGCAGGTTGGGCAGGTAGGCGACGACCCGGTCGCCGGGGCCGACGCCGAGTGCGCGCAGACCGGCGGCGATCGCGGCGGTGCGTCGGCGCAGTTCGCCCCAGGTCCACTCGGCCAGGGGGCGCAGTTCGGTGGCGTGGCGGATGGCGACCCGATCGGGGTCGCGGCCCTCGAAGAGGTGCCGGGCGTAGTTGAGGGTGGCACCGGGGAACCAGCGCGCGCCGGGCATGACGTCCTCGGCCAGGACCCCGTCGTGGGGGGTGTCGAAGCGGACGCCGTAGTACGCGCGGATCGCGTCCCAGAAACCGTCGACGTCGGTGACCGACCAACGCCACAGGGCGTCGTAGTCGAAGTCGCCGTCGTCCCCGAAGGCCTCGACGCCCTCGTGCTCGGCGGCCCATCGGGCGAAGGCGACGATGTTGGAGGCCGCCACCGTCGTCTCGTCGGGTTCCCAGAGCACACGGGGCACGCTGCTCTCCGTCATTGGCCCGCCTTCCCATTCGCGTGGCTGTGTGTTGCGGTGAGGTCCATCTAACAACACACCATGACCGGGGTCATGCCCCGGGCGCCCCTTCGCGAAGGCCGGAGGACTCTGGGAAGTACGCAGGTCACACCGTGTTCACGGGGCCTGTGGAAGGTCCACTGCCGAGCGCGGCCCAACCGTGGGGAACCCCCATTGACAGGCCCCGGCGGATCTCCGCGATCGACCGAGAGGGCCGGTCATGGGTTCTTTCGGTCGATCGCGGAAGGAGGTTCACAGCCCGCGCAGGGCGCGGACCGCGGCCACCGGGGACTCGACCACCGGCGAACCGGTGGCGACGAGCCGCTCGGGGGCCATCAGCCCGGTGGCGACCAGGATCGAGTGCGCGCCGGCCTCTCGGGCGGCGCGGGCGTCGTCGTCGATGTCGCCGATGAGCACGACCTTGGCCGGGTCGATGTCCAGGCCCCGAAGGTGGTGTACCAGGTGCTCGGCCTTGGAGTCGTGCTCGGTGTCGTACCTGCGGCCGTCGATCCTGGTGAAGTGCGGGGTCAGCCCGCGTTCCGCGACGAGCGGGACCAGGTGGTCGTGGGAGGCCATGGACAGCAGCGACTGGGTGCGGCCGTCGGCGCTCCAGTCGTGCAGCACGTCCGGGACGCCGTCGGTCAACTCGCACGTGGGCAGGTGACGCAGGTAGCCCTCGTCGTAGAGCTTCTCGGCGCGCGCCCACTCGCCCTCGGCGAAGGTCCGACCGAGCAGTTCCTCGTAGCAGGGGATGAGGGGCCGTCGGAAGACGGTGCGCCAATGGTCCAGTTCGACCGGTTCACGGCCGAAGGACGCGCAGACGGCGTTGACCGCCGCGAGGTTGGCGTGGTTGTCGTCGAGGAGGGTGCCGTTCCAGTCCCAGACGATGTGCGCGATGTCGTTCGGGTCGAAAGTCATCTCTGTCATTACGTGCATTTTACGTGTCCCGGACCGGTCGTGGCCGTGCGGTTCCGGTCACATCAGGCGGGTGCCCCGGGGTCCACGGCCTCTCGGCGTTCGGCCCGCGATCGGCGGCTGCGCCGCACCAGCCACACCCCCGCGACGACCAGTGCCGGGAACACCACCAGGATGAGCACCGGCAGCAGGATCGCGACGATCGAGGTGAGGAAGCTGACGACGTCCTCGAAGAAGGAGACGAACGGGGCCGCGCAGCCGGCGCTCATCGAGTTCGCGGCCAGTCGGCCCAGGGACTTGACGAGGTGGAAGCCCAGGGCGATGACCACGCCCGCGATCACCGGGCCCCAGGAGAACCCGTCCCCGGTCGCCGCGCCGGAGGCGGCGCCGGTGATCTCGGAGAGTTCGACACTGGAGGCGCCCGCGCCGAAGACGATGCCGCCGGAACTCGGACGCACGACGGTCTGGATGATGTCGTTGACGCTGTCGACGGCCGGGAACTTGTCGGCCAGGAACTCCACGACCAGGAGCACCGTCAGCACGATCAGGGTGATCGGGTGCTCCAGCCACGTCCAGGAGTCGCCCAGGGGGAGCAGGTCGGTGAAGCGGGCGATCAGACCCACCAGCAGCAGGGGGATGTAGGCGTTCAGCCCCGCCGCGGAGGAGAGACCGATGCCGGTGAGTGCAGTGAGCAAGGGGGCCCTTTCCATGGTGCGAACGCGTGGGGCGGGCCCGCGCGCTCACGCCGGGCCCGCCCCCGCCGGTTCACCCTGGTTGATGCCCGCCGACGGCCCGCGGTTGCGGTCGGTCCGGCTTCACTGGCGGTAGTTCTCGACCTCGGCCACCGAGCGGGCCTCGGCCTCGTCGGGGTCCCGTCCGAACTCTTCGCGGGCCCGTCGCTGGCGGAGCAGGTCCCAGCACTGGTCGAGGGCCTCCTCGACCTCCTTCATCCGCCCACGCTCCACGGAGGACAGGGCCCCGGGGGTGTCGCGCAGGGCGTGCTCCTCCTTCATCAAACCCTTGATGGTGGTCAGGATGTCCTTGTCGCCGCTTCGGCCCATAGGGACATGGTGGGTTCGGCACGGGACACGGGCAAGAGCCTTGCCCCGGGCTTACCCAGATCAGGCCCGACGTTTACGGACGGCGGCCAGCAGCGCGATCGCGGCGCCGACGGTGATGAGACCGCCGGAGAGCAGGGCGGCCAGGCCGGGGCCGGTGACGGGCAGCTTCGGTTCGGCGGGCGGAGCGGGCTCGGGGTACGGGCCCGGGGTTGGCTTCGGTGACGGGCTCGGGCCGGGCGAAGGAGACGGATCCGGACTCGGGCTGGGACTCGGGCTCGGAGACGGCGACGGGTCCGGGCTCGGAGACGGCGACGGGTCCGGAGAAGGTGACGGACTCGGACTGGGCGAAGGAGACGGATCCGGACTCGGAGAGGGGGACGGACTCGGCGACGGGTCGGGCGACGGACTCGGGCTCGGACTGGGAGTCGGGCCGGGTGAAGGAGACGGATCCGGACTCGGGCTCGGGCTCGGAGAAGGTGACGGACTCGGGCTGGGGGTGGGCGAAGGAGACGGGTCCGGACTCGGGCTCGGAGACGGCGTAGGGCTCGGGGAAGGTTCCGGAGGGCGGCAATCGGCCGTCACGTCGCCCAGGACCAGATCGAACAACGTCACCGGATCCCCCACCGGGTTCCCGTCCCCGTCGTAGCGCTGGGCCGTCGCCGTGTAGTCGGTCTCCACATGGCCGTGGTACGGGTGATCCTCCTCCACGACATGGCCGATGACCGTCTCCACTCGGACCAGGGTGGCACCGTCCCCGAAATCCCCCGGGAAGGTCGTCAGGGTGGAGGCGGTACCGGCCTGGTTGGGAGGCGGGGCGTCGAGAGGCCGCCCGAACAGGGTGGGCGCCGTGGTCGAGGTCTGGGCGATGACACCGTTCGGGGGGTTGCACTGCACCCGGTTGCTCCAGGTGGCGACCCGCAGGACCACGTTGCCGTCGGGCGCCTGCCCTTCCACCAGCCGCGCGACCCAGGGCACCGCGGGCGTCGGTACCGCCAGTCCGGTGAAGGCGCCGTCGGCGTTGGTCATCGCGCTCTCGGGGGCGGTCACGGCGCTCACCGCGCCGGTCGCCGTCGCGGACGTCAGGTGAGGGGAGGAGGGGAGCCCGCTCCAGGAGTCGGCGTCGTCCCCGGAGACCTCGATGACCTGGAGGGTCTCCTCCACCGGCGTCCCGTACACGGACCCGTCGAGCGTCAGCCGCCCCCAGGTGCTCGACGCGTAAGGGGTGACCGGGGCGGCCACCACGTCACGGGCGCCGAAGGTCGCACCCGCCGCCACAGCGCCGGATGCCACAAGAACCGAGGTGACGACGGCGATGCCGACCTGCCGTCGTCCCACCGAGCGAACTCGCAACGCGACCAATTCATTACTCCAAGTAGTCAATTTTCACCGTGAGCAACACTCTAGGTAACGGACGGGCGCGATGTCCGGAGGACTCGACGGTCCACCCATGACGTCTTACGCCCCTGTTCGTCTGGGAAACTCCTACCTGAGGACCCAACGGCGGAATGCCTTGCCGAAGGGGACCGTTCAATACCTCAAGGGGGTATTGTTCATGGCATCTGAGCAGGAACGACACGGAAGCGGGACCATGGCTGCGACCCACGGTTACAGCAATGACAAGCAGAGCCACATCAATCGGTTGCGCCGCATCGAGGGACAGATCCGCGGTCTACAGCGCATGGTCGAGGACGACCAGTACTGCATCGACGTCCTCACCCAGACCTCGGCCGTGAACAGCGCCCTGCGCTCCTTCGCCCTGGCCATGCTCGACGAGCACCTCAAGCACTGCGTGGCCCACGCCGTCGCCAACGGCGGCGAAGAGGCCGACGCCAAGGTCAAGGAGGCCTCCGAGGCCATCGCCCGGCTCGTCCGTTCCTGATCCCCTCCCCCGTCCCGCACCGTTCCGGGGGCGGCGGACCGCAGCGGTCCGCCGCCCCCGTCGTGTCCGGGTCAGATGTCCCCGTACCGGGCCTTGAGGTTCTCCAGCAGCCGGGCGCCCTCGCGCCCCGCCGCCTCCGCGTCGAGGTAGTCGACGTTGTCGTTGGCCACGAACGAGGACGGGCGCCCGTGGTCCGCGAAGCCCATCCGGGACACGTCCCCTCCGATGAACGCCCGGATGCCCCAGTTGGCCAGGATGCGCGCCCGCGCGTTGGGCGAGGGCACCGCCATCAGGTGGTAGCCGCGGGTCGCGCCCAGCGCGGGCAGTCCGCTCAGCTCCAGGTCCATCACCCGGGCCAGCGCGTCCCTGCCGCTCAGGTCCACGACCAGGCCCAGGTCCCGGTGGCGGAACTCCCGCAACGGGCGCCCCAGGATGGAGGCCACCACGTTGTGCGCCACCGTAGTCGCCTGCCGGGTCGCGTACTGGGCCGTCGGCGGACAGTAGGGCGACTCCCCCGCAAGGTCGGGCACCGACACCGCGTCGCCGAGGGCGAACACCTCGGGCTCCCCTGGCACCCGCAGGTCGGCTCCCACCTCCAGGCGGCCCCTCGGCGTGGGTGCGCCCAGGTTCTCCATGAGCGGGCTCGGGGAGACCCCGGCCGTCCAGATCAAGGTGCGGCAGGGCAGGGCGCGTCCGTCGGTGAGCACCACCTTGTCGGCGGTGACCTCGCGGACCGACACCTTGAGCTTGACCTCGATGCCCAGATGGCGCAACAGGTCCAGGGCCTTGCGGCCGAGCCGGTCCCCCAGTTCGGGCAGCACCTTGGGCGCGATGTCGACCAGGTGCCAGCGGATCACCGAGCGCAGTTCGGGGTAGCGTTTGGCGGCCTCCTCGCACAGGCGCATCAGCGACGCCGCGGTCTCCACTCCCGTGTAGCCGCCGCCGACCACGATGAACCGGCAGCGCTCCTCGCGTTCGATCGGGTCGACGCTGTCGTTGGCCATCTCCAGCTGGGCGAGCACGTGATCCCGCAGGAGGACGGCCTCGGCCAGGGTCTTGGCCCCGTAGGCGTACTCGGTGAGGCCGGGGATGTCGAAGGCCCGGGTGTGGGCGCCGGGCGCGAGCACCAGTCGGTCGTAGCGCACCGGGGTGAACTCACCGGTGGGCCGGCGCACCACCACGACGCGGTCGTCGGTGTCGACGCCGACGGCGTGGCCGGGGATGAGCCGGGTCTCGCGGGTCAGCCGGTGCACGGACATCGCCACCGACTGCGGGGTGAGCAGCCCGGAGGCCACCTGTGGCAGCAGCGGGCTGTAGAGCATGTAGTCGTGGGGGGCGATCAGGGCGAGGTCCGCCGCCCCCGTCGGAATGCGGCGTTCGAGGTGGCGCAGGGTGTGGATGCCGCCGAACCCCGCGCCGACCACCACGATTCGAGGCCGAGCCATGTGTTGCTCCTTCTCCGTGTCGGTCGCCGTCGGAAGCGGGCGTACCCGATGAGCCGAACCTAAGCCCGGACCGGGCGGGACACACGCCCGCGGGGCCGCACCGTTCCCACCTCTTGGCGACCTCTTTGTCGGCTTTCGCCTCTGCGGTCGGGGGAGGGAACGGACCGGAACGCGGTCCATCCCTTACGGGTGCGGCGGATCGGCCGTCGTCGGGCTTCGCGGCGATGCGCTCGCCCGTCCCGGAAGCGCGGTCGCGCCGGTACCCCACGGCGCGCCCGGGTACCACGTCGTCGGTGGCCCCGATGTGCGCCCGGGGTCACCGTCGATCGACACGCGCCGTCCCCTCGGGTGGGCCCCTACCCACGGAACGGTCCGTTCACGACCGACGGCGAACGGCGGATCCGCCCGCGGTACCCGCGGCCGGTCCCCCTACTCCGAGGGCACCACGGCCCGCTCGGGGTGGGCCTCGTTGTGCGCGGAGACCTCCACCGGCCGGTCCGGGAGGAGGGCGGCGGTGCCCATCCGCAGTAGCAGGGCCGCCATCTCCCCCCGGGGCAGCACGTGGCTGTGGGGAGTGGAGTTGAGCAGACCGAACGCGGCCTGCGTCGAGGCGAGCAGGACCTCGCGGGGTTCGTCGGGGCGGAGTTCGGCCAGGACGGTCACCCACTCCTCCACGTAACGGCGCTGGATCCGGCGGACCCGGCGGTTGTCCTCGTCGGTGAGGTGGTGCAGTTCCCGGTCGTGGACGACGATGAGCGACGGCTCGTCCAGGGCGAAGGAGATGTGACCGCGCAGCAGCAGGTCCAAGGCGTCACGGGGCTCGGTGGAGCGGGCCAGCAGCACCGAGCCGCGGCGGGACAGGCGTCGGCTGATGTCCAGGAGCACTTCGCCGAGCAGCGCCCGCTTACCGGGGAAATGCCGGTACAGGGCGGGGCCGGTGGTGCCGATCGCCCGGCCGATGTCGTCGATCGACACGCCGCGATAACCGCGCTCGGCGAACAGGCCCGCCGCGGCGGCGAGGATCTCCCGACGACGCTCGCCGATCGGTCTCTGTTCCACCGGTCTGGGGCGCATCCGGCCTCCGCTCGCCGTCCTCCGGACGGGTCCTTCCCGGCCCGGCTGTGGACACCCATGTTAATGGTCACTAACATCACGAATGTTAGTGACCATTAACACCCCTCCACGAGAGGACAGCATGAGCAGGGCATCCGTACTCGGCTCGGCGGTGGACACCGCCGGGCCCGCGTTCGCCGCCAACGACGCGGCGAACCGCGCCCTCGCCTCGGAGCTGCGCGAGCGGATCGCCACCGCGGCCCTCGGCGGACCCGAGAAGGCCCGCGCGCGCCACGTGGAACGCGGCAAACTCCTGCCGCGCGACCGTGTCGACCACCTCCTCGACCCCGGTTCACCCTTCCTGGAGATCGCACCCCTGGCCGCCCACGGTCTCTACGGGGCCGACGGGCGGGACGCGCCCGGGGCCGGGATGATCGCCGGGGTGGGGCGGGTGGCCGGCCGCCCCACGGTGGTGATCGCCAACGACGCCACGGTCAAGGGCGGCAGCTACTACCCCATGACCGTCAAGAAGCACCTGCGCGCCCAGGAGATCGCCCTCCAGAACCGCCTGCCGTGCGTGTACCTGGCCGACTCCGGCGGTGCCTTCCTGCCCCTCCAGGACGAGGTGTTCCCCGACCGCGAGCACTTCGGACGGATCTTCTACAACCAGGCGACCATGTCACGGCTGGGCGTCCCGCAGATCGCGGCGGTGCTCGGTTCGTGCACCGCCGGCGGCGCCTACGTCCCGGCGATGAGCGACGAGGCCGTCATCGTCCGCGAGCAGGGCACGATCTTCCTGGGCGGTCCGCCACTGGTGAAGGCCGCCACCGGCGAGGTGGTCACCGCCGAGGAACTGGGCGGGGGCGACCTGCACTCCCGGGTGTCGGGGGTGACCGACCACCTGGCCGACGACGACGCCCACGCGCTCGCCATCGTGCGGCGCATCGCCGACACCTTCGGGCCGCTCGATCCGCCCGCCTGGGAGACCCGCGACCCGCGCCCGCCCGCGCTGGACCCGCACGAGCTGTACGGCGTGGTGCCCGCCGACACGCGCACCCCCTACGACGTGCGCGAGGTCATCGGCCGGGTCGTGGACGGCAGCGAGTTCACCGAGTTCAAGGCCGAGTACGGGACGACCCTGGTCACCGGGTTCGCGCACATCCACGGGCACCCGGTGGGGATCATCGCCAACAACGGCATCCTGTTCGCCGAGTCGGCGCTCAAGGGGGCCCACTTCATCGAACTGTGCGACCGGCGGAGCATCCCGCTGGTCTTCCTCCAGAACATCTCCGGGTTCATGGTGGGCCGCGACTACGAGGCCGGGGGCATCGCCAAACACGGCGCGAAGATGGTCACCGCCGTGGCCTGCGCCCGGGTCCCCAAGTTCACCGTGGTCATCGGCGGTTCGTTCGGCGCCGGCAACTACTCCATGTGCGGTCGGGCCTACTCGCCCCGCTTCCTGTGGATGTGGCC
Organism: Nocardiopsis lambiniae; assembly: GCF_031845465.1. Lineage (NCBI taxonomy): Bacteria > Bacillati > Actinomycetota > Actinomycetes > Streptosporangiales > Nocardiopsidaceae > Nocardiopsis > Nocardiopsis lambiniae. The sequence goes on along the minus strand of NZ_JAVREP010000005.1, from coordinate 110,844 downwards.
CAACGCCCGCATCTCGGTGATGGGCGGAGAGCAGGCCGCTTCTGTGCTGTCCACGGTCCGCCGCGACCAGATGAACGCGCGCGGCGAGGAGTGGTCGGCCGAGGCAGAGGAGGAGTTCAAGGCCCCCATCCGGGACACCTACGAGGCGCAGGGCAGCCCGTACCACTCCACCGCCCGACTGTGGGACGACGGCGTCATCGACCCCGTCGACACCCGCGACGTGCTCGCCATGGCCCTGTCCGCCGCCCGCCACGCCCCGCTGGAGCCCGTGGGCTACGGCGTCTTCCGGATGTGAGGAACCCTTGACCACGACCGTACTCATCGCCAACCGGGGCGAGATCGCCCTTCGGGTGATGCGCACCCTGCGCCGGATGGGCCTGGGGTCGGTGGCCGTCCACACGGACGCCGACGCCGACGCCCCGCACGTGTCGGCCGCCGACCGGGCGGTGCGCGTGCCCGCCTACCTGGACGCCGACGCCATCGTCACGGCCGCCGTGGAGACGGGGGCGACCCTGGTCCACCCCGGCTACGGTTTCCTGTCGGAGAACGCCGCGTTCGCCCGCGCCTGCGCCGAGGCGGGGCTGACGTTCGTCGGACCGCCGCCCGCCGCCATCGACGCGATGGGCGACAAGATCCGGGCCAAGGAGACCGTGGCCGCCGCCGGTGTGCCCGTGTTGGGCGGGTTCACCGAGGAACCCGGGGCGCCGCTGCCCGACGACGTCCTGCTGAAGCGGGCCGCCGCCACCGGTTATCCGCTGCTCATCAAGCCCTCCGCCGGGGGAGGCGGCAAGGGCATGCGCGCCGTGCACTCCCCCGACGACCTGGCCGCGTCGGCCGCCGCCGCCCGACGCGAGGCGCTGGCCGCCTTCGGCGACTCCACCCTGCTGGTGGAGCGGCTGGTGCGCCGGCCCCGGCACATCGAGGTGCAGGTCCTCGCCGACGCCCACGGGAACGTGGTCCACCTGGGCGAACGCGAGTGCAGCCTGCAACGCCGACACCAGAAGGTGGTGGAGGAGGCGCCCTCCCCCCTGCTCAACGACGAGCAGCGCGCCGCCATGGGCGAGGCCGCCGTGGCCGCCGCCCGCTCCTGCGGATACGTGGGTGCCGGCACCGTCGAGTTCATCGCCGAGGCCGGCGCGGACGGCGACCTGGTGTTCTCGTTCCTGGAGATGAACACCCGTCTCCAGGTGGAGCACCCGGTCACCGAGGAGGTCGTCGCGATCCGCGGCGAACGTGGCCTGGACCTGGTGGAACTCCAGGTCCGGGTGGCGTCGGGCGCCCCGTTGCCGTTCGGCCAGGAGGACGTGTCCTGGGTCGGGCACTCCGTGGAGGCCCGGATCTACGCCGAGGACGCCGACCGCGGGTTCCTGCCCAGCGGCGGACCGATCCTGGCCCTGGCGGAGCCCACCGGCGAGGGGGTGCGGGTCGACTCCGGTGTCGCCGCCGGGGGCGAGGTGACCTCCTCGTTCGACCCGATGCTCGCCAAGGTCATCGTGTGGGGCCCGGACCGGGCCGAGGCGCTGCGCCGCGCCGACGCCGCCCTGGCCGGGTACCTGCTCCTGGGGTGCGTCACCAACACCGCGTTCCTGCGCAGGTTGCTGCGCCACCCCAGGGTCGCCTCGGGGGATCTGAGCACCGACCTCATCGAGTCGACACCGCCCGAGGCCGCCCCCGAACACGTCCCGGAGGAGGTGTACGCGGCGGTGGCCCTGGACCACACGCTGGACCTGGAGCCGCCCGCGCCCACCGCCGACCGGTTCGCCGTCCCGGACGGGTGGCGGATCGGGGGAGCCGCCTGGACACCGTGGCGGCTGCGCGCCCCCGGCCATGACTCCGCCGTGGTGCGGGTGCGCCGCTCCGACACCGGATTCTCGGTGAGCGTGGACGGCTCCGAGCCCGTGGCAGCCCGTGCCCGCCGCGACGGCGGTCGGCTCACCGTCACCTACGCCGGACGCACCCGCACCTACCTGCGGGCCGATGACCCCGTCACGGCGCACCGCTGGCTGGGCGCCGACGGCACCGCCTGGACGTTGCACGAGGAGCCCGTCGACGCCGCGCTGCGCAGCGACGAGGCCGCCGCCGACGGCACCGTGCGCAGCCCGATGCCCGGCACGGTGCTCGCCGTGCCGGTGGCGGTCGGCGACACGGTCACCGCGGGGCAGGCGCTGGCCGTCGTGGAGGCCATGAAGATGGAGCACTCCGTCACCTCACCCATCGACGGGACCGTGACCACCGTCGCGGTCCGATCCGGCGCGTCCGTCCCGATGGACGCCGTGCTGGTCGTCGTCGAACCTTCCGGGGCCCCGGACACCGCCGAGGTCCCGTCCACCCCCGCCACCAGCGAGGAGAACCAGCGATGAACAGCCACCGGTTGTCGACCGAGCACGCCGACCTGCGGGCCGCCGTGGAGGAGTTCGCCCGGACCGAGGTCGCCCCGGTCATCGGCGAGCACTACGAGAACGGGACCTTCCCCTACGAGGTCATCGCCAAGATGGGGCGGATGGGCCTGTTCGGGCTGCCCTTCCCCGAGGAGTACGGGGGCATGGGCGGCGACTACTTCGCGCTGTGCCTGGCCCTGGAGGAGCTGGCCCGGATCGACTCGTCGGTGGCGATCACCCTGGAGGCGGGGGTGTCGCTGGGCGCGATGCCGCTGTACCGGTTCGGCACCGAGGACCAGAAGAAGACCTACCTTCCCCGGCTGACCGCCGGCGAGGCGCTCGGCGCCTTCGGGCTGACCGAGCCCGACGGGGGTTCCGACGCGGGGGCCACCCGCACCACCGCCCGGCTGGAGGACGGGGAGTGGGTGATCAACGGGACCAAGTCGTTCATCACCAACTCCGGGACCGACATCACCGCGTTGGTCACCGTCACGGCCGTCACCGGGCGCCGGGAGGACGGCCGGCCGGAGATCTCCTCGATCCTGGTGCCCAAGGGGACGCCGGGCTTCTCGGTCGGGCAGAAGTACTCGAAGGTCGGCTGGAACGCCTCCGACACCAACGAGCTGGTGTTCGAGGACTGCCGAGTGCCCGAGGCCAACCTGGTGGGCGAGCGCGGGCGCGGGTACGCCCAGTTCCTGCGGATCCTCGACGAGGGGCGCATCGCCATCGCGGCGCTGTCGGTGGGTCTGGCCCAGGGCTGTGTGGACGAGAGCGTGCGCTACGCCCACGAGCGGCACGCGTTCGGCCACGCGATCGGTCACTACCAGGCGATCCAGTTCAAGATCGCCGAGATGGAGGCCCGCGCGCACACCGCCCGACTGGCCTACTACGACGCCGCCTCGCGCATGCTCGCCGGCGAGCCGTTCAAGAAGGAGGCGGCGATCGCCAAACTGATCGCCTCCAACGCCGCGATGGACAACGCCCGCGACGCCACCCAGGTGTTCGGCGGGTACGGGTTCATGAACGACTACGCGGTGGGCCGCTTCTACCGGGATGCCAAGATCCTGGAGATCGGTGAGGGCACCAGCGAGGTCCAGAAGATGCTCATCGCCCGCGAGCTGGGCCTTCCCGCCTAGGGCCTGTTCTTCGCGTGCTTCTCAGGGTGCGAGGGCGCCCACGGGGTTCCGGAGACCCGGAGCGCGGGACCGGGGGTCCCGTTCTCCGGGCGCGCCGGGCACGGACCGAAGCCGAGCGCGGGTTCGAAGGAACACGGCCTGGAGATGGATCGGGGCGGTCCCCGGGAGCGGTGTTCTCGGGGGTCCGCCCCGTGGGATCGCCCGGGCGAGAGGGGGCGATCGTCGGCGGCGGGACGGCTCCGGCCCTCGGATCCGTCCGGGAGGCACCCGTACGCGGAGCCGGGGTGGCGCCCCGGGTGTACCCGACCAGAGCGGTCGGTACACCGCTCCCCCGGGGCCGTGTCCGATCGGGCGCGGCCCTTTCCGGACAGCCTCTCAGCGGTTCCAAGGGGTGACAAGTCCCCATAATCGTCACAGAATGGACTCCACGCGGCCAGTGCGGGTCCCTTGTGTTCCGGACCCGGCGACCCGGTCCGCCCACGAAGCGGGCCCCGCCTCGGGTCCACTGCCGACCCTGTCCCCGGCCGGAGGAGTCACCGGATGGAAGGCGCCCTTCCCGTCCTCGCCGTGGTCGTCGTCGTGGTGACGGCCGGCGCGGTCGTGGTCTCCGCGCACTTTCGCAAGGAACGCGTCGTCGAGCTCCGACGTTGGGCGCGCGCGCACGCGTGGACCTACGACGAACACCACCCCGCACCCTTGGGCGACACCGCGCTCCCGCGTCCCCTGGGAGGCAGATCCCCCCGTTTCCACCACGTGCTGACCGGACGGCACCGCGCCCACGAGGTCGTCTTCTTCGAGCACACCCCTCGCCCGACCGCTCCCGTGGCGCGGGGCGAGGCCCAGCACACCTACCGGATCGTGGCCGTGCGCATCCCCGGTGCCGGATCCGACCTGGAGATCCGCCGCCGCGACGACGCGTCGACCGCCGTTCCCACCGAGACCGCCTTCGACCGGGCCTTCCAGGTATCGGGGGCCGACGGATTCGCCCGCGCGGCCCTGGACCGGGAGACGGTGGCATGGCTGCTGTCGGACCCCCGCTCACGTTCCTTCCCCGTCCGTTTCAGCGGGGATCACGTGCTCACCTGGGCCGTCATGCGACTGGACCCGGATCGGGCCCTCACCGCGGCGGACTACCTCATCGACCTGATCGCCCGCATCCCCGCGCGGGCCTGGCGGCACGACGACGCGCTCCGAGCCGGTGGAACGTCACCCCGCTCACCGGGGAGAACGCTACAATCCGGCTTGCCCCAACGCAGCAAGGAGTGACATCCGTCTTGAGCGACCCCAACGCCACGGCGCGCATCTCCCGCGCGGACCTCTTCCGCGACGACGAGACGCCCGACCCCAATTCGACGGCCCGCATCTCCCGCGCGGACCTCTTCCGCGACGACGAGACGCCCGACCCCGACTCGACGGCCCGCATCACGCGCGCGGACCTCTTCCGCGACGACGAGACGCCCGACCCCGACTCGACGGCCCGCATCTCCCGCGCGGACCTCTTCCGCGACGGCGACTGACCCTCCGCCCCACGAACGAGCGCCCGCCCGGCGATGCCGGACGGGCGCTGCGCTTTCTCAGGTGTCAGCGACGCTCGCGGACGGTCGCGATGATCTCGGCGACCGCATCGTCGACCGGCACACCGTTGTTCTGGGAGCCGTCGCGGTAGCGGAAGGAGACCGCGCCCTTGCTGATGTCCTCGTCACCGGCCAGCAGCATGAAGGGCACCTTCTGCTTCTGGGCGTTGCGGATCTTCTTCTGCATGCGGTCGTCGCCGGCGTCGACCTCGACCCGGATGCCCTCGGCGCGCAGCTTCGCCGCCACCTCCTGGAGGTAGGGCACGTGCTCGTCGGCGATCGGGATGCCCACCGCCTGCACCGGGGCGAGCCAGGCCGGGAAGGCGCCCGCGTAGTGCTCCAACAGCACCGCGAAGAACCGCTCGATGGAGCCGAACAGGGCACGGTGGATCATCACCGGCCGTTGGCGGGAACCGTCGGCGGCGGTGTACTCCAGGTCGAAGCGCTCGGGCAGGTTGAAGTCCACCTGGATGGTGGACATCTGCCAGGTGCGACCGATGGCGTCCTTGGCCTGGACGGAGATCTTGGGTCCGTAGAAGGCGGCGCCGCCCGGGTCCATGACCAGTTCCAGCCCCTGCTTCTCGGCGGCCTGGCGGAGGGTGTCGGTGGCCTCCTCCCAGACCTCGTCCGAGCCGATGGACTTCTCCGGGTCCTTGGTGGACAGCTCCAGGTAGAAGTCGTCCAGACCGTAGTCGCGCAGCAGGTCCAGCACGAAGGTGAGCAACGAGTCGAGCTCGTCGGCCATCTGCTCCTTGGTGCAGTAGATGTGCGCGTCGTCCTGGGTGAAGCCGCGGGCGCGGGTGAGGCCGTGGACCACACCGGACTTCTCGTACCGGTACACGGTGCCGAACTCGAACAGGCGCAGCGGCAGCTCACGGTAGGAGCGCCCGCGCGCGTCGAAGATCAGGTTGTGCATCGGGCAGTTCATCGGCTTCAGGTAGTAGTCCTGACCGCCGTCGAGCTGCATGGGGGGGTACATGCCCTCCGCGTACCAGTCCAGGTGCCCCGACTTCTCGAACAGGGCGCCCTTGGTGGCGTGCGGGGTGTAGACGAACTGGTAGCCGCCCTCTTCGTGGCGCTTGCGCGAGTAGTCCTCCATGACCCGGCGCACGATGCCGCCCTTGGGGTGGAAGACGGCCAGACCCGAGCCGATCTCCTCGGGGATCGAGAACAGGTCGAGCTCGGAGCCGAGCTTGCGGTGGTCGCGCTTCTCGGCCTCCTCCAGGAAGGTCAGGTACGCCTTGAGGGCGTCCTTGGTCTCCCAGGCGGTGCCGTAGACGCGCTGCAACTGCGGGTTGGTCTCCTTGCCGCGCCAGTAGGCGGCGGCGGTGCGCATGAGCTTGAACGCCGGGACGACCCTGGTGGTGGGCAGGTGCGGACCCCGGCACAGGTCCTTCCAGCACTGCTCGCCGCTGCGCGGGTCGATGTTGTCGTAGATGGTCAGCTCACCGGCGCCGACTTCGGCGGAGGCGCCCTCGGCGGCCTCGGCCGCGCCGCCCTTGAGGCCGATCAGCTCCAGCTTGTAGGGCTCGGTGGCCAGCTCGGCGCGGGCCTCCTCGTCGGTGACGACCCGGCGGTCGAAGCGCTGCCCCTGCTTGATGATCTGCTGCATCTTCTTCTCGATGCTCTTGAGATCGGCGGGGGTGAAGGGCTCGGCGACGTCGAAGTCGTAGTAGAAGCCGTTCTCGACGGGCGGTCCGATGCCCAGCTTGGCCTCGGGGAACAGCTCCTGGACGGCCTGCGCGAGGACGTGCGCGGTGGAGTGGCGCAGGATCGCCCGCCCGTGCTCGGAGTCGATGGCGATGGGCTCGACGGTGTCGCCGTCGCGCAACTCGCGGAAGAGGTCCCGGGGCTCTCCGTTGATCAAGGCGGCGATGACGGTCCTGCCGTCGGCCTCCAGCGCCTGCCCCGCCGTGGTGGTGGCCGCCACCACACGCGGTGATCCGGCGATGGTGATGTGCAGCTCGGGCGCGGCGGACACGGTGACTCCTCGTAAGACGCGAACAGATCGTGGGACGTCCGGCGGCACACCCGAGGCGGGCGGCGCCATGTCTGGACCGATGCTATCGGCTCCGGGCCGCGACCGCCCCGTCGTCCACAGGCGCGGGGAACGCGGTTCCACCGAGCCCGATGCGGCTTTCCGAGAAGAGCGAAGGGCGAATGAGAAGTGTCGGGAACCGGGCGGGGAACAGGATCGTTCTCTCTCAGATCCCATGATTCGGACTCGACCGTCATCGCGCACCGGGGTTCCGTAACGGACACCGCGCCCGGGGTCGACCGTGCAGGCCAACGGCCGGAGGTCCCATGAATCAAGACGAATCTGTCATGAATTGTCGCGTTTTCAGCGAGTCGTCCACAGCTTCAGCGGGGGCCATTGATCCAGAACCCGGGATCGGTGACAATCAGCAGACGTCCGATCACCGCCCCCAGTCGACCCGAATGCACCGACTCGCTTCGACCGAATACTGTGAGCGCATGTCACCGAGACCACCGAACGGCCCCTCGACTCCGGAGACATCCCCCCGCACCGCCCGTGGTGGCAGCACCCGCATGTGGCGTCGCGCCCGGGCGCGCCTGCGCCTCTTCCGCAGGCGCATGCACGCCCACCCCGTACTGCACCTGCCCTGGCTCATCCTCGTCGGCACGGTGGGCACCCTGATCATCCTCGCCGGGGTGGTGATGCTGGTGGCCCCGGGGCCGGGGGTCGCCGCGATCATCCTCGGACTGGTGGTCCTCAGCACCGAGTTCAGTTGGGCCCGGCGGCTGGTGCGGCCGGCCCGCGTCTGGTTCCGACGCGCGGAGAGGTACGGCATGCGCCTGCGCGCCCGGGCGTTGGAGCGCTACCGCGCCCGACGGGCACTGCGACGCGAGCGCCTGACCTCCGAGTGACCCGAAGGGCCCCGCACGGGCCCTTCGTCATGTCCGACGGTCCTCGCTCCCGGTCGTGGGGACGGGAACAGACCCCACCGGCGACCGGGGCATCCGCCACGACAGCACGCCCGACCCACATCACCGATGGACACGACCCGAGCCAGAGGGGGTCACCTCGGGGGGTCGGGGGTCTCCCCCGGTGAAAACGACGAAACGACCCGGCGAGCAAGCGAAGCTTGCGAGCAGGGTCGCTCCGGAGTGGGGTGGGCGATACAGGACTCGAACCTGTGACCTCATCGGTGTGAACGATGCGCTCTAACCAACTGAGCTAATCGCCCGGGAACCGCGGCTGACCGCCGTTTCCGTGTCCGTCCTGTCGTTCGGACAAGGAAAACTCTAGCGCATGTCCGAGGGTGTTCGCTCCACGCGGCACCCGACACCGGATCCGTATGTGACTGAGGTCACATTACGCTACCGTCGAGTTCATGGCAGAGTCACCCGACGGGCGTGCATTCCCCCAGTTGGAAGGAGTTCCGGCTCTTCCCGCCCCTCGAAGCGGCACCGCGATATGACCATCTCGTGACGCGGGCCACCCGACATTGGGAAATCTTTGGTTTCTCCTGGTCATTACAGTGACGAAGGATCGTGAAGCCGCCCTGCGGCGAGCCGACCCCGCTGGGCGGGCGGCGAGACCTCCGGTCCCATCAAGGAAAGTCTCCGTACTCACGTCATAGTCCGCGAGCGACCGCGTTGGAGCGAGTGAGACGGCAACCGACCCGCACCGCCACAGGCGAGGGCCGGACGAGAAAAGGTTTGGCGAACATGAACAGTAGCGACACCACTGCCACCGCCGAGCTGGGCCTTCGGCTCGTGGTTCCCGAGCGCACCGCGGTTCCCTTGGTCGCTCGGCTCGACTACAGCGCGGACGACCCGTACGCGATACGCGTGGCGTTCCACACCGGCGAGGAGGACCCTGTCGAATGGATCTTCGCCCGTGAACTCCTGACCGTCGGCATCGTGCGACCCGTCGGTGAGGGCGACGTGCGGGTGTGGCCCTCCAAGGACGAGAACGGCGACCGTAACGTCTGCATCGCGCTCTCCTCCCCCTTCGGCCAGGCCGAGTTCGACACCCAGGTGTCGCCGTTGGCCGAATTCCTCCACCGGACCTACGAGATCGTCCCTGCCGGCCAGGAGGCCCAGTTCGTCGATCTCGACAACGAGATCCAGCAGCACCTGGCCTCCTGAGGCCGCGAGGCCCGCACACGGACCACGACGAAGGGGACGGCGCGATCGCGCCGTCCCCTTCTCGCGTGTCGGAGAACCGTCACGGGTCCAGGTCGGACGCGGAGCGCTCGGCGAACACCTTCATCGCCTCCAGGGTGATCGGGCCGGGCTCGGCCGACACCCTCAGGTCGTCGATGTGGAGGATCGGCTGCACGTCGCGACCGGTGGAGGTCAGGAACGCCTCGGTGATCTCCGGCAGGCGCCCCATCGGCACGTCCTCCTCCTCGCCCCCGTACCACTCCAGGACGAGTTCGCGGGTGATGCCCGCCAGCGGACCCGCCGACAGCGGAGGGGTGACCAGGCGGCCGTCCAGCACCACGAAGACGTTGCTGCCGGTGCCCTCGCACAGGTTCCCGGAGATGTTGCGGAAGACCGCCTCGCTCGCCCCCTTCCTCTTCGCGAAGGCCAGGGCGCGCACGTTGTCGGCGTAGGAGGTGGTCTTCAGTCCCGCCAGTGCGCCGAACTCGTTGCGCGGCCACGGGGCGAGGGCGACGTCGGTGTGCGGGGGGATGCCGGGGAAGGGGCCCAGCGCCACGATCGCGGTCTGTTCGCCGACGGCGCGGTCCGAGCCGAGCGGGCCCGCCCCGTCGGTCACGGTGATGCGCACCCGGGCGTCGGTCAAGTCGGGGTTGGCGGCCATCGCCAGTTCCACGCCCTCGGCGATCAGCTCCAGGTCGGGCGTCTCCATGCCCAGCCCCTCCGCCGAGCGGACCAGTCTGCGCAGGTGACGGGTGAGCGCGAACGGGCGACCGTTCCGTGCCCGCACCGTCTCGAAGACGCCGTCGCCGACGGTGATGCCGTGGTCGACCACCGGGATCCTCGCCTCGGCCTCGTCGACGACGGCGCCACGGCCGTAACCGGCCCCGGAGATCCACACCCTCATTTGTCCCAACCCCCCACGATTCTCGGACGCCCGGATCGAGCCGGGCGACGACACGATCCTCCCACCTCAGGGGCGATCTCGCCCTCCGGGCGCCTACCGGCAGCCCGTCGGACTGGCAAGGGTCGTGACCGGCACCGGCCGTGGTCCGGTTCTTCAGGTCCGTTCATCATCGCATCGTGACTGGTCAGAAGCGCTCCACTCACGGGCGGCCCACCCGGGGGCCCGTGGGGCGGCCGCAAAGATAAGTTACGAATGACTATCATCTGGGCAACGCTTATGCGGGACCCGGCGGTGGTCGGCCGTGCTCTCCCCCTCATGACGGCCGCCCCGAAGGCGCACGGGTCCCCAGGTCCACGACCGCCCGATCGACAGAGCAAAGAGAGACATGACTCCACCGAGTACCGCCCGCGGAGAACTCAGCTGGTTGTTGGACGACCTCCTCACCCGGGCCTCCGGAACACAACACGCCATCGTTCTGTCCACCGACGGTCTCCTCATGGCCACCTCCAGCGGCCTGGACCGACCGGCGGCCGAACACCTCTCGGCGATCGCCTCGGGGCTGCACAGTCTCGCCGGAGGCGCCAGCAAGCAGTTCTCCGCCGGGACCATCCGGCAGAGCATCATCGAGATGGACCGCGCCTTCCTCTTCGTCGCCGCCGCCGGCGAAGGGGCCTGCATGGCCCTGATGTCCGACTCCGACAGCGACGTGGGCCTGATCGCCTACGAGATGAACAAGGTGATCGAGAGGGTCGGCCAGTACCTCTCGGCGCCTCCGCGCCCCGACATGCCCTCCACACCGGCGCACGTGGAGACGTGACCCCCGCCGCCGCGGCGGGCCGCCCACCGGCTCTGCCACGGCAGGGGTCGGGCCCGCCCGGACCGCCGATTTCGCGCTCGGCCGGGAATCCGCTAGAGTTCTTAACGCAGCGAACGGGGCGGACCGGGAGACCGGGAAGCCTGCGGAACTCGCCGCGCGGACGTGGCTCAGCTGGTAGAGCATCACCTTGCCAAGGTGAGGGTCGCGGGTTCGAATCCCGTCGTCCGCTCGAAAACGATTCGACTCCGCCGCCGTGAGGTGGCAGAGTCGAGTCGGCTTCGGAACATTCCGAGGCGCATGCGGACGTGGCTCAGCTGGTAGAGCATCACCTTGCCAAGGTGAGGGTCGCGGGTTCGAATCCCGTCGTCCGCTCGGAGAGGCCCGCATGGGTGTCCACAAGGCGATTCCCCCATGCAGTTCCTGGCGGAGTGGCCGAGTGGTTGAGGCAAGGGACTGCAAATCCCTGCACACGGGTTCGATTCCCGTCTCCGCCTCCATGCACCTCATGTCCCATGAGGGCGGTTAGCTCAGTTGGTTAGAGCGCTACCTTGACACGGTAGAGGTCACAGGTTCGAATCCTGTATCGCCCACTTCACTCCGGAGCGGTCCTGCTCGGAGGCCCACGGCCTCCTCGCAGGGCCGCTTCGTCGTTCCCTCCGGGGACGCCCCGGCCACCCGATGCGAGGCTTCGTCCCGCGGGTCATGGTCGGTTCGCCCAGGGCCCACCGGCACCACGAAGAGGCGGGCTCCCGAGGGGACCCGCCTCTTCGTTCTCCCACCACGGCGGCGCACCGAGGGTGTCCGCTCGCACGCTCGGCCGGGGTGTCCCGGCCGAGCGGCCCGCGAACGGCTCCGAGCGGTCGGCCTAGTGTCCGCCGGCCTCGGGGAACGAGGGACCGTCGAGCCCCGTCGGATCCCGGCCGAGCCCGGCCGGCGTCACCCAGTCGAACTCCCCATAGACCGCCGGTCCCAGGCCCATGCCTTCGGCCACCTGCTCACGCAGCCGGTTGGAGGTGAACCCGCCGATGACGTTCATCTCGGCGTCCCGGTACAGACGCTCCACCTCATGGCCCTTGGTCACACCGGCCGCCCCGTGGATCTGCACGGCGCGCGTGACCACCTGGACGGCCATCTCGGTGGCGTAGATCTTGAGCTTGGCTATGAGGTCCCTGGCCGACCGTCCCGCGACACGCTCGCACAGGGCTCGGCGGGCCAGCGACCGGGTGGCGTCGATCTGTGCGCGGGAGTCGGCGAGCTGGGCCTGCACGCCCTCCATATGGGCCAGAGGGCGGCCGAACGAGACCCGGTCCTTGGCGTGCCGTACAGAGGCCGCGAGAGCGGACTCGGCGATGGCGATGGCCGCGAACGAGATCTTCAGCCATCCCCACGCCATGCCCTCGGCCAGCTCGTGGAAGGGCACCGGCACGACGTCCCTCTCGGCGACGTGCGCGTCGGTGAAGACGATGCCGCCCCAGGGCATCCCCCGCAGCCCCATGTGGGGGATCTCGTAACGGCGGACGCCGGGTTGGTGCAGGTCCACGAAGGCGAGGCACCAGTCCGGGCCGTCATCCCCCGGGGACTTCTCCCGCCGGGCGAGGGTCACGGCCAGGTCGGCGCTGGGCGCGTTGGAGATCCGGGCCTTCTCACCGCTGATGTAGAAGCCTCCGCCGGGTGGCCCGGCGGGGCGCACCGAGGTACGGAAGGTGGCGGAGTCGCTGCCCGCCGTCGTCTCGACCACGGCGAAGCCGGCCAGCTTGCGACCGCTGAGCAGAGAACGGAGCAGCCCTTCGTGGTGATCGGGGTCGCCGTAGGTGGAGATCATCTTGGCGCACAACAACGCCGATACGGTCGCCGTCCAGTACGTGCCCGGACACGCTCGGGCCAAAGCCTCCATGGCCTCGGCCTGGGTCGTCCCGTTCGCGCCGACGCCACCGACCTCGGTGGAGTGGAACAGCCGCAGGTATCCGCTCTCGATGACCTCCGTCCAGCTCTGAGGTGGTATCCGCCCCTCCTCGTCGGTCTTGGCGGCCCGGGCGGCGATGCCGGGGAAACTCCATGCCGTGTCGTGTCGTGCGTGGTTCACATCGGTTCCGGTCGTCATGTTCAACCAAGTCCTAGGAGGGACGCCGCGATCACCGGTCGCAGCACTTCGACGCCACCACCGGTCTCGGAGAAGAACAGCACGTCACGATGGGCTCGTGCCATCAGCCGGTCGTCGGTGAGGGCGAGCGGTCCGGAGAGACGCACCGCTCCTTCGACGACCTCTCGGGCGGCGGACGCGACGAACAACCGGGTGGCCGCCGCGTCCTGGCGTGAGGCCCGGTCCCCGGCGTCGAACCGCCCGGCCGCCCGGTACACCGCCTCCGAAGCCAGCTCGCAGCGTATGGCCAGGTCCGCCAGCGTGAACCGAACGGACTGGGCATGGGCCAGGGGCCGGCCGAAGAGCCGGCGCTCTCGGGCGACACCGACGGCTTCACTGGTCAGCGCACGCATGACGCCGAGCCACGGAGCGCTGGTGAAGATCCAGTCCAACGTCGCCAAGAGGGGCTCGACCTCGACGGCCGCGCCGCCGACGGTGCCCAGCACGGCGTCCTCCGGGACCGGGCAGTCGTCCAGGACGACCCTCCCCCAGGAGCAGGTCCGCATGGCCGCCGGACCGGTCTCCTCGATCAGCAGTCCGGTCGTGGCCCGATCGACGATGAACGCCGTTCTGTCACCACTGTCGAGTGTGGCGATGATCAGTAGGTGGTGGGCGATGGGGGCGCACGGGACGAGGTCCAGGGCGCCGGTGAGCACCCAGCCCTCGGCTGCCGGACGGGCGGTGACGGTGGACGCGAGAGCCGCGCCCTGCGTCTGTTGCAGGGACAGGGCGCCCACCCACTCCCCCGCGGCCATGCGGGGCAGGTAGTGCTTCTTCTGAGGACCCGAGCCGAAGGCCCGGAGCGGAACGGTGGCGAGAACGGCGTGCGCCGCCACCGCCAAGGCGAGCCCCGGATCACGGGACCCCTCGCCCAGGCCTTCGAGGAGGGCGCAGGTCTGCGTGGCGGACAGGCCTCCGCCGCCCAGCGCGAGCGGCACGAGAGGGCCGGCCAGGCCGGGGCCCGAGCGGTCGTCGGCCAGGTCGGCGAAGAGCCCGGCGTCCCACCTGCGGTCGTGGTCGCGCGGGGCGACGGTCGGCCGTGCGACACGGTCGGCGAGTCGGCGGGCCCGCTCGGCCAGCATCGGTTCCGCGCCGCCGGTGGCGGGACCGGTGTCGGCGGGACCGGTGTCGACGGGGGCGGTGTCGACGGGGGCGTCCAGAAGCGTCATGGGACCTCCTTTCTCTTTTTCACGGGAATTGACCTGGTGCTTCGAGCATGCGGGGCGAAGCGGGGAAGAATTGTTGTTTCCAGAGACCGGGAAGAACTTCTTGAACACTGATTTCACCCCCTCCTCATAGAGTGGACCCGATCAAAGTATCCAGAAGTCGGCGCCGATTTGAAGGGCTCATTGGAGACTTGTCGGGCCCCTGGCGGAGAATTTGAAAACCTTGCCTTCCATGACTCCGCATGAAGTAATTTTTCACGGATTTGACATGGAAGCCATTGCCCACCCTGACGCCGGCCGACCAATATGTTCCTCAGCACGAACCGCCCCACCCCGCCGTCGACGCAGGACTCCCATCCGCACGCGACGGAGCAAGGCAACAGAAAGGGAAGCGAACAAAATGGAAACATTACAGCACGAAGGCGTTCTTCCCAGTCCGCCGCACCTGTCGGACGCGACCCTGCGGGACTCCGCCCACATGGCGGGTGTCGAGTTCCGTCCCAAGGACGCCGCGGTCATCGCGGACCTGCTCGTCAAGACCGGCGTCGAGCTCGTCGAGGTGGGCATGGTGTCGGGTCCGAACTCCAAGGACGCCGACCTCATCCTCGCCACCCATGACACCGTCGGCCCCGAGCGCAGCATGACACTCGTGGTCGTACGGGACCGCAAGCAGGTCGCCAAGGCCCTGGACGAGGCCGAACGTCTCGGGGTACGGCACATCATGTACTCCATACCCACGTCCGAACAGCACGCCGAGCTGAAGCTCGGTTCCCCCAGCTCCAAGTTCCTCGAAGCCCTTGCCCGTTCGGCGATCTCCCAGGCCAAGGACCGGGGCTTCCATGTCACCTTCAGCGGCGAGGACGGTGCGCGCACCCGCGAGGAACGGCTCGTCTCCTACGTCTCCGCGGGTTTCCACGCCGGAGCGGACCGGTTCCGGATCGCCGAGACCGTCGCTTATCTGTCGCCCTGGAAGATGGAGAAGGTGATCGCCGGCCTCACCGCGATCGACGGTTCCGAGATCGAGATCCACTCGCACAACATGCTGGGCATGGCCGTCGCCAATTCCCTGGCCGCCGTCCGCGCGGGTGCGCGATGGATCTCGGCCACGGTCGGGGGCATCGGCGAGCGCGGCGGCAACGCCCCGCTGGCCGAGGTGCTCACCGCCCTGCGGGTCGTCCACGGTGACACCCGGTTCGATCTCTCCCACCTCACCGAGCTGTCGCGGGTCGCGCTCAAGGGCGCCGGCCTCGGCGACGCTTTCCAGTCGGGTCCGACCACGCCGCACGCCTTCGCCTACGAACTCCCGGGGCAACTCGACAACCCGGAGGCCTACGAGACGCTCCCCGCCGAACTCGTGGGGAACTTCCGCAGGTTGAACGTCCGCACGCGCCTCACCCCCGCGCTCGTCAAGTGGGCGCTCTCCGACTCCGGCATCTCCGTCGACATCGATCCCTTCACGACCTGGTTGACGGATGAGCAGGAACGAAACGGCCGACCCTTGCTCGACCGGGACGCGATCCGCAAGGCCGCCATCGATTTCCAGGCCGTTTGAGAATTGACTTCTCTCGGCAATTGATCATTCCCCCACACCGCCATCTCCAGAGTACGGAGTAATGCAATGCCCACTACTCTCGCCGGTTCCTGCCCTGAGTGCGAAACGGATCTCACCGTTCCTCCGATCGTCCAGGGCGAGACCCTTTCTTGCCCCGAGTGCCTGCTCACGCTCCGCGTCGAGGGAATCGAAGACGGCCAACTGGATCTCCAGATGGTCGAGGTGCAGTTGCGCGACTGGGGTCAGTGAACAATGAAGAACAAAGTCGCCATCGTCGCGGACCGGATCGGCTGGGAGGAACGCCGGCTGGTCCAGATCGCTCCGGACTTCGGGTTGGAGGTCGACTGGATCAACGACGAGTCCCTGGCCCTGGGCCACTCGGACTCCCCCACGGTCAGGGACTACGAGGCGTTGCTGGTCCGCAGCCGTAGCTACACCCGCGGCGGGCTGATCGCCGCCCTCGCCGAGGCCGACGGGGTCAAGGTCCTCAACTCGGCCTCCGCGATCCACATCTGTGAGAACAAGCTGATGCTGCGCGCCGCGCTGCGCGAGGCCCGGATCCCGGTCCCGGATTTCCGGCTGGTCCTCTCCCGTAAGGACTTCGACCGAACGCTCGGCGAGATCGGCACCCCCCTGGTGCTCAAACCGGTCTACGGCGGAATGGGCAAGCGCGTCACGCTCGTGCGCGACCCCGACCTGGCACATTCCGTCTACGACTATGTCGAGGACCTCGGCCACGCCTTCGAGCAGGCCTGCCTGGTGGAGCCCTACCTGGGCGGCGGATCGATCCGCTGCCTCGTCGTCGGCCGGGAGATCGTCGCCGCCGCGGAGTTCGAGAGCGCGGGAGCCGACTGGCGCAGCAACGCCGCGCTCGGCAATCAGAGTCGCGCCCTGGGCCGGGATCCCGAGGTGCACAAGATCGTGGACGGGGTCGTGGACCGGCTCGGCCCCGGCATCTACGGAGTCGACCTCTTCAAGACCTCGTCGGGCTATCTGGTCAACGAGGTCAACCACGCTCCCGCCTGGCGTGGGGTGGCGTCGACGACGGGGACGGACATCGCCTCGGCCATCGCCCGATACGTACAGGAGACGCTCGGATGATACGTGTGGGAATCATCGGCGCCTCCGGGCTCGCCGGCGGTGAACTGATCAGGCTGGTCCACCAGCACCCCGAACTCGAAATCACCTACCTGGGGGGTAGCTCCAGCGTCGGCAGGCGCCCCTCACAACTGCACCCCGGGCTCCGCTTCGATCTGGGGCTGGTCGTCGAGAGCGCCTCCGCCGACGCCATCGCCGAGCGATGCGACGTGGTCTTCCTCGCCACTCCCGCCCCCGCGTCGGCCGAACTCGCCGCGCTTCTCGCCGACCGCGTCGCATGCGTGATCGATCTGAGCGGCGCCTTCCGGATCCGCACCCCCGACCTGCACGACCGCTGGTATCCGAAGGTCGACCGCGGGGCCGAACTGGCCGAGCGCTTCGTCTACGGGGTACCCGAGCTCGTGGGAGACCGGTTGGTCGACGCCCCGCTGATCTCGGTGCCCGGCTGCTACGCCACCGCCATCACCCTGGGGCTCGCTCCGCTGACCCTCGGCCTCGGTCTACGGCTGAGGACCGTGGTGGTGGACGGCAAGAGCGGCTCCAGCGGCGGCGGCCTACAGTTGCGCGTCCCGGACCTGCACCCCTTCCGCAACGGCGCGATCGCGCCCTACGCCCCCACCGGGCATCGGCACGCCGCGGAGGTCGGGGATTTCCTGGAGCGCAACGGACCCGGTTCCATCGGCTCGCTGAGCATGTCGGCGTACGGGGTGTCGCACGTGCGCGGACTGCTCGCCAGCGTCTACGCGTTCACCGACGACGAGGTGAACGGATCCGAGTTGCAGCGGGCTTACCTGCGCTTCTACAAGAAGCACCCCTTCGTCCGAGTGCGCCGCCACACCGAGACGCTCATCCCGGTGCCCGACCCGCAGGTCACGCTCGGCTCCAACTACTGCGATGTCACGGCCCTGCACGACCCGGACGGAGGGCGGGTCGTCGTCCTCGCCGCCCTCGACAACCTGGTCAAGGGGGCGGCCGGACAGGCCGTCCAGGCGCTCAACCTGCGCTACGCGCTACCCGAGGAGACAGGACTGGCCATGCAGCCCGTGATGCCGGTATGACCGCGAACCCCACGCCGACCGTGGTGAAGTTGGGCGGCAGCCGCCTCGACGACCTCGACGGCTCCTGGTGGAAGGACCTCGCCGAATACGGCAAGGAGAACCCGCTGGTCTTGGTGCACGGCTGGTCCAAGCCCCTCAAGCGGCTCCATCCGCGCTACAGCGAGCCGTCGGCGATCCTGCGCGATCGTTACGGCAACCAGAGCCGCTGGACCACCCCCGAGGTCATCGCCGACATCAAGACCGTCAGCGCGGAACTCGGTGAGAGGGTTCTGGACCGGCTCCACCGGCACGGCATCACCGCGGAGCGGCTTCTCGGCAGTGACGGCCTGGTCCGGGCGGGCGAGGGCGAGCGTTGGTGGTGGCGGGAGAAACGGCTCGTCGAGATGGAGAACCTGGTCGGTCCGATCACCGACGTGGACCCGACGCCGTTGAAGAACCCGCGACCGGGCCACGTCCACCTCGTCACGCCCCTGGCCCGTGATGGAGCGGGCCGGGAGGTGAACACCGACGCCGATCGGGCCGCGGCGGCCATCGCCGGCGCGATCGGCGCCACCGACCTGGTCCTGATCACCGATGTCACCCATCTGTTGATCGATGGGGACCCGGTGCGCCGGATCACCGCGAAGGCCGCGGCCGAGTTCCGTGACAAGGGCGCCACCGGTGGCATGCGCAAGAAGCTGCGAGCGGCCGGCGAGGCCCTGGAACAGGGCGTCGCACGGGTCGTCATCGGTAGCGCGCCCGTCACGGACCTGCTCTCCGCCCGCACCGGCACCGTCATCACACGAACCTGAGGAGCTGATCTCGTGGCGCGATCCCGGGTACTGGTCGTCAACAACGGAACGCTTTCCCTGAAACAACTCCGCCATCGCTTCGAACAGCTTGGATCGGACACCGAAACGGTCGACGCGGCCTCCGTGCCGGATCGGCTCAACGGCCGCTACCAGGCGATCGTCCTGAGCGGCACCAAGGTCCGAGCCTACGACCAGGACTACTACAAACCGCTCGTGGACCTGGTCATGAGCGCCGACGTCCCGGTGTTCGGAATCTGCGGTGGCATGCAGACCCTCGCGGTCGCGGCGGGCGGCCACCTGGCCGAAGGGGTGCAACGAGTCGGCGGCCACGACGTGCAGGTCGACAAGGAAGAGCCGATCTTCGCGTACGTGAAGCCGACGGTGACGGTCTTCCAACGCCACACCCTCTACGTCCGGGAGGCACCGAAGGGCTTTCGCTCCATCGGCCGATCCGAACACGCACCCGTGGAATTCCTGCGCTCCGACGACGGGCGGATCTTCGGTGCGCAGGCGCACCTGGAGTTCCGCAGCGACGGCCTGGAGATCCTCCGGGGCTTCGCGCGGCTGTACCAGTGACACCGCTCCCCCGAACCGCGAACGTACCCCCTTCCCCTACGCATTCGAGGACTGGATCATGACCGACCGGAAAACGCGGGAGCCCGCGTTCGTCACCCATCTCAACGGCAGCGGCGGCACCATCGACGGCTGGGTCGTCGTCGACTCGCTGGTCGACGGCCTGGCCATGGGCGGCACCCGTATGACCACGGGGGTCACCGAGGAGGAAGTGCGCGGCCTGGCCCGCGACATGACCCACAAGTTCACGCTCGCCGGGTTGCGCATCGGCGGTGCCAAGGCCGGGATCGTGTCCGACGGCACCGGGCGCGAGGAGACCTTCCGCACCTTCGGCCGCACCGTGAAACCCCTGCTGCACGGTGGCATCCACCTCGGTATCGACATGGGGGTCACACCCGCGGACCGGGCCGTCTTCTTCGCCGAGGCCGACTACGACCCGCGTCACCGGCGAGGCGTCCCGGACATGCCGATCGACTGGCGTACGTACTACGAACCGCTGATCGACTGCACCGGACACGGTGTCGGCGTGGCCGCGGTCACCGCCTGGGAGGCGGGTCACGGCACGGAGTCGGCCCGGGTCGTGGTGCAGGGCTTCGGCGCCGTGGGTCGCGCCGTCGCCCGGTTCCTGGAGGAGCGCGGGCACGTGATCGTGGGCGTCGCCGACGTCCAGGGCACCATCAGCGCGGAACGGCTTCCGGTGGCCGCCTTGCTGGCCATCACCGACGAGTTCGGACGGATCGACCGCTCACGGCTGCCGCAGGGCGTCACCGTGTCCGACGAAGCGGACGCCTGGCTCGGCGTCGACTCCGACCTGGTCGTCCTCGCGGCGCAAAAGCACGCGCTCAACGCCGAGAACGCCCACCGCCTGCGCGCCGGCCTGGTGGTCGAGGGGGGCAACATCAGCTCCAGCGACGAGGCGAGGGAGAAGGTGGCCGCCTCGGGCTCGATCCTGGTGCCGGGTGTGATCGCCAACATCGGTGGGGCGGCGTCCGCCGCCCTGGCCGTCACGCGGGTCGTCCCCTTCGACCTGGCGGCGGACGCCCGCAAGGCGTGGGTGTTCGACTGGGTCGGTGACCGCGTGCGCCGGAACACGCGGGACCTGCTCGACATCGTGGCCTCACGCTCGGGCGACCCCCTTCCGGAACTGCTCGACGCGCGTCGTGAGGAGCTCCGATGACCGCGACGACCACCGCCGACCCCGCCACGCTGCCGACCGCGGAACGCGCGGCCGAGTACCGACGGCGTGGGTGGTGGCGTGATGACACCTTCCTCGACGACCTGCGTCGTCAGGCCCGGAAGCGCCCGCGCAAGCCGGCCATCGTCGGACGTCGCGGCGGTGAGGCCCGCACTGACGTCCTCGACTACGCGGACCTGTCGCGACTGACCGACCGGTTCGCCGGAGCGCTCCTGGAACTGGGGGTGAGCCGAGGAGGCGTCGTGGCCGTCCAGCTGCCCAACCGGTGGGAGATGGTGCCGCTGATGTTCGCCTGCATGGAGGTCGGCGCCGTCATCTGCCCCATCGCACCCGACTGTCAGGGGGACGAGCTGCGCTACCGCCTCGAACTCACCGAGGCCGAACTGTTCGTCACCCTGTCGGAGTGGGAGGGGTACCCACTGGCCGAGAGGGTCGGCGAGTGGCGGTCCGAGCTGCCCCTGGAGCACGTGGTGGTGGTCGACGGTCCCGTCCCCGCGGGGGCGATCGACTTCCACGACCACTTCGTCTCCACCCACTGGGAGGAACGGCGCACGGGCGCGTCGGAGGGCCGTCGACTCACACCCGACGAGCCGTTCGTGGTGCTGTTCACGTCCGGCACGACGGGCTTCCCCAAAGGGGTGGTGCACAGCCAGAACACCGTCCATTCGGGCGTTCGCGGATACGTGGACACCTTCCTGCTCGGCGACGACCTCGTGGCGGCGGTCACCACTCCGCTGGTGCACTATTCCGGCTTCGGCCAGGGTGTCCTCGCCGGTGTCATGCTCGGCGGGACGATCACCTTCCAGGACGGTCGGGACCACGCCGGTCTGCTGGACCTGATCGAGCAGTACGGCGCCACGCTGCTGTACGGACCGCCGCCCACCCTTTCCGGTCTCGCCGCCGTGCAGCGGATCGACCCGCACGATGTGTCCAGTCTGCGCTATACGGTCACCGGTGCCGCTCCCGTGCTCCAGGAGCTGGTGGACGAGCTGCGCGACGCCTTCGGAACCCGTACCCACTCGGTGTGGGGCATGTCCGAGTTCGGTCCCATCACCATCAGCCGGTTGGACTACGACCAGGACCGGTCGGCGAGGAGCCACGGGCGGCCGATCGACTCCATGGAGATCCGCATCGACCTGTGCCACGATCCCCGTAGACGGGCCCCGGTGGGCCGATTGCGGGTACGCGGCGCGTCGCAGGCGCTCGGCTACCACAAGCGGCAGGACGACTTCGACTCCGAACTCACCACGGACGGCTGGTTCGACACCGGCGACGTGGCGCGCGAGGACGGCGGCGGGGGCATCCGTGTCCTGGGGCGGGCGAAGGACGCCATCCTGCGCGACGGCGAAGTCGCCCCGATGGCCGAGCTCGAAGCGCTCCTCTCCCGGCACCCGAAGGTGACCGAGGCCGCGCTCGTCGGTCCCGCCGGCCATTTCGACGATCCGATCGTCGCTTTCGTCGTCCCCCGTGGCGACGCCCTCCCGACACTCGAAGAGATCCATGCCCATCTGCTCGGGGCGGGTCAGGACGCCCGGTTCCTCCCGGAGCGCGTGAAGGCCGTCGAGGCGCTGCCCAAGACGCTCACGGGCAAGGTCCGCAAGGCCGAACTGCGGCAGTGCCTCACCGCGGGCCGGCCCCCTTCCCCCGACCCGTCCCGGCCCTGACCGCAGAACCCCGATCCCTTGGAGGAGACCATGCCGGTATCCGCGCCGGTGACCATGTCGGCCACCCTCGCCGTGGACGAGTCCCTGGCCCGCAGGAGGTCGGCCGGAGAACCGGTCCTCTCCCTCGCCGGGGGTGAGATCGGACTGCCCGTCCTGCCCCTGCTCGAAGAGCGACTCGCCGCCGCCGCGGGCCGGAACGCCTACGGCCCGGTGGCGGGGGACGCCGAACTGCGCACCGCCGTGGCCGGATACTGGCGGCGGCGAGGGCTGGGTACCGACCCCGACCTCGTGGTGTGCGGGCCGGGCAGCAAACCGCTGCTGTTCGGGCTGGTGCTCGCCGTCGGCGGCGATGTGGTGATCCCACGCCCCGGTTGGGTCAGCTACGCGGCCCAGGCCCGGCTCGCCGGTGGGCGGGCGATCTCCGTACCGATCCGGCCGGGGCAGGGCGGGGTGCCCGACCCGGACCGGCTGCGCGAGGCGGTCGTCTCCGCCCGCGCCGCCGGCCGCGATCCCCGCTCCGTGGTGGTCACCCTGCCGGACAACCCGACGGGGACCGTGGCGGCACCCGAGACGGTCAGGGACCTGGCCGTGGCCGCCCGCGACCTCGGCCTCGTCATCATCTCCGACGAGATCTACCGCGAACTGGTCTTCTCTCCTGAGACACCACTGGTCTCCCCCGCCGTGTTCGCACCCGAACGAACGGTGGTCACCACCGGGCCGACCAAGAGCCTGGCGCTCGGGGGTTGGCGGATGGGGGTCGCCCGGATCCCCGACGGCCCGCTCGGGCGGGAGGTGCGCACACGGCTGCTCGGTATCGCCAGCCAGATCTGGTCCACGACCGCGGCCCCCGTACAGGCCGCGGCGGCTTACGCCTTCGAGGAACCTCCGGAGGTGGTGACGCGCATCGCCGAGAGCCGACGACTGCACGAGACGGTGGTCCGCGCGGTGGCCGCGCGATTCGCCGCCTTCGGCGCCGCACTGACACCGATACAGGCGACCTGCTACCTCTACCCCGACTTCGAGCCGTTGCGGGACGGCCTGGCCCGAACGCACGGCGTGCGCCGGGGCGAAGAGCTCACGGCCCTGACCGCCGAGCGGTACGGGGTGGGCCTGCTGCCGGGGACCGCCTTCGACGAGCCCGAGCACTCCCTGCGGATCAGGGTCGCCACCGGCCGACTGTACGGCGAGAGCGACACCGAACGCGTCACCGCCCTGAGCGCGGCGGATCCGCTCCGACTTCCCTGGATCAAGGCCTCTCTGGACCGCATCACCGAGGTCCTGACCGATCTCACCGGACCGTTCGCCCCCGGGCGCGCGGACACCGGGTGAGCGTGACCCTTTCCACCCGCGATGGGACCCCTTCCCGTTCGCGTGTCCCGACCCAACGGCCTCAGGAGGCACGTCAGAGTCATGTCCACCCTCTTCGAATGCGAATACAAGGGCCGGCGCCACGCGGGTCTGCGCGTACCGTCCTCCGACGAGCCGCTCACCCTGTACGCGGTGAGTGACGACCGACTCCGGAACGCCCTTCTCTCCCACGCCGGGACGGAGGCGGTGATCGCCGCCGTCACCGAAGGCACCGAGGCGATCTCGGTGTCCATCGACGATCCCGAGCTGCGGTTCCTCCCGCCGCTGCTGCCCGCGGACGCGAACAACTCCCTGATCAACGGCTTCATGGGAACGCACCGCTCCAAGTTCGACCGGGCCCCGGAGCCGGACGAGGAGTTCACCCCGCCGAACTACTACATCAAGGGCCTCGGCTCGTGGCTTCGCATGCCGGACGAGCCGCTGACCGTCCCGGCCGACCCGATCTGGCTACTGGAGGAGCCGGAGATCGTGCTGGTGTACGTCAACGACGACGAGGGCGAACCGCACTATGCCGGCTACGGCTTCGGCAACGACCTGAACGACATCGGCCTCCACCTGGAGAACCCGTGGGCCTGGACCCCGTACGCCAAGCTGTGCGAGACGTCGATGGCCCCCTGGCTGTTCCTCGGCGATCCGCCCCTTTCGGTGACGGGCCGGATCGTCATCGAGAGGGAAGGGGTCCAGGCCTGGGAGGGCGACTTCTCGTGCGGTGCCGATTCCCTCTACCACCGGATCCCCGACATGACGAGGTACCTGTTCTCCTACCCCGCGTTGCGGCGTCCGGGGCTGGTGAACTACCTGTTCCTGGGGGCGGACAAGGCCAGTTACCACGACGGGTTCCGGATCCAGGACGGTGATCGGCTGGTGCTGGACGTGGCCAGCCACGGTGTCGAGCTGGCCAACTCCGTCCGGTACGCGAAGCCGACGCGCTGATGGTGTCGGGGGGCGGCGGGACCCGACCGCACCGTCCTGGTACGGAGGTGCCCGCCGCCCGCCCCTCACAGGTCCGCGCGAGAGCCCACCGATTCCTCGGGCGAGGTCGCGGCGGGCTCGGAGCCGGGGTCCGTCTCCGGTGCGTCCGGGAGTCGGCCACGGCGCACCGCATCGAGGTAGGCGGATATGGAGTCCCTGTTATGGATCAGGAACCGAATGCGCTCGTTCATCCGGTCGCACTCGCGTTCGAGCACGGCGATCGTCTCGGGCGTGGCATGGGAGACATAGATGGCGCGCGGCTGATCGAGGCACGGAAGGATCCGTTTGATGATCCTGGTCGGCAGACCGGCTTCGAGCAGTCCCTTGATCTGTAGGACACGGTCCACGTAACGCTCGTCGTACTCCCGATAACCGTTGGGAGAGCGTTTGACGACGATCAGCCCTTGTTCTTCGTAGTAGCGGAGCAGTCGGCGGGACGTCCCGGTGCGTTCCGACAACTCGCCGATGCGCATGTGGTCCACCTCACAAAGATGGCGATTGACTCTCACACTTATGGAAGGGTTTGAGGATACAGACTATGTCTACTTCCCGTGTAGAAAAACTGGTCGACCCCTCCCCCGAAGGGGCGAAAGATCAGGGGCTTCCCTGGGTGCCATTGTTGGCCTTGGCCACGGCGGCCTTCGTCGGCATCCTGACCGAGGCGCTTCCGGCGGGAATGCTGCCCGAGATGAGCAGGAGCCTCTCGGTCAGCGAGTCCGCGATGGGCCAGGCCCTGACGGTCTACGCGATCGCCTCCGCGGTCACGGCGATCCCGTTGTTCGCGTTGACGGCGACATGGCGGCGCAAGCCGCTCCTCCTGGGAGCGATAGCCGCGATCGCCGTGTCCAATCTGGTCACGGCGGTCTCACCGGACTACCTGCTGACCATGGTGTTCCGATTCATCGGCGGAGTGGCCGCCGGTCTCATCTGGGCGTTGCTGGTCGAGTACGCCCGCCGCCTGGCGCCTCCCCACCTCCAGGGCAGGGCGATCGCCATCACCATGGGAGGCGTCCCCCTCGCACTGTCGCTGGGCATCCCGGTGGGCACCTTCCTCAGCGGGTTCTTCGGCTGGAGGATGACGTTCCTCCTGGTCGCCTTCCTCGGTGTGATCCTGGTGGGATGGGTCCTCGCGTCGGTTCCGGACCACGTGGGCAAGCGGGGAGAGCAGAGGGAGTCGGTTCTGAGCGCCTTCCTCCGTCCCGGCGTTGTGGCCGTCCTGTTCGTGGTCGCGGCCTACGTACTGGCCCACAACATTCTCTACACGTACATCGCCACGTTCCTCATCGAATACGAGATGGGATCGTCCATCGGCCTCGTACTGCTGATCTTCGGCATCGCGTCCATGGTGAGCATCCTCATCGTCGGCGCCCAGGTGGACCGCCGGCTGCGGGCCCTGACCATCACCAGCACGATCCTGTTCGCACTGGGGACCACGTTGCTGGCGGTGTTCGCCGACAGCAGCGTCCTGGTCTTCGTCGCGGCGGCCCTGTGGGGACTCGGCTGGGGCGGCATCACCACCCTCATGCAGACCGCCGTGACCGATGCGGGAGGCGACTCCGCCCAGGCCCTGCTGGTCACCACATGGAACGGGTTCATGGCCGGGGGTGGGGCCGTCGGCGGCATCCTCCTCGAACTCTTCGGCCCGAGGTCCTTCCCATGGAGCGTTCTCCTGCTCCTGGTGCCGGTCCTGATCGTCGTGCTCCTCGCCCGCAAGCACGCCTTCCCCGCCAAGCGGCCCGGCATGGCCTGACCCCCGCCGAGGCACCGGATGCGGGAATCCGGACCTCGGTGGTCGTCGAAAGGCTCCGGCTC
Organism: Nocardiopsis lambiniae; assembly: GCF_031845465.1. NCBI lineage: Bacteria > Bacillati > Actinomycetota > Actinomycetes > Streptosporangiales > Nocardiopsidaceae > Nocardiopsis > Nocardiopsis lambiniae. The sequence continues at coordinate 84,512 of NZ_JAVREP010000005.1, read as the reverse complement.
CAGTGAGATCACTGGGACCGGGGCCTTTTCCCGAGCCCGGCGCACCGTCCACCCTCCGGAACGCATCCGGTATCACGATTCTCCGAAACCCATTCGCAGAAGTGGGATTAAGAACCATCTGGAACTCCACCCCACAAACCCTTCCGGCACGATGAATCGCAGGTTCACGACAGGCCGGAGAAACCCTTCTCCCATGGTCACCTCAATGCCCACGAGCCGATCCCATTCGTTGGCGAGTGACGCAGGTCACATAACGCCGTCCGGTAAGCCCCTGGAAGGGTTTGGCCGGATTTGGCCATTCCACAATACGGACAAACCTCTTGAGTGATACGAAGGTGTACATGATATGATATGCGTGCATGTGCATGATTAGGAAAAAATAATACTACTTGTCCATATTAGACCCTTATGCACCACTGTCGAGCCATTCGCGAAAGCGTGGGTCGAGCATACGACGTTGCTGCGGTGACCATCAGATCAGACACGTGAAAAGCCCGATCTGGGGATGGAAATCATGGGATTGTGGTTATATGAGGCATCTTCTGATGCGCCGACGCCGATCAATTTTACGAAGCCATCGGATTCCTACCGCGTGCTCGTGGTCGAGAGCAAGAAGCACGACGCGCGCATGCTCTCCGAGGGCCTGCTGAGACACGGACACACGGTCCGTAGTGCGGAAACGGGACGCGCGGCACTGGGTACCTACAAAGACGTCGACCTGGTGCTCCTCGATCTGGATCTACCCGACCTCGACGGTTTGGAGATCTGCCGGCTGATACGTGCGTCCAGTTGTGTTCCCATCATCATGGTCAGCACACGGGTCACCGAACTGGACCGGGTTCTGGGACTCCGCGCGGGAGCCGATGACTATATGTCGAAGCCGTGCTCGATCCACGAGCTGATCGCGCGAATAGACGCGGTGATGCGTCGAGTGATCGGACGACGGAAGACGAAGGCCGAGGTCATTTTTCACGGGCCGCTGAAGATAGAGACCGCCACCCGCAAAGTCCATCTCTCCGGGAAACCGGTCAAGCTCACCAGAAAGGAATTCGACCTGCTCCACATCCTCGCCTCCCAGCCGGAAAAGGTCGTACCCAGAAAGCACATCATGGACCGGGTCTGGGGAGGGGGCTGGTCACGGCGGACCATCGACACGCATGTGAGCAGCCTGCGCAGAAAGCTAGGCGAAAAGGATTGGATAGTCACCGTTCGCGGCATCGGATTCCAGATCGGCTTGGCACCGGACCAGGAAAGCAGTAATCTCTCCTACGGGTAGAAAACCGTTCGGGTTCCCCTCGATATGTGAAGACCCGACCTCGTTCCTTCCGATGCCCCGCCCGTCCGCCGATCCGCGACCACAGCCACTCGGGCTCCCCTTCGCGTGCACATGCCCGTGCGGAAGAAGTCCCGTCACCCGGTGTCCTCGGCCCGAGCGCCGAGAGAAGGCCACCCGCATGGCCCACCGGGTACCGGGCACCCGTTCCCCGTTCCGCTTCGAGAGCACATCCCACGCCGTGAGGAGGTCCGGCCCCGACCGGGACACCGTCCCGTCCCGGGCGGCCGTGTCCCGGGGTTCGGCGAGGACCCGTACGACGACAGGACGCGGGCGGAGCACGCACGTTCCGGACCGTCCGCCCCCGCAGAGGGGAACCGGAGACGCGGGGCCCTACCCGGTCGGGCTTCGCGCGCTCCATGCTGTGCGCCGGACCCGATCGGAAGGCGGTCATGTCGCACACCCCCATCCCCCCATCCCCCCATCGACGCCTCCCGGCCCCATTCCGCGCGTGTCCACGACTACCGGCTCGGCGGCAAGGACCACTATCCGGCCGACCGGGCGATGGGCGATCAGATCCTGTCGGTGCTGCCGATGATCGGTGAGATGGCGATCCAGAACCGGGCCTTCCTCCGGAGGACGGTGCGCTTCCTCGCCCGGGCGCGGGGCATCCGCCGGTTCCTCGACATCGGCACCGGGCCGCCCACCGCCGAGAACACCCACCAGGTGGCCCAGGCCGTCGCCCCCGACGCGCGCATCGTCCAGGTCGACAACGACCCCCTGGTCCTGACGCACGCGCGGGCCCTCGTGACGAGCACCCGGAGGGGCGGACCGCCCACGTCGACGCCGACCTGCGCGACCCGGTCACCCTCCTGCGCGAGGCCGCCGGGATCCTGGGCGACGACGAGCCGATCGGGCTCGTCCTGCTCGGGATCCTCTTCCCCATTCCCGACGACGAGGTGTACGACGTCGTCCGCGCCCTGGTGGAGGCGCTGCCCTCCGGCAGGCACGTGATCCTCACCCACGCCACGAACGAGGCCACCGGCGAGGCGATGGAGGAGGCGGTGCGGCGGTGGAACGCCTCCTCCCCCGCCCCCATCACCCTGTGGGCCCCGGCGGAGATCGAACGCTTCCCGGAGGGGTTGGAGCCGGTCGACCCCGGGCCGGTGTCGATCCCCCTGTGGCGGCCCGAGCCCTCGGAGGTCGGCGAGCCCCGGTTCATGGACGAGTCCGGTGTGGTCGCCCGCACGTCGTGACCTTCAGCGGCCCGCGGCGTTGAGGTGGCGCAGGACCGCGGCGACACGCCGGTCGGAGCGGTCGTCCGGGGCCAGACCGAGCTTGCCGAAGATGTTGCGGATGTGCTTGTGCACCGCGCCCTCGGTGACCGTGAGCCGTTCCGCGATCGCCGTGTTGCCCAGGCCCTCCGCCATGAGGGCGAGCACGTCGCGCTCACGGCGGCTGAGCCGGTTCAGGGCGTCGTCGGCGTGTTTGCGGGCGAACAGTTGGGCGACCACCTCCGGGTCGATGGCGACCTCCCCGGCCGCGACCCGGTGCAGGGTGTCGAGGAACCGGTCGACCCGGCCGACCCGTTCCTTGAGCAGGTAGCCGATGCCCGAGGTTCCGCTCTCCATCAGCTCCGTCGCGAACGACCGCTCGACGTAGGCCGACAACACCAGGACCGGTAGCCCGGGGCGGGCGTTCCGGATGCGGACCGCCGCCCGGATGCCCTCGTCGGTGTGGGTGGGGGGCATACGGACGTCGATGACGGCGATGTCGGGCTCGTGCCGGATCACCGCCTCCACCAGGGCGTCGGGTTCCCCGACGGCCGCCACGATCTCCAGCCCCTCACCCCGGAGCAGGGCGGCCATCCCCTCTCGGAGCAGGGCGTCGTCCTCGGCGATCACGATCCGCACGGCAGCTCCGCGCGAACGTCGGTCGGCCCGCCCTCGGGGCTGTGGACGGTGAGCGAGCCGTCGTGCGCCTCCACCCGGCGGCGGATACCGGTCAGCCCGCTTCCCGCGTGTTCGGCGGCACCGCCCCGGCCGTCATCGTGGACGTGGACGTACAAGGTGTCTCCTTCTCTGACGACGCGCACCCGTGCGCGTCGGGCACCGCTGTGCCGGGTGACGTTGGTGACCGCCTCGGCGACGGTGAAGTAGACCGTCGCCTCGATGGACGAGGCGAGGGGGGCCACGTCCCCGACCTCCACCGTGCAGGGGACCGAGCAGCCGGCCGCCAGGGCCCCGAGGGCGCCTTCGAGGTCGTGGCTCTCCAGGATCGGCGGCAGGATGCCGCGCACGAGACCGCGCAGTTCGGCCAGGGCGTCCTCGGCGGCGGCCTGGGCACGTTCCAGGGCCGCGTCGACCCGCGCGGGGTCGGTGCGCAGGACCCGGCGTGCGGCGCCCACCTGGATGATGACGGCGACCAGTCGGCTCTGCGCGCCGTCGTGCAGGGAACGCTCGATACGGCGGAGTTCGGTGGTGTGCGACCGGAGCGCGGCGGCCCTGGTCGCGGTCAGCTCGGTGATGCGCTCGTACAGGACGGCGCGGGAGTGCGGTCCCAACAGGCGGTGCCCCGGCCATGCCTGGAGTCGGGCCAGCGCCGGCTCGGCTCCGAAGGCGATCGCGGCCCAGGCCACTCCCAGCAGACCCACCGCCGCGGCCGTGTACCAGTCGTGGACGGGTACCCCGATGGACGCGCCCGCGGTGTCGGGGGGCAACAGGCGCCACCACAGGGGGAAGGTGGCGTCCCGGACGGCGATCACCGGGAGCAGTACTCCCAGGACCCCGGTGAGGAACCCCAGGGTGGAGTGGCAGACCAGCCAGCACAGGTCTCGGCGGACCTGAACGTCTCCGACGAGGGCGCGCAGCGCCCCGGACACGGTGGCGCGGTCGGTGGCCGGGGGAGGCGACGGCGCGGACCACCCCCACCGGCTGAGGCGGTGGCGTTCCCGGTCGGCGACCGCGCGCAGCAGGCGCAGGGCGGCGGGGAGCAGGAGCAGACCGACGCCGGCGAGCGAGGCGAGGAGTACGGCGCCGATCACCGCCAGGGAGAACAGGGCCATCACGGCGGTGATCAGCCCGCCGGCGAGGCGTTCCAGGCTGAGGAACATGTTGTTGAGCCCGGTGCGCACCAGTTCCCGGAACAGACCGGTGTCGTCGTCCGTGGGGCGCATGCTCACTTCCTGGCGGGGGCCGGTTCGGCGCAACCCTACCGGCTCGGAACGCCCGGCGGAGGGGGCGACGGGGAAGAGTACAGCCTGCCGTACCCGAGGTGTTCAGTGCGTGGGATCGCCTCGGGGGAGGTCGGACTCCTAGGCTCGTCATCGTTGGCGGCAGGGACCCGTACGGCCGTGCCGTGTCCCACCCACCCCGGCCTCCGGGCCCTTGGAGTTGAAGCAGATGAGCGACCCCTACCGCTTCTCGCGGAGTTCCGGAGACCCCCGCCCATCGCGACAGAACGGTGCCCCCGCCCCAGGGGGACGACTCGCGGTGCGCGCCTCGCTGTGGCTGCTGATCGTCCTCGGCGCCACGGCCAACGCGGTCACCTCCTTCGGCGGATTCCATCCGCTGATCAGCGTGGCCTTCGGGTCGTCGACCGTGCTGTGCACAGTCCTGCTGGTCATGCACCATCTGCGCCACCGCAGGCGGCGCGCCCCCTCGGGCGGGTGACCGGTCAGGGGACGCGGTGCCCTGCCGCCCGGGTCAGTTCGTACCACTCGGGGCGGGTCAGGGGGAGGTCCGATCCCCGGGCCGCCCCGATGACCCGCTCGGGGGTGGTGGTGCCGAGCACGACCTGCATGCGGGCGGGGTGCCGGGTGATCCACGCGGTGGCGATCGCGATCGAGGGCACACCGTACTTCTCGGCGAGTCGGTCGATGACGGCGTTGAGTTCGACGTACTCGGGAGAACCGAGGAAGACGCCGTCGAAGAACCCGGCCTGGAACGGGGACCACGCCTGGACGGTGATGTCGTGCAGTCGGGCGTGGTCGAGGACCCCTCCGCCGTCGATGGTCGTCGCCTGCGGCTCGCCGACCATGTTCGAGGCGAGTCCCTGGGCGATGATCGGGGCGTGGGTGAGGGACAGCTGAAGCTGGTTCACCACGAGCGGCCGGTCCACGTACCGGCGCAGCAGGTCGATCTGACGAGGGGTGTGGTTGGACACCCCGAACGCGCGCACCTTCCCGGCGGTCGCCAGTTCGTCGAAGGCCCGCGCGACCTCCTCGGGCTCGACGAGCGCGTCGGGCCGGTGCAGCAGCAGGATGTCGACGCGGTCGGTGTCCAGGGCGCGCAACGATCCCTCGACGGACGAGACGATGTGCTCGTGGGAGTGGTCGAAGTAGGGGCCCTCACGGACGATGCCCACCTTGGTCTGGATGGTGACGGCGTCGCGCTCGGCGGGCGTGAGGCGCATCGCCTCGGCGAACCGGCGTTCGCACTCGTGCGTGGTCCGGCCGTAGATGTCGGCGTGGTCGACGAAGTCGATCCCGACGTCGCGCGCGGTGCGCACGAGGGCGCGGATCTCGTCGTCGCCCTTGTCGGCGATGCGCATGAGGCCGAGCACGACGTTCGGGGCCGGGATGTCCGTCCCGGGCAGGGTGAACGTCTTCACTGGTCGGGTTCCTGATTCGTTCGTGAGCGGGTCCTGGGACGACGTCGGGCGTCGGCCCTGGAGTCGGACCGGTCGGGACCGGGCACCGGGAACGTCCCCCGGCTCCCCGTTCACGCTAGCGGGTGCGGCGTGCCCCTTCCACGACCGAGCGTCGGCCGGGGCCGCCACCGCGTCCGGGCGGGTGACAGCGACCCTGGAACGGTGACCCCCCTGCCGTCGGCGGAGGCCGCTTTGGTAGAACACCGTGGTGAACGACCGAACCCTCACACTCCTTCTCGTCGTCGCCGCTGCGGCGTTCCTCTACGCGGGCGCCCGTCGCACCGTCTCGGCGCTCTCCCGACGCCGAAGGGAACGGCGGTTGGCCGCGGGCGGGATACGGGCGCACGGTTCGGTCTCCGCCGTCCACCCGATGGACCGCTCCTCGGGCCGGCACGAGGTGACCGTCCGCGTGTACGACGAGCGTGGAGGTGTCCGGGAGGCGGTCGACGATTCGGGCACCGGCGGTTTCCTGCTTCGCGAGGGCACCCCGGTGACGCTCGTGTACTCCCCCGAGGACCCCGGACACGCGCGGGTGGAGCGTGCGGCCTTCCCCGACCCCTCCATGGGCGATCACCCCCTTCACCCGGGCGACGGGTCCGGTACGCCTTCACCGGTCGCGGCGCTGTTCCCCCTGGGCGCGAGTCTGGCCATCGTGGGGATCATGGCGGCGGTGGCCTTGAACGGGGCCGAGTGGGCGCTGATCCTCGTCCCGGCGCTCTTCGCCCTGGTGGGCTCGGGGCTCCTGGTGCGCTCGGCGTACGCTCTGGTCACCGGGCAAGGCGTCCGGCGTGGGTACGGTGCCTCCACGATCGGCGTGGTCACGGACAGTTGGACCGAGACCAGGGTCCGCCGTAAGGACGGCCGTACGAGGAAGGTGCGCCTCCACCCGTTCACCGTCCGTTTCCGGGCCGACGACGGACGCGAGGTCCACGTGCGCCACGCCGTTGCCGGCAGCACCTTCATCGCGACCCCCGGACAACGCCTGCGCGTCGACTACGACCCGCTCCACCCGCCCCGCTATTCGCTGCCCGACGGCCCGGGGATGGATCGCCTGCCGCATCTGGTCCCGCTCATCATCGGCGTGGTGTTCACGGTCGTCGGATCGGTACTGACGTGGGTGTTCTGGAACGCCGGCCCGTTCTGAGCAGCGGATCCCCCGTCTCCGTCCTCGAAGGCCGCCGCCGGGGGCCGGGCCCTTCGGGTCGCGTCATCGGCGTTTCCCGGGCGGATCGACGCCTTCGTCGCCGCCCCGGGGTCCGTGGGAGACGTTCCTCCCCTGGATCCGAGGAGGGGCGCGCGGGGGGTGACCGCCCCCGAGGCGGGGGAAGGGCGTCGGGCATACTGGTCCCCATGTCGGAACGGACCCCACGCCTGGAGATCGAGTACTGCACGCGCTGCCGATGGCTGCCGCGCGCGACGTGGATGGCGCAGGAGCTGCTCACCACGTTCGAGGCCGAACTCGGGGAGGTCGCGCTGGTCCCGGGCACCGGCGGGGTGTTCGAGGTGCGGATCGACGGGGAGACGGTGTGGTCGCGCGCCAGTGACGCCGCCTTCACCGACGCCGCCGACATCAAGCGGCTGGTCCGTGACCGGATCGCGCCCGACCGCCCGCTCGGGCACTCCGAGCGTCGCGACTGACACGGGCGCCGCGTCCTCTCGGAATCGACGTCCGGCGACTACCGTGGCCCCATGAGCGACTCGGAGAACGCGATCGACACGTCCGTCCCGCCCAGCGGACCCGGATGCCGGGAGTGTCTGGCCGGCGGCGGCTGGTGGGTCCACCTGCGCCGTTGTGCGGCCTGCGGGCACGTCGGCTGCTGTGACAGTTCGCCCGCCCGGCACGCCGGCCACCACTTCGAGGAGACCGGCCACCCGATCATCCAGAGCTTCGAACCGGGCGAGATGTGGTTCTACGACTTCCGCAGCGGCAGGACCGAGAGCGGTCCGGAGCTGACCCCGCCCACCTCACGCCCCGAGGACCAGCCGGTGCCGGCGCCCGCCGACCGGGTGCCCGCCGACTGGAGGGCGCGCATCCACCGGTGATCCTCATCGGGGGTCGCCGTGGCCCCGGGCCCGCAGTCGAGAGGCCACCAGGCGCGCCGCTCCCGCGATGACCGCCACGTTGAAGATCATCTGGGCGATGAGCAGCCCGCGCGCCCACTGCCCTTGAGCGTGGATGTCGCCGTAGCCGACGGTGGCCAGAGTGGTGAGCGCGAAGTAGAGGGCGTCGGTCCGGGTCTCCAGGCCCACGAACTCCCCGGGGCGGGCGAGGGCGACCCCGTGGTCGGCGAGGGCGAACAGCGCGATCCCGCAGACGGCGATGAGGATCGGGGGCCGCAGGGGCAGGGTGGCCGGGTCCTCGCGCCCTTGGCGGCGGGCCGCCCGGAGCATCGACAGGCAAATGAGGCAGACTCCGAGGGCGAAGACGATCCAGCGCGCCCACACCTGCCAGGACGTCGCGGTGTAGTCGAAGGGGACGACGTAGTACAGGGCGAGGATCAGGACGACCTCGCCCGCCAGGACCGCGCGGTCCCACCGGCGAAGGATCGGGACCCTCCCGCTCACAAAGGACATGACCCACAGTCATAGCACGGACACCGCGCGTCCCCGTGGCGTTCAGCGCAGGGCCGCGCGGCGCTCCAGGACCGTCAGCACCCGCTCGTACCAGCGCAGGTTCTCCTCCTCCAGGGCGATGCCGCGCAGCAGGGTGAGGTAGGGGCCGACCCGCTCGGCCTCGGCCAGGTGCTCCTCCTCGCTCCGCCCCTCCCGCAGCAGGTCGCGCAGGCGCAGGTAATGGGCGAGGCGGGCGCGCGACCAGTCCCCGCGTTCGGTGACGGCGGTGCGCACGCCGTCGAGATCGCCCGCGTCGACCGCCTGCACCTGGACCATGAGTTCGTCCCGGATGGCGATGGGCCGGGGCGCGCGGGCGGTGAAGGCGCGCAAGTGCTCGTGACCGTGGTCGGTGAGGGTGAAGACGCGCTTGTCGGGCCTGCGCTCCTGCCGGACGACGGTCGCCTCGATGAGCCCGTCGCCCTCCATCCGTTCCAGTTCCCGATAGATCTGCTGGGGGGTGGCCATCCAGAAGTTGGCCACGGAGGAGTCGAAGATCTTCGTCAGGTCGTATCCGGAGGCCGGCCCCTCCAAAAGGGCGGCCATGACGGCGTTGCGCAGTGCCATCCGGTCACTGTAACGCCCACCTCAGGGACTCGCTTCGTTGATTGATCAAAAAATCGAATAGTGAACCCGTGTACAGCGCGCCGAGGAGCTGCTAGCCTCCAGGCCTATTCAACTAATTGACCAAGGAGCGCGCCGTGGGAAGCTTCCGTGAGGCCGTCGAAGCCCGGGACGCCGACGCGATCGCCGGACTGCTGGCCGACGATGTCGTCTTCACCAGCCCGGTCGCCTTCAAGCCGCACCACGGCAAGGCCGTCACCGCCGCCATCCTGCGCGCGGTCCTGCGGGTCTTCGAGGACTTCCGCTACGTCGGCGAGTACACCTCCGCCGACGACCGCGAACACGTGCTGCGCTTCCGGGCCACGGTGAGCGGCAGGGAGATCGAGGGCTGCGACCTGCTCCGGTTCGACGACGCCGGCCGGATCGAGGCGCTCACCGTGATCGTCCGCCCGCTCTCGGGACTCCAGGCCCTGGCCGACGCCATGAACGCGCGGTTCGACCGCGTCCGCCAGGAGGCCGCCGCCGAATAACGGGTGGGTCGACCGGGAGGGCTGCGCATACCCTCGAAGGCGTGACGAACGCATGTGGGAGGACCGACCTCACCGCCACCGCCGAGCGCATCCGCAAGACCCTGGGCGAAGGCCCCGTCCTGGCCCTGACCGGCGCGGGCATCTCCACGGATTCGGGCATCCCCGATTACCGGGGCCCCGACTCACCGCCCCGCACCCCCATGACCTACCAGCAGTTCGTCGGCGACGCCGCCTTCCGCCGCCACTACTGGGCGCGCAACCACGTCGGGTGGCGACACGTGCACCGGACCCTGCCCAACCAGGGCCATCGCGCGCTGGCCCGCATGGAGGCGGCGGGGGTCGTCTCCGCCGTCATCACCCAGAACGTGGACACCCTGCACGGGGCGGCGGGCAGCCGCGCCGTGATCGACCTGCACGGGCGCTACGACCGGGTGGTGTGCCTGGACTGCTCGCGAGTGATCCCCCGCGAGCGGTTGGCCGAACGGTTGAGCGAGCTCAACCCCGGTTTCTCCGACCGGGTGGGCGACATCGAGATCGCCCCGGACGCCGACGCCGCCCTGGCGACCACCGAGGGTTTCCGGGTCGCCGACTGCTCCGCCTGCGGGGGCGTGCTCAAGCCCGACATCGTCTACTTCGGCGAGAACGTGCCACCCGAACGGGTCCGCCGGGGGTACCGGCTGGTCGAGGAGTCCGCGGCGCTCCTGGTCGTGGGGTCGTCGTTGACGGTCCTGTCGGGGCGGCGGTTCGTCAAGGCCGCCGCCGACCGCCACCTGCCGATCGTCATCCTCAACCGGGGCGAGACCCGCTGCGACGCCCTGGCCGACCTCACCGTGGACGCGGGCTGTTCGGAGGTGCTCACCGCCCTGGCCGACGCCTACACCCGCTGAGGTCGGCCGGGGGTCCCGGTCTCAGTCCAGGCCGGCGAGGAAGTCGAGCAGGGCGGTGTTGACCTCCGCGGGCCGCTCCTGCTGGGTCCAGTGGCCACAGCCGGGCAGGGTGACGTCCCCGCGCAGGTCGGGCACGATCGCGGTGAGCATCGACCGCAGTTCCGGCACTCCGCGCATGGCCAGCACCAGGTCCATGGTGCCCACCATGTACAGGGCGGGCACGTCGATGGTGCGGCCCTGGAACGGGGACATGAGCCCCTGGTTCGCCTCGATGTTGCGGTACCAGTCGAGCGGACCCGTGTAGGCGTGCTCCCCGTGCAGGGCGTGTTCGCGGGCGAAGACCGCGATGTCCTCCTCGGTGATCCAGTCGGGCAACGACTCCGGTTCGGGCAGGCTGTCCACGGACGTGCTCCCCTCGGGGATCGTCCAGATCCGCGGCCCGTCGGGCCTGGGGTCGTCACCCGAGGCCCCCACCAGGACCCGGCGCAGGAAACGCGCGGGGTCGGCGGCCATCTCCGCGTCGGCGCGCCCGCGTTCCTGGAAGTAGACCTGGTAGAAGCCCTCGCCGTAGATGTGCCGGGTGACCGAGGGCGACGGCATCATCGCCGGCACCAACGGCGGCACGCTCAGGCCCACCACGCCGCGCACCAGATCGGGGCGCATGAGCGCGGTGGCCCAGGCCACGGGCGCGCCCCAGTCGTGGCCCACCAGGACGGCGCGCTCCTCCCCCAGCGCGGAGATCAGCGCGACCACGTCGCCGACCAGGCGGGGGAGCGAGTAGTCGGTGACCTCCTCGGGGCGTTCGCTGCGGCCGTAGCCGCGCTGGTCGGGGGCGACGACGCGGTATCCGGCCTCGGCCAGCGGGGCGAACTGGTGCCGCCAGGAGTACCAGCCCTCCGGGAAACCGTGCAGGAGCAGCACCAACGGCCCGCTCCCCTGCTCGGCGACGTGCAATCGGATCCCGTTGACCTCGACGTCCTCGTGCTCCACGTTCATCGTCCGCTCCTCAAGCCTGCCGGGGGGTCACGACCACGACGCTACAACGCCCCCCTTCCCGGGCGATGTCCACCCGGGTGGCTACGAAGGGAACCCTTTCGGCCGAAGACGCGAAAGGAAGAAGAAGCGCGTTCACGGTAATCCGCGCCTCCTCTCCAGGGACTACTTCCCCGAGAGTCCGACGACGGTGAAGGAGACCGATGAGGACCGACAGGGCCGAGGCCCCGCCCACCGACCGGTTGGCGGACCTCTATGACCGCTACCACGCCAGGATCCTGGCGTTCTGTCTCCTGCGTTCGGACGAGTCCGTGGCCGAGGAGGTGGCCAGCGAGACGTTCGTGATCGCCTGGCGCAGGCTGTCGACCGTCCCCGACCCGCCGCTGCCGTGGCTTCTGGGGGTCGCCCGCAACCTGCTGCGCAAACAGTACGGCGCACGGATGCGCCGGGAGACCCTGCTGCGCCGACTGGCCGAGCTCACGAACGACCGGGACCAGCGCGACTGGGACGTCGCGGAACGGTTCGTGCTGCGCGAGAGCGCCGTCCGGGCCCTGAGCGAACTCCCCGAACGGCACGTGGAGGCGCTCACCCTCGTCGCCTGGCACGGCCTCTCCCCCACCGAGGCGGGAAAGGTCGTGGGCTGCTCCGCGACGACGTTCTCGGTCCGTCTGCACCGGGCCCGGCGTGCGCTGGCCCGGCAGCTCGACGTCCTGGAGGGTTCCCGCGGCCGTAAGGCGTCGGACGGGCGTCCCCCCGAACCCCGGTCCGGCCACCCGACCGTCCGCAACGTCCACCAGGAGGCACGATGACACAGGACGACATCCTCGACGCCGTGTCGGCGCTGGAGCCCGGGGCCGTGCGGGAACGCGCGGAGCACCTCAGCCACCTGCACCGCGAGCGGGTCCTCGAACGGGCCCGGGCCGCGGGCGGACGGCGGGCGTTACTGCGGGCGACGGCCGACCGCCGGTGGCGCCTCCCCGTGACGGTGGGGGCACTGGTCACCGCCGCCGCGGTCGGGGCGGGGATCTTCATGTACTCGCCGCAGACGACCGTCGTCCCCGGTGGCCCCGCCGACGTCCAGGGCGGTACCGCGCAGGCGCCCGCCTACGCCGACGCGCGGGAGGTGCTCATCGCGGCGGCCGAGGCGGCCACGGCCGAGGAGACGGCCGTGGGCGACGTCTGGTACGTCCGCACGCACAACCGGCGCCCGGCCGCCCCGGCGAGGGGCGGAGCCGACTACGCCGTCCACCAGACCTTCACCGAAGAGCAGTGGTACGAACTCGGCGGCGACTTCCGGTCGCTGAACAACCTCAACCTGAACGCGGAGAACATCTTCCCGACCGAGGAGGACCGTGCGGCCTGGGAGGAGGCGGGGTCACCCGATTTGATGCACAGCACGCCCACGAGCACCGGGTACCACGGCGAGTTCATCAACGTCATCGGCTCCCAGAGCTCGGAACTCCTCGAACTGCCCGGTGACCCCGAGGAGTTGGAGACCCTGTTGCGCGAACGGTGGTCGGCGTCCCTGACACTCGCCGACCCCCCGGTACCGGAGACCGAGGCGGAGTTCGACTCCTACGTGATCGGCGTCTTCCCGGACCTCGTCACCGGCGCGCTGCGGAGCGAGACCCGGGGCGCGTTCTTCGCCCTGGCCGCCGAGGCGGGGGGGATCGAGCTGGTCGGCCCGGCCCAGGACCGGCTCGGCCGACCGGGGCAGCGGCTCAAGGTGACCGACCCGAGCATTCCCGACGCGGACCTGTCCATCCACTGGATCGTGGACCCCGAGTCGGGGACCCTGCTGAGCACCCAGATGGACGAGCAGGTCTGGGTGACCTACGAGCAGGTGGGTTTCGTGGAGGAGATCGGCGAACCGGCCGTCCCCGTCGAGTACGAGGACCGGTACGGGAACTGACCCGCGGGAACCGACCCGCACGACGGACCGACACCCGGCCCGCGCCCTCTTCCCCAGGGCGCGGGCCGGGGTCACGTGCGCCGGGGGTCGAAGGTCACCGGCAGGTGGAGGGGCCCGCCCGCCCACGGCGAGGGCCTGCGGTCCGACCCGTGCGGGGGCGGGGTCGACCACATGTCGGGCAGACGGTCCAGCAGCACCTCCACCGCCGTCCCGGCGATGGTCGCCGCCATCCGGGGCGCGGGGTGGGGGCAGCCCTGCTCACCGTGGCCGAAGAACAGCCGGGGGCGTTCGCCGGCCGGTCGGTCCATACCGGCCGCCGCCAGCCCGACCACGAGCAGGTCGCCCCGTCGGATCCGACGTCCGCCCAGTTCGCAGTCCTGCACCGCCCACCGGCCGAGGATGTTGCGGGCCGGTGTGTCCCGCCACAGCACCTCGTCGAGCGCCCGCGAGACCGTGATCCGCCCCGCCCCCAGGTCCGCCGCGAACGCGGCGTCCACCAGGATCAGCCGCAGGGTGTCGGCGATCCAGTCGGCGGTGGACGTCTGCCACGCCGTCGAGATCAGCAGCAGGTCCAGGGCCACCTCCTCCGTGGAGGCGGCCCTTCGGTGGGACGCGAGCCGGGACGGCACGTCCGCGCGCGGCAGGCGGCGGCGATCGCGCAGGAGTTCGACGAGGTGCCCGTGGAGCCGTCGACGCGCCGGCCCCGCCCCGGTCGCGGCGACGAGGTCGGCGATCGGCGCGGAGTCCTCGGCGATGCCGTACAGGCGGGCCAGCACCCGGGCCGGCACCTGCCGGGCGTAGTCGACGACCAGGTCGGCCCTTCCCCGGCCGGCGAAGCGGTCCACGAGGTGGCCGGCGACCCGATGGGAGAGGTCGCGCAGGTCGATCAGGTCGACGGCGGCCAGGGCGTCGCCGATCGCGTCGACCCGGGCCCGGTGTTCGGCCCCTTCCGCGAAGGCGAGCGCCGGCGTCCACGTCACGTGGGGACGGAGCGGGTGATCGGCGCCGATCCGGTCCCGGTGGTTCCACCGCCGGCAGTCCCGGGAGAACCATTCCGGGCGGCCCATCACCTGCCGCAGCTCGCGCGGACCGGAGACGAACCAGGCGGGGACGTCGCCCTCCAACAGCACCGGGGCGACCGGACCGAGCGCGCGCAGGCGGGCGAAGAGCGCGACGGGATCCCGTTCGGCCTCGGGCCCGTGGAGGCGGGGCGCTTCGGCGTGGTCGGGCGAGGGGGGCGGAGGACCGCTGCTCGCCGGAGCGACGTCCGGGGCGGGCCCGTCCGCCGCCGGGGGCCGCCGGACGGAGACGTCGTTCTCGGAGATGCTCACAGCGCCCTCCCGGCGACACGGCCGACCCCTTCCTCCGCCACGATGACCGACGGCACCGGACGGACCGCGGTGACCAGGTGGCGCGGGATCAGGACGGCGGCACCGAGCCCGCCGTACGGTGAGGTCCGGAAGGTCACGTCGAACCGGTGTCGGGAGGCGAGGAGACCGACGACGGCCAGGCCCGTGCGATCGCCCTCCAGTCCCTCCAGACCTCGGGGTGAGGTGACGAGGTCTCGGGCGGCGTCCCGTTCCCGACGGTTCATGCCGGGCCCGGCGTCCTCCACCATGACGCTGATCCCGTTCTCCCCCTCCTCCACCCGGACGTGCACGTCGGTGTCGGGTCCGGAGAAGACGGTGGCGTTGTCCAACAGTTCGGTGAGGACACGGATCAGGGCCTCGGCGGCATGGCCGAGTACGGCGACGCCCCCGGTGTGGGGTGCGCGGACCCGCCGGTGGGCGCCGATGCGACGGCCGGCGGAGCGCAGCGCGTCGACCAGGGCGATGGGGCGGGGGTGGCGGCGGCCGGGGCCGCCGCCGGCCAGGGTGACCAGGGTGTCGGCGATCCGACCGGTACGGGCGACGACACGGCCCGCCTCCACGAGGTCCTCCCGGATCTCCGGGCGGTCGCCGTGGGTCTCCCGCAGGACGCGCAGGCGGGCGTCGGTCGTCTCCAGTCCGGCCCGGAGGCGGGCGCCGCAGGCGGCGGTGGCGGCCAAGGCCGTGTCGGTGCGGCGGGCGGCGGCCAGGAGTTCGTCGCGGACGTGGTCGGCCAGGGAGGCGAGCGCGTCGTCGAGGGAGGGATGGCCGGTGGGGACGTGCGGGTGTTCGCGGTCGGTGTGCTCGACGGCGGTGCACCGGTCCTCACGGACGCGGGTGACGAGCAGGGACAGCCAGACCCGGTCCAGGTCGATGATCCGCCGTTCGCAGCGGGCGATCAGGGCGCGGGCGTGGGCCGCGCGGCGGGCCGCGAGATCGAGTTCCGCGCCGGTCGTGCGCAGGAGTCGGTCCAGGACGGCGTTCCGGATCGGGGGGTGCGCGGCGAGGGTCTCCTGGACGGTGCGTCCGGCGCGGACGCCCTCGACCAGGGTGGGCAGGAGGTGGTCGGTCACGCGGGCGGCCTCGCGTTCGAGGCTCTCGGCGATCTCGTCGGCCCGGACCCGTCCGTCCCGCACGGCGCGCAGGGTCGCGGCCCGATGCGCGGCGACGGTGAGCGCGACGCACAGGGCGGCTCCGAAGACCCCGGTGACCGTGGCGACGAGGGCGCGGTCGTGATGGCCGACCACGGCGACCGACCACGACCAGGCGGGGGTGACGAGGGCGGCGGTGACGAGGAGGGCGATCAGAGCCTGATGTGCGGGGTGGGGGAGGGTCCGGCTCCGGTCGCGGGAGTCGATCGGCATGGGTGCAGGTCCTCGCGGGCGGGTCGAACGGCACGGAGTCGCGCCGCGCGTTCGGCCGGACTCGGCGTTCGCCGGGGAACGCGCGGACGGACGATTTTCACCGTAGACCACATTCGACCGCCGCGCGGGCCTTCCGAGGAAAGGGATCCCCGCCTTTTCGGCGGGGATCCTCGCAGCTCACCCCTCATACAAGGAGATCAAATCGACATTTCTCTGCATATCGCATTCTTTCGTCCGCCCTTCTCTCCCACCCATTCTCAGGGGAGCACCAGGAGGAGTCCGGCGACGACCGCGATCGCCAGCGCCGTGTTGCCGATGGCCGAGGCCCGGCGCGTGGGCGCCGCGGGGTCCGCGCCCCGGGTCGGCAGGTCCACCGCCCGCAGGACGACGCCCGCGACGACCGCCGCGGTCAGGACGGTGAGCAGGTACCACAGTGCGACCGGAACGAGCGTCCATGCGACGGCGACCAGGCACAGGGGCATGACGAAGGCCAGCGAGGCCACCCGGGACACCGCGTCCCAGCGGTCGACGAGACGTCCCGGGCGGACGGCCAGACCGGTGGTCACGACGGCCAGCGCCCACCACAGGCACAGGACGGAACCGATGACGATGAGGATCACGGGAGAGATCACGCCCAGTCCCTTCCGGTGAGGAGGCGCACGGCCTCGCCCTCGACGTCCGTGGTGGTGTTGGAGAGCACCACCACCGCGCGGTCGGCCTCACGGTCCAGGGCCAGCATGGAGACGAAGCCGCCGGTGCCGCCGTTGTGCCAGGTCACCTCGGTGCCCTCGACGTCGGTGACGACCCAGGCGTAGCCGATGCGGTCCTCGCCGTCGTCCCACCGAGGTTCCAGCGCGGCCATGCCCGGGGCGGTGCCGTCGAGCAGGGCGCGGGCGAAGCGCTCCATGTCGGCCGGGGTGGAACGGACACCGCCGGCGGGAGCGTAGGCCATGGCCAGCCACGGCGCGGCGGTACGGCCCCGGTCGGTGTGGCCGAGGGTGGCGTCGGCGGGCAGTTCCGTACCGTCGGCGGGCAGGTACGTGTCGTCCATGCCGATCGGGTCGAGGACGCGTTCGCGCAGCAGGGTCGCGTAGTCGGTACCGGCCGCCTCGGCCAGCGCCTGCCCCAGCAGCGCGAACCCGAGGTTGGAGTAGTGGGACTCGCCCCGGTCGGTGAGTCGGGCGGCGCGCGCCTGGTCGAGCAGGGTGGGAACGTCGACGCGGTAGGGGTCACGGCCGAGGTTGGCGGCGGTCACGGTCAGGATCACGTCCTGGGGACGGGACGCGAGTCGGGGCAGCCCGGAGCGGTGGGAGACCAGTTCGACGAGGACCACGTCCTCCGCGGGGGCGTCGCCGAGGTCGAGCAGTTCGCCGAGCGAGGTCTCCTCGGTGACCTCACCGCGTTCGATCGCGTCGGCCAGGAGCAGGGCGGTCATGACCTTGCTGATCGAACCGATCTCGTAGTCGGTGTCCCCGTCGCCGCCGAAGTGGGCGGCGGAGGTGGTCCCGCCGTCGACCTCGACGACTCCGAGCAGGTCGCGGTGGCCGTCGGAGTACAGGTCGCGGGCGCGGTCGAGCAGGTCCGGGTCGCCGGTCTCGGCGGTGGACAGCGTCGGGACGCGCGGGGCGACCGCCACTCCGACGGCGACGACCAGGAGGGCGGCCAGGCAGGCCGCCACGATGGTCCGGGTTCGCACGGGTCCTCTTCCCTCGTCTCAGGTGAGCCCGCCCGCGGCGGTCAGGATGACCAGCAGCGGGACGAGGCGTTCGGGGGGCACGGTGTAACGGCCGCGCCGGACGGTGGTGAGCCAACCGGCGGCGACCAGGAGGTTGACGTGGTGGTAGATCTGGCCGGTCGTGCCGAAGTCGGCGCGCTCGGCCAGGGCGGCGACGGTGTCGGTGCCGTTCCACACCGCGCGCAG
The DNA here is from genome assembly GCF_031845465.1 of Nocardiopsis lambiniae. Lineage (NCBI taxonomy): Bacteria > Bacillati > Actinomycetota > Actinomycetes > Streptosporangiales > Nocardiopsidaceae > Nocardiopsis > Nocardiopsis lambiniae. Next base: position 66,441 of record NZ_JAVREP010000005.1, on the reverse strand, counting down.
GAGATGGAGGCGGACCGGGTGCCCCAGGGCGTCCAGGGCACCGGCGCGGCGGGACCAGTCCTCCTCGGCCAGGCGTGCGGTGGGCAGTGCCTGCTGCCATTCGACGGTGTCGTCCCCGGAGCCGATGACGCCGGCGAAGACCACTGCGCCGTCGCCGTCCACCCGCTCCTTGAGGGCGTTGAGGGCGAAGAACGGATCGCCCCCGGCGACGGACGCGGGATCCCGCCCGTCGGCGGTCGTCGCCGACGCGCGTCCCTCCAGCTCGGCGACCCTGGCCTCCAGCGCGGCCAGGCGTTGTTCTGTCGTGTGCTCTGCCACCCCTGCACCGTACACGAAGATCCGTAATTACGTAAGTTCATAGAAAAACCATCCTGGGTGTCTTTGCCCAACGGGTGCGGACCGTTGGCGTGTGACTGACCGAGACCGGCAGATCATGAAGGGACGGAGCGCGATCCCGCGTTCTCCGTCACGTCCGATGGACCGGAACACGGACGAGCGGGTTCCGGTCGGTGAGGAGACGACATGCGCGCGGATTCGGCCAACGGCTGGCAGTACTTCGTCGCGACCCTGCTGATCGTCATCGGCATGATCAACGTGATCCAGGGCATGGTCGCCCTGTTCACACCGAATTTCTACGTGGTCGGCTCTTCGGAGATGCTCCTGCTGGAATACGGCTCGTGGGGCGTCCTGCTCGGCCTGTGGGGCGCGGTCCTGGTCGTCGCGGGCCTGGCCGTGCTGTCCGGCAGCACCTGGGCGCGGGTCTTCGCCATCGTGCTGGCCTGCCTCAACGCCCTGGCCCAGATGGCGTTCGTCATGGCCATGCCGCTGTGGTCGATGGTGGCCATCGCCATCGACCTGCTGGTGATCTTCGGCCTGACCGCCGGCTGGCCCGACAGGAGCCGGGCCGAGGGCGGCGGGACGTCCCGCCGGACCGCCACCGACGAGTCGGTCTACGAGAGCGGCCACCGGGCGGCGCACGAGGCGCCGCGCCCGGCCGGGTCCCCCGAACGGACCACCCAGCACGGACAGACCACCGGCTGACCGGGGAGGACGCACAGCGGGGGGCGCCGCAGGGCGCCCCCTCGCGTGCTGCTCGGGCCGCGGCGGCGCGCGCCGCCGCGGAGTCCGTCCGGACCGTCTCTTCGAGGCGAAGGCCGCGCCCCGGACGATCCGGACCGGTCGGACGCCCAGCGGCGGACCGGGACCCTCACGGCAGGGGAGTCGACTCCCCGTAGAGGTCGTTCAGCTCCGCCGCGTACCTGTCGCGGATGACGCGCCGCCGGAGTTTCAGCGAGGGGGTGAGCTCTCCCGTGTCCGGGCCCCACTCCCCCACCAGCACCCGGTGGCGCTTGACCTGCTCGGCCCGGTTGAGCCGGGCGTTGGCCTCGGCGACGGCGCGCTCCAGCTCGGCACGCACCTCCGGATGGGCGACGAGTTCGGCCCAGTCCCCGCCGGTGTCGATGCCCCGGGCGGCAGCCCATACCGGGGTGACCTCGCGATCGGGCACCACCAGGGCCACCAGGTAGGGACGCCGGTCGCCGTGCGCGTAGACCTGTCCGACGAGCGGGTGCTCCTTGAGCGTGTTCTCCACCAGGGCGGGCGAGACGTTCTTGCCCCCGCTGGTGATGATGATCTCCTTCTTGCGGTCGGTGATCCACAGGTGGCCGTCCTCGTCCAACCGGCCGATGTCGCCGGTGGCGAACCACCCGTCGGCATCGGCGGCGGACCGTACGGTGCCGTCGGCGTCCACGTATCCGTCGAACACCGTCTCACCGCGCAGCAGCACCTCTCCGTCCTCGGTGACCCGGACCTCCACGGTGTCGAGCGGCCGGCCCACCGACCCCAGGCGGAACCCGGCGGTGGGGGTGTTGACGGTGGCCACGCCGAGGGACTCGGTGAGTCCCCAGGCGTCCATGATCGGAACGCCCAGACCCGCCCAGAAGCGCACCGCGTCCTGGGGCATGGGGGCGGAGGCGCTGGAGGCCCACACGACCCGGTCCAGGCCGACCTTCTCCAGGATCGGGGTCAGGACGGGTTCTCCGACCGCGGCGAACCGTTCGGCGAGGTCCTCGGGGATCGGTTCACCGTTTTCGAGGCGGGCGGTGTGCTCCGCGCCCACCTCCATCGCCGACTCGATCCCGGATCGGTACTCCTCGGGCAGCGCGGCGATGCCCGCCCGCAGGGCCGAGGTCAGCTTCTCCCACACCCGGGGCACACCGAAGAACTGGGCCGGGCGCACGTGCCGGAGCGTCTCGACCAGGCGGGCGGGGTCGTCGCACATCCACACGTGGGAGGCGCGCAGCAGCGGCAGGTACAGTCCCAGATCCCGTTCGGCGATGTGGGCCAGGGGCAGGTAGCAGATGTGGTCGACGTGCTCGGGCAGGTCGACCAGGGAGTTCAGGGCCGCCAGGTTGGCGAGCATCCGTCGATGGGTCACCGCGACGCCCTTGGGATCGCCCGTGGTGCCGGAGGTGTAGACGACGGTGAGCAGGTCGTCGGGTTTCAGGTCGTGGCGGCGTTCGAAGGCGTCCCCCGCCGGGGTGGCGGCCAGCGGGACGTAGTCGAGGTGGCCGCGCGCGGGATCGGCGCCCGAGACCACGACCAGGGATTCCAGTGCCGTTCCGGGGTCGGCGACCAGGGGCTCCCAGGCGGCGGCGACCTCGGCGCTCTCGACGATGGCGACCTTGGCCCGGCTGTGCCGGACGATGTAGGCGACCTGTTCGGGGGCGGCGGTGTCGTAGACGGTGGTGGGGATCGCGCCGATGTGGACGAGGGCCAGGTCGGAGAGCCAGTGCTCGGGTCGGTTGCCCATCATGAGGAGGGCACGGTCGCCCGGGGCGAGCCCGAGGAACGCGTACCCCTGGGCGAGGCGGGCGACGGCCGCGTTCACCTCGGCCCAGGTGAGGGTGGCCCAGTCCGCGCCGTCCCGCCACGACAGCGCCGGGAGGTCGGGGTGGGCGGTGGCGTTGTGTTCGAGGAGATGCGCGAGGGTGTGGTCCGGGGAGACGGCTGGGGGCACGGAGGGCTCCTGACGGTCGTCCTACGCTCACATGTGATCCAGAACACATGCGAGCGTAACACCGGGACGCCTCCCCGGATACGCCCCTGAAAGACGCTCAGCCCTTACGGGGCCGGGGATGCAGGTGGGAACTGACCGCCAGCCGGTTGTAGAGGTTGATCATCGAGATCGCGACCTTCAGCGCCGCCAACCGCTTGTCGTCGAAGTGCTCGGCCGCCGCGTCGTAGACCTCGTCCGAGACGCCGTGATCGCCCAGCCGGGTCATCTCGTCGGTGAGCGCCAGCGCCGCCCGCTCGGCGTCGGTGAAGACCTCGCCCGCCTCGTACCAGGCGGACACCAGGAACAGGCGCTGCTGGGACTCGCCCTCCTTCAGCGCCCTCCGCGTGTGCAGGTCCACACAGAAGGAGCAGCCGTTGAGGATGGACGAACGCAGTTTCACCAGTTCGAGCAGGGTGATGTCGAGGTGCTCGGCGACGAGCCCGTCGACCTCGTCGAGTTTGGAATAGATCTCGGGCACCTGCTTGGACCACAAGACGCGCTTTTCTGACACGGGACGACGCCTCCTCCATCGACGGCGGACCGATCCTTCGGCCCGCACCACGGTCAACGCTATCGGCCCGACCGGGCTTCCCTCCGACCGACCCCGTCGGTGGGCGTCCGGAACCGGACACCGGAAAAGCCTTTCTCGTGACTTTCCTCCATGATATGTGAATTCTTTTGTCAATCCATTTATTTCGTATGTCATGAGAAATGGTGCTACGTTCTCCGGGAGTCGTTGGGAACCACCCCGGGAGACCCCGCCGTGAGCACGGAACCACCCCCCGTCGGAACGAGCGGACCCGTGGCGCCGCTGGCAGAACGCGCCCGGGCCCTGGGGGGCAAGGCCCTCCCCCTCTACTTCTCGATGCTGGCCGGCATGGCCGGGACCATGGTCACCGCCGGGGTCATCGGCAACGTCGCCACCGCCGATCTGGCCGCCTATGCGCTGGTCATCACGGTGTTCGCTCCGATGCTGATGGTGGTGCAGGGGGCGTTGCGCGGCTCGATGCCGTTCATCGCCGAGAACGAGGACGATCCGGCGGCGCTGGCCCCGGTGGTGCGCGACTCCACCTGGCTGGCCCTGGTCCTGGGCGGCGCGGGCGGCGTGGTCCTGGCCCTGACCCCGTTGTGGGCGCGGGCGATCGGGGTGGCCGAACCCACCCTGGTCGCGCTGGGCACCGTGCCGCCGATGCTGGTCGGCCTGGGCATGATCGCCTCCGCGTTCAAGACGTCGGTGACCGTGCTCCTCATCGGGCTGGGACGGAACCGGTCGGTGATGGGCCTGAGCCTGGTCGACACCGCTCTGGCGATCACGGTGACCCCGGTCCTCGTGCTGGGGGCCGGCCCGGTGCCGGGGCTGGGGCTGACCGGGGCGGCGCTGGCGATGGCCGTGAACGGCTGTGTCATGGCCGCCCTGTCCCTGTACGTCTCGCGCCGACGGACCGTGCTGCGCGGGCGGCCGGTGGGACCGGGGGCGCCCGTGTGGGCGGGCGTCGTGAAGATCGCCCGGGTGGGTCTGCCCACCGGGTCCACGCTGCTCATCAAGTTCGGGACGTTGAGCCTGTTGGGGCTGGTGGTGGCCCGGATCGGCACGGAGCAGGCCGCCGCCCACCAACTGTTGGTGGTCATCGCGAACTTCGTGTTCATCCCGGCGGTCGCGGTGGGCCAGTCGAGCATCCCGTTCACGGCGCGGGCCGCCGGGAAGGGGTCGTCGGTGGAGGTGCGCCGCACCGTCACCGCCGGATACGCGGTGGCGGTACCGGTGGTGGCGGTGGCCCTGGCGCTCCTGTGGGCCCTGGCCGGACCGGTGGTCGGGATGTTCACGTCCGATCCGTCGGTGCGGGAGACGGTGATCGGGCTGTTGCCGGTGGTGGCGGCGGTCGTGATCGCCGACGCCGTCCAGGCACTGCCCGGGATGGGGCTGTTGGGACTCAAGCGGGCGCGGTACTCGATGTACACGTTCGCGGTCTGCTACGGGCTGTTGTGCGCGGGGGCGGTTCCGGCCGCCGCCGCGGGCGGGCTCGCCGGGGTGTGGATCGCCTACGCGGTGGCCACCGCCGGTCTCATCGTCGGCCAGGGGGTGGCCTTCCACCGCGAGTCGGCCCGCCTGTGATCGTCACCGCCGGCCCGACCTCCGGCCGGACAGGGTCTTCGATCCGCCGTCCACGGCGGATCGAAGACCAGCGCGCGGACCGATGCCCGTCATCGCCGAGGCGGGACGGGGCCGGGCGCCCGGGTCGGGTTCCGATGGGCCGGGAGGGTGCGCGTCTCCTCGGCGGTGGGGTGTCGGCGGTCCGGGCACGGCCGGGATCAGTCAGTCGGAGTCGCGGGCGTCGTGGGCGAGCAGCGCCAACTGGACCCGGCCGGTCAGGTCGAGTTTGGTGAGCGCGTTGGAGATGTGCGCCTTCACCGTGCCCAGGGACATGTGCAACGCTCGGGTGATCTCGATGTTGGACAGTCCGGCGGTGACCGCCTCGGCCACTTCGCGTTCGCGGTCGGTCAACAGGGCCAGGCGGTCCCGGGCGGTGCGGCGGCGTTCGGTGGTGCCGCGCCGTTCGCCGGGGTCGGTGGCGGCGACCCGGTCCATCAGGGCGCGGGCCACGGCGGGCGAGAGCACCGGTTCGCCGGCGGCGGCCCGGTGCACCGCCTCCACGATGCGTTCGGGTTCGGTGTGCTTGAGCAGGTAGCCGGCAGCGCCGGCGCGCAGTGCCCGCGCGACGGTGGCGTCGGCATCGAAGGTGGTGAGGACGATGACCTGGGGGGCGCCGGGTGCGCCGGCGCGCAATGCCGCGGTGGCGGCGATGCCGTCCAGGCCGGGCATGCGCACGTCCATGAGCACCACGTGGGGCCGGTGCGCGGCCACGGCCGCCTCGACCTCCTCCCCGTCGGCGGCCTCCCCGACCACGGTGAGGTCGGGGGCGGCGGAGAGCATGAGACGCAGACCGGTCCGCACCAGCGGGTCGTCGTCGACGAGGAGAACGCGCACGGATGTGTCCACGCCCCAACTATGGCATCCCGGACGGGTGTCCTCCGGTGGTGTCGGGGGCCGCGCCACGATCGGACCCGGACCGGAGGGCGACCGGGCCCCGCCCCCGGATGGTCGACCGAACCGCATGGCATAGGTCCGAGCCGGTTCGATGCCGGGAACGCCGGGCGCACCCCGAGTGAGCGGTCTTCAGAGGACTGCCGGGCCCCCGACTCCGGATGGTCGACCGGGTGACACCGCCTCGGACCAGGGCAGCTCGGCGGAGAGGTGGAAGGTCCCCTCCTCCGGGCCGTGCACGAAGGTGCCGCCGTCCAGGGCGACCCGCTCGGCCAGGCCGGTGAGCCCGGCGCCCGCACCGGGGATCTCGCCGGCCACCACCCCCAACGGCAGCGGGTTGCGCACCGACACGGTCAACCCCCGCCCCGGCGTCCCCTCGACGCGCACCTCCACCCTGGCACCGGGGGCGTGCTTGCGGGCGTTGGTGAGCCCTTCCTGCACCACGCGGTAGACGGTGCGGGCCACGGGGCCGACGGGGGCGGAGTCGGGGACGTTCAGGCGCGCGGTCACCCGCTGCCCGGAGTCGGTGGCCTCCCGGATCAGTCGGGCCACGTCGGTCAGGGTGGGCTGGGGCGCGGTGGTGTCCGCGTACCCCTCCCCCGGATCGGTATCGGTGGAGCGCAGAACCTCCAGGATACCGCCGAGTTCGTCCAACGCCCGGTGGGCGTTCTCCCGGATGACTCCGAGGGCGTCTCCGAGTTCTCGGCCGGTCGGCGGGGGCGCCTGCCCCTGCTCGGCCCTGCGGACCCGGTAGGCCAAAGCGCCGGCGTGCACCGACAGCAGGGACATCCGGTGGGCGAGGACGTCGTGCATCTCACGGGCGATACGACGGCGTTCGTCGGCCCGGGCCTCGGCCGATCTGCGGTCCCGGTCGGCGCGGGCGCGCAGCACGTCCTCGCGCAGCCGGTCGACCAACCGGCGCCGGGAACCGATGGCCAGTCCCCAGCCCACGCAGCCCAGCAACAGGAGCACGGCGACCACGATCGTCGAGTACCGCTGGGACTCGGGTGGGACGAGGAGGAACCAGGGCAGCCCCGCCGCCAGCGTGCCCGCGGAGACCACGGCCGCCTGCCACCAGGGGCGCAGGGCCGCGAGTCCCACCAGGGAGATGATCAACGCGACCAGTACGGAGCTGGAGACCGCCGAGGCCAGTCCGATGGCCGCGGTCACCCCCAGCGGGTGGCGGGTGCGCCAGAGGAGCGCCCAGGAGAAGGTCAGGCCCAGGGCCACGTCGACCACGGCCAGTGGTCCGGGAACGTAGGAGTACAGGCCGTTCCGGTAGGCGAGGGCGTAGAAGGCCGCGAAGGCCAGCGCCGCCACGAGCGGCAGGACGGTGCGCGTCGACACCCGCCACCACTTCCGGGGGCCCTCTCCCCCGAACCTCTCCTCGACGGGCCTCGACGCACGCGCGCTCACGGCGGGGCTCCGCACCGGCCCCTCACCCTCGGGCGTCCCCCGCGGAGGCGGCTCGGGGGCGACGGCCTCCGCCGACCCCGGAGCGGTGGGTCGGGTCATGGCCTCGGGAGGGGGTGTCCTCCGGTCCGGGGGCGGGGACGTGGAGCCGGAGGGGTGGACGTCGGTGTCGGTCATCCCGCCTCCCCCTGACGTTCCGCGGTGGTTCTCGGCCTGGTCCGGCCGCTTTCAGCCTAGGGCGGCCACCGGGGCGACGCCTCGGCCGAAAGGACGATCTTCCCCCGGGGCGGCGGCCCCGGGGCGTCCGGGGCGGACGGGCCCGGAGTTTCGGGGTCGGGTCCGAAGTCCGGGGGTGCCGGGGGGTGCCAGGGGTCCGAAGTCCGGGGGTGCCGGGGCACGGGATCCCGGGGTCGTCCGATCGGACGACCCTCCTCCGGGCGATCGCGACCGAACGGCCGATGCGCCGGGACGGTCGTGGGCGTGACGATCGGAACATGACGAGCGACGACGTGCCCGCCCTGGAGCTGGACGGGCTGACCAAGACCTTCAACGAGACGAGGGCGGCCGACGGCGTGAGCCTGTCCGTGCCGCGCGGATCCATGCTCGGCCTGGTGGGTCCCAACGGCGCCGGCAAGACCACCTCGTTGTCCATGACCGTCGGTCTGCTGCGCCCCGACTCGGGTACCGCCCGGGTCCTGGGCGTGGACGTGTGGTCGGACCCGGTGGCGGCCAAGCGCCTGCTCGGGGTGCTGCCCGACGGGTTGTCCCTGCCCGAGCGGCTGACCGGCGGCGAACTGCTGACCTACTGGGGCGGGCTGCGCGGCCTCGGCAGGGACCTGGTCCGGGAGCGGGCCCGGGAGCTGTTGCGGGTGCTGGAGTTGGACGAGGCCGACGACAAGGGCGTCCTGGTGGCGGAGTACTCCACCGGCATGCGCAAGAAGATCGGCCTGGCCACGGCCCTGCTGCACGCGCCCCGGGTGCTGGTGCTGGACGAACCCTACGAGGCGGTCGACCCGGTGTCCGCCCGGGTCCTCACCGCGATCCTGCGCCGGTTCACCGACGGCGGCGGCACCGTGATCATCTCCAGCCACGTGATGGCCCTGGTGGAACAGCTCACCGACCGGGTGGCCATCATCGCCCGGGGCCGGGTGCTGGCAGACGGTTCCCTGGAGGAGGTGCGCGGATCCGACGTCACCTTGGAGGACACCTTCGTGCGACTGGTCGGCGCGCGCGAGGTCGGGGACGGGGAGCTGGCATGGCTGTCGTCCTGATCCGGTTGAAGTTCGCGCTGATGCGCCACTCCTTCACCGGGATGCGCGTGCTGGGGTTGGCCCTCATCCTGCTGGGAACCGGCCTGACCTGGTACTTCGCCGTGTCCGCCGTGAACGACGAGGTCCGGTCCGAACTGCTGTGCCTGGCCTTCGCGGTGTGGGCCGCGTCCTGGGCGCTGGGCCCCACCATCGCCAACGGCACCGGTGTGCTGCGTTCGCAGTACTTCGCCCTGTTGCCGTTGGACCGCCGCAGGGTGGGCGCGCTGTTGCTGGCGACCGTGTTCGTCGACATCGGTCCGGCCCTGACCCTGGTCGCGGCGACCGCGCTGGTGTGGCACGGCGCCGTGTTCTCGGTGGCGGCAGCGCTGGTGGCGGTGCCGGCCGTACTGGCGTTGTGGATCTCGGTCATCGCCCTGTCCCGGTTGGTGTTCCGCGCGCTGGGCGCGGCCATGCTCTCGCGGCTGGGCATGGAGATCGCCTCGGTGCAGTGGGGGTTGATCATGGCGCTGCTCTTCTTCGGGTGGATGGCGGTGCAACCCGCGTTGGCGGCGACGCTCGCACTGCGCGCGAACGGTCTGGGCGAGGGGACTACGGGCGCGGTCCTGGCGGCCCTGCCCACGTCGTGGCCGGTGCACGCGGTGACGGCGGCTGCCGCGGGCGCGTGGGGACCGGCGCTGGGGTGGCTGGCCGCCTCGATACTGCTGGCGTCGGTGCTGGTGGTGGTCACGTCGGCGCTGTTGGCGCCGCGGGTGACGGCGCGCGGGATGCGTCGGCGTCGGCGCCCCCTGGGTGCGCGACCGCTCTCCCGTCCGGCCCGTTCCCTGCTGCCGGACACACCGTTGGGCGCGGTGATCGGCAAGGAACTGCGTCAGTGGTGGCGCGATCCGTGGCGGGGTCTGGAGGTCCGCGCCTCGTTGTGGGCGGGACTGTTCATCGGACTGCTGACGTGGTCGAGCGACCTGTACTCGTCCTTCGCGCCGTTCGCCGGGGTGACCTGCGCGTTCATCATGGCGTTGTCCACCGCGAACATGTACGGCCACGACGGGACGGCGCTGTGGTTGACGGTGGTGGGTCAGAGGCCCGACACGGCGCGGGCGGACGTGCGCGGGCGTCAGATCGCGATCCTGGCGCTGGGCGTGCCGGGCGCGCTGGCGCTGAGCGTGCTGTTCATCGGGCTCACCGGTGCGCACTGGGCCTGGCCGTACGTCCTGACCGGCCTGTTCGCGGTGTTCGGGGCGGGTGCGGGGCTGTCCCTGCTGTTGTCGGTGGTGGCCCTGTCCCCCGGTGTGGACCCGCGGTCGCGGGTGGATGCCAACGACAGCGGCGACAATCAGGTCCAGGTGTGGCTGTCCCTGGCCGCCCTGCCGTTGTCGTGCGTCCCGACGGTCCTGGCCGCGGTGTTCCTCGGTGTGGCCGGGGCGCCCTGGGCGGCGCTCCCGGTGGGCGTGGCCAACGGTCTCCTGGTGGCGTTGTGGCTGGGGTGGATCGCGCAGCGCAGGTTGGCGGGCCGGCTCCCGGAGACGTTCACCCGCATCCGTTACGGGAAGGAGATCGCGCTCCGGTCGTTACCGGAACGGGGCTCGCTGCTGGACCGGCTGGAGCGCACGGCCATCACGGGCAACGGGGAGACCAGGCCGACGGGTTCGTGACCCGAAGGGCGCGGGTCGGGGTCGGGACGCGGGCGGGTCCCGACCCCCTCAGTCCTCGGGAGCGCTCCGGACCCTCTCGTAGACGCCGGTGAGGCCGTCGAGGAAGGCGGACAGGGCCAGCTCGAAGCTGTCCTCGTCGATCTCGGCGGCGTGCTCGGCGAGCCGGTGGGCCTGCGACAGGTTGGGGTAGCGGTCGCGGTACACGCGCACGTCGTCGTCGAAGCCGCGGGCGAAGGAACTGGTGGCCGACCCCAGGATCAGGTACTTGGTGGAGGCGCCGATCATCGTGGCGTAGCGGGGCGGCCAGCCGGCGCCCACGAGCCCGCCGTGGATGGCGTCGGCCCGGCGCAGCGCCTCCTCGCGGCGGCCGGGACCGGCGGCGATCACCGGCAGCAGGTTGGGGTGGGCGGTGATCGCGTCGCGGTAGGAGCGCGCCCAGGCGGTGAGTCCCCCGCGCCAGTCGCCGCCCCCGAAACCGGAGACGTCGATGCCCTCGGTGACCTCGTCGGCCACCTCGATGAGCAGTTCCTCCTTGGTCCGGTAGTGGCTGTACAGGGAGGCGGCCCGCACGTCGAGTTCCTGGGCGAGTTTGCGCATGGACAACCCGTCCAGCCCGTCCCGGTCGATGAGCGAGAGCGCGGCGCGGCGGATGGCCGGTCGGCTCAGGATCGGCGTCTTGGGTCGGGCCACGGATGGGGTCCCCTCTCCGATGCGTCGGGCACCGGGCCCTCCGGCGTCCGGCCCGATCATCGCACGGTGTCGGGTCCGACGTGCCCGCCTCGGGACTTCGGGACCTCCCCTTGCGTCGGCGGCGGTGATCATCGTACCCTCACATAACCGAACACTGTTAGGTTACTTGGGAGCAGGCCGTGATCGATTTCTCGTTGAACGAAGAGCAGCGCGCCGTCCGCGACTGGGTGCGGACCTTCGTCGAGCGGGAGCTGATGCCGCTGGAGAACGAGGTCCTGCGGCGTGAGCGCGAAGGACATCCCCCGGGCCTGAACAGGGAGGAGCGCATCCGGCTGCGCGACCTCGCCCGCAAGTCCGACTTCTGGGGTGTGGAGACCCCCACGGAGTACGGCGGCATGGGCCTGGACCCGATCACCGCCGCGATCATCGAGATCGAGCTGGGCCGGACGTTCCTGACCTTCAAGTTCGGCGGCGAGGCCGACAACATCCTCTACCACTGCAACGAGGAGCAGAAGGAGCGCTACCTGCTGCCCACCATCAACGGTGAGAAGCGCTCCTGCTTCGCCATCACCGAGCCGGGCGCCGGTTCGGACGCCAAGGCCATCCGGGCCCGCGCCGTGCGCGAGGGCGACGAGTGGGTCATCAACGGTGAGAAGACCTTCATCACCGGCGGCCACGAGGCCGACTTCACCATGGTCTTCGCCATCACGGACCCGGAGAAGGGCGCCAACGGCGGCGTGACCTGCTTCCTCGTCGACCGCGACATGGGCTGGACCTCCGAGCCCATCGACACCATGGGCGAGCGCCGCCCGGCCGCCCTGATCTTCCAGGACGTGCGCGTGCCGCACGCGAACATCCTCGGCGAGGAGGGCAAGGGCTTCGCCCTGGCCATGCAGTGGATCGGCAAGGGCCGCTACCTGCTGCCCGCCCGCGCCATCGGCAGCTGCGAGCGGCTGCTGGAGATGGCCATCGAGTACGCCAAGACCCGGGAGACCTTCGGCGCGCCGATCGCCGACCGTCAGGCCATCCAGTGGATGATCGCCGACTCCCAGGTGGAGATCGAGGCGCTGCGCCTGCTCGTCCTGCACGCCGCGTGGCAGGTCGGCGCGGGCCTCGACTCGCGTCACGCGCAGTCCATCGCCAAGCTCTTCGGCGGCGTCAAGGCCAACGAGATCGTCGACCGCGTGCTCCAGATCCACGGCGGCATGGGGTACACGCGTGAGCTGCCCATCGAGCGGTTCTACCGTGACCTGCGTCTGCTGCGCATCTTCGAGGGCACCGACGAGATCCAGCGCCGCACGATCGCCCGCGATCTGCTCAAGGGCCACGTGAAGGTGGGCGCAACCTTGAGCTGATGGTGGGAGCAGGGGAAGGGGCCCGTGCCGGTCGGACGCGGCACGGGCCCCTTCTCCGTGGGATCCGTGGATCCCCTAGCGGACGGCGACCAGGTCGCAGACGAAGATCAGGGTCTCGTTCGGGCCGATCGCGCCGCCCGCGCCACGGGCGCCGTAGGCCAGGTGCGGCGGGATGACCAGCTTGCGCCGGCCGCCCACGCGCATGCCCAGGACACCCTGGTCCCAGCCCGGGATGACCTGACCCGCGCCGAGACGGAAGCCCAGCGGCGCGCCGCGGTTCCAGCTCGCGTCGAACTCCTCGCCGTTGGAGAAGGCCACGCCGACGTAGTGCACGTCGACGGTGTTGCCGTGCCCGGCCTGCTCACCCTCGCCGACGACGAGGTCGGTGATCTCCAGGTCCGCCGGCGGCGGGCCCTCGACGAAGTCGATCTCCGGACGCTCCAGAGCCATGGTGGTACCTCTCCTGTGACACGTGGGAACAGAGGGGCCCAGCGTATCGGCGTCGGAAAGCGACTCGGCGCGGACGCCCCGAACACGGGGGTGACCGGCCGCCCTCGGCCCTCGCTCAGTCCGCGGTCGGGGCGCCGACCGTGGCGGCGACGACGTGTCCCTGCCCCTCGACCTTGATCGGACCGCTGTCGGCCTGGACGAACACCGACTCGCCGCGCTGGAGCTCGATCCGGTGGCCGACCTCGGGGATCAGTTCCACCCGGCCGTTCAGGGCCAGCACCACCGCGGGCCCCTCCCCCGGCAGGTGGGCGGTGACCCGCCCCGGGCCGATCTCGTGGAGGGCGAACTCCGGCGCACCCGGACGGAACTCCCGGCGCCCGTTCTGGAAGGACGGCTGGGAGTAGGGCACCGGCAGGACCGCGAAGTCGACGACGTCGAGCAGTTCGGCCGGGTCCACGTGCTTGCGGGTCAGTCCGGCCCGCAGCACGTTGTCGGAGCCCGCCATCACCTCCACGGCCGTGCCCCGGAGGTAGGCGTGCAGGTTGCCGGCCGGCAGGAACAGTGCCTGACCGGGCCAGAGGGTCACCCTGTTGAGCAGCAGGGACGCCACCGCTCCCGGGTCGCCGGGGTAGCGGGCGGCCAGCTCGCCGACGATGTCGGCGTGGGCGCACAGGGGGCGGACCCGGTCCCAGTCGGCCACGAATTCCCCGATGAGCCGTTCGCGTTCCTCACCGGAGAGGGTGAGCAGGCGGGTGAGCGCCGATCTCAGCGCGACGCCGTCGTCGTGGTGCGACAGGTCCTCGCGCAGCAGTTCGGCCAGTTCACAGGACAGGTCCAGCAGGTCGCGGTGGGCGGCGGCGGGCTCGCGGAAACCGCACAGGGCCTCGCAGGGTTCCAGGGCCAGCAGCAGTTCCGGCTTGTGGTGGGGGTCACGGTAGTTGCGGTGGGACGCGTCGATCGGGATGCCCCGGCGTTCCTCGGCGGCGAACCCGGACCGGGCCCGTTCGGCGTCCGGGTGCACCTGGAGGGAGAGCGGCTCGTCGGCCGCCAGGACCTTCAGGAGGAAGGGGAGCCGGTCGCCGAAACGGTCGGCGACCTCCTCGCCGAGGACCCGGGCGGGGTCACCGGCGATGAGCTCGGGCAGGGGGAGGGGGCCTTCCTCGCAGTGAACGGTGCTGGGGGCGCCGTGGTGGGCGCCGAGCCACAGCTCGGCCTGGGGGGTGCCGTCCGGCTCCAGGCCCAGCAGCCGGGGAATGGCCGTGCGGGCGCCCCAGGCGTAGGGTCGGACCTGGTTGGTGAGCCTGTGCATCCGCTCCCCGCTTTCCCGTCTGCGTGTTCTCACCCCGTGGAGGCTCCGGCGAGGTGGGAACAGTCTTGCGAACCGACCGTTCCCCGTCGACCCGGCGCACTCCACGTCCCCAGGTGGTGCACACTTCACCTCACGAGGTGGGCAGGCACCCGACAGCCTCGGGGCCTGGTGGCGGCTACGAAGTTACCGGGAAGTAAATCATGACCCGGGACACATTGTCAGCACCGTGGGCCGTTCACCGGCCGACATCCGGACGGTGGTCGCCGACGGGTGCCGGCCCCTCCCCGGATCGGGGCTCACCGCTTTCGGCGGACCCGGTCGGACTCGGCCACCAGACGGTCGATCATCCCCTGCCGGAGTTCGGGGTCGGCGGGCGGGAGGCCGGCGAGGTCCGACAGGTACAGCCCGTCGCCCGTGCGCAGGATGATCTCGGCCAGGATCGGGTCCTCCAGTTCCTCGTGCAGCAGCCGCCGCCAGCGGTCGAACAGGTCCTGCACGTGCGCGAAGGCCTCTTCGGGCATGTCCTCCTGACCGCGCAGCGCGGCGATGATCGCCCAGTAGAGTTCGCGCTCCTCCGAACTCTGGGGCAGCGAGGTCCGCAGGAAGACGCGGACCACGCCCTCCTCGCCCTCCGCCGCCTCGCGGAACTCCTCCTCCGCCAGGACGGACAGGCGCTCGATGAGACCGGTCAACATGGCGGCCTTGGAGGGGAAGTGGTAGAGCAGGCCGCCCTTGGACACCGAGGCGTCCCGGGCGACCGCCCCCAGCGTCACGGACGAGTAGCCCTCCCGGATGAGGATCCCCTGGAGGGCGTCGAGAATGCGGTCACGGGTCTTGGAAGCGTTCACGATTGACACTGTACCGGCTGGACGGTACTGTACCGGCTGGACGGTTGAAGAGTCCCGCAGTGCGTCTGCCGGTCGACCACGCTTCCCGTCCCGACGTGAAAGTCCCGGCCCGGAGCCCGCCCTCCCGCCGGGCCCGTGCCCGCAGGGCACGAGAACAGCGAAACGAACGAGGAGAGATGACTTCCGCCACGGCCGGAAACGGCCACGACCACGCGCGCCCCGCCCCGACCCTCGCCGGTCCCCGCGAATGGGCCGCGCTCGCCGTGCTGGTGCTGCCGGTGATCCTGATCTCGGTCGACTCGACCGTGCTCGGCTTCGCCGTGCCCGAACTGAGCGAGCGGCTCCGGCCCACCGCCGGCCAACTGCTGTGGATCGTCGACGTCTACGGCTTCGTCCTGGCCGGTCTGTTGATCACCATGGGCTCGCTCGGCGACCGCATCGGGCGACGACGCCTGCTCATGATCGGTTCGGCCGCGTTCGGCGTCGCCTCTCTGCTGGCCGCGTTCTCACCGAACGCCGAGACGCTCATCCTGGCGCGGGCCCTGCTCGCCGTCGCGGGCGCGTCCCTGATGCCCTCGACCCTGTCCCTGCTGCGCAACATCTTCCTGGACCCGCGTCAGCGCCTGCTGGCCATCGCCCTGTGGGCGTCCGGGTTCTCCGGCGGCGCGGCGTTGGGTCCCATCCTGGGCGGCTGGCTCCTGGAGCACTTCTTCTGGGGGTCGGTGTTCCTCATCAACCTGCCCGTGATGGCCCTCATCCTGATCCTGGTACCGCTGCTGGTGCGCGAGTCCCGCAACCCCGAGCCGGGGCGGCTGGACCTGCTCAGCGTGGTGTTGTCGCTGACCGCGATGCTGCCCGCCGTGTACGGGGTCAAGAAGCTCGCCACCGAGGGCCTGTCACCGGTCCCCGTCGCCTCACTGGCGATCGGTCTCATCCTCGGTTACCTGTTCGTGCGCAGGCAGAAGAAGCTGGACGAACCGCTCATCGACGTGAGCCTGTTCCGTCACCGTGTCTTCAGCGTGGCGGTGGCCACCAACCTGATGATCGTCTTCTCGCTGGTGTCCTCGCTGTTCTTCCTGACGCAGTACCTCCAGCTGGTGCTGGGCATCTCACCGATGCGGGCCGGGTTCGTCCTGATCCCCGGGCTGGTGCTGTCGGTCCTGGCCGGCCTCGTGGCGGTGCGCCTGGCCCGCCACCTGAGCCTGGCCGCCGTGGTCGGCGGTTCCCTGCTGGTCACCGCCTCGGGGTTCGCGGTGCTGATCATCGCCCCGGTGAACGACGTCACCCTCGGCGTGACGGTGGTGGCGACCGGCTTCGCGCTCATCGCGACCGGCGCCGGGTTCGCCGAGACGCTCACCAACGGCGCCATCATGTCGGCGGCGCCGCCCGAGCGCGCCGGCGCGGCCTCGGCGATCTCCGAGACCGCCTACGAGCTGGGCGCGGCCCTGGGCGTCGCCCTGCTGGGCAGTGTGCTGACGGCGTCCTACCGTTCGCACCTGACCGGGGTCGAGGACGTACCCCCCGGTGCGGTGGACGCCGCCCGGGAGACGCTGGGCGGTGCCGCCAACAGCGCCGCCGACCTGGGCGGGGCGACCGGCACCGCACTGATGGACGCCGCGCGCGCGGCGTTCACCAGCGGTATGCACCTGACCAGTGTCATCGCCGTGGTCATCGTCACGGCGGCGGCCCTCCAGGCGTGGCTGCTGCTGCGCGGTCGGGGCAACCCGGCGGTGGAACCGCCGGAACCGCCCGTGCTCGCCACCCGCGAGGAACAGCGGATCGGCTAGCTCGCCTGCGGCCCCGGAGGGACGAGCCCTCCGGGGCCGCCGCGCGTGTCAGGGCAGGCGGACGAGCTCCGCCTCGCCACCGCGCCACCCGGGCGGGATCACGGCGTAGGCGTCGGCCAGGGCGGCGCCGCGCAGGTTGGCGGGCCGGTCGTGCCCCACGGGCAGGGCCCGCTCCCCCTCCAGCCGGACGGCGACCAGCCGGGTGTCCCGGGGGTGGGCGGTCACCTCGCCGACCACGGGGGCCGGCACCGGCTCCCGGCTCGGGTCGGGGCGCCCGGACATCGCGGACAGCAAGGGGACCAGCAGGGTGAGGGCGGCCACGAGCGCGGCCCCGGGGTTGCCCGGCAGCCCCACGAAGAGGGTGTCCCCGGACCGGGCCAGCACCTGCGGGTGTCCGGGACGGCAGGCCACCCCGTCCACGAGGACCTCCGCGCCCACCTCGGCCAACGCCGCGCGCAGATGATCGGCGGGGCCCTTGGAGGAGGAACCGCACACCACGACCACGTCGGCGCGGGCCCCGGTGATCGCCGTCACCAGCGCGTCCCGGTCATCGCCCATGTGGCGGATCCCCTCCACCCGGCCGCCCGCCCACGCCACCAGGCCGGGCAGCATCGGGCCGATGGCGTCGCGCACGTAGCCCTCTCCCGACAGCCCTGACGTGGTGACCTCCTCACCGGTGACGATCACCGCCACCCGGGGCAGCAGGACCGGCAGTGTCTCGTGACCCAGGGCCGCGGCCAGACCCAGGACGGCCGGGCCCACGATCGCGCCCCGGGTGAGCACCGTCTCGCCGGGGGTGATCTCCTCACCGGCCCAGCGCACGTGCCGCCCCGTCTCGGCCGGGCCGGTGACCCGGCCCCCCGAGCGTTCGGCCAGTTCGTAGGGCAGGACCGCCTCGGTGCCCTTGGGCACCCGAGCGCCGGTGGCGATCTCCACCGCCTCGCCCGGGGCCAGCCCGGCGCACGCGACGGGCGCGCCGGCCAACCCCACGCCCACCGGCGACCAGGGGCCGGGACCCGACACCGCGAAACCGTCCATGGCGGCGGCGTCGAACGCCGGAAGCCCGGTCAGGGCGCGCACGTCGGTGCCCAGAACGGCACCCGACGCCTCCTCCGACGGCAGTTCGCGCACGGCGACGGACGCCCGTTCACCCGCACGTCGTGCCAGGTCCCGGGCAGACGTCCAGCTCCGCTGCCCTCCGTGGCCCGACCCGCACCCGGCCATGCCGTCGCCTCCTGTGATCCGACACCCTCGCCCCATTGTCCACCCGGGTACGTGACGACGGAGTTACCTCTTCCTCCCAGTGTGTGCGGGGTCCCGTTCCGATTCGATTTGCCGTCTGCCGACTTTCCGCTAAAGTTCTTACCAGCGGCAGGGCGACGGCCAAGGGAACGAGGTCGGCGCCGAGCAGCAAGCGGACGTGGCTCAGCTGGTAGAGCATCACCTTGCCAAGGTGAGGGTCGCGGGTTCGAATCCCGTCGTCCGCTCGGAGGAGACGCGGGGGCGCTCAGGCGCCTACGTGGAACTCGGTGGAGTGGCCGAGAGGCGAGGCAGCGGCCTGCAAAGCCGTCTACACGGGTTCGAATCCCGTCTCCACCTCCCATCGCTTCACGCGGGCGGTTAGCTCAGTTGGTTAGAGCGCTACCTTGACACGGTAGAGGTCACAGGTTCGAATCCTGTATCGCCCACTTCACTCCGGAACGACCTTGCTCGGGGGACTTCGTCCGCCTCGCCAGGTCGTTCCGTCGTTTCCTCTGGGGCACCCCCAGCCCCCGGCGCGGCTCGCCTCGCGGGTTCGAGTGACGTCCCGTCAGGTTCACCGGTACGACCGGTTCAGGGCATGTTCCGGAGGGATCCGGCACATGCCCTTCGCTGTGTCCGACCGTCGCTCGACCATGGCACCGGTCGCCGCCCCGCGTCCACCGCGTCGAGGAGAAGCGAACGGACCGGGCGACCCCGGCTCAGGACTCCAAGGCCTGGACGGCATCGGCCCGAGAGCGCCCGCCCGCGTCGGAGGCCGCGCTCAGGGGGCACGACGGTCCCACGGAAAAGGACCGGGGCACGATGTCAGGGCCCACCGTCCGTCCGTGAAGCCGATCGCCCCGGATCGCGTCCGGACGGGTCAGCCCCGGCGCGGCGGCGGGGCCACGGCCGCGGGCATCGCGCGGGCGGGACGGATGTTGTGGTTGCGATGGAAGACGTTGTCCGGGTCGTACGCGGTCTTGACCGCGCTGAGCCGGGCGTAGTTGTCCTCGCCGAAGCCGCGGACCACACGGTCCTCACCCTCGTCCCCGGTGAAGTTGAGGTACACGTCTCCCGTGGCCCACGGACGCATGTCCGCGCGGACGTCCTTCACCCACTGGACGGCGCGGGCGTCGTCTGCGGGGTCCTCCCACATCGCGAGCGGGTGCACGGCCCACTGGGCGGATCGCCAGGGCAACGGGTAGTCGGTCGGGGCCCGCCCGACGGCGCCGCCGAGCCGCCACATGGCGTGGGCCGTCGGGGAGGGGACCACCATGCCGTCGGCCCGTGCGCAGAACACGTCGATCGCCGTGTCGGGCAGCGATTCCAGGTGCTCCACCGACCAGTGGTTGCGGTACCCGGGCGGGTCGTCGAGTGCCTTCTGCATCTCGGCGTAGGGCATGTCGGTGATCATCTCCGCCGCCGGCCCCAGTCGGAGCAGCGGCGCGGCCAGGTCGCGCAGCATCGCCTCCCCGCCCACACAGGTGATCACCACCCCGCACACCATCCGGCCGACCAGTTCCTCGGGGATGAACGGCTCCGGCTGTGCGACGAGGTAGATCAGGCCGCCGCCGATCTCGTCGGGTGCCTGCGCCATGAGGTTCCGCCAGGTGCGCACGACCTCGGGTCCCGCCTCGGGCAGGAAGAGCAGCAGGCCCAGCGAGAACTCCGGCAGTGGGTACAGCCGCAGGTCCAGGCGGGTGGCGACGCCGAAGTTCCCGCCGCCGCCGTGCAAGGCCCAGAACAGTTCGGGGTTCTCGTCGGCGGAGGCGTGCACGAGGTCGCCCTCGGCGGTGACCAGGTCGGCGCCCAGCAGGTTGTCGCAGGCCAGGCCGAACTTGCGCTCGATCCACCCCGATCCGCCGCCGAGCACGAAACCGCCGACCCCGGTGGACGACACCCGGCCCCCGGTCGTGACCAGGCCGTGCCGCGCGGTCGCCTCGTCCATCTGGCCCATCACCGCGCCGCCGCCGACGCCGACCCGCATCCCCTCGGGGTCGACCACCACGGTGTGCATCCGGCGCAGGTCGATGACCAGGCCCCCATGGGTGAGGGACATCCCGGCGACGCTGTGCCCGCCCCCGCGTACGGCGATCTCCAGACCCTCCTCACGGGCGCACTCGATGCAGCGGCGCACGTCGTCGGTGCCCTGGCACTGGGCGATCACGCCGGGTCGGAGGTCGATCATCGCGTTGAAGAGGGTGCGTGCCTCCTCGTACCCGTCGTCGGTGGCGGAGTACACCCGGCCCTCGAAGCCGGACCTCAGGCGCGCCAGGGCGGTGTCGGATACGGGTTGTACCTTGAGCTGGGCCATCGCTGTCTCCCTCGGTGACAAGGGGCCCTTCCGGACCGGGAGGGGTGACGGTGCCGTCGGAGCGGGAGGCACCGTTTCGGCTCCTTCTCGCAGCGTAGGACGGAAGAGCGGTGCCGATCAGCACGCTTTGGCGGTTCGTTGCCGGAAACTGTTCCGAACCTGTGCGCCCGGACCGGTCGTCCTTGCTCCGCACCGGTCGGCGGCGTCCGCGTCCCAACACCGCCTTTGCCCGCCCAGGGGTCCGCCGTGGAGAACGCGTGCGGTGGGCTCCGATGCGCGCGGCGAGTGGGCGCGCCGGGACGGGCTCGGCCCGAACCACCGGCTCCCACGGTCCTCGACCCCCGTGCGGGGGTGCCGCGTTGTGCGGCGGTCGGGTCAGCAGGTCGTGCAGGCAGGGTCGTCCGCGCAGGCCGCGGCGCCGGGGCCGAACTCCTCTCCGCGGCGTTCCAGCAGGACGGTGTCGCGCCAGCGGTCGTGGTGGCGGGCGACGCGCTCGCGCACCCCGACGGTGCGGAAACCGGCCTGGTGGTGCAGGGCGAGGGAGGCCCGGTTCTCGGGGAAGACCGAGGTCTGGAGGGTCCAGAGGCCGCCTCGGTCCGCCTCGGTGACCTGTCGGTACAGCAGGGCCTTGCCCACACCCCGGCCACGTGCGTCCTCGGCGACGTACACCGAGGTCTCGGCGACCCCGGCGTAGACCTCGCGGGTGGAGACCGGCGAGGCCGCGGCCCAGCCCACCACCGCCCCGTCGAGTTCGGCGACCCACCGGTGATCGGGGAGCCAACGGCCCTTGAGCGCCTCGACCTCGGGCGCCTCGGTCTCGAAGGTGGCGTCGCCGGTGGCGATGCCCTCGGCGTAGATCTCCCGGACCCGTTCGAGGTCCGCGTCGACCATGGGGCGGGTGGTGACGTCGGCGGGCAGGTCGGTGGGGCAGCACGGGCGGGCGGCGAGCAGGCCCATGACCGCGTCGGCGGCGTGCGGCAGCCCGGTGCAGCAGGCGGGGTTCACGGAGACCCGGGTGGAGGTGCCCACCTTCGTGAGGGTCACGAACCCGACGTCGGCGAGTTTGCGCAGGTGGTGGGAGACGGTGGGTTGGCTGACACCCACGGCGTCCGCCAGATCCCCCACGCCGATCGAGCCGGGACGCGCGGCGACGGCGTGCAGCAGGCGCACCCGCATGGGTTCGGCCAGGGAGGCGAACCACGAGGCGTAGGTCTCGGCCTCGGAGGCGAGGAGCGCGGGTTCTGCGTGTTCGGGTCGTGTCGCGGTCATGCTCCACATTATCGACCACGATCTATGGTTGCGTCCATAGACGAGTATCGATAAAGTCCCCTTCCATAGACATCCGTCGATGAAAGGACGTGTCATGAGCGAGGGACTTCCCGTCGTGGTGATCGGAGCGGGCCCGGTGGGGCTGGCCGCGGCGGCCGAGCTGGTCGGCCGTGACCTGCCGGTCGTGGTGCTGGAACGGGGCGACCGGGCCGGGTCGGCGGTGGCCGCGTGGGGGCATGTGCGGTTGTTCTCGATGTGGCGCGACCTCGTCGCCCCCGCGGCCGAGAAGCTGCTCGCCGCCACCGGCTGGCGGCGCCCGGACGACGGCGGCTATCCCACCGGCGCCGAGTGGGTCGACTCCTACCTGGCCCCGCTGGCCACCGTGCTGGGCGACCGGGTGCGCCTCGGAGCCGAGGTGACCGGTGTGAGCCGCCTGGGCCGGGACCGGGTGGTGGACGCCGGACGCGAGGAGCGGCCCTTCACCGTGCGTGTGCGCACCCGCGACGGTGAGGAGCGTCTGCTCGCCCGCGCGGTCGTGGACGCCTCCGGCACCTGGGACTCTCCCAACCCCCTGGGCGGCGACGGCCTTCCCGCCCTCGGGGAGGCGGACGCCGCGGAGCGGGTCTCCCACAGGATCCCCGACACAGCCGACCCCGCGACGCGGGCACGGTACGCGGGGCGGACCACGGCCGTCGTCGGCAAGGGGCACTCGGCGCTGACGGCGCTGGTGGCCCTGGCCGCGCTCGCCGAGCGGGAGCCCGGCACCCGCGCGGTGTGGGTGCTGCGGCGCGGTGCCGTGGGCGACGCCTTCGGCGGAGGGGCCGCCGACCAGCTGGTCGAACGCGGCGCCCTGGGGCTGCGGGCCAAGGCGGCGGTGGAGGCCGGGCACATCGAGGTGGTGACCGGGTTCCGCACCGCCGAGGTGCGCCCGGTCGAGGATCGGCTGGTCCTGGTGGACGACGACGGCCGGGAGACGGGGCCGGTCGACGAGGTGGTGGCCCTGACCGGGTTCCGCCCCGACCTGGGGCCCCTGTCCGAGATCCGTCTCGGCCTGGACGCCACCCTCCAGGCCCCGGTGGGGCTGGCCCCGCTCATCGACCCCAACGCGCACTCCTGCGGCACCGTCTACCCGCACGGCGTCGCCGAGCTGTCCCACCCGGAGAAGGGGTTCTTCCTGGCGGGGATGAAGTCCTACGGGCGCGCCCCCACGTTCCTGGCCCTGACCGGGTTCGAGCAGGTCCGGAGCATCGCCGCCCATCTGGCCGGCGACCACGAGTCCGCCGCGCGAGTGGAGCTGACCCTGCCCGAGACCGGGGTGTGCGGTGGCGCGGGCCTGTTCGAGGAGCCCGCCGCCACCAAGGCCGAGGCGGGTGGCTGCTGCGGCCCCGCGGAGCCCGCCGCCGAGGAGGGTGCCCGCCGGGGTGACCTGCTCCTCCCCGCGTCGCTCTCGATCTCCGCCGGCCGCGGCGCCGTCGCCCCGACGGTCTCCGCCTCCGAGGACGGCTGCTGCGGCGGCGTGTCCGAGGCCGGTGAGCCGGAACGGGTCTC
This sequence comes from Nocardiopsis lambiniae, assembly GCF_031845465.1. NCBI lineage: Bacteria > Bacillati > Actinomycetota > Actinomycetes > Streptosporangiales > Nocardiopsidaceae > Nocardiopsis > Nocardiopsis lambiniae. The sequence goes on along the minus strand of NZ_JAVREP010000005.1, from coordinate 43,195 downwards.
GTGACGGCCGTGCACGGCCGGGTCCCCGGCGCGCCCGCCCCCGTGGTCGGCGCGCGTCGGGGCCTGGCGGCCCTGTGCGTCACCGTCACCACCGGTTACGGGGTGCTGTTCTACGCGTTCCCCGTTCTGGTTCCGAGCATCGTCGCCGATACCGGATGGTCGCCGGTCTCGGTGACCGCCTGGTTCTCGGCCTCCCAGCTCGTGGCGGGAGCGGTGGGGATCCTCGTGGGACGCTGGGTGCAGGCCCGGGGGCCGCGGCCGGCGATGACGGCGGCGGCCCTGGTCTCCGTTCCCGCGGTGGCGGCCATCGCGCTGGCCCCGGACCTGTGGACCTTCGCCGCCGCCTGGCTGGTGGCGGGGGCGGCGATGGCCGGGCTGTTCTACCCTCCGGCCTTCGCCGCGCTGACCCACTGGTACGGGCGGGGCAAGGTGCGGGCGTTGACCGCGCTGACCCTGGCCGCGGGACTGGCCAGTACCGTCTTCGCCCCGGTGACCGCCCTGTTGGAGGGGATCTGGGGGTGGCGGGGCGCCTATCTGGTCCTGGCCGCCGTTCTGCTCGTCGTGGTGGTGCCCTTGCACGCCTTCGCCCTGCCCCGGGAGTGGACGGCCGGAGACGACGGGCGCGGAGATGGGCGCGAGGGCGTGCGCGCGGTGGTGCGCGGCCGGGTGTTCTGGACCCTGACGGCGGCCCTGGGCCTGGGTTCCTTCGCCGTCTACGCGGTCGTGGTCACCCTGGTCCCCCTCCTGGAAGGGCGGGGGTTCGGTACGACGGAGGCGGCCTGGGCCCTGGGGGTGGGCGGAGTGGGTCAGGTGCTCGGCCGCCTGGTCTACGCGCCCCTGGAACGGTGGACCGGTCCGGTGTCACGGGCCGTGGCCGTGCTGGGCGCCTGCTCGGTGACCACCGTCCTGCTGGCCCTGGTGCCCGGTCCACTGATCCCCGTTCTGGCCATCGCGGTACTCGCCGGTATGGCGCGCGGCATCCTGACCCTCCTCCAGGCCACGGCCGTCGCCGACCGGTGGGGGACGGAACACTACGCGGTCCTCAACGGCATCATGCACACCCCGCTCATGCTGGCCATCGCGGTGGCGCCCTGGGCGGGTGCCGCCCTCGCCGGTCCCTTGGGCGGGTATCCGGCGGTGTTCGTGCTCCTGGGGGGTCTGGCGGCTGCGGGGGCGCTGATCGCCTCGGCCACCAGGGTCCGGGGGCGGACACCCCCCTTCCCCCTCCCGGCCTCCCCTCCGGAGCCCTCACGGTAGGGCGATTCCGACATCGAAGGAACACACCCATGGAAGACTCCCCCCTCATCGTCATCGGAGCCGGCCAGGCGGGCCTGGCCGCCGCGTGGGCCGCGCATCGCGCGGGCGTGCGGGCCCTGGTCCTGGAGGCCTCCGACGGGCCGGGCGGATCCTGGCCGCACTACTACGACGGCCTGACCCTCTTCTCCCCCGCCCGTTTCTCCTCCCTGCCCGGCCTGCCGATGCCGGGCGACCCCGACCGGTATCCGCGTCGCGACGAGGTGGTGGACTACCTGCGCGACTACGCCGCCCGCTCGGAGATGGACCTGCGCTGCGGGCGGCGGGTGGAGAGGGCCGAACGCGACGGGAGCGGATTGGTCCTGACCCTCTCCGACGGGTCGCGTGCGCGCTCCTCGGCGGTGGTCAACGCGACCGGCGGCTTCGGCCGCCCCCACCGTCCGGATCTGCCCGGACTGACGGACTTCACCGGAACCGTGCTGCACGCCGCGGAGTACCGCTCCCCCGGGCCCTTCGCCGGCCGGCGGGTCGTGGTGGTCGGCGGTGGCAACTCCGGGGTCCAGATCGCCGCGGAGCTGGCCGGGACGGCCAGGGTCAGCCTGGCCACCCGGGCGCCGGTGGCCTGGACGGAGCAGCGTCCCCTGGGGAGGGACGTCCACTGGTGGTTCGTCCGCAGCGGCCTGGACGTCGCGCCCCTGAGCCGGCTCTGGCGGAGGATCCCGGTCCTGGTCAACGACGACGGCCGTTACCGGGCCGCGTTCGCCACCGGGAACCCCGACCGGAGGGAGATGTTCACCCGGGCGGAGGGCGACAAGGTGACCTGGCCCGACGGCACCGTGGAGAAGGTGGACACCCTTCTGCTCGCCACCGGCTACCGGCCCGCGCTGGACCACCTCGCCCCGACCGGGGCCCTGGACGCCGAGGGACGCCCGCTGCACCGCGGCGGGGTGTCCACCACGGTCTCCGGGCTGGGATACGTGGGGCTGGAGTTCCAGCGGAGCTTCTCCTCGGCCACCCTGCGCGGAGTCGGCCGAGACGCGCGCCACGTCGTACGCCGGCTTCTGCGCGATGCGCGCCGGTGACGCGCGGTCCTCACCCCTCGCGGAGGGAACCGACGACCTCCGCGACGGCGGCCTTGGCCGTGCGGCCCGCCCCGATGAGGGTGGCCGAGGCGGGGCCGGTCCAGTCCCCGTAGCCCAGCAGGTGCAGTCGGGGTTCGGCGCGGGAGCGGGTGCCCACCACGGGGATCCGCCCCCGCTCGTCGACGAGCCCCAGCGGGGCGAGGTGGTCCAGCACCGGGCGAAAGCCCGTGCACCACAGGATCACGTCGCAGTCCATCGTGGTCCCGTCCGCCCAGGCCACCCCGGTACGGGTGAGGTGGTCGAACATCGGCTCGGCCTTGAGGGCGCCGCGCTCACGGGCCTCGCGCACGCTCGGGACGACCACGATGTCCCCCAGGTCCGCGATACCGGCGGGACCCGGCTCTCCCCGGTCGGCCGCCTTCCGGGCGCCGGTGGCGATGGCGAAGAGCGCCCGCCCGTCGACGTCGTCGGGCAGGAACCGGGGCCGTCGGGCGGTGACCCAGGTGGTGTCGGCGACCTCGGAGAGTTCGGCGAGGATCTGGGCGGCCGAGTTGCCGCCGCCCACCACCACGACACGCCGGCCGGCGAACCCGTCGGGCCGGCGGTGGTCCACGGTGTGGAGTTGCCCGCCCTCGAAGACGTCCCGGCCGGGGATGTCGGGGATGTACGGCGACCGCCAGGTCCCGGTGGCGCTGATGACGTACCGCGCCGACCAGGTGTCCCCGTCGGTGGTCAGCCGCAACCGGTCATCGGCCCGCTCGACCCGGCGCACCCGGACCGGCCGGCGGACGGGCAGGTCGTAGCGGTGCTCGTATGCGCCCAGGTACCAGGCCACGTGGGCGGCCGAGGGGTACTCCCTCCCCTCCTCCTCGGGCATCCACCAGCCGGGGAGCATGCTGTGCGCGGCCGGGGAGAACAGGCGCAGGGAGTCCCAGTACTCGGGCCAGGAGCCTCCCGGCCCGTTCCCGGCGTCCAGGATGACGAAGTCCGCCTTGGCCCGGCGCAGGAAGTATCCGGCGGCCAGGCCGGCCTGACCACCGCCGATGACGGCGACGTCGACCGTGTGCTCGGTGTGCATGTCCGTTCCTTCGGGGATGATCGATGGCCGCGTCCGGCGGGAGGCGCCGAGGCGACGGAGCGGGGGCCGCGCACCGGCGGCCCCCGTCCTGGGACGTGATCGTCAGCGGAGCGCGGGGGCGAAGCGTTTGCGCCAGGCCAGCGACACGTACACCAGCCCCACCAGCACGGGCACCTCGATCAGCGGGCCCACGACCCCCGCCAGGGCCTGCCCCGAGGTGACCCCGAAGGTCGCGATGGCCACCGCGATGGCCAACTCGAAGTTGTTGCCCGCCGCGGTGAACGCCAGCGTGGTGGTGCGCCCGTAGTCCATCCCCAGCGCCTTGCCCAACGCGAAGGTACCGAACCACATCAGGGCGAAGTAGACCAGCAGCGGGATCGCGATGCGCGCCACGTCCAGGGGACGGCCGATGATGGTGTCGCCCTGAAGGGCGAACAGCAGCACGATGGTGAACAACAACCCGTACAGCGCCCACGGACCGATCCGGGGCAGGAACGCCGACTCGTAGCGCTCCCGGCCCATCCTCTTCTCACCCAGGGTCCGGGTGAGGAACCCGGCCGCCAGCGGGATCCCGAGGAAGATCACCACGTTGAGCGCGATCAGCCACGGGGACACGTCCAACCCGCCGGTGTCCAGCCCCAGCCAGCCCGGGAGCAGGTCCAGGTAGAACCAGCCCAGTACGCCGAAGACCAGTACCTGGAAGATCGAGTTGAGCGCGACCAGCACCGCGGCGGCCTCACGGTTCCCGCAGGCCAGGTCGTTCCAGATGATCACCATGGCGATGCACCGGGCCAGGCCGACGATGATCAGGCCGGTCCGGTACTCGGGCAGGTCGGCCAGGAAGATCCAGGCCAGCGCGAACATCACCGCCGGACCGATCACCCAGTTGACCACCAGGGAGGAGACGAGCAGACGGGTGTCGCGGGTGACGGTGTCCAACCGGTCATAGCGCACCTTGGCCAGGACCGGGTACATCATGATCAACAGGCCCAGGGCGATGGGGAGGGAGATCCCGCCCACCTCCATCGAGGCCAGGACCCCGTTCAGCCCGGGGATCAGACGGCCCAACCCCAGACCGACGACCATCGCCAGCAGGATCCACACCGCCAGGAACCGGTCCAGGGTGGAGAGCCTGGCGACGACGGACCCGTCCGGGCCCTTCGTGACCTCCTCGGCCGAGACCATCAGCAGGCCCTCCTGTTCACGGTACCGGCGGCGCGCGCGGTGGCGGCGAGGTCTCCCAGGGCTCCGGCGAGATCCTCCAAGGACTCGGGGCGCAGCCGGTAGTAGGTGAACCGGCCACAGGGCTCGGTCTCCACCACGCCGGCCTCACGCAGGACCCGCAGATGGTTGGACAGGTTCGTCTGCTTCGCGCCCGTCTCCTCCATGAGGTGGGTGGTGCACAGGGTCTCATCGGCCAGAAGGGTCACGATGCGCATCCGCAGGGGATCCGCCAGCACCTTCATGAGGTCAGCATCGACTGATATCAGCATTGGCTGATGATACCCCACCGGCCCACTCCGCCGCATGGCCCCGCGGCCTCCTCCTCGCGGGTAGGCCGGGCGATCAGGTGAGGATCAGCCACACCAGAGACGCCGAGCACAGGAGGAACACCGCCGAACCGATGAACTCCATCGTCCGGTAGGCGTCGCGCAACTGCGGTGCCGTCCTGGTGGAGAACAGCAGCCGCCCCTCCGGAGAGGCCGCGATCACGACACCCCCGTCCCAGGGGTACACGGTGCCGTGCACCACCAGGGGGGTTCCCGGCGCGATGGACCATTCCTGGTAGGAGTGTTCGAGCGCCGTGGGCACCGTTTCGGCGTCCGCCTCCGTTCCGGCATCGGCGGGGGCCCGCTCCTCCCGGGCGGCGACCCGGGAACTGTGGGTCAGGGCGATGCGGTCCATGGTGACCTCTCGGGGATAACACCGCGCCGCCCCCGTGCGATCGCGCAGCACGAAAGGGACACCGCTCTGCTCCGAGGAGAGCATCCTCAGGCGCGGGCTCTCGTAACGGGTGCCCGGCTCGGGCCGACGCTCCCACACCTCGACGCGGTACCACACGCACCTGGTGCCGGAGTAGGGGGCGGTCAGACATCCGTCGGAGCCGGCCTCGGCGACCCCGCTCACCAGGACGGGTGTACCGGCCTCGGGCAGGTCGCGCAGGGGTGGGGAGACCGCCCGTCGCAGGTCCTTGAGCCACGCGTGCGCTCGGAGGGCCCGGCGGAGCAGGAACCCGCTGAGCACCGTGGCCAGTAACGCGAGAAGCTGGAACGCGGTGCGGGCCTCGCCTACGAACACGTCATCCATGATCTTCGCCTCCTTCCCGGGCCCGGCGGGAACGGCCGCCGAGGCACGGGAACACGTCAGTCCTCGTGCGTGGGGTCGTTCGGGTCGGCCTCGGCGAGCGCGTCGTACCGGGTGTTCGGCGCGGCCGGGGTGCCGACCAGATAACCGGCCCTGGCCAGGGCGTTGCCGCCCACCGCGACGGTGGCGAGTTGCACGATCAGGGCCAGGCCGATCTTGAGGACGTTCTCCGGTGTGGGGAACCACGACAGGAGTCCGAGCAGGAGCAGGGCCGTCCCCAGGCCGGCGGAGATCGAGATCCCTTGCAGGCGCCCGTAGAAGTCGGGCAGACGGAGCAGGCCGAAGGCGCCCACGGCGAAGATGAACGCCCCGGTGATCGCGCAGACGACGGCGAGGACTTCGTTCGGGGTCATCGCTTGCCTCCGGAGACGAGTCGGGCCAGGGAGAGGGCCGCGAGGAAGCCGACGAGCGTGCACACGAGCACGATGTCGACGACCAGGGCGGAGTCCAGGCGCAGCCCCAGGACCGCGACGATGCCGACGAACCCGAAGAAGACCATGTCGGATCCGACTCCCCGGTCGGCCTTGGAGGGACCGATGAGGATCCGGTGGACGGCCACGACCATCGAGACCCCCAGGAGCAGCAGGGCGAGATCGACGGGGTTCATCGGGGCACCTCCGTGTCCGTGCGTGCGGGCGCCCCGTGGGGGCGGGTGATGCCCAGCAGGTAGTCCTCCATCCGATGGATGTCGTCGAGGAAGTCCTGCTCGCGGGCGGTGTACAGGCCGTGGATCCACAGGGTCGGCGGATCCAGGCGGGTGGCCATCGTGAACGTCCCGGGTGTCAGGGAGATCATGTTGGCGATGGCGGTGATCTCCAGGTCGGTCCGGGCGTTCAGGGGCACTTCGACGAAGGCGGGCACCGCGGCGCTGCCGGGGGTGAGGATGTCCCAGGCCACCCGGAGCGAGGAGACCACCACCCGGAAGCCGTAGAAGAAGGGGAACCACACGATCAGCGCGGTCCTGCGGAGAAGATCGGTCATCGGTTCGTCACCGCCTCGACGTAGGCAGAGGTGTCCAGGAGATGGGCCGCCGCCTGGGCGCTCAGATCGAGCAGGACCTGGGCGCCCAGGCCGACGCACAGGGTGACGCCCGTCAGCGCGACGGCGGGCAGGACCAGGGCGGGGCGGATCCGCACCGCGGCGGGGGCGGTGACCGTCGCCGTTCCACCACCCGGACCTCCCACGCCGGGTTCCGGGCTCGGAGGACGGCCCCAGAAGACCGAACCCCAGATCTTGAGCATCGACATCAGCGTGATGAGGCTGACGGCGATGGCCACCACGGCGACGGTCCGGTGCCCCGCCTCGAAGGCCGCGGCGACCAGGGTGAGTTTGGCGACGAAACCCGAGAAGGGCGGTAGCCCGGCCAAAGACAGCGCGGCCCCCAGGAAGGCGAGGGCCAGCAGCGGTTCGCCGCGGGCCAGCCCGCGCAGTCGTTCCAGGTCACCGGTGCCGTGGACGTGCTCCACGGCGCCGGTGGAGAGGAAGAGCGACGCCTTGACCACCATGTGGTGGACCAGGTAGAAGATGCCGGCCATGAGGCCGAGTTCGGTGAACAGGGCGACGCCGAGCAGGATGTATCCGATCTGGCTGACCATGTGGAACGCCAGGATCGACCGGGTGGTGGTCTCGCCCACGGCACCGAGGACACCGATGGCCATGGTCGCGGTGAAAACGACCAGTCCGATCCACAGCAGCGACGCCTGCCCCTCGAAGGTGACCGCGTACAGGCGATAGATCGCGTAGATGGCGACCTTGGTGTGCAGGCCGGAGAACAGGGCGGTGACGGCGGGCGAGGGCGCGGTGTAGGCGCGCACGAGCCATCCGTGCACGGGCACCACCGCCGACTTGATCGCCATGGCCAGCAGGACCACGCCCATGGCGACGGCGATCGTCGGCGACCGGCTCGCGGCGCCGGCCAGTTCGCCCTGGTGCACGGTCCCGGCGGTCCCGTACACCAGGGCCACCCCGGCGAGGAAGATCGTGGAGGTGAGCAGGTTGACGGCGACGTAGGTGCGCCCGGCCCGCAGACCGCGCAGGGTCCCGGCGATGGCCATCAGCCCGTAGGAGGGCAGCAGCATCACCTCGACGAACACGAACAGGTTGAACAGGTCTCCGGTGAGCAGCGCGCCGTACACACCCGCCGAGAGGACCAGGACGAGGGGCGCGAAGTAGCGGCGGTCGGCCTCGCCGGTGGCGATGGCGAAGAACGAGCACACCAGGACCAGCAGGGCGGTGGTGGTCACCATCAGGGCGCTGAAGGTGTCGGCCACGAAGGGGATGGACACCCCGGCCGGCCACAGGCCCACCTGGTGGGCGAGGACCCGGCCGTCGGCGGTGGTCCGGAGCAGGGCCAACCCTGCGAGCAGCGCGAGGGCGGAGGTGCCCGTCAGGAGGGGCCGGGTCACGGCACGCGAGGTGAACAGGGTCGACAACGCGGCGCTGACGAGGGGGGCGGCGACCAGGAGCGGCAGGAGCGCAGAGGTCATGAGTCGTCCTCCGTGTCGTCTCCCTTGCCGGTGGCGGCGAGGGTGAGCATGTAGATGGTGATGGAGAAGGCGATGACGATCGCGGTGAGCACGAACGCCTGGGGCAGCGGGTCGGCCAGGGGCTCGCCGACCCCCCGGTCCAGCAGGGGCTCACCACGGTGGAAGATCCCGCCCGCCGACATCAGCAGGAGGTTGACGGCGTGGCTGAGCAGGACGAAACCCAGGACGATGCGGACCATGCCGCGTTGCAGGATCAGGTAGACGGCACCGGCGGTCAGCACGCCGATCGTGATGGCCAGGGTCATCGGGTACCTCCGGTGGCCGATTCGTGCCGGATCGACTCGGGAACGTCCTGTTCGTCGGCCTCGGGTCCGGACCCCTTGGGCAGGCCCAGCTGATTGAGCGCGGTCAGCATCACGCCGACCACGGTCAGGTAGACGCCGACGTCGAAGACGAGCGCGGTGGTGAAGTGGTAGTGACCGCCCCAGGGCAGGGCGACGTCGGCGTGCAGGGGTCGCAGGAAGGAGCCGTCGGCGAAGCCGAGAAGGCCGCAGACGAGCGCGACGAGGATCCCCGCGGCGATGATGGCCGGATAGGCCAGGCGGATGCGGGCCACCGAGGCGCTGGGCGCGGACAGGTAGGCCAGGGCGAAGGCGGAGCCGCCGACGAGTCCGGCGATGAACCCGCCGCCGGGGGCGTTGTGCCCCCGCATGAGCAGGTAGATCGACCACACCATCAGCAGCGGGATGAGCACGCGGGCGACGGTGCGCATGATGACGGTGTTGTCGTCGGCGTCCCAGATCGGATTGGTGCGCGACGCCGAAGGTCGGGTGCCGCCCATCGCGGTGAGCCCCGCCGAGTGCAGGACGGCGATGATGATGAGTCCGGCCACCCCCAGGACGGTGAGCTCCCCCAGGGTGTCCAGGGCCCGGTAGTCGACGAGGACGGTGTTGACGACGTTGGTCCCGCCGGTGTCCTGGACCGCGTTCTCCAGCAGGTGTTCGCTCACCGCCGAGGGTTCCCTGCGGCCGGTGAGGAAGTGGGCCCCCGCGCCCGCGGCGACACCGGCCGGGATGGCGATGGCGGCGGTGGCGACCGCCCGCGAGGGACGGGCCCGGTGGAACTCGGTGGGGAGCCTGCGCAGCACCAGCACCGCCACCACCACGGTCAGGATCTCCACGAGGAGCTGGGTGAGTGCCACGTCGATGGCCCCCAGGAACACGAACCACACGGCGGTGGCGAACCCGGAGAGCCCGATGAGCGCGAGGGCGGCCATCCGCGACCGGGTCACCACGGCCGTGAGCACGGCGGCCGTGATCAGCACGAGCGGCAACCAGTCCAGAGCACGGGAGGTCGGTCCCGCGGGCGGCCCGTGGCCCGGACCCACGACGGCCATCGCCGAGGCGAACACGATGATCAGCACGAAGGGGACGGCCAGGTGCCGGGTGGGTGCGTCGGTCCGGGTGGGATCGCCCACGCGCACGCCCAGCGCGATGACGACGGAGTGGATCCGCTCGAAGACCGCGGTGCCGCGCACCGGCGGGAAGCGGCGTTCGGCAAGGCGCTCACCGGCGGAGGAGACCCGGATCAGCAGGGCACCGAGGATCAGCGCGAGCGCCGACATGCCCAGTGCCGGGTTCAGGCCGTGCCAGAGCGCCAGGTGGGCCTCGGCGGCGGCATGGGTGGCGTCGGCTGCCGCCCTCTCGACCATGGGATCGAGCAGGGGCACGGAGAGGCCGAGGATCAGGCCGGCCGAGGCGGTGACGACCGGGGCGAACAGGAGGAGGGCACCCGCTTCGCGGGGTCGTTCCGTGGCGGGGTCCCGTCTCTGTGCCCCCCAGAAGGTTCCGTACACGAAGCGGAAGGAGTAGGCGACGGTCAGCGCCGCGGCCAGCACCGCCGCGATGGCCGCGAACGGGCCGATCCATGGTTGGTGCGTGGTGTGCAGCAGGGCCTCGAACACGTTCTCCTTGCTGACGAAGCCGAGCAGCGGGGGCACTCCGGCCATGGACAGCGCGGCCAGTGCGGTCACGGCGGCGGTGACGGGCATCGTGCGGGCGAGTCCGCCCAGGCGGCGCAGGTCCCGGGTGCCGGTCCGGTCGTCGATCACGCCGACCGCCATGAACAGCGTCACCTTGAACAGGGCGTGGGCCAGGGTGTGCACGGCCGCGGCGATGAGCGCCTGCGGGGTCCCCACACCGATGACGGCGATGAGGAAACCCAGTTGGCTGACCGTGGAGTAGGCGGTCAGCTCCTTGAGGTCGTGACGTCGTAGGGCGAACAGCGCGCCGATGAGGGCGGTGGTCAGACCGAACACGATCAGCGTGGTCCCCCAGAACGCGTTGTCCGCGAAGGCCGGGGAGAACCGCATGGCGAGGTAGACGCCGGCCTTGACCATGGCCGCGGCGTGCAGGTAGGCGCTGACCGGGGTGCTCGCGGCCATGGCGTCGGGCAGCCAGTAGTGGAAGGGGAACTGGGCCGACTTGGTGAAGACCGCGACCACGACCAGTGCCGCCACGAGGGTGGCGAAACCGGTGTCCTGGGTCCAGGTGGGATCGTCCAGGATGACGCTGATCCGTGTGGTGCCCGTGCGCACCCACAGCAACACCACCGCGGCGAGCAGGGCCAGCCCGCCCAGGGCGGTGAGCAGGAAGGTGCGCACCGCGGGCCGCGCGGCCGAGGGCCCGGACAGGCCGATCAGGTAGAAGGAGCAGATGGTGGTCAGTTCCCAGAAGACGAAGAGCAGGACGAGGTCGTCGGCCAGGACCAGTCCCGTCATCGCCAGGGCGAAGGCGCTCATCAGCGTGTAGAAGCCGGTACGCCGCCCGGGAGGGAAATAGCGGGCGGAGTAGGCCATCACGAGGGCGCCCACCCCCAGGACGAGCACGCAGAACAGCCAGGCGAGGCCGTCCATGCGCAGGTTCAGACCCACCCCCAGGGAGGGCATCCAGGGGATGGAGGCCTCCAGGGCCGGTCCCCCGTTCCAGAGGTCGGGGCCCCGCACCAGGACCACCAGGGTGAGCAGGGCGAGCATCGCGGCCAGAGGCCATCCGGTGGCGCGTCCCGCGAAACGGGCGATCACGAAAGAGAACACGGTGATCACCGTGAGTAGGGCAAGGAGCAGCAACAGCAGCAAGCCGTCGGCCTTTCACGTCTCCCGCCGACTCCTCGGACGTGCGCGGGCACGCCGAGGAAGGCCGTGGCGTCGGACACGGCACGGTCGGCGATCAGTGCACGAGCATGCGGAAGGGCACGCGAAGGGTGCCGTGCGCACGACCGGGACGGGAGACTCCCGTTCCGTCCGTCACGGACGAGGTGACACCGGGATCACCGGTGCGTTGCCGGCGTGCGCGCGGAACAAGGATCGCGCGAAAGGAAGAAGTACCCGATAGGGCGGATCAGCGGCGTCCGGGAGGGCAGGCGCTGAGCTCACCGTGGGCGTTGGTGCCCCACGAGTTGGAGTAGCCGTTGGTGCCCAGCGGACGCGGATTGCGGACCGGGATCTCGTGGCGTTCGACGAAACGGTGTCGGCCGACGGAAGAGGGGACGGGTGGTTCCCTGAAGGGCGACCCGTCGGAGAGGGGCAGGGCGTGCACGGGATCGGGTGGCGAGGTCGTGTTGCGGACCATCAGCGCACCTCCCCGCTTAGACATCGCCATAAGGCCAGTTCAACCTTATCAGGTGACGACTTTCACGAGAAGGGCGCCCCCCGGATCACGTTCCGCGCCCTGCCGGTCAACCGACGATCGGACGCTCCTCCGGAAGCTCGTAGAGCCGCCCGTGCCGACGCAGCGCCAGGGCCGACGCCAGGGTGATGGGGCCGATGCGGCCGACGAACATCAGGAAGATCAGCACGCCCTGCCCCACGGGGGGAAGATCGGCCGTGATGCCCGTGGACAGCCCCACCGTCGCGAACGCCGACGTCGTCTCGAAGAGGATCTGATCCAGGGTGAACGGGCTGACCGTCATCAGGACCAGGGTCGCCCCCAGTACCAGCCCCAAGGCCGGCATCACCACCGTGGTCGCCTGTGAGGCCGTGCCGGCGGTCAGTCGGCGGCCCGCCGCGTGCACCGTCGGCTCGCCGCGCACGTTCGCGTAGGCCACCAGGATCAGCACGGCGAACGTGGTGACCTTGATGCCGCCCGCGGTGCCCGCGCTTCCGCCGCCGACGAACATCAGCATGTCGGTGACCAGCAGTGTCTGGGTCCGCATCGCTCCGAAGTCCAGGCTGTTGAACCCCGCCGTGCGCGGCATCACCGACTGGAAGAACGCGGTGAGGGCCTTGTCCGGCGCGCTCAGGGGGCCCATGGTCGCGGGGTTCGTCCACTCCAGGGCCAGGAAGGCGGCGAACCCGATGAGCAGGAGGGCCGCCGTCGTCCCCAGGGTGAGCTTGGCGTGCAGCGTCCAGTGCCGCCGTTCCCCTCGGCGGCGGGAGAACCGCCACAGCTCCACCCACACGGGAAAACCGAGCCCTCCCGCGATGACCCCCAGGGCGACGGGCACCGTGATCCAGGGATCGGTGGCGTAGCCCGTCAGGCTGTCGGAGTACAGCGAGAACCCGGCGTTGTTGAACGCGGAGATCGAGTGGAACACGCCCGTGTGCAGGGCGCCGACGAAGGACAGGTCGTAGGCGACCCACCAGCGCAGGGTGAGCAGGAGGGCGAGGGCGCCCTCGAACACGAGGGTCACCCACAGCACCCCCAGCACCAGCTGACGCACCTCGCCCAAGGAGACGCTCTTGGTCTCGGAGCCGGTGGTGACGGCCATGCGCAGTCCCATGCGCCGGCTCACCACCAGGGTGAGCACGGTGGCCATGGCCATGATCCCGAACCCGCCCACCTGGATCAGCGCGAGGATCACGGCCTCTCCGAAGGGGGACCAGTGGTCCGCGGTGTCCACCACCACCAGCCCGGTCACACTGGCCGCCGAGGTCGCGGTGAAGAGCGCGGTGAGGAACGGGGTGGCGGAGCCGTGGTCGGCGACGGGCAGGGACAGGAGCAGGGTGCCGACCAGGATGAGGGAGCCGAAGGCCGTGACCGTCACCAGCGGGGGACGCTTCCACGCCCCCGATCCGTGCGGTCTTCCCCCACCACGCGTCCCCGGCGGGTTCCCCCTCACCCGCCTCCACGGGAGCGGCGCCCCCACCGCTCTCATTCCCCTTCGCCGTTCTGGAAGCGGTACCCCAGTCCCGGGTCGGTGAGGAAGTACCGGGGACGCGGTGGGTCGGGTTCCAGGCGTTGGCGGATCTTGGTCATGAACACGCGCAGGTAGTTGCTCTCCCTCTCGTACTCGGGCCCCCACACCTCGTGCAGCAGCTCGCGCTGGGTCACCAGGCGCCCGCGGTTGCGCACCAGCACCTCGACGATGTGCCACTGACGGGGTGTCAGCCGGACCGGTTCTCCGCCCCGGGTGACCTGCTTGGCGGCCAGGTCGACGGTGAAGTGCTCGGTGGCCACGGTCGCCTCGGGGGCGGCGGCGTCGGCGGTGCGGCGCATGGCGGCCCGCACCCGGGCGAACAGCTCGTCCATGCCGAACGGCTTGACCACGTAGTCGTCGGCGCCCAGGTCCAGGGCCTGGACCTTCATCGCCTCGGTGTCGCGTCCGGACAGGACGACGACCGGGACCCGCGTCCAGCCGCGCAGCCCCCGCAGGACGTCCAGTCCGCTCATCCCGGGCAGGCCGAGGTCGAGCAGGACCAGCCCCGGGTGGTGGTGGGCGATGATCTTGAGCGCGTGCTCACCGCTGTCGGAGAGGTAGGCGGTGTAGCCGCGGGCCCGCAGGTTGAGCTCCAGCGTCTTGCGCAGGCGAGGGTCGTCGTCGACGACGAGCACCGTGGGTGGCGCCTCGTTCCCATCGCTCATGGTCGGTCCGTTCTTCGTGCGTTCGGTGCGGTGGGACGCGAGCCCACCGCACCGATGGTAGGTAGGGCACGGTGGCCTCGGCCGCCGCGCCGCGTGGTGTCAGGTCGTGGGAACATCCGGGGTGAGGGTGAGGAGGTCCGCCCCGTGCCCAGGCGGGGTCCCCGTGGTCGGAGCGTGGCGCGCCGGTGAGGGGCGTCGACCCGCTCGGGCTCAGGGGCGTACCGCCCGGTCGATCCGGTCGGCACGCCCCGCCGCCGCGGAGCTTCGAGACGATCGTGAGGCCCGGGCCGGTGACGGTGCCACCGGGATAGCGTTCCCTTAGCGCCCACCCCGGGGGATTTAGCGGACAATTAGCGCCATCAGACATCAGAACGCCCCTTGACCGGTGAGAATGAACCCGGAGGAGGCGGTGTGGTGACACGTGGCGAGTTGCGGGTGTATCTGGGCGCGGCGCCCGGGGTGGGCAAGACCTACCGCATGCTGGACGAGGCGCACCGGCGCCGGGACCGCGGCGCGGACGTCGTCATCGGCTTCGTGGAGTGCCACGGCCGGGTCCTGACCGAGGCGATGGTCGACGACCTGGAGACCCTTCCCCGCCGCAGGGTCTCCCACCGGGGCACCGTCTTCGAGGAGATGGACCCGGAGGCCGTGCTACGGCGCCGACCCCAGGTCGTCCTGGTCGACGAGCTCGCCCACACCAACATCCCGGGCAGTGGGAACGCCAAGCGCTGGCAGGACATCGAGGTCCTGCTGGAGGCGGGCATCACGGTGCTGTCCACCCTCAACATCCAGCACCTGGAGTCGCTCAACGACGTCGTCGAGCAGATCACCGGTGTGCGACAGCGTGAGACCGTCCCGGACGCCTGGGTCCGCGACGCCGACCAGATCGAACTCGTCGACATGACCCCCGAGGCGCTGCGCCGCCGTATGGCGCACGGCAACGTCTACGCACCGGAGAAGATCGACACCTCCCTGAGCAACTACTTCCGGGCGGGAAACCTGTCGGCGCTGCGCGAACTGGCGCTGCTGTGGTTGGCCGGACGGGTGGACGCCGAGTTGGAGCGGTACCGCTCCGAGCACGGGGTCACCGACACGTGGGAGGCCCGTGAACGGGTCGTGGTCGCGCTCACCGGAGGTCCCGAGGGGGAGACGCTCGTCCGGCGAGCCGCCCGGATGGCCCAGCGCGGGAAGGGGGCCGACCTGATGGCCGTCCACGTGGCCCGCAGCGACGGTCTCACCGGAGCCGATCCGGCCCTGCTGGCTCGGCAGCGCCTGCTGGCGGAGAGCCTCGGCGGCACCTACCACCAGGTCCTGGGCGAGGACGTCCCCAGGTCCCTCATCGCCTTCGCCCGCGGTGTCAACGCCACCCAGCTCGTCCTGGGGGCCGGCCGCCGCGGACGGATCGCCCGCGTGTTCTCACCCGGCATCGGAGCCACCACGACCGCCTTGTCCGGAGCGATCGACGTCCACCTGGTCACCCACGAACAGGCGGGGCTGCGCGAACGCGGTCGCGCGGTGAACCCCGTCTCACGGCGCAGACGCCTGGCCGCCTGCGCGCTGGCGCTGATGGCGCTGCTGTCCGTGGGTTTCGGGCTGGGGTTCAGCACGGACGAGACGAACCTCGCCAGCGGCGTCGTGCTGGTCTTCGCCACGGTCACCGTGGTGGCCCTGGTCGGCGGGCTGTGGCCCGCGCTGTTGGCGTCGGTGTGCGGTTTCGTCCTGCTCGACCTCCTGTACACCGAGCCCTATCTCACGTTCACGGTGGCGAGGCCGGAGAGCCTGCTGGCCCTGGCGGGGTTCGTGGTCGTGGCCGTCTCGGTGAGTCTGGTGGTGGACCAGGCGGCCCGGCGCACCCGGGAGGCCGCGCAGGCCGGGGCGGAGGCGCAGATCCTGGCCGCGGTGGCGGGGAACGTCCTGCGCGGGTCGCGTCCGTTGGAAGCGCTCATGGAACGGCTCCTGGAGACCTTCTCCCTCACCTCCGTCGCACTGCTGGAACTGCGATCCGCCGCGGGGGGACCGGACCACCGACGCGACCCCCGGGCCTGGGAGGTGGTCGCCTCGGCCGGTGAGAAGGAGTGTCGGGCCCCCGCCGAGGCGGACATCGACGTCCCCGTGAACGACCGGCTCACCCTGGTCCTGAGGGGCGGGGAACCCGAGGCCGGGGACCGCCGTGTCATCGAGGCCTTCGCGGCGCAGGCCGCGGTCGCCCTGCGCCAGGAGCGCCTGGCCAGGGAGGCGGCCACGCTCAAGCCCCTGGCCGAGGCGGACCGGATGCGCACGGCCCTGCTGTCGGCCGTCAGCCACGACCTGCGCGCGCCGCTGGCGTCGGCGAAGGCGTCCGTCACCAGCCTGCGCAGCAAGGAGGTGAGCTTCGGCGAGGAGGACCGGGAGGGCCTGTTGGCCATGGCCGACGAGTCCCTGGACCACCTCACCCGCCTGGTGGCCGACCTGCTGGACATGAGCCGCCTCCAGGCGGGGGTGCTGGGAGTGGGCCTGGAGTCCCTGTCCCTACGGGAATCGGTGTTCGCCGCCCTGGAACAGACGGACGAGGGGGGCGCGGCGGTCGACGTCGCCGTCGCGGAGGAACTGCCCGACGTGCTGGCCGACCCGGGGCTGCTGGACCGGGTGCTGGCCAACGTCGTCGGCAACGCCCTGAGGTTCAGTCCCGGGGACAGGCCGCCCACCGTGTCGGCGACCTGGGACGGGGACACCGTGGAGGTGCTGGTCGTCGACCACGGGCCGGGGGTGCCGGAGGAGGAGCGCGAGAGGATGTTCGCCCCCTTCCAGCGGTTCGGGGACACCGACAACGAGGCCGGCCTGGGGCTGGGCCTGGCCCTCTCCCAGGGGTTCGCGGAGGCCATGGGCGGCTCCCTCACCCCCCACTCCACACCCGGGGGCGGGCTGACCATGCGACTGGTGCTGCGCACGACCGCCGGGGACGGCCCGCCCTCCGGGTGAGGAGCCCCCGTCAGCCGACGCCCTCGCTCGCCAGGACCTCTTCGAGGATCCGCACCGCCTCCGCGGCACCTCCCTCGGCCCGGACCCGCTCGCCCAGGTCGGCGGCGCACGCTGCGATCTCCCCTCCGGTGAGCACCCGGATCAAGGCGCCCGCCAGGGCGTCCTCGGTCAGGCGACGGCCGTTCAACGGCGCGGGGGCGGCCCCGGCCGCGTGGACGCGCCCGGCCCAGAACGGCTGGTCGCCCCAGAAGGGACAGACGACCTGGGGGCGCCCCGAGGCCAGGGCGGCCCCCGTGGTCCCGGCCCCGGCATGGTGGACGACGGCCGAACAGCGCGGGAACAGCGACCCGTGCGGAGCCTGGTCGATGACCAGGACGTCCTCACCGTCCACGGTGGTGACACCTCCCCGGCCGGAGGCGAGTACCGCTCGGACCCCGGCCCGCCGAACGGCAGCGGCGACCATGCGCCCGGTGGCGTCGGGATCGGGGTCGGGCAGGCTGCCGAACCCGATGAACACCGGGGGGTCCCCGGCGGACAGGAACCCCTCCAGCGCCTTCGGGGGATCCCACGCGCCGTCCTCGGGGGCGGACCAGAAGCCGGTGGTGCGCACCCAGGAGGGGTAGCCGGCGTCGGCGGGCACCAGGTGGCGGCTGAAGGCGTGGATCACGGTGGCCGGGGTCCCGTCCGGGCGCACCAGGGGGTCGTGGGCGCCGGGCCGGGGCGTGAGCCCCAGGTCCCGGCGCAGGTCGTCGGCGACCTTGCGCTGGCCGCGCAGGGCCGTCTCCGCCAGCCGGTAGCTCAGCCGGTCGAACCGGGCGGGGACCCATCTCGGCCAGGGCACCCCGGGGGCGGGGAAGGCGCCGGTGGGCACCCAGGAGGGTTGCAGTGCCACGGGCACCGCGGGCACCCCCAGTCGCTCGGCGATGTGCGCGCCCGGCATGCCCGGGATGTGCACGACGATGTCGGCGCCGAGGTCGGCGGTCGCGGCCATGTCGGTGTAGACCGGGCGCAGGCGCGGGGTGATCTCGCGCAGCAGGGTGACGGTGTGGGCGGCTCCGCGCAGTCCGCGCAGCCCGGTCTCCCCCACCCCCGCCATGGCGGGGTCGTCCATGAGCGCGTTGGGGCCGTCGTCGACCGGGTGGTAGGGAACGCCGAACGCGTCGGCGAGCGGCGCGTAGGACTCGGGGCCGGCGACCGTCGCGGTGTGCCCGGCGGCGGACAGGGCGAGGGCCAGGGCCAGGAACGGCTGGACGTCCCCTCGGGTGCCGTGGGTGAGCAGTAGGGCGTGCACGTCTACTCCCTCCGTGCGGCGAGACCGCGCGCGACGACGTCGATCATCAGGTCGACGGTCCGGTCGTAGGCCGAGGGGTCCGCCAACCGGTCGGCGTTCATGGGCAGCAGCATGACCGACTGGAGCACTCCGACGATGGCGGCGGGGTCGGCGGACACCAGGTCGCCCTTGGCCAGTCCGGCGGCGACGAACGCGTTCAGCGCGTTGACCGGGTTGTCGGGGAACCCCGCGATGACCTCGGGGTCGGCCCGGCGCAGGACCGCGTCCATCTCCTCGGGGTGGGTCATGAGCCGTCGGTAGAGCGGGTCGGTGTCCAGCACCTCCAGGGTGGCGCGCAGGAAGCGCCGTAGGGCCTCCTCGGTGCCATCGACCGAGGTCAGGGCCTCGTCGATGACGCGCCGCTTGACCGCGGACATGCGGCGGAGCATCAGCTCCAGGTAGAGGGCCTCCTTGGAGTCGAAGAAGGCGTAGAAGCTGCTCTTGGCGATACCCGCCGGCGCGACCAGTTCCTCCAGGGAGGTCCTGCGCAGGCCCCGCGTGGTGAACAGGGTCCGTCCCGACTCCAGCAGCAGGTCGGTGATGCGGGCCCGTTCCCGTTCCGAGAACGCCGGTGGCATGTGAGTCCTCTCCTCCAGAGCGATGTGCCCGGTCATCGGGCGGCCGTCTCGGACCGCCGGTCGTCCGCACGGCCTCCCGTGAGGGGCGGGGTCGGGCCGGCGCGGTCGGGCCCGGGCCGGGAAGTCGTCGAGCAGGTCCATGGGGGGCTCTCTCCGTCGGTCGGGGCCTTGAAAACATAAGAACAGATCGCTTATTTGTTTTCAAGGCTCTTGGCGCACCCTCGGCGCCGCAGCCCCACCGGGACATGCCCACCTGATCCGACGCCGAGGGTGGCGGTCCACCCCCGGCCGCCATATGTTAGTGAGTAACACTTCCCGAGACCGACCGGACGGTGACCGTGTGAACGACAAGGCGCGCACCCGAGAACGCAACAGGGCCGCCGTGCAGGAGGTCGCGCTGCGGCTGTTCGCCGAGCAGGGGTACGAGGCCACCACCGTCGCGCAGATCGCCCGCGAGGCCGGGGTCTCCCACATGACGTTCTTCCGCTGCTTCCCGTCCAAGGAGGCCGTCGTGCTCGACGACGACTACGACCCCATGCTGGAGGAGCTGATCCGGTCCAGGCCCGTCACCGAGGACCCCGTGGAGCGGATCCACCGGGCCACGATGACCGGCCTCGGACAGGTCTACGAGCACGCGAGGGAGACCCTGCTGCGCAGGACGGAACTCCTGTTGTCGATCCCCGGCCTGCGCGCCCGCATCGGTGAGAACCTCGCCTCGGCCCGCACCGCCTTCGAGCGCGGGCTGACACCCGAGGGCGAGGAGCCCGGGGTGGAGACCCAAGCCGTCGCGGCCGCGTGCGCGGCGGCCCTGTCCACGGCCGTCATCGCCTGGTCCGAAACGGGCGGGGAGGCCGACCTGCCCGACATGATCGACCGGGTGTTCCACGCCCTGCGCGGCCTGCCCGCCCCGGAACCCCTTTCTCCCGAGGACAGCCCATGACCGCGCCCGCCATCACCGTCGAGGGACTCTCGGTCCGCTACCCGGGGGCCGCGTCCCCTGCGGTCGACCGGATGGACTTCACCGTCGGCCGGGGCGAGGTGTTCGGGTTCCTGGGCCCCAGCGGAGCGGGCAAGTCGACCGCGCAGAAGGTGCTGACGCGGCTGATCCGCCGTTACCGGGGCGATGTGAGCGTTCTGGGCAGGCCCCTGGAGGAATGGGGGCGGGACTATTTCGAGCGCGTGGGTGTGGGGTTCGAGCTCCCGGCCGGGTTCGGTCGGCTCACCGCCCGCGAGAACCTCGCCACGTTCGCGTCCCTGTACCGGGGACCGGTCGAGGACGTGGACGCGCTCCTGGCCGCGGTGGACCTGACCGAGGCCGCCGACCGCCGCCTGTCGGACCTGTCCAAGGGGATGCGCATGCGCCTCAACCTGGCCCGCGCGCTGGTCGACAGGCCCGACGTCCTCTTCCTGGACGAGCCCACCTCCGGACAGGACCCGGTGCGCGCGGCCCTGGTGCGCGACGTCGTCCGCGGGGCCGCGGAGCGGGGGTGCGCGGTCTTCCTCACCACGCACGACATGACCACCGCCGACCTGCTGTGCGACAGGGTCGCCTTCGTCGTCCGGGGGCGGATCGCCGCCGTCGACACCCCGCGCGACTTCAAGATCCGGTACGGACGCCCCGGGCTGGTCGCCGAACTCCGGGGAGGGGGCGTCCGGGAGGTCCCCGTGGAGTCCCTGGCCGAGGACGCCGAACTCCTGGACCTGATCGGGAGGGGCGCGGTGGAGACGCTGCACACCAGGGAGGCCTCCCTGGCCGACGTCTTCACCGAGATCACCCGGGAGCGACTGTGAGACGCCTGACCGCCGCCACCGCGCTGGAACTCCGTCTCCAGGCCCGGTACGGGATCGTCCCCGTCGCGGTCGCCCTGGGGGTCCTCTGGACCCTGGTCCTGCTCGCCGTGCCCGGCGGGGCCGCCGCCACGGTGGCCGCTCCGCTGTTGTTCCTGGACACCGCGGGGTTCGGTGCCCTCTTCGGCGCCTTCCTGCTCCTCTTCGAACGTGTCGAGGGGACACGGTGGGCACTGGCGGTGACCCCGCTGCGCCCCGTGGAGGGGGTGACCGCCCGGGTGGGGACGCTGACCGTCCTCGCCTCGTGCGTCGCCCTGCCCATGGTGGCGGCGGCGTTGCGCGACCGGCCCGCCGACCTGGTGTGGTCCGTTCCCGTCGCGCTCGGAGGGGTCGCGCTCACGTCGGTCCTGCTGATCACGGCGTGCCTGGCCCTGGGGGCGCGCCGCCCGGACCCGCCCCGGTTCCTCCTCGCGGTGCCGCTGGTGGTCGCTCCGCTGGTCGTCGTCCCCCTGGTGCACACCACCGGGGTCCTCGCGCACCCGCTCATGTACGCGGTCCCCACGACCGCGGGCGCCGAACTCATCCACCGCGGCCTGGCCGCGGAACCGACGGCCGCCTCCCCGGCCCTGGTGATCGGGGTCGTGTACGCACTGGCGTGGGCGGTGCTCGGCCTCTTCCTCGCCCTCCCCGACTCCGACCCCGAAGAGCGACCGGCAGGACCGCGCGCGCGGCGTCGGAGAGGCGGCGTCCCGGTACGGGCGGCCGGTCGGGGGCGGGTCCCCGCGATCGCCCGGCTGGCCCGCGCGGACCTCTTCGGAACCGGCCGCGATCCCCTCCTGCTGCTCCTGCTCTGCGGGCCGGTGCTGCTGGCCCTGGCCCTGCGGGTGCTGTTCGCGCCGGTCGCGGGGTTCCTGCTCGACTCCTTCGGGTTCGACCTGCGCGCCCACGCCCCGGCGGTCCTGGCGGCGCTCGTGCTGTTGCACGTGCCCATGATGTTCGGCGTGGTGCAGGGGCTGCGGGCCGTCGAGGAACGCGACGACGGCACCCTGCTCGTCCTGCGCGTCTCACCGGTGTCCGTGTCCGCGTACCTGGCCTACCGCATGGGGCTGGCGGGGTCGGCGTCCCTGGTGGGACTGCTCGTGGCACTGCCGCTGAGCGGCCCGGGGCTCGGCGGCGGGGCGTCCGTTCCGCCGGCCGCCGTTCTGGTGGCCGCGCTCCAGGCGCCGCTCCTGGTGGCGTCGATGATCGCGTTCACGGACAACAAGGTGGAGGCCCTGGTCGCGGTCAAGGTCATCGGCGCGGTCCTGGTCCTGTGCCCCGTGCTCGCCTGGTCCCTGCCCTCCCCCTGGAACCTCCTCCTGGCCGTGTTCCCTCCGGCGTGGTCGGCCCTGGCGCTGCCCGGTTACGACCCCGGCCCGTTGAGCGCCTGGTGGTGCCTGCTCGGAGGCTGCCTGACGAGCGGTGCGGTCGGTGCCCTGCTCGTCCGACGCGCCCGGGCCCGGGTGGAGAACGCGTGACGCCTTCGTCGGGCGGACGCCGACAGCCCGCACGGGACCGCCGTTCGTCCTTCGGCTCCGGAGTCGCACTGTGGTGGAGCGGGGGCGGGTGCCGCCGGAGCGGAGTGGTCCTCACGGACCCCCACGGGTGACCCGGCCGCGACGAGGGAGCCGTTCCGCGTGCGGTGGAGGTCACTACCCGACCTCTTCTCCCGGCATCGTGTTCCCGGAGCCGTGCGCCGCCGTCCGGCGGTGCCGGACACACCCGTCACGAAGGAGAGGACGCGTCCGTGAAGAGGCGAGCACGCACGGCCGATGAGCGCACGGCGGTGTCGGCATGACCGTTCTGAACGACCGGGCGCTCAACCGCGCCGCGCTCGCCCGGCAGGCGCTGCTCTCCCCGGCCGACACGCCGGTCCTCGACCTGGTGGCCCACCTCGGCGGCCTCCAGGCCCAGGAGCCGCAGGAACCGTTCGTCGGGCTCTGGTCCCGGATGCGGGCGTTCGAGCCGTCGTCCCTGTCGGATCTGCTGACCGGCCGTCAGGTCGTGCGGACCCACCTGATGCGCCGCACCGTGCACCTGCTGGCGGCCGAGGACGTCCTCGCCTGGCGGTCGCGCTTCGACACCATGCTGCGCCAACGGGTCCTGGCCACCTATCGGGGCGAGCTTCGGGGGGTGGACATCGATCGCCTCGCCGCCGAGGGGCGGGAGGTGATGGCCGACGGTGAGCCCCGGAGCATGAGCGAACTCGTGCGGGCCGTCGCCGGCGACCGGCCGGCACAGGAGAGGCGCGCGTTGGGCGAGATGCTGATACCCGCCCTGCTCCCCGTCGCGCAGATCCCGCCGCGAGGGTTGTGGGGCGCCAAGGGCGGGGTGCGCAACGTCCTGCTCTCGTCCTGGCTGGGCCGTGAGGTCGCCCCCCTCGCCCCGGAGGGTTCCGACCCGGTCGGGCGGGCCCTGGTACGGCGCTATCTCGCCGCGTACGGCCCCGCGACCTCGACCGATCTGCGCGCCTGGTGCGGCCTCGCCGGGCTGCCGGCCGCGGTGGCCGCGGTGCGCGGGGAACTGGTCTCCTTCCGCGACGAACACGGCCGGGAGCTGCTGGACCTTCCCGACGCGCCGCGCCCCGACCCCGGGACGCCCGCACCGGTGCGGTTCCTGCCGGCGTTCGACAACGCGATCCTGGGCTACCGGCACCGCGAGCGGATCATCGACGACGCCCATCGAGGGCTCTCGGTCGCCGGCGACCGCGCGGTACTGGTCGACGGCCGCGTGGCCGCGACCTGGACGACCGAGGGGGACACCGTCGTCGTCACCCCGCTGGTACGCCTCTCCGTGCGCGACCGGGAGGCCCTCGCCGAGGAGGGGGAGCGATTGGCGTCGTTCCTGTCCGACGGGGCCGACGACCGCGTGCGGATCGCCGCGTCCCCCGGCTGAGCCCGGTCACGCCCGAGAACCCGCCCGGTGTCGCCCTCGGAAGGGGTCGGCACCACCCACGACGAAGGACGTGCGCGCCTGCGCGTTGGCGCGAAGCGCCCCCGACCGGAACACTGACGTCGAGGCGTCGAACGGACCCGGGACACGGCCCGCCGGGTCCGCCTCTCCCCCAGGGCCCGAACGGAGACCGCCCCATGAGGATCAGCAGCGCATGCGTCGTCCACGCGCCCGTCGAACGGTCGTGGGAGGTGTTCACCGATGTGGAGTCCCTCGTGCCCTGCGTTCCCGGGGTACGGCTGGTCGGGACCGACGGCGAGCGCCACCTGGCCGAGGCGCGGATCAAGGTCGGCCCGGCCGTGGTCGCCTGCTCGGGGACCGTCCGCCTCGTGGAGAAGGACGAGGAAGCGCGCCGGATCGTCGTCGAGGCCTCGGGCCGGGCACGACGCGGCGAGGGGACCGCCGAAGCCGTGGTCACGGCCGCGCTGCGGGCGCACGGGGACGACACCGTCGTCTCCGTGGAGACCGAACTGACGCTCACCGGCGGGCTGACCCGCTGGAACCGGTCCGTGATCGGCGAGGTCGCCGACGGTCTGATGGACCGCTGCGCCCGCCGAGTGGAGAAGCGCGTCGTCCGGGACGAGGCGGTGTCGGCGCCGCCGGGTGGCGACGCCGCCCCCGACGGTCCCGGCGTCTGGGCCCAGCGGTCGTGGTCGGCGGCGGCCTTTCTCGTGGTGGCGGCGGGGATGGTCCTGGGTTATCTCCTGTTCGGCTGATCCACCCAGGCCGGCCCGGTCTCCGGTGAGACCGGAAGGGTCCGTCCCCGACCGGCCCCGGATCGTCCCGCGATCGGCCACGCGGAGCCGACACCGGGGACCGGTGTCGGGGCCTTACCGCCGGGTCCGCTGTCCGGGGGTCGGGATCGTCCCCGGAAGACGGTTCTGATGATATGGACGTGTCCCCCGTCACCCTGGCGGGGCGCACCCCCGATCTGGCGCACGGAGCACGCGCGGGCGTGCCACGGACGGCTCCGCCGTGCGTCCGCGCCGGAGGAGAGCATGACGCACCCGCTGCGGGAGACCGACCGTACGGATCCGTTCTCGGAGATCCCCCCGGAGGTGGGCGCCCGCCTGCGCCACCTGGTTCCGCCTCTGGTGGAGGAGGTGCTGGAGGGGATCCACCGCAGGATCGGGGAGGACGACGGCTCCACGGATACCGCCGGGACCGATGCCGCGCGGGGGATGCTCGACGCCGGCGTACGCGGGTTCCTGGCGCGTGTGGAGGCCGGGGGGTCCGCTCCCGACGAGGCGCTGCTCGCGCGGTTCCGGGCGTTCGGCGCCCGTGAGGCCGCGCGGGGGTACGGGCTGGACCGACTGCACACCGGGATGCGCGTGACCGCGGCCGTCGCCTGGCGGTGCCTGTCGGACGACGCCTCGCTGGCCCGGGAGTGGCTGGGGCCCTTGGGCGAGGCCATCCTCCTCTTCCAGGAGGAGATCGGCGCGGTCGCCGCCGAGGGGCACTCCCGGGCGGCTTCCACGGGGGCGGACGTCTTCCGGCGCCGCCGCTCCCGCCTGTTGGAGGCCCTGCTGGCCGGGGCGGGGCGGGATCCGGCCGCGGTGGCGGTGCTGGCCCGTGACGCCCGGTGGCGCCCGCCGGAGCGGGTGGCGGTGGCGCTGCCCTGTCCCGGTCCCGTGAAGGGCGCCGGCAGGACGGCCCGGTCCCCGGCCCTGCCCCCGGACGTCCTCGTCGACCCGGACCGGCCCGAAGCCTGTGCCCTGGTGCCCGACCCCGAGGGGCCGGGCCGGTTGCGGGCGTTGGAACGGTCGCTGCGGGGGTCATGCGCGGTGCTCGGTCCGAGTGTGCCCCTCGGGCGCGCTCCGGAGTCCTTGGAGCGCGCCCGTGAGCTGGCCGAGCTCGTGCGGGCCGGGGTGGTCCACGGCGAAGGGCTGGTGCGCTGGGACGACCACCTGCTCGCGCTGTTGCTGCGCCGCGACACCGCGCTGGTCTCCGCGCTGGCCCGGGCCCGGCTGGCGCCGCTGGCCGAACTGCGCCCGCCCCAGCGGGAACGGATGGCCGAGACGCTCCTGGCCTGGTTGGAGTCGGGGTTCAACGCCAACGAGGCGGCCGAGCGACTGCGCGTCCACCCCCAGACCGTGCGCTACCGGATGCGACGGTTGGAGGAGCTGTTCGGGGCGCGGCTGCGCGACCCCCGCGAACGCTTCGAGCTCGAACTGGTACTGCGCGCCCGCCGGCTGCCGGGGGTGATCGAGGAGGGCTGAGCGGTCTTCCTCGTGGACCCGCGCTCCGTTTCAATCCGTGCTCGGCGCGCCCGCAGGACACCGACGGGCACACGAACGACAGGCCCGGGATCGTCGGCCGGATCAGTCCCGCGGGGCCAGGGCCCGCACGACCCGCGCCGGGTCGGCGCCCGGCGGGCCGATCGGGGCCAGGACGGGGGTGGTCACCCCGTTGTCGACGTAGGCGCGGATCCGCTCCCGGCACTGTTCGGCGGGACCGTGGACGATCAACTCGTCCACCACCGAGTCGGGGATGGCGGCCAGCGCGCCCTTCCGGTCGCCCTCGTCCCAGGCCTTCCACATCGGGTTCAGTTCCTCGCGGCCCAGCCACTCGTGGAACGCCCGGTACACCGGGACGTTGAGGTAGGCCGAGATCGCCCAGCGGCCGATGCCCCGGGCGGTGTCGGCGTCGGTCTCGGGGATGACGAAGACACGGGCGACGATCTCCTTGTCCTCGCCGTACTCGCGGACGTGGGGCACGACCGTGCGCACGTCCTCCGCGGAGAGCCAGTTGATGATGGCGCCGTCGCCCTCACGTCCGGCCAGGCGCAGCATGCCCGGACGCAGGGCCGCGACGAACACCGGCGGGGCCTGTGGCGGGACGGCGCCGAGCGTGAAGCCCTTGACGGAGAAGGTGTCGTAGTCGGTCTTGACCCGGGCGCCGGTGAAGGCCTCGCGCAGGAAGCGCACGGTGTCGCGGACCTTCTTGTAGGGCTCTTCGAAGGGGATGGAGTTCCACCGTTCGACGATGACGTTGGAGGAGGTCCCGATGCCCAGGGAGAACCGGCCCGGCGCGGCGGCGGCCATCGTCGCCGCGCTCATCGCCAGGGTCGCCGGGCCGCGGGTGTAGGCGGGCACGATGGCGGTGCCCAGCCGCAGGTCCGGAGCCCAGACCGAGGCCAGGGCCAGCGGGGTGAAGGCGTCGGTGGCGCTCGCCTCGGCCGACCACAGGTCGGTGTACCCCTGGTCGGACATGCGCTCGATGATCGCCCTCTGGTCGAGGAGCGGGACTCCTTCGAGCGGAACGGTCATGCCCCAGCGAGTGGTCATGGTGGCTCCCTGTCGGTGCTCCGGACGCGGTGTCCGGGTCGTCTGTGCCGATGGCCACTGACCATACCGCCCGGTCGGTCTGTTGTCTGCGGGCGGCCCCGGCCGTGCGGTCGCCCCGGGCGTGGGGACCTCTGGCCGCATTCGCCCCGGGGCGGACCCCCGAGGGGAGGCGGAGGGATTCGCCGCGACCGGCTTCGACCCCGACGCGTCCACCGCCGACGGGTTCCGACACCGGACGGTGGCCGCCCCTCGGCTTCACCGAACCGGCCTCCGGTCCCGGCTCCGGCTCCGGCTCCGGCGCGGACGGTGCCCTGCCCACACGGACCGTCACTCCGAGTGATCATGCAGGGGGTCGTCGCCGCGCCGCGCGAGCCGCGCCGGCGCCTCTTCGCGGTGCACGCCGTCGGTGTCCCCGCGCCGTCGCCGAACGCCTCCGCGAGCCCGGCGTTCCGCGGGTCCACGCGGTTCTCACGCTCGACCGGACGCGCCGCCGTCACTCCGGTGTACGAGCGGAAACGGCCGTTCCCGGACCGTCGGGGGCGGGTGTCCTCTCCCCTGAGCGCACCCGCCCCCGGCCCTTCTTCCTCCCGGGGGCCGATGAGTACACGCGCGGAGGGGGCATCCGGTTCACCCGAGAGCCGGATTCGGCCATTACCGGTTCCGGCTCCCCCCACGAGGACTACTCTCGGTTCATCGCCCCGCTGCATCCCCCACGATCCGACCGACACGGCTGGAAGGGCTCGAACGGTGCCAGAGCAGTCCTTGAGGAAACCGACCATCGTAGTGACGACCGCGGGATCGGCCCCCACCCCCGGGACCATCCTTCATCTGCGCGCCCAAGGATTCCGTGTGGTGGCCACGGACGTCGATCCCGCCGCGCCCGGCCTGTACCTGGCCGACCGCGGGTACCTGGTCCCACCCGGCGACAGCGAGGCGTTCCTGCCCCGGATGCGGGCGCTGTGCGCCGAGGAGGAGGTCGTCGCCGTCATCCCCCTCGTCGACGAGGAACTGCTCCACGTCGGCGGCCTCGCCGAGGACGGTGTGGAGGTGCTGCTGCCCTTGCCCGGCTTCGTCGCCACCTGTCTGGACAAGTACCGGTTGATGTGCGAACTCGACGCCGCCGGTATCGGGGTCCCGCGGACCTGGCTCGCCTCCGAATGGTCGGTCGAGGCCGTCGAGGCCGCGGACCGGGGCCTGGTCGTCAAGCCCCGGAGCGGACGGGGCAGCCGCGGGGTGAGCGTCATCGACTCGGTCTCCGACCTGGCCCGGACCGTCGCCGAGAGCGGCTACGCCGCCGACGAGCTCATCGTCCAGGAACGGATCACCGGCCCGGAGTACACCGTGTCCGTGGTGGCCTGGCGCGACGGTGAGGTGCAGGCCGTGGTGCCCAAGGAGGTCGTCCTCAAGCAGGGCGTCACCAAGTACGCGATCACCCGCCGCCATGAGGCGGTGATCGAGACCTGCCGGGCGATCCAGAGCGCCCTGCGCGCCGACGGCCCCTTCAACGTCCAGCTGTGCCTGGACGAGGCCGGTGTAC
This sequence comes from Nocardiopsis lambiniae, assembly GCF_031845465.1. NCBI lineage: Bacteria > Bacillati > Actinomycetota > Actinomycetes > Streptosporangiales > Nocardiopsidaceae > Nocardiopsis > Nocardiopsis lambiniae. The sequence continues at coordinate 14,601 of NZ_JAVREP010000005.1, read as the reverse complement.
CGCGCGTGTTCGAGATCAACCCGCGTTTCTCCTCCACCGCCGCGCTCACCGCCGCCGCGGGGGTCGACGAGGTCACCGGGCTGCTGCGCCAGGCCCTCTCCTCCGGGCCCCGGCTCACCGACCGGTGGCGCGAGGGCGTCGCGATGGTGCGGCGGTGGACCGACGAGTTCATCGACGAGGAGCGGTTCACCTCCCACGGGATCACGCCCGCGCCCGTCGGCCTCACCCTGCCGCACACCCCGCACGCCCCGGTGGCGGGCCGATGAGCGACCACCCGCTCACCGACGCGGTGGCCGAGGCCGTCACCGAGGTCGGCGGCCTGTTGCGGGTGTGGCGCGACGACGCCGAGGCCCGGCGGGGCGTCTGGGAGGGGAGCCAGTTCAAGGCCGAGGCCGACGCCCGGGCCCACCGGGCGCTGTCCGAGCGCCTCACCGCCATCGACGCGGACATCCCCGTGATCAGCGAGGAGGACCCCGAGTCGCTCAGGCGGGAGCGACCGTCCCGGTACTGGCTGATCGACCCCATCGACGGGACCGCCAGCTACGTCCACGGTTTCCCCGGCTACGTGACGCAGGCCGCGCTCGTGATCGGCGACCGGCCCGAGATCGCCGCGGTGTTCGCCCCCGAGACGGGGGCCCTCTACACCGCCGTGCGCGGCAGGGGGGCCCGGCGCGACGGCCGTCCGCTGCCGCCCCTGCCGGCCGCCCCGCCCGGATACGGGGTGCTCACCGACAACACCCCCGAACCGCACGGGATCGCGGCACGGGTCCACGGGCGTTTCGGGTACGACGCCTACCTGGAGAGCGGCAGCATCTCCCTCAAGCTGTGCCTCATCGCCGAGGGGGCCGCGCACCTGTTCGTCAAGGACGTTCCGGTACGCGACTGGGACGTGGCCGCCCCCGGCCTGGTCCTGGAGGAGGCCGGAGGGCTGCTCACCCGACTGGACGGGACCCCGTTCGATTACCGGGGCGGCTACGAGCACACCGGTCTGGTCGGCGGAGCCGATCCGTCGACCTGCCGGACGGTCGCCCGATGGCTGGCCGCCGGTTGACCCTTTCCCCGCCCCCTGGGCGCGCGTATCGTGTGGACACCGCACCGCGCCCCGGGGGGTGGGAAGTGGAGAACCGGCACCGCGCACGCGCCTCCGACATCGAGCGCGAGCACACCGTGGAGCGGCTCACCTCGGCTTACGTGGAGGGCCGCCTCGACCTCGACGAGTACGAACGTCGCGTGGGGTCGGCGCTGCGCGCGGTGCTCGTCGGCGAACTCGACGATCTGACCGCCGACCTGCCCGCGCCGTCCCCGACACCGCCCCGGGCCGCCCCGGTGTCCGAACCCCGCTGGGACCACGCCGACGAATGGCGCTGGTGGCTGGGCATCGCCGTGCTCCTCACCGGGGTGTGGGCCGCGGTCAGCCTGGCGAACGGCGCGTTCGTGCCGTACTGGCCGCTGGTCCCCCTCGGGATATGGGCGGCGGTACTGCTGGCCTCGATCATCTGGCCCGAGGGCGGCGAACCGCTCTGAAGCCCTCCGCTTCCTCGGGAGGGCCGACGGGAACGGGCGTCCGCGCCGCCGAGGGCGAACGGCCCCCGGGCCGACTCGGCGCGCGGTCGCGGTACCGGCCCTAACCGACCGCGTGCAGCCAGCGGACCGGGGCCCCGTCGCCGGCGTACCGGAACGGCTCCAGCTCCTCGTCCCAGGCCCTGCCGGTGAGCCGTTCGATGGCGGTGGCCAGGTCGGTGCCGCCGGCCGCCGCCTCCTCCACCGCCAGACGCAGGCGTCCCTCCGGCACCAGGATCTCTCCGGCCGAGCCGGTGAGTCCGGTGAACATGCCGAGGGACGGCGTGTAGCTGTAGCGCACGCCGTCGCAGCCGGGCGACCCCTCCTCGGTCACCTCGAACCGCAGGCGCTGCCACGTGTTCAGCGCCGAGGCCACCGCGCCCGCGGTACCCGGCTTCCCCTGCCAGTTGAGCTCGGCACGGTGGTGGCCGGGTGCCGCCGGTTGGGCGACCCAATCGAGTTTCACGGGTACTCCTACGACACCCGCGACCGCCCACTCGACGTGTGGGCACAGCGCCGCGGGCGCGGAGTGGACGTACAAGACGCCACGTGCGGACACCGAACCTCCTGATACGAACGAGTGCGCTTCCCCGACGCCCTCGTACCACGAGAAGGTTGCATACCCGCCTGAATGCCTTTGCCCCATTGTGCCCCAAGGGCACCCTGAGGACCAGCGATCTTCCCGGGATTCCCCGGTGACCCCGACCCGTCCGGAGTAACGTGGGCTCCGAACGCGCGGGGAGTCCGATCATAGTGGGGGCGGGTTTGCCAGACCAGTCGCACGAGGACTCTGAAACCGTACTTTCAACCGGCCCCCGGCATGAAACCCCCCGACCATTGGCCACAACCGGACGCGGGGCCGACGACGCCGAACTCGTGCGGCGGGCCCTCCTCGGCGAGTATCCGGCCTGGCGGGACATCGTCGACCGCCACCTGCCGATGGTCAACGCCATCGCCCGTTCCTACCGCCTGTCCGCCCCCGACCGCGAGGACGTCGTCCAGACGGTGTGGCTCACCCTGAACCAGCATCTGCCCCGTCTGCGCGAACCCCGGCACCTCAAGGCCTGGCTGTCCCGGGTCACCCGGGACAAATGCCTGCGCCAGCGGGAGCGGGACGCCCGCCAGTACCCGACCGACCCGGAGACGTTCGCCCACATCGGCGGGGCCGCCCCCGATCCGGAGACCGAGTACCTGCGCAAGGAACGCGACGCGACCCTGCGCCGCGCGGTGGACGGGCTGCGGGACCCGGACGAGCGCCGGGCCGCGCTGCGCTACCTGGAACCGGAGTCGGTACCGCGCGCCGAGGACCCCCGGGTCGCCTCGAACCACCGGCGGCGCATGGTCCGCCGGCTCCGCGACAGCCTGGAGGACGTGTGAGCGGGACGTGGGCCTTCGAAGGAAGGGATGCGGCCCTGGCCGCCTTCGACCGGAGCGCGGACGGGACGGAGCTGGCCGAACCGGTCCGGGAGGGCGGACCGCGGACCGAGGTGATGCGCTCGACCGAGGACCCGGTGGTCGCGGAGTTGTCCTTCGGCTTCGAGGACGTGCGCATCGAGCTGCGGCTGCACGCCCGCGAACGGGTGCGCACGGTGTCCGGAACGGTCCACGGGGACTTCGCCTACGCCCTCCTGGAGGCCCGCCGGTCCGACGGCCGCCGGGAGGACGTGGTGTCGATCGAGGAGACCGGTGACTTCGTCATCACGGACCTGCGCCGCGGCCCCCTGTGCCTCATCCTCCGCAGGGACGACGCCCCGCCGATCACCACGGAGTGGTTCACCCTCTAGGCGCACCGACCGCGGAGGTCGGGTACGGCGTCCCCCCGCGCGGCGGGTCCGGAGGACTCGTCGGCACGGTCCCAGGAGTCACAGAACAGGCGGTTCCGAATGGGCATTGCACACCGGGGGTAACCCGCGATGAATCGTCGCCCTCACCCTCCCTTGCCCCCTTTTGCACAGTCGATCATCGGCCCTGACCAGGATATTTCGCGGCGCACCCTCCTCACACGCGCACCTCCGCTGCTATTCCTTGAAGCGTTCCTCCCCCCTGGCGAAAGGCGGTCGGACGTGTCCCACCGTTCCCCGGATCACCCCCCTGCCTCCGAACCCGGCGCCGATCGGCGGCCGGACCGGACCGGGCGCTGGGAGCGCTCCGGTCGTGTTCTCCTCCGACGGGTCGTCCTCGGGGTCGGCCTGGCCGAACAGGGCCTGTTCGACCGGACCGTGGAGATCCTCGACGACACCCACCCCCGGCTGCGCCGCCACCCGATGGTCGAGGAGGTGGAACCGGTTCTGCCCGGCTTCCTCGCCAACCTGGGATTGGCGCGGATCCTGTGCGGCGGGTTCGGCGCCGCCGAGGACCACCTGTCGGAGGCCCGTTCCCTGGCACGCGAGCGCGGGCTGGGGCTGTTGGAACTGGTCACCCGACAGAACCTGGGCTGTCTGGCCCTGCGGCGCGGCGACACCGCCACGGCGATCACCACGTTCGTGGACCTGGCCCACCGGCTCCCCGCGGATCGCCGGGAGGCCCTGTGCGCGGATCTGGCGGAGGCCCTGCTCGCGGAGGGCCGGTGGGAGGAGGCCGCCCGGACCCTGGCGGACGGCCCCTGGTCGCACGGACGTTCCTCGCAACCGGTCACCCTGTTGGTGGAGGCGAAGCTGCGCCTGTTGCGCGGCGACAGGCACCGGGCGACGGAGCTGGCCCGACGGGTCCGGTGCTCCCACGGCCCCGGTTCGCTGTGGTACCGGTTGGCCGACCGGGTGGAGCGCACCGCCGAGCGGTCCTGCCCGTCGCCGCTCTCCCGGGCGCGAACGGCGTTGGAGCTGCGCCGCCCCTTGAGCGCGTCGTTGCCGACTCCCCGGGTGACGGCCGCCCACCGGGCGTTGGACCGGTTGACGGAGTCGCCGTGGACGGCCGTCGACGATCGGCACGTCTCCCGTGCGGGGCTCGAAGCGGCGCTGTCCCGGGGGGATCTGTCCACAGCCGTGGAGTGGGCCGAACGGGTCGACCCGCCCACCGCGCCGGTCCCCCCTGCGTCGCCGCAGGTGGAGCGGTACCGGGAGGCGCTGGCCCGAGGGCGGGAACGGCACTGCCTGGTGCACGCCCGGCGTTGGGAGCTGACCCGTTACGCCCGTGGTGTGCCGGGGTCGCGGGCGCACGGTCCGGTCGGCGCCCGGCTGTCGGAGCTGTCGGAGGACCGGGCGTTCGTGCGTCTGGTGGGGGTCGCCGGCGATGTGGTGGCGCTCGTGGTGGTGAAGGGCGGGGTGCACGCCCGGTCGCTGGGGCCGGTCACCGTGGTCGCGCGGGCGCTGGGCGCCCCGGAGCGGACCTCCCTGCGGCCGTTGGCGCCGGTCCTGTCGCTGGTGGGCGACCTCCCGTTGGTCATCGCCGCCGATCCCCGGTTGGGCGATCCCCTCTGGGGCGCGCTGCCGGACCTGATCGGTCGCCCGCTCTCCCTGGTCCCCTCGGCCCGAGCGTGGATCGACCGTGCCGAAAGGCCGCTCCCCCGGTGGGAGCGGGTGCTACTGGCCTCCGGTCCGGATCCGTCGGGGGCCCTGCGGGAGACGGCGGAGCTGGCCTCCGTGCACCCGGGCGCCCGGTCGTTGATCGGGGAACGGGCCCGGGTCCGGGACGTGGTGGCCGGGTCCGCCGGCAGCGACCTGGTACACCTGTCGGGGCACGGGCGGATCTCGGAACGTTCCCTGTCGCTCTCCTCCGTCACCCTGGCCGACGGTCCGCTGCTCGCCTGCGATCTGGCGTCGGTGCGGCCCGCCCCGACGGTCGTGGTGATCACGGCCTGTCGTGCGGGGGGTTTCGCGAGTGCGCTGCTGGCGGCGGGCACCCGCGCGGTGGTGGCCAGCCCGGCCCCGGTACGCGATTCCGGGACCGGGCGGGCGGTGGCCGACTTCCACCGCGCGCTCACGGCGGGTGTCGCGGTGCCCGAGGCGGTGGCCGAACACCTCGGGCGACTCGGTTTCGTGTGTCTGGGGGCCTGACGGCTCACCAGCCCCGTTCGCGCCAGCTGCCCAGGGAGGGGCGTTCGGCGCCCAGGGTGGTGTCGCGCCCGTGGCCCGGGTAGACCCAGGTGTCGTCGGGCAGCGCGCCGAAGACGCGCTCCTCGACGTCGCCGAGCAGGGTCCGGAAGTCCTCGTCGGACCAGGTGCGGCCGACCCCGCCGGGGAAGAGGCTGTCACCGGTGAACAGGTGGGTGTGCCCCTGGGGATCGTCATAGCGCAGCGCGATCGACCCGGGTGTGTGCCCACGCAGGTGGATCACGGTGAGGTGGTGGTCACCGACGGGAACCTGCGAACCGTGCACGACGGGTTCGTCGACGGAGACGGGGAGTTCGGCGCCGTCCTCCGGGTGGGCCACCGTGCGGGCGCCGGTCTCGCCGACGACGTCGGCGAGGGCCTGCCAGTGGTCCTGGTGGCGGTGGGTGGTGATCACCCGGGCGAGCCCGTCGGAGCCGATGAGTTCGAGGATCCGGTCGGGCTCGGCGGCGGCGTCGATGAGGACGGCCTCACCGGTGGAGCGACAACGCAGCAGGTAGGCGTTGTTCTCCATGGAACCGACGGTGATCTTGGTGATGGTCAGGTGCGGTAGTCGTCGTAGGTCGGCTGGACCGCCGACCCTGGTATCTCCGGAGTAGCTCACCCGACCATTGTGACCTCTTCACAGGAGCGAACGCACCGGACTCCCCGCACGTTCGGACGCCCGGTGACCCGGGCGTCCGACGTCCGTGGACGTGCGTCCGTCACCTGGCCCAGCGTGGAGGGCGCTTCTCGAAGAACGACGTGCGGCCCTCGGCGGCGTCGTCCCCGGCGAAGAACTCGGCGGACAGTTCGCCCATGCGGACGAACGCCTCGGCCCTGCGGTCGGGGGCGGCGAGCGCGCCGGCGCCGAGTTCGCCGAGCAGTTCCTTGGTGCGCGACAGCGCCTTGGGGGCGGAGCCGCGGATGCCCTGGAGCACCGCGTCGAGGGCGTGGGCCATGTCGCGGTCGGGGACGGCCTGGGTGATGAGACCGGCCTTGGCGGCGGCGGAGGCGTCGAAGAGTTCCCCGGTGAGGAAGTAGCGGCTGAGCTGGCGCGAGTGCATCCGGGCGGACACCGGCACGGAGATGATCGCGGGCACCACCCCGATGCGCACCTCGGTGAAGGCGAACGTGGCGCTCTTGGGGGCCAGGGCGATGTCGGCGGCGGCCACCAGGCCGATACCGCCGGCGCGGGCGGCGCCGTTGAGGACGGCGATGACGGGCTTGGGGGCGCCCATGATCCGCTCGAAGATCTCGGGGAGTTCGGGGGCCGGTTCGACGGGTTCGCCGGCCAGTGCGGCACCGACCTCCTTCAGGTCGGCCCCGGCGCAGAACACGGGTCCGGTACCGGTGAGAACGACGGCGCGCACTTCGTCGTCGGCCATGGCGTCGGACAGTGCCTTGGACAGTTCCGAGCGCAGCCGCGCGGACAGCGCGTTGCGATTGCGGGGGGAATCGAGGGTGACCGTGGCGACCGCCCGGTCCACGTCGAGGCGAACCAGTGGCGTGTCGTCCTTGGTCGTCGGGGACGAGTGCTGCGTCATCGCAGACCGACCTTTCTCCGGGTCCATCTCCGCGGGTGCGGGGAGCGTGTGAGAACGCGCCCGCCGATGGGGTACGGCGTGCGCGAAAGCGTCTGGTTTGTGACCCGACGCGCCTCTCTTGTGGCGGAATGTACGAATCCGATCCCACCCTAGACGGACGGATTGTTAAGGCACCACGGCCGAGGGTCCCGTATTCGTTAAGTCCCTGTCACGGACCGAGGTCGAACGCGTGACAGGACGGGCCGGGGACCGCGACGGTCCCCGGCCCTGTGGACTCCGGTGTCAGCGGGTGGCCGCGGACAGCGTGTTGGCGAAGTGGAGCATGGTGGTGACGGCCTCGGCCCCGTCCGCGGCTTCACTGACCCGCAGGGTGAGCGGCTCGGCGGTGATGGCGCCGGTGTAGCCGTGGTCGAGCTCGCAGGTCTCGTCGGCGCAGGAGGCCGGTTCGAGGTCGATGTGCGCGACCGCGCCCCAGTTGACCGAGAGGTTGACGCTGAGGACCAGCTCGCTGGGCATGCTCCCGGGCGTGTACTGGGCCGGATTGGGCACGACCCGGGTGAGGGCGACCGACTGGATGTTCCCGAGCTGGATGCTGTCGGTGGTGGTGGACGCGTGCGAGGTGCCGCCCGGTTCGGTGGGTGGGTGCTCATCGGTGTGGCAGACGACGAGACGGGTGGCGGTCAGCAGCATCACGGTGATGTGCCGGCGCATCTCCATCGCCGGGTCGAAGGTCGCCTCGTGGTGCACGACGAACGCGTCGGCGTTCTCGTCGCCCAGGGCGGTGGCGACGGCGTCGATCACCAGCGCGGGGTAGTAACCGCTGCGCTCGATCTCCAGTCGCCAGTCCGTGGACACGGCGCGTGTTTTCCTCATGTCCCTATCCTGCCTCCTCTCCGTGACACTTCGCGACCGTTGGGCGAAACGGGATGCCCAGTGCCTGATCAGGACGCCACCTCCCCCATCAGAAGGTGACTCCCCGCAAACGGCGGGGACCGGCGTCGGGACGGACGTCGGGGGCCTCGCGCAACCACATGCGGGCGCCCAGCACGTGTGCGCCGGTGGCGTTGACCAGTACCGGGTCCAGGTCGACGTAACCGATCTCGGGGAAGGCCTCCACCAGCCGGGAGATCCGGATGAGGAGTTCCTCCAGGGCCTCCACGTTGGGTTGTTCGGCCAGCGAGGTGGCCCCGGCCGGCAGCCCGAACAGCAGGGGCGCGGCCCGCACGGCGTGGATGAGGTCGGCGGCGTCCATGTCGGTGAGCGGGGCCAACCGGAAGGAACGGTCGTCGAGGAGCTCTGCGGTGACGTCGGCCAGGCCGAAGGAGACCACCGATCCGAAGGACCGGTTGTCGCCGGCCCGCACCACGGTGGGCACCCCGGGGGCGACCATGCGCTGCACGACCAGGTCGGTGTCGCCGCCGAACCGGTCCTGGAGCGACAGGAAGGCGCTGCGCACGTCTTCGGGGGTGCGCAGGTCGGCGCGGACGAAGGTACCGCCGGAGCGCACCCGCAGGTCGGGCGAGTCGGCCTTGACCACGGCGGGGTAGCCGAGTTCCCCCGCGGCCACGACCGCCTCCTCCGCGGAGGCGACGGGGATGTCGGGGTAGACGGTGATGCCGTAGCAGGCGAGGAGTTCGCGGGTGTCCCGGGCGGAGATCGCGGTGTCCTCGTCGTAGCGTCGTTCGCCGCCGAACCAGGCGACCTCGTCACCGGAGCCGTTCTTGAGCGCGCGGGTGATGGTGGCGCGGGCCCGGGCCCCGTCGATGTCGGGGAGTTCGGGGTGCCGGCCGGGTTTGCGGTCGCGCCACTGGGTGTAGCGGGTCGCGTAGGCCAGCGCCCGCACGGCGTCCTCGGGGGCCGGGTAGGAGGGCACCGAACCGCGCAGGGTCTCGCCGCGTTCGCCGACGTGGCGCAGCTCCTCGGGGACGCCCTGGCGGGCGAGGTAGGTGGTGACGATGGGTTTCTCCGCGTCCAGGGAGCGGGCCCGCAGCACCCGGGCGACGTCGTCGGAGATGGGGTGCAGGGCGGGGACGAACACGACGACGATGGAGTGCACGTCATCGGCGGCCAGAGCCGTCTCCAGAGCACGGTCGAAGTCGTCGGCGGTGGCCTGCGGCCCCAGGTTGACGGGGTCGTGCGGCTTGAGTCCCTGACGCACGGCGGCGTCCTTGACCAGGAGTTCCAGGGAGTCGGAGTTGCCGATGATGCCGACCCGGGGCCCCTTGGGCAGAGGCTGGTAGGCGAAGACCTGGGCGGCGTCGAACATCTGGGTGATGTCGTCGACCCTGACCACCCCGGCCTGCTGGAACAGGGAGGTGACGGCGTAGTCGGGCAGGGCCAGGCCGCCGGCGGCGTGGCCGGTGGGGGTGGTCTGCGCGGATCCGCCGCTGCGCACGGCCACGACGGGCTTCTGCTTGGCCAGTCGGCGGGCCAGTCGGGTGAACTTGCGCGGGTTGCCGAGGGACTCCAGGTACTGGAGGACGACCTCGGTGGAGGGGTCCTCCTGCCAGTACTGCATGAGGTCGTTGCCGGAGACGTCGGCCCGGTTGCCCGCCGAGACGAACGTGGACAACCCCATGCCCCGCTCGGCGACGCGTTGGAGGATGGCCCGTCCCAGGGCGCCGGACTGGGAGAAGAACCCGATGGGTCCGCTGCGCGGCAGGTCGGGCGAGAGCGTGGCGTTGAGGGACACCGCGGGGTCGGTGTTGGCGATGCCCAGGCAGTTGGGTCCCACGACGCGCATCCCGGCGGCGCGGGCGGTGCGCACGAGTTCGTCCTGACGGGCACGGCCCTCGGGACCGATCTCCCCGAACCCGGAGCTGACCACGATCAGACCGTGCACGCCCTTCTCCGCGCACTGTTCGACGACATCGACGACCATGTCGGCGCGGACGGCGACCACGGCGAGGTCGACCTGGTCGGGGATGTCCAGGACGGAGGGGTAGGCCCGCACGCCCACGACGGCCCTGGCCTCGGGGTGCACCGGGTAGACGGGACCTTGGAACTCGCTGTCGAGCAGGTTGCGCAGGGCGGTCTGGCCGATGGTGTGGGCCGTGCGGCTGGCCCCGATGACGGCGACCGACCCGGGGAAGAGCAGGCGCGCGATGGAGCGCGACTCGGCGCGCTGTTCGCGGGCCCGCATGACCTCGGTGGAGTCGTCGGTGGGCTGGATGTCGAGGGTGAGCCGGATGACGCCCTCGTCGAAGGTCTGCTGGGCGGTGTACCCGGCCTCGCGGAAGACGTTGATCATCCGCCGGTTCTCGGGGAGCACGTCGGCGATGAACCGGCGGACGCCGCGCTCGCGGGCGGCGGCACCGATGTGCTCCAACAGGACGGAGGCCAGGCCACGGCCCTGGTGGGCGTCCTCCACGACGAAGGCGACCTCGGCCTCCTCCGGGGCCACCTTGTCGTAGCGCACCACGGCGACGAGGGCGTCGGAGATGGTGGCGACCAGGGCGACCCGGTCTTCGTAGTCGACCGTGGTGAAGCGTTTGACGTCACGGGCGGAGAGCCGCGGATAGGGCGCGAAGAACCGGTAGTAGATGGTCTCCGGGGAGAGCCTGGCGTGGAACTCGCGCAGTAGGTCGGCGTCTTCAGGGGTGATGGGGCGCAGGTGCGCGGTGCCTCCGTCGGTGAGAACGACGTCGGCTTCCCAGTGGTTCGGGTAGGACTGCACGAGTGCGAGACTAGACGACAAACGGTCGAATCCGGGGAAAGTCGATGCGGTCGGCGCGAAAACACCTCCTCGGGACACCCGGGGCCGGAGGATCGCGGGTCGGATCCGCAGGAGACCGCTCCGGGTCCGGATACCCTTGTCACGAGGGGGCTCCCGTCCCCGACGGGAGCCCGGTCCACCACGTGTCCGGGGTGCCGTCACTTCGTTACACGCCGCTGACGATTCACCTGTTAACGTCGTGCGGGCACGAATTCTCATAACCCTCGGTGGTGGCTGGCGATATGACACGAGTGGTCGTGATCGGTGACCTGATGACCGATGCCGTCGCGCGCGCGTTCCACCCGTTGGCCCGCGGCAGCGATACTCCGGCCTCGGTGGTGATGTACGGCGGTGGTTCCGGCGCCAACATCGCCTCCTGGCTGGCCGTGGAGGGCACCGACACCACGTTCGTGGGCCGCCGGGGTTCCGACATCACGGGGCGCACCCGTGAGATGGAGCTGATGGGGTACGGGCTCGACTCGCGCATGGTGATGGACCCGGAGTGCCCGACCGGGACCTGCGTGGTGATGATCACCCATCGGGGTGATCGGACGATGTTGAGCGACCCGGGTGCCAACGCCCGGTTGCAACCCGAGGACCTGCCCCGCGACGTGTTCGGCCCGGACGGGCACCTGCACGTGTCCGGGTACACGCTCATCAACGCGGACTCGCGGCGGGCGGCCCGGGTGGCACTGCGGATGGCCCGGGAGAGCGGGATGTCCATCTCGGTCGACGGCGGTTCGCACGCCCCCCTGGAACGGGCGGGCGCGGAGAACTTCCTGGACTGGACCCAGGGCTCTCGGCTGCTGTTCGCGAACATGGCCCAGGCCAAGGTGCTGACGGGCCGAGAGGACGCGGACGCGGCGGCCAAGGTGCTCACCGCCTGGTACCCGAACGTCGTGCTCAAACTGGGCGAGGAGGGCGGCCTGTGGGCCTCTAAGACCCGTGAGGACGTGGTGACCGCCCCGGCCGCCCCGGTGGACCCGTCTCCGGGCTCGGTGGGCGCCGGCGACGCGTTCATCGCGGGTTTCCTGCCCGCCTGGTTGGCGGGCCGCCACCCCAAGGAGGCGCTGGCACGGGCCCACCGCCTGGCGGCGCGCGCCCTGCACCAGCCGGGCGCCCGCCCGGATCTGGGCGACGGCCAGCCGGTACGGCGCGGCGCCCCGCGCGGCCAGCGCATCCGCTGACCCCGATGTCCCCCTGCCGGGGCCCGACCACGCCGGTCGGGCCCCGTTCTCGTGCGCCCGGAGCGCGGGAGGTCGAGGTCCGACCGGCTGACCGCCGGCCGGTCAGCCGCCGGTGGTGGCGAGGGTGAGGGGCAGTACGGCGGGGGCTCCCAGATCGCGCAGGAGGGCGGCGCCGACGGTGAGGCTCCATCCGGTGTCGGTGTGGTCGTCGATGAGCAGGACGGGGCCCGGGGTGGCCGCCTGGAGGTCCGCCATGGCCTCGGCCAGGCCGTCCCCGGGGACGAGGGCCTCGTGCACCTGCGCCAGACGCATGGCGCTGTTGTGCCGACGCGCTCCCGGGCCCTCGGGGGTGCGGTAGGCGAGGGAGCCGACGGGGGCGAGCCGGCCCAGGGCGCACAGGCGGCGGGCCAGGTCGGCGATCATCCGTGGTCGGGTGCGCGAGGGCATGATGACCGCGCCGACGGGCCGCCGCTCCCAGTCCCAGGCGGCCAGGACGCGGACCAGGCCCTGCAGGACCCGGTCGCTCACGGGTTCCTCCGGGGCCTCCTCCGCGAGGAGCGCGCGCAGCTCGCCGCCCCAGCCGATGTCGGTGAACCGGCCCAGCGCGCGGCCGGGCGACGCCTGACGGTCGGGCTTGATGCGCCCGGTGAGGGGGACTCCGAGGGTGTCCATGCCGGTGGGCCATTGGCGGCGGGGTTCGATGGGCACGCCGGGGCGGTCCAGGTGGGCGGCGGCCGCGTCGCGGCGGCCGGGGTCGACGTCGACGGACCAGGTACGGCCGGTGCACACGTCACAGCGTCCGCAGGCGGTCGCCTCGGGGTCGTCGAGCTGGTGGCGCAGGAACTCCATCCGGCAGGTGCCGTCCAGGGCGATGTAGTCGAGCATCGCGCGCTGTTCGCTCTCGCGGGCCTTGGTGACCGCCTCGTAGCGTTCCGCGTCGTAGCTCCAGGGGTTCCCGGTGGCCTCCCAGCCACCGCGCACCCGGCGCACCGCCCCGTCGACGTCGAGGACCTTGAGCATCTGTTCGAGGCGGCTGCGGCGCAGGTCCACCCGGGTCTCCAGGCGGGCGACGGACAGGGGTCCGCCCTCGGCCAGCGCCGCCAGGGTGCGGCGCACCGTCTCCTCCGGCGGGAAGGACAGGCTCGCGAAGTACTCCCAGATGCGGGTGTCCTCGCGCCCGGGGAGCAGGACGACCTCGGCGCGCTCGACACCGCGCCCGGCCCGGCCGACCTGCTGGTAGTAGGAGATGGGCGAGGAGGGGGCGCCCAGGTGGACGACGAACCCGAGGTCGGGTTTGTCGAACCCCATGCCCAGGGCGCTGGTGGCGATCAGGGCCTTGACCCGGTCGGCGAGCAGGTCGTCCTCGGCCTCGCGGCGCTCGTCGGGATCGGTCTGCCCGGTGTAGGCCCGCACCGCCATGCCCTGTTCGGACAGGAAGCGGGCGGTCTCCTCGGCGGCGGCGACGGTGAGGGTGTAGACGATCCCGGAGCCGGGGATCCGGGGCAGCTGCTCGGCGAGCCAGGCCAGGCGGGCGGTGGGTTCGGGCAGGTCCACCACCGACAGGTGCAGGCTCTCCCGGTCCAGCGGGCCGCGCAGGACGAGGGTCTCGTCCCGGTCGGCGCCGGCCCGGAGCTGTTCGGCGACGTCGTGGGTGACGCGCTCGTTGGCGGTGGCGGTGGTGGCCAGGACGGGGACGCCGTCGGGCAGGTCCAGGAGCAGGGAGCGGATGCGCCGGTAGTCGGGGCGGAAGTCGTGGCCCCAGTCGGAGACGCAGTGGGCCTCGTCGATGACGACCAGGCCGGCGCCGGCGGCGAGTTCGGGCAGCACCCGGTCCCGGAACTCGGGGTTGTTGAGGCGTTCCGGACTGACCAACAGCACGTCGACGCGGCCGGCCTCGACGTCGGCGTAGACGGTCTGCCAGTCGGTGGTGTTGGCGCTGTTGACCGTGCGGGCGTGGATGCCGGCGCGGTCGGCGGCGGCGATCTGGTTGCGCATGAGGGCCAGCAACGGGGAGACGATGACGGTGGGGCCGGCCCCCTGGGCCCGCAGGAGGGCGGTGGCCACGAAGTAGACGGCCGACTTTCCCCATCCGGTGCGCTGGACGACCAGGGCGCGGCGCCGGTCGGAGACCAGGGCGTGGATCGCGGTCCACTGGTCCTCGCGCAGCCGGGCGGCGTCCCCGGCCAGGGCGCGCAGGTGCGCTTCGGCGCGCTCGCGCAGATCCCCGCCGACGGGGGCGGGGGTGACGGTGGGGTCAGGGGTGGTGGCCATGTCTCCTTGGTACCAGAGCCGACCGACGTCCGGGCCGTCGTCCACAGGTCGACCCTCGCGCGCGGGCATGGGACACCCGGTGGACCCGAGAGTCGACAACGGTAACAAAAAAGAAACTTTCCAGCTTTCCTCCGTTGCGCCCCTCAGGCCGGGTCCGGAGACTCTTGTCACGGTTCCGCACGAATGGGAGCGCTCCCATTCGTGCGGGCCGCCCCGCTGCAATGAAGAGAGGCGCACCGAATGGACCGGCAACTCCCAGGACGACCACCCTCCCCCCCACCCCCCCCCCCACCCCC
>NZ_JAVREP010000004.1:0-348591 GCF_031845465.1 Nocardiopsis lambiniae | reverse complement strand
CCCCCGCGCCCCCCCCCCCCCCACCCCGGAGAAGGCCGTCCGGTGTCACTCCACGGGGAGGGACCTCTCCTCGCGCCGCACCTTCACCTCGGTGATGGTGCGGCCGTTGGTCCGGGTGACCTCCACGGTCCAGTCGTCGAACTCGACCGTCTCACCGGGTTCCCGGGGGATGTGGCCCAGGACGGCGATGATCAGGCCCGCGACGGTGACGTAGTCGCCCTCGGGCGGGTCGTTCAGGGGCAGGTCGATGTCGGACAGGTCGTGCACCGGGTAGGTGCCGGGGAGCGTCATGGTCCCGTCGTCGTTGGAGACGACGGTGCGGATGTCGGAGTCGGTCTCGTCGTAGATCTCGCCGACGATCTCCTCTAGCAGGTCCTCCAGGCTGACGATGCCGTCGATGCCGCCCATCTCGTTGACGACCACGGCCAGTTGCTGGCGTTCGGCCGTCATCCGGCGCAGGGCCAGGGAGACGACCAGGGAGTCGGGCAGCAGCATCGGCTCGCGGGCCACGTCCCGGACGGAGCCCGTGCCGCGGACCAGGTCGGACCAGTGCACGATGCCCAGGACGTCGTCGAGGTCGTCGTCGGCCACGATCGGCGCGCGCGAGTGCCCGTGCTCGGCGAGCATCCGCGTGGCCTCGTCGGTGGGGGTCGTGGCGGGGATGGTGAAGACGTCGCCTCGGGGGACGACGACCTGGCGGAGCCGGCGGTCGTCGATCTCGAAGGCGCCGCTGATGATGGTGCGCTGCTCGCGGGTCATGCCGCGCTGGGTGGCGAGCATGTCGCGCAGCTCCTCCTCGCTCATCTCCTCGCGCGCAGCGGAGGGGTCGCCGCCGGTGAGGCGTACGACGAGGTCGGTGGACACGCTCAGCAGCCACACGACCGGCCGGGACAGGGTCGCGAGCAGGTTGAGCGGACGGGCGACCATGAGCGCCCAGCCCTCGGCGCGCTGCATGGCGATGCGTTTGGGGGCCAGCTCGCCGAACACGAGGGTCACGAACGTCAGGACGATGGTGACCAGGACCACCGAGACGGGCCCCGCGGCGGACCCGAGGAAGCCCAGCGGCTCGACGAGCGGCCGGGCCAGGGCCACGGCGGCGGTGGCCGAGGCGAGGAAACCGGCGAGGGTGATGCCGATCTGGATGGTGGCGAGGAAGCGGTTGGGGTCGCGGGCCAAGCGGGCGACCGCCCTGCCTCCGGGGCCCCGTTCCTCCAGTTGCCTGATCTGGCCTTCGCGCAGGGTGATCAGGGCGATCTCGCTGCCCGCGAACAGGGCGTTGACCAGGACGAGGACCAGGACGAGGCCGACTTGAACCCCGTAACTCTCCATGACTGTTGTCGTCTCCGATGGTGATGGTGGCGGCGGCCTCAAGGCCGTTTCCGTGCCACCTCACCCTTCCACACCACCCGCTCTCCTTGAGTGAACGGGAGGGCGGGATACGGACGATGCCCTTCCCGGGAGAGGGCGCCCGCTCGGGGAGGACGGCCTTCCCAGGGGTGACGGCGCAGGTCACGGTAGGTGTGCGCGGGGCGGGACGAGACCCCTCGCGTAGGGGGGATCACGGGGCGACCCGTGGCGCGGCGCACGCCCCGAGCCACCGGGGGCGGACCCGGCGTCCCCCTCTTCGCGGGGGCGAGGTGCCCTTCGCGTGGTCGGGAGCTCAACGGGTGCCCCGTCCCGGAGAACGGCCGACCCTCAGCGCAGATCCGCCGCGGTCGCCGGCCGCTCCTCCCACACCGGTGCGGCAGCGCCGTTGAAGAAGGCGACCTCACCCGAGACCCGGATCCGCACCCGGGCACCGATCTCCGGGACCGGGTGCCGGTGCGATCGCGCCTTGACGCGCGTCCCCGTGCCCTCCACCGCGAGGTGCACCACGCTGTCGTGTCCGGCGAAGGTCACGTCGGCGATCCGGCCGGGCACCCCCTCGTCCGCGTCCCGCTCGCCCTCCACCGCGAAGACGATCCGTTCCGGCCGCACCACGACCGAACCCTCGCCCGGGCCGTCGGTCCCCGTGTACGGGGTCAGCGTTCCCAGGGCGCACTCCACCCGCCCGGAGCGCAGTTCTCCCGGGATCACCACCGTCTCCCCCAGGTACGTGGCCAGACCCGCGTCGCCCGGTCGCTCGTAGACCTCGCGGGGAGTTCCGGTCTGCACGATCACCCCCTCGCGCATCAGCGCCACACCGTCGGCGATCGACAGCGCCTCCTCGGGGTCATGGGTCACCAACAGCGCCGTGACGCCCGCGGTGCGCAACACCTGACGCACCTCCTCGCGCAGCTCCGACCGCAGCGCGGGGTCCAAGGCGTTGAAGGGCTCGTCCAGCAGGACCAGGGCCGGTTCGGGGGCCAGGGCACGGGCCAGGGCGACCCGCTGCTGCTGGCCACCGGACAGCTCGTGCGGCATCCGGTCCGCGTACCCGGACAGCCCGACCAACTCCAGGACCTCCTCCGTGCGCCCGCGGCGGTGGGTCCGCCCACGCCGTCCCAGACCGAAGGCGACGTTGCGGGCCACGGACAGGTGCGGGAACAGCGCCCCCTCCTGGGGGACGACGCCGACGCCCCGGCGTTCGGGGCGCACGTGGTTCGACCGGCCTTCGGCGAGGACCCGGTCCCCGACGCTGATCCTCCCGGCGTCGAGCCGCTCGAAACCGGCGACCAGCCGCAGCAGGGTGGTCTTCCCGCAGCCGGAGGGGCCCAGCAGGGCGCCCAGCGAGCCGTCGGGCACCTCCAGGTCGACACCGTGCAGCACACCGGTGCGGCCGAAGGTCTTCTCCGCCTCTTCGACGATGAGACCGCTCATGGAACTCACCTCTCCATCACCGTGGCCTTGCGGCCGAGGACGAACGCGGGTACCGACGCCAGGACGATGAGCATCATCGCGTAGGGGGCCGCCGCGGCGAACCGTCCCACGTTGGTGGCGCTCCACAACCGCATGGAGATGGTCTCCATTCCGGTCGGGTGCAACATCAGGGTCACCGGGAGTTCCTTCATGCAGGTGAGAAAGACGAGCGTGGCCCCGGCCGCCACCCCGGGCGCCGCCAGCGGCAGGGTGATCCCGGTGAACACCTGGGGCGGGGTGCGCCCCAGCGAACGGCCGATCTCCTCCAGCCCCGGCGGGGACTGGGCGACGGCGCTGCGCACCGAGCCGACCGCGGCGGGCAGGAACAGCAGCGCGTAGGCGAAGATCATCAGCGGCAGACCCTGGTACAGGGCGAAGGCGTGGTTGACCGCGAAGTAGACCAGGGACACGGCGACCACCACGCCGGGCATCGAGTAGCCCATCCAGGTCGCGCCCTCCAGCAAGCGCGGGATCCGGCCCCGGTGCCGGGCGGCGAGGATGCCCACCGGCAGCGCCAGGACCAGGGTGACCGCCGCGCCCGCGGCGGACACACCGAGCGTGGTCACCGCGGTCTCGGCCATGCGCGGCAGGTCGAACCCGGCCGAGGAGCCCCGGACGATCCAGTAGGCCAGGCTGACGATCGGGAAGACCAGGGCCGCCGCCGACAC
Organism: Nocardiopsis lambiniae; assembly: GCF_031845465.1. NCBI lineage: Bacteria > Bacillati > Actinomycetota > Actinomycetes > Streptosporangiales > Nocardiopsidaceae > Nocardiopsis > Nocardiopsis lambiniae. The sequence goes on along the minus strand of NZ_JAVREP010000004.1, from coordinate 345,085 downwards.
CACCAGGAAGGGCAGCGTCAACACGGCCGCCGTCGACACGCGCACCGCGCGGGCCGGGCCGGGCGGGAGGTGGGCGCCGAGTTCGGCGGCGATGTCCCTGGGCGGGCGCCGGCGGGTCGCGCCGGCGCCGAGCCGGCTGAACCGGGCCCGTCCCCGGGCCCGGGCCTCGCCCCACAGCACGACCAGGGTGACCACGACCAGGATGACGCTCAACGAGGCGGCGCTCGCCATGTCGAACCGGTTGGCGTAGTCGTTGTAGATCGCCCTGGTGAAGGTGTCGTAGCGCAGGGTCGCCACGGACCCGAAATCGGACAGGACGTACAGGGCGACCAGCAGCGATCCCGCCGCCGCGGCGGGCTGCACGTGGCGAAGGGTCACCCGGACGAGCACGTACAGGGGTCCCCGTCCCAGTGCGCGGGCGACCTCCTCCTGGTCGCGGTCGGCGGATCGCAGGGCGGCCACCACGGGCAACAGGACGTAGGGGTAACAGCACAGGGTGAGGACGATCGAGGCGCCGAACAGCCCGCGGACGTCGGGGACCGCCTCCATCCACACCATGGCGGCGACGTAACTCGGGATGGCCAGGGGGAGCGTGGCGATCAACGCCCACAGACGCTGCCCCGGAAGCCGGACCCGGGTGACGAGCAGGGCCAGGCCGATCCCCAGGACCAGGCAGCCCACGGTGACGATCGCGGTGAGGACGAGGCTGTTGACGAGGAGTTCGAGGGTGCGGCCGCGCAGGAGCGACCCGACGAGGGTGCCGACGCCGTCGCCGAACGCCTGAAGGAGCACATAGACCAGGGGGAGCACGGCGAACAGCGCGGTGACCCCGGCCAGGAGGTAGAGCGGCAGGGATCGGGGCGGGGACATGACACGGCCGGAGCCGCCCCCGGTCGGGGGCGACTCCGGCGCGGTGCGCTCCGAGGGGACGCGCGTCACTCCAGGCCCGCCTCGCGGAGCATCTCGACGGTCTCGTCCAGGGAGTGCAGGTCGCTCAGGTCGATGTTCGGCTGCTCCAGGGAGTCGAGCTCCTCCAGGCCCTCGCCCAGGGGGACACCCGCCACGAGCGGGTACTCGGAGGTCTCCTGGGTGAAGTAGGTCTGGGCCTCTTCGCCGAGCAGGAACTCCAGGGCGGTCAGCGCGCCCTCGGGGTTGGCCGCGTCGGCGGTGATGCCGGCGCCGGCCACGTTCACCAGGCCGCCCGCGTCACCGGCGGGGAGGTAGTGCACCTCGGAGGTGACGGCGTCGGCGCCCTGCTCCTTGACCCGCTCGTACCAGTAGTAGTGGTTGTTGAGGCTGAGGTCGATGTCGCCCGACTCCAGGGCGTCGAGCATCGAGCGGTTGTTCTCGAAGGTCTGGACGTCGTTGGCGACCATGTCGTCCAGCCACTGGCGGGCGGCGTCCTCGCCCTCGATCACCCGCAGGCCGGTGACGAACGCCTGGAACGAGGCGTTGGTGGGGGCGATGCCCACCCGGCCCTCCCACTCGGGGTCGGTCAGGTCCAGGACGCTGTCGGGGACCTCGTCGACGTCGGCGGGGTCGACGACGATGACGCGGGAGCGGCCGGAGATGCCGACCCACTGGTCGCCGGCGTCGCGGTACTGCTCCGGGACGAGGTCGGTGACCTCGGCGGGCAGGTCGGCGAGCGCCCCCTCCTGGACGAGCAGGCCGAGGGCCCCGGCGTCCTGGGCGATGAACAGGTCGGCGTTGGTGTTCTCGCCCTCGGTGACGATCTGGTTGGCCATCTGGGCGGTGTCGCCGTAGCGGACGTCGATCTCCAGGCCGGTCGCTTCGCGCATCTGCTCGATCAGGGGGTCGATGAGCTCCTGGTCGCGGCCGGAGTAGATGACCAGGGCGCCCGCCTCTTCGGCGGCGCCGTCGCCTCCCTCCGTGGCGGTCCCCTCGCCACCGCAGGCGGTGGCCATCAGGGCGAGGACGGGGACGACGATCAGACCGAGCCCGAACCTTCGGGGTACGACGTTCATCGGGGGATCTCCTACCGAGTTGTGCTGGTACATGGACTCGGCCGGCCCGAGCTCTCTACAAAGGCGAGCCTAACCTAGGCCAGGCTCGCCTTACAATTCGGGGTCGCCATTCGGCCTGCGTGTCGTGTGGACGGCACTCGCGAATGGGGTGATGTAAAACGTTTTTCCTGCTCAGTGGCAGTGGTATTCGCTTCGCCGGGGCATTGTCGGTGACCGGATGCCCGGAGAATTATTGCACTGGATGAATGTATCGACGGCCTTTCCCCGCGGACTCCGAAACGGCGCGCTCCGAGCGGACGGCCGTCCCCGTCGGGGCGCGTCGGTGGTTCCCCGACCCCGTGGGCGCTCGTGCCCCGAGGCCGCCCCCGGGGCGCGCACGGCCCCCGCCCCACCCGCCGCGAACCGGACCCGGGCGCGATGCGGGGACGCACGACACCGGTCGGCCGGGACCGTACCCCCCGGGGCCGATCCGGGAGGCGCGCCGCCGCTGTACGCTGGCCCCGTGCCCGGCCTCCTCCGCTCCCTGTGGGACGAGCCCCGCCCGCCCCACCCGCCGCGGCGGACACGGTGGGACGCGGCGCTCGTGGTCGTGCTCGTCGCCCTCACGTTGCTCGAAGGGGTGCTGCGCCCCGACCTCCCCTGGCGGTCGCTGTCGGTCGCGCTCGTCATCGGGATGACCCCCACCCTGCCGTGGCGTCGTACCCGACCGCTGCCGATGATCGCGATCGCCTTCGGTCTCTCCGGAGCCGTCACGGCGGTGATGGGCGGCGAGGTCGTCGCCCTGTACACGATGGTCGCCTTCCTGCTCCTGCCGTACGCGCTCTTCCGCTGGGGGGCGGGACGGGAGATCGTGATCGGTTCGGCGATCCTGCTCGCCAACGCCGCGGTCACGGCCGTCTTCGACGACGCCGGCGCGGACGACGCGGTGGGCGGGTTCGCGGTGCTGTTCTCGGTCTGCGCCGTGGGCGCCGCCCTGCGGTACCGGGCCGGAGCCAGGGCCCGCGAACTCGACCGGGTCAGGCTGCTCGAACGCGAGCGGATCGCACGCGACCTGCACGACACCGTCGCCCACCACGTCTCGGCGATGGCGATCCGCGCCCAGGCCGGCCTGGCGCTGGCGGAGTCACGTCCCGGTGCCGCGGTGGACGCGCTGGAGGTGATCGAGTCCGAGGCCTCGCGCGCCCTCGCCGAGATGCGCTCGATGGTCCGCGTCCTGCGCCGGAACGCCCCCGCGGACCTGGCGCCCCACCCGCGCGTCGAGGACCTCCACCGGCTCGCCGGAACCGCCCGGACCGGCCCGTCCGTCGAGGTGGAGATCGCCGAGGACCTCGACGACCTCCCGCCGTCGGTCGCGGCGGCCCTCTACCGCCTCGCCCAGGAGGCGGTCACCAACGCCCGCCGGCACGCCCGCGACGCGACCCGTGTCCACGTCCGCGTCACCGCCGACGACACGTCGGTGCGCCTGCGCGTCAGCGACGACGGCGACACCGGCCCCCGGCGGTCCACGGCCGCGCCGGGCTACGGGATCACCGGCATGATCGAGCGGGCCGAGCTGCTGGGCGGCACCTGCGAGGCCGCCCCGGGTCCGGACCGGGGCTGGACCGTGACCGCCGTACTGCCCCGGTCGGGGGTGGCGGCATGAGCATCCGGGTGATCGTCGCCGACGACCAGGAGATCGTCCGCACCGGCCTGGCGATGATCCTCGACGCCCAGCCGGACATCGACGTCGTCGGCCGGGCCGCCGATGGGCGCGAGGCCGTCGCGCTGGCGCGGCGCCTGCGCCCGGACGTGTGCCTCTTCGACATCCGGATGCCCGGCACCGACGGCATCGAGGCCACGCGCTCCCTCGCCGGACCGGACGTCGTCGACCCCCTCGCGGTCGTCGTCATCACCGTGTTCGACCTCGACGAGTACGTCTACGCCGCCCTCAAGGCGGGCGCCCGGGGCTTCCTGCTCAAGGACGCCGGAGCCGAGCTGCTCGCCCAGGCCGTACGGTCGGCCGCCGCCGGCGACGCGCTCATCGCCCCGAGCGTCACCGCCCGGCTGCTCCACGCGTTCGCCGACCACGGGTCCGCCGAACCGCCGGCCCGGCCCGTCGAGCCGCTCACGGACCGGGAGGAACAGATCCTGGCGGCCGTGGCCCGCGGGCGGACCAACCGCGAGATCGCCGACGAGAGCCACATCGCGCTCAGCACGGTCAAGACCCACATCGCCAGCCTGATGGCCAAACTCGGCGCCCGCAACCGCGTCGAGGTCGCCGTGTGGGCCTACGAGACCGGTCGGGTCGGGAGGGGCGCGCGGCGCGCGGGGCCGCCCCGCCCCTGAGCGTCCCCGACGGTCGGACGGGACCGGAACGGCCCACGGGTCGCGTGACCGGAGCGGCCCCCGCCCTCGGGGCCCCGGCCCGAAGTACGACCGCGCCCTCCTCCTTTCGGTCGATCCGGTTCCGGCCCGATTCCCGATGTCCCGCCCGGCCCCCGGACGCCACGATCGAGTCACGGCGGCGGCCACGGTGTCGCCGCCGCGACAGCGAAAGGACCCGCCGTGACCTCCTCCACTCGACGCGAGTGGCCCGTACCCGCCCTGCTGATCCTGCTCAGCGTCGTTCCCGTGATCGCCGGTGCCGCGCGCCTGGGCGAGGTGGCCGTCGGCGCGCCGGTCACCCCGGACAACGCCCGGTTCTTCGCCGACCCGGTCCCCGTGGTGCTGCACATCGCCGCCGCGGTCCCGTACTGCGTCCTGGGCGCCCTCCAGTTCGTCCCCGGCCTGCGCCGTCGGCGATGGCATCGCGTCACCGGGCGACTGCTGGTCCCGCTCGGCCTCATCGCGGCCCTCACCGGACTGTGGATGACCCTCTTCTACGCCCTCCCCGCGATCGACGTCGGGCTGCTCACCGCCATTCGGCTGGTGTTCGGCGCGGCCATGGCCATCGCGATCGTCCTCGGCTTCCTCGCCATCCGTCGCCGCGACGTCGCCGCGCACCGCGCCTGGATGATCCGCGGCTACGCGATCGCCCAGGGCGCGGGCACCCAGGTGTTCACCCACCTGCCCTGGATGCTGTTCCTCGGCCCACCCGACCAACTCACCCGGGCCCTGCTGATGGCCGCCGGTTGGGTGATCAACGTCGCCGTGGCCGAGTGGGTCATCCGCAGGAGCACGGCCGCGCCCCGACGCCCCGCCCCCGCCCTGAAGGGGACGAGCGTCGACCGCGCGTGAGGAACGCCCCCTTCGGAGGGCGCGGCCGAGGCGGGCCCCGGCCGGGCGTGCGTCCTGATCCGCCGGTGGCGGGGCCGCGGCGGCGGGGGCCCGCCTCACGCGGCCCGCACCGATCGGGCCGCTCACACGCCCCGGTCCGCCGTCGGCTCCCGCGCGGATCCCGACGGGGTCAGGGTAGGGCCGATCAGGCCGTTTCCTCGGACTCCGGGCCATCCGGGGTGGGGCGGCCGAGCGTGCGGGTACCGTGCTGAGCGCCCCCGCCCGCACGGCGGCGCACCAGGAGGGGCAGGGCTCCGACCGCGGCGGACACGACGAGTGCGCCGACCCCTACGACCGTCGGCCGCCAGGGCCAGACGCCCCCCTCCGGCCCGCCCGTCTCGACCGGGTATTCGGCGAACTTCGCCGTGACGCGGGCGGTGGCGCGGTCGGTGTGCGCGGCCAGGTCCCGCAGGACCGGGTCGAAGGCGGACTCCCCGGCCGCGGGCCGCACCGTTTCGGGCCGCAGCCCCCGCTCGGCCGCCCAGGAGAGGAGCGGTTCCCGGTCCCCCGCGCCCTGATCGCCTCCGGGGATCACCAGTCGGCTCAGACGCGGCACCTCCCCGTCCACGGGGCGGGCGACCAGCCTGAGACCGTGTCGGGTGGTGATGACCGGCTCCGCGGCGACCGCGACCGTTCGGGTGGCGAACGCCGTCGCCGAGTAGACCTCGAACGCGGCCGACGCCTCGGTCTCGCCGACGCCCTGGACGAGCCCGATGCCGTAGACCGGTCGCAGCCACGGGAAGGCGGCGTTCAGCCCGTAGGGGAGGTCGGCCGGTCGAAGGCGGTGCGCGGGGATCTCGGTCGGTCCGCCGACCGACCAGCCCGGGTAGGCCGTCGCCGCGCCGATCCGCGCGGCCTCGTCCGCACCCGCGATCCGCTCGACGATCCGCAGCGCGCCGACGATGCCCGAGGTCACCCCGGCGGTGGTCACGATGTCCCCGTCATCGACGTAGCGTTGTCCGCTCGTCCACTCGACCCGTGGGTGATCGCGCTCCAACGCCCCCAGCCCGGCCCAGAACGCGGTGGCCCGCCGTCCGTCCAGCAGACCCGCCGCGGCCAGGAGGCGGGAGCCGTCGCAGATGCCGAGCAGCAGGGCGCCTCGGCCGTGCTGGGCGGCGATCCACTCGCGCAACGGACGTTCCGCGTCCCCGGTCGGGGCGACCACCGCCGGAACCACGACCACGTCCGGAGCGGGCGCCGCGCCGCTCGCCACCTCGTCGAAGGTGTGGTCGGGCAGCAGCCCCACGCCACCGGAGAGCGGTACGGGGTCGGGGTCCGCGGAGACGGTGTAGACGAAGAACTCCGTGGAACGGGCGAAGACCTCGTAGGGAGGCAGGACGTCGGCGTTGACGGATCCGGTGGCCCCGACGGCGACGGCGACCACGGTCCGTCCCTCGGCGGGCGCAGCCCGTGGGACCGGTGGCCCGCTCTCGACGGGGTGCGGGGCGTCGACGTAGCTCTGCCCCATGGTCACGGTCACCCCTCCCAGGCAGAGGCCCGCGAACACGGTGAGTGAGAGGGCGCATCCGAACAGGACGCGGACGAGGACGCGCGGAACCGAGGACATGGCGACAACTCCGAGAGTGGGGTGGGACGGCGGATCGGTCAGGGCGCGCTTCGGCGCACCTCCGAGGGAGGGAACCCGTGGCGGGTCCGGAACAGGCGCCGGAAGTGGCGGGGGTCGCGGAAGCCGCAGCGGGCGGCCACCGTCGCGATGGTCAGGTCGGTCTCGCGCAGCAGGGTCCCGGCGTACTCCAGGCGCAGCCGCTGTCTGTACTCCATCGGGGTGATGCCGGTGGCCGCGGTGAAGGCGCGGCTCAGGCCGCGCGGTGACAGGTTCACCGTGGCGGCGAGGTCGGCGAGGGTCTCCTGGGAATCCGGGTGCCGCGCCAGGTGGTCCTGCACCCGGTGGACGGCGGGGTCGAGGTGGTCGCGGTGCCGCAGGAACGGGCTCACCTGGCCGCTGGAGCCGTCCCTGCGCAGGTAGACGACGAGTTGCCGCGCTACGGCACAGGCCATTTCCGGGCCGTGTTCGCGCTCGACGAGGGACAGCGCCAGGTCCGTTCCCGCCGCCACCCCGGCGCTGGTGCTCACGAGCCCGTCGTGGACGTAGAGCACCGCCTCCCGTACCCGGGCGCGGGGATAGCGCTCGCGCATCGGATCGATCAGGGACCAATGGGTGGTGCAGCGGCGCCCGTCCAGCAACCCGGCCTCTCCCAGGGCCGCCGCGCCCGTGCACACCGAGGCGATCCGCGCCCGCGCGCGATGGGCGGTCCTCAGCCACTCCGCCACCCCCTCGGACACCAGGGGCTCGGTGCTCCGGGGGCCCAGACTCGGCCCCGGGACGAGGACCAGGTCGCCCGCGCCGACCGGGGGCGGCGGGACGAGTTCGGCCAACCGCAGCCCCTGCGCCGAGGAGACCTGGGCGGATTCGGCCGCGTACTCGATCCGGTAGGGCGCGCCCAGGTGGGCGGCGGTGTCGAACACCTGTACCGGACCCGCCAGGTCGAGGAGGTTGACGTGGGGGAGTACCAGTACCACGATACGCCCCGTTCCCGTGTTCTCCCTGTCCATGGCGCCCAATCTACGCATGGGCGGGCGGTCCGATAAGGGCGCGGGAGGCCACGGAGCGGACGGATCGGGCACACATGCCCGGCACACGGATCCGCTCTCGGTCGCACGAGGGGGAAGGTTCCCCTCCCGGGTGTGATGGGGCCCGGCATGTCTCGGAATCGCCTCCCGTGCCCATCGGGGATTCCAGGGAGACCGGCACGGAACACGTCGCGGTGGAAGAATTCGTCACCACCGGTGTCAGAAACGCGTGGCCCACCACAAAGTGTGATCGGAGCGTGGGCTGCCTTTGTGATCTCGGGAGCCCGCTTCTTCTTTTACGTCCGGAGCGGATCGGTTTATTTCGGGCTATCTGCGTCATCAGGGGGTTCGAATGATCCCTGGCCGCAGTTTCGCGGCAATATTTTTCCTCTCGGAGATTCACTGAGGGGATCTCGTAGTCCCTGTGTACAGTCTCTTCCTGTGGAGAGGGCTTCGGGCCCCACCCGGGGCTCGGGTCTGTTCAGGCGATATCGAAATATTGATCATGAACGACCAGGGAATGAGTCTCCACGTGTGCCCCATTTCCGGTCGAACGCCCAATTCAGGGAGATGGTGTCCTAGATGCAAGCTACCTCCGCCCGTGCTTACCGGTCGTCGCCTCTGGCGGCGTCCGTATTCGCCCTCCTGCTGGTCCTCGCCATGCTGGGTCTCACGCCGACCGGCGCGCACGCGCAGCCGGCGACGGTGGAGCTCGGTACCGCGGACAGCTTCGCCGTCCTGGCCGGTCAGACGGTCACCAACACCGGTCCCACCGTCATCACGGGTGACCTGGGGGTGCACCCGAACGACGCGGTGACCGGCTTCCCCCCGGGTGCCGTCAACGGAGCGGTGCACCTCGGTGATGCCGTCGCGCTCCAGGCCCAGTCCGACCTGACCACCGCGTACAACGACGCCGCCGGGCGTCCCGAAACCGCCAGCGTCTCCGGTGACCTCGTGGGGCAGACCTTCCTTCCCGGCGTCTACGAGGCCAGTTCGTCGCTCGGACTGACCGGTACGGTGACGCTCAACGCCCAGGGGGATCCCGACGCGGTCTTCATCTTCCAGATCGGCTCCACGCTCATCACCGGATCGGCCAGTGAGGTCGAACTGATCAACGGTGCTCAGCCGTGCAACGTCTTCTGGCAGGTCGGGAGCTCGGCGACGTTGGGGACGAACTCCACTTTCGTGGGCAACGTCCTGGCCCTGACATCGATCAGCGCGAACACGGGCGCCACGGTCGACGGCCGTCTGCTGGCCCGCAACGGTTCGGTGACCCTCGACAACAACGTGATCCAGCGTGCCGACTGCGACGACGACGGCAACGGTAACGGCGACAACGGGAACGGTAACGGGGACAACGGGAACGGGGACAACGGGAACGGCGACAACGGCAACGGCAACGGGGACAACGGGAACGGTAACGGCGACAACGGCAACGGCAACGGGGACAACGGGAACGGTAACGGTAACGGCAACGGGGGCAACGGTAACGGCAACGGGGGCAACGGTAACGGCAACGGGGACAACGGTAACGGTAACGGCGACAACGGCAACGGGAACGGGGACAACGGCAACGGCAACGGGAACGGTAACGGGAACGGGAACGGTAACGGGGACAACGGTAACGGGAACGGGTACAACGGGTACGGATACGGATACTGAAGTGACGCCCATGACCGGGAACGTGGGACGCGGGTTCGCGCTCTGCCCGGGTTCGAAACGAGAACGTTCTCTGTTTCACGAGTGAGCCCGATCGGTCCTGAACCGGCCGCTTCATCCTGGGGGTGAGGCGGCCGGTCCACGTTCGTCCCGACTCGCCCGGCGCATCGCGACGCCGGTCCAGGGACGCGCGAGACCACGTGGCCGGGTGGCGTCCTCAGGCGGTGGCCGACCAGGCGGGGCGCTCAGTGGGACGGGCGGGCGGCAACGGAGCGGACGGTCCGAGCGCCCCCGCCCGCGCCCGCCCCACGGACCCGCTCCCGGCCGACGGGACCGTCGACGCGGTCAGCCCTTGAGGCCGGTGGAGGCCACACTGCGCACGAACCAGCGCTGGAAGACGAGGAACACGAGGAGCATGGGCAGGACCATCATCACCCCGAAAGCCATGATGTCCCCCCAGGCGAAAGGGGGTTGTCCCTGGTAGACGCTGATGGCCAGGGGAAGCGGGCGCACGGACGGATCGCTGACCATGAGCACCGGCCACAGGAACATGCCCCATTGCGTGAGGAAGGACAGGATGGCGACGGTCGCGAAGACGGGTTTGCTCATGGGGACGATGATCCGCACGAAGATCCTCCACGGTCCGGCGCCGTCCAGACGCCCGGCCTCCTCGATCTCCTTCGGGAGCTTCAGGAAGAAGGAGTAGAAGAGGAAGATGGAGAAGGCGTTGGCGATCAGTGGAACGGACTGCACCGCCATGGTGTTGCGGAAGTCGTTGAGCAGGTAGAACAAGGGCACCGCGATGGCCTCGAAGGGGAGTACGAGCAGCGCCAGGACCAGGATGAGGACGGCGTCGCGCCCCCGCCAGCGGAGCCGTGCCAGGGCGTAGGCGGCCATGGAGTTCACCACCAGGCCACCCAGGACGACGACGCCGGTGACGATCACCGACGTGCCGAAGAAGTTCAGGAAGAACCCGGTGCTCGGATCGTCGAACGTGGCGAACACATCGGCGTAGTTGTCCAGGGACAGGTCCCTGGGGACGAAGCCGGACAGACCGTCGAGGACCTGGTCATCGGGTTTGAGGCTGCCGATGAACATGTACAGGATCGGCGAGGCGAAGAGCAGCGTCACCGCGCCCATCAAGAGGTGGTCGAGTCCGCTCCGCACGAGCGGACGGAGTCGGCGCCCCGGTCCGGGGTGCGAGACCCGCGTCCGTCCGGACACGGTCGGCCGGTCGGCGAGCACGGTCATGAGATCTCCCGTTCCTGGGTGACGAGTCGGCGCTGGAGCAGGGTGAGGCCCAGGACGACGACGAAGAGCACGACGGTCATGGCCGCGGCGCGGCCGACGTTGCTCTCCGCGAAGGCGGTGGTCACCGCCAGGTGCATCACCGTGCTGGTGGCTCCGTCCGGGCCTCCTCGGGTCAGGATGTACACCTGGTCGAACAGGCGGAACGACAGGATGGTGGTGACCAGGGCGACGAAGACGAGGGTGTTGCGCAGACCCGGCAGGGTGACCGCCCGGAACCTCTGCCAACGTCCCGCCCCGTCGACCTCGGCCGCCTCGTAGAGCTGTCCGGGGATCCCCTGGAGCCCGGCGAGGATGATGACCATCTGGAGACCGACCCCCTGCCACAGGGACAGCAGCATGATCGACGGCATGGCGGTGCTCGCCTCTCCGAGCCAGTCGTGCGGGGAGAACAGGCCGAAGGTCGCGAACCCGAGCACGGAGTTGAGCATGCCGTCCGGACCGGGATCGAAGATGAGCCGCCAGACCGTCGCGATCAGGGCCATCGGGAAGACGACCGGCATGAAGAAGAACGTCCGGAACACCGGCATGCCGCGCAGCGGACGGTTGAGCAGGAGCGCGAGGCCCAGGGCCGCGGTGACCTGGACGGGCACGATGACCGCGGCGAACAGGACGTTGTTGCCCAGCGCCCGGTAGAAGTCGCCGCTGAACTCCGATGAGACGAGGATGCGCCGGTACTGCTCCAGGGCGAAGAACTCGGGTGGTCGGAAGGAGTCGAGCCGCACGTTGAACAGTGACAGCCCGATGGCCATCGCGAAGGGCAACGCCACGAACAGCACCAGCCCGGCGAGGGCGGGCAGGGCCATCAGCGGCCCCGCCCATTCCTCACGTCGTGCCTTCGGGCGTGTTCTGGGAGAACCCGGCGGAGGGGGAGCGGTCATGGAGGATCCTTGGAGTCGCGGGATTTTCGGGGGACCGTCTCTGGTGGAGGTCGGGTGCCGCACCGGAACCGCGCCCGTCGACGGGCGCGGTTCCGGGCGGACGGCGCGGCGCGGAACCCGGACGTTCGGGGCCGGGGCGGCTACGGGATGGTGAAGGAGTCGTTGTCGGCGAAGTCGGTGTCGATCGCGCGGACCGCCCCGTCGAGCGCCCCGGAGACGTCGCCCCCGTCCCAGATGGTGGCGAAGGCCTCGGCGAACTGGCGGGTGATGACCGGGTAGCCGGCGGTCACCGGCCGGGGCACGGACACGCAGTCGGCGGTGATCGCTCCCCTTCCACAGGTCGCCGCCAACTGGTCGGCGAACAGTTCGAGATCTCCGCCCGGCCCGTACAGGTCGCTGGCCTCGGTGGCGGTGGCAGTGCCGGGAGGCGCACCGTTGGCCGCCGTCAGGGCGGCGACCTGCTCGTCCGCCATCAGGAAGTCGATGAACGCTCCGGCGGCGGAACCGTTGCCGGAGGTGCTGGAGACGCCCCAGGCCCAGGAGCCCTGGCCGGTCTTGACGCCGTTGCCGAAGTCGGGGAGAGGGAGCACGACGAGGTCCTCGCCCAGGGCCTCGACGTAGTTGGGGTACTCCCAGTGCCCCACGAGGGACAGCGCGACGTCCCCGGAGACGAAGGCGTTGTCGTCGGTGTTGGCGTCGGTGTAGGCGGCCCACTCCTGGACCAGGCTCAGCGCCTCGACGGTGGCGGGGGTGTTGAGGGCGCCGTCGGCGCTGTCATCCTCGATCAGCGAGCCGCCCGCCGACCAGACCACGGGGGAGAAGGCGTAGGTCGTCCACTCGCTACCGGATCCGAAACCGTAGTTCTGCTTGACGTCCAGGACACGGCCGTCCTCGTCCTCGACGGCCAGGTCCGCCAGCGCGGCGGTGAACTCCTCCGCCGTCCAGGCGTCCTCGATCCCTTCGGGGTAGGAGATCCCGGCCTCGTCCAAGAGGGCCGCGTTGCCGTAGACACCGAGCCCGGAGTCGAACACGCCCAGGCCGTAGAGCGACCCGTCGAGCGTGCCCTGGGCGAGGATCGATTCGGTGGCGTTGGCGCGGGTCTCCTCTGACACGAGGTCGTCGATCGGCGAGAGCTTGCCGTTGTAGACCAGGCTGGCCATGGTGGGGCCGTCGAACTCGATCACGTCGGGCAGTTCGTCGGGGCTCGACGTGGTGAGGGTGGTCGTGTAGTCGGCCTCGGGGATGAGCGTGAGCTCCACCGTGATGTCGGGGTTGAGGTCGCCGAAGGCGTCCACGGCGTTCTGGAGGGCGACGACCTCCCGGTCCTGTCCCTGGTGGGCCCAGATCGTGAGGGTGCCCTCGCCGTCACCCGCCCCGGCGGTCCCTCCGCCGGTGCCGCATCCGGTGAGGAGGAGGAGCGGGGCCGCCAGCGCGGCTGCGGCGCGCAGGGCGCCCTGTGGTTCGGTTCGCTTGGATCGCACGGTCGTCTCCTTCGACGGGCACCCGACATGTCGGCCGCGTTCGACGGCGGTGCCGTCCGGGGGTCGCGTGCTGGACAGGCGGTGCCCTGTGAGCTGTGCCACCCAACGCTAGCCACGCGAAACAGGAATGCAATCGCTTACATTGACTCGTTGCCATTCCGTTACCATATGTCCACGGAGTGAGTGCGAGTGGACACGAAGCGAGAATAAGAACTCTTTGAACTGCTGCTTTGTGTTGACGCGCCGGGGTCTCTTGTGCGATTGGTAGCATGTAAGCGATTGCATAAAATCTTCTCTCTTGCGAAGCCTCCACGCTCAGTGGCAGGACCACGCCGCCCCTACGCCGATCACCGAGAGGACCGAGCGACCATGCGTTACGCACCCCCGGGGGCCTGCCTCAACGACTTCGCGGTCGTCGAAGGACCGCCCTACGTCCTCCTGCACCTCCAGGCCCCCTGGACCGAGCGCCCCGCCGTCAGCCTGCTGGAGACCTCTTACGGGCGGGCGGTCTCCCACGACCTGGTCCGCTGGGAACCGCTCGCCCCGGCCTTCGGCGTGGGCCCGCCCGGAGGGTTCGACGACACCGCCGTGTGGACGATGCACCCGCTGCGCCACGGGGCCGGTTGGACGATGGCCTACACGGGAGTGCACGATGACGGGCACGAACGGCAGGCCGTGGGCCTGGCGCGGACCCGAAGCGACGACGCCTCGGGATGGCGGCGCGTTCCCGGGGTGGTCGTAGGTCCGGACGAACGGTGGTACCGGACCGGTGAGCAGGAGGCCTGGCGGGATCCGTGGATCGTCGAGCCGGAGGGCGGGCTGTTCGGGTCCCGCTACGCCATGCTCGTGTGCGCGCGGACCGCGCACGGCCCCGTCGAACACTCCGGCTGCGTGGGGCTGGCGGTCTCCGACGACCTGCACCGGTGGACCGTGCGGCCTCCCCTGCTCGTCCCCGGGGACGTCGACGAGTTGGAGTGCCCGGTCCTCGAACGCGTCCCGGGAGGATGGCTGCTGTTCGGCTCCATCGGCTCCTCCCACCACATCGAGGTGTGGCGGGCCGACCGGCTGGACGGGGAGTGGGAACGGCTCGGGCCGCTCACCCCGCCCGGCCCCTACGCCCCTCGTCTCGTGGACGGTCCCGGGGGCGAGCGGCTCCTGCTGCACACCGTCCAGCGCCGGACCCGCCTGGACGACGACGGCGCACCGTGCCGGGGCATGCTCGCCCAGCCCAAGGTCCTGGAGATCGCCCCGGACGGCCGTCCCCGGCTCGGCTGGTGGCGGGGGGCCGAGACGTACCTGCGACCCCCGTCCGACCCCGGCGCCCCGGTGTGGAACGCCGTTGTGGACGTCGCCGTGGACGGCGGGCCCGCGAGGGTCGTGCTCCGGGGCGAGGAGTCGGGGTTCACCGTGGACGTGACGCCCGGCGGACTGCGGGTGCGATGCGGAGCGGCCGGCCCCGTGCGGGAGACCGCGTTGGAACGACCCGTCCGGAACCTGCGCGCACTGCTGTTCGGCGAGTACCTGGAGCTGTACGCCGACGGCGTCTTCGTGGCCTGTGCCGTATCCTACGAGCGCACGCCGGGCGTCTGCCGGGCCCGCACCGTCGACCACCGCTCCCTCCCCGTGACCGTGCGGCAGGTGGAGGACCCCTACCGGGACCGCGACGACGTGTCGGTCGCGTTGCGCGCCGACGAGTCCGTCGCGGGCCCGCCGTGACGGTCGCGCGTCCCGCCCGGCGCGACGCGGTCCCGGGCCGCGTGGGCGCGGGGGGTTCCGCTCGGCTCCCGGCGCCGGCCAGCGCCGGTCGGCGCTGATCGAGAGGAAGAGCAGTGGGAGCGAGTCTTTCGGATGTGGCGAACCGGGCCGGGGTCTCCACGGCGACGGTGTCGCGTGCCCTGCGCGGCCTGCCCAGCGTGGCGGAGGGCACGCGCCTGCGCATCGTGCGCATCGCGCGCGAACTGGACTACACCATCACACCGAGCGCCTCCCGGCTGGCGAGCGGGCGCACCCACACCATCGGTGTGGTGGCGCCCTACGTGAACCGGTGGTTCTTCGGGCAGGTCATCTTCGGCGTCGAGGAGGTCCTCCGGGCGAGGGGCTTCGACCTCCTGCTGTACAACCTCGCCGACGCGACCAGCCGGGACCGCTTCTTCGACGCGATGCCGCTGCGGCGCCGGGTGGACGCCGTGGCCGTGCTGAGCATGCCGCTCACGGAGGAACAGGTGGCCGCCCTGTCCGGACTGGACGTGCCTCTGGGGCTGGTGGGCACGATGGCGGACGGCTTCGCGTGCGTGCGCATCGACGACGTGGCGGGGGCCACCGCCGCCGTGCGACACCTGACCATGCTGGGTCACCGCGACATCGCGCACATCAGCGGAGGCGGACCGGTGACGCACAGTTTCACCACCCCGCGCGACCGTGCCCGCGCCTACCGCGACGTCCTGGCCGAGGCGGGCATCGGATACCGCCCCGAGCTGGAGGCCGTCGGGGACTACACGGTGGCGGGCGGTGAGCGCGCCATGAGCGCCCTTCTCAGCGGTGCCACGCGCCCCACCGCCGTCTTCGCGCAGTCGGACGAGATGGCCTTCGGGGCACTGCGGGCCATCCGCCACAGCGGTCTGCGCGTGCCCGAGGACATCTCGGTGGTCGGTTTCGACAACCACGAACTCGCCGACGTCCTCGAACTGACGACCGTCGAGCAGCCCGTGGCCGAGCAGGGGAACCTCATCGCCCGGATCCTGCTCGATCTCCTCGAATCCGGTGGGGAGCCACCGCCGACCACGGTGCTGCCCACCCGGTTGGTGGTCCGCGGCAGCACCCGCCCCGTTCGGACGGGGTGACCGCTCCGCGGCCCGGCGGGGGCGACCGCACGGTCACGGCGGGGCGGCGTGGGACACCGGCACGGGTCGGGAGCGGGTCGTCGTGACGCCCCCGGCACCGGCCCGCCGACGCGGGCCGGCGCCGAAGGCCGTCGGACCGGGAACCGGTGCGCCCGCTCAGAGGCGGTCGACCAGGAGCCGTCCGTCGGTGGCGCTCCGGCCGGCCACGCCGCTGCCGTAGTTGGCCTCGACCCGTGCGCGCTCGGAGGCGTTCGGGTGGCGGTTGACGCAGTTCACGCCGCCGGTGGAGCCCGACATCAGCGACGAGCACGGGCCGGGCTTGACGTCGGGCAGGCCCAGGCTGTGACCGAGTTCGTGCGCGGCGATGCGCACCGCGTCGTAGCCCGCGGCGGTGCCCTCGCGGCCCATCCAGACGGTGACCTGCCCGCCCGGCCGCACCGGGCCCAGGTGGGCGCGCGGCCAGCCGTTGTCGGCGATGACGCGGATCTCGGCGCGTCGGCCGGCGGGGGCCGGCTCCAGCCGGACGTTGGTGACGCTGGAGTTCCATATCCGCACGGCCGAGGAGACGGCGGAGGTGTACTCCGCGGCCTGACGGGCGTCGTAGTACAGAACGGTCTGGCGCAGCGGCTGGGGCCGCTCCGCGGGTTCCGCGGTGGCCGGTGCGGCGCCCGCCAACGTCAGTGCCAGCGCGCTCAGCGCGATCAGGAGGTGGGTGAGGAAGCGTCTCAGCATGGGGTCTCCCCGGGGGTGAGGGTGCTGATGTTTTTTGTGACCCTGTGGGGTCGGCATGATGCTATGTGTAGTGATGTATCACCACAAGGTGTGCAGAGCGCCCGATTGCGCCGCCGCGCACCGGCCGACACCGACCCGCCCCCGCGCCGCGATGACCGACGCCGTCCTCACCGAAGCCGGTACACACCACCACCTCCATCACACCCGGCACGGAGCACTCCGAGGGAACTTCTCGAACCGATGCCCTCGATCGGGCTCCGGGAAGGGGCACACCGGCGTGCTCACCGGCGCGGACGGTCCCTGCCCGCCCCCTCCGGATGGACGTGGTCCACAGGGAGGTCATCGCCGATACGGGCGAGGGCCATCACCCGGATGGTGCGCTGCGGGGCGCCCTCCCACACGGGGTCGGCGGCGCACAGGGCCGGTACGTCGAGGATCCCTTCCTCTCGGAGGACGAGAGGCGGTACGTCGGCCGTCAGATCCGGTGTCATGGTGAACCACAGGCACTCCACATCGGCCGGAGCGAGCCGGTCGCGCTCCATGACCCGTCGGACGAGGCGCGCGGTCGCGTCCCGGATGGCCGGACGGGTGTCATCGGAGACCCCTACGGCCCCGCGGATGGCTCCGAGCATCGACACGCCGGTTCGCCGCTTTCTCGACGTCGTCGTCCGCGGATCCCCGGGGCCGGACGCGGAGGGTGCGACCTCACGGCCGGGTCGCGGTCGCGTCCCGGCCGCGTGATCAGGCGGTCCCGCCCTCGATCAGCCGGAAACGCACCTCGGTGCGATCCCGTCCGGCCTCCGTCTCGTCCAGGTGGAAGAGGAGCGTTCGGATGGTCTCCTCGGTGACCGCGGAAGTGTCGTACTCCATCGTCGTGAGCGGGGGAGTGGTGAGGCGGGACAACGGCGTGTGGTCCATGCCGATCAGTGCCAGGTCCCGCGGCACCCGCCATTTCCGCAGGGACGCCGCGTGCAGCAGCGCGGTCGCGACGTCGTCGTTGTAGCAGCCGACGGCGAAGCCCGGTTCGCCGAGTTCGTCCAGTGCGGCGGACGCGTCCTCGGCGGTGATCCCGAGCGCGAGGGTCCGGGGGCCGTCGACGCCGTGGGCGTGGCATTCGGCGACGAACGCGCGTTCGCGGGGGCCGCCGAAGGGGTCGGCGCGCGCGTCGCGCAGGTGGGCGTAGGCGAGGCGTCGGTAGCCGCGTTCGATCAGGTGGCGGGCCTGGAGGGTGCCGATCTCGGCGTTGGCGTCCGGGCGCGACGTCCTTCCCGGATCGATCGCCTTGACGCCTCGGCGCTCCAGGAGGCTTCTGTCCTCGTCGGAGAACGGGGTGAGCGACAGGATCGCCCGGGGTTTCATGCCGATGAGGAGGCGGTCCAGCGCCGTCGAGGTGTGGGTCGCCAGGCGCAGCACCAGGATGAGCCCGCGCCGTGACAACTCGTCGGTGAGGGCGCCGTAGATGTCCTGGAGGTTCCCCCCGAAGGTGGTGTCGGGGATGAGCGCGATGACGATGTCGCTCGATCCCCTGGCCAGGGTGCGTCCGGCGGCGGACGGTTCGTAGCCGAGTTCGGCGACCGCCCGGTGCACCCGCTCCCGGGTCCGGGCCGAGAAGTGCTCACCGCGGCCGTTCAGGATCTGGCTGACGGTGGACCGTGAGACGCCGACCCGGTCGGCGACGTCCTGACTGGTTGCGATCATCGAGCCTCCGTGCCTCCTGTCTGCCGCCCCACTGTAGCGCGGACCGTCCCGTGTCGACTCGGCGTGACCATCTGTTCACGCGCGTCACCCTGGATGTAATCAACTATTGACGCGCGTCAACTTGCACGTAACCAACTATTGACGCGCGTCACTTACGCCTGATTAGGTGTTGACGCGCGTTACCTCCGTCACACCGACGCACCGGGAGTCCTCCATGACGATCACCGCCTTCAACGACGGTTGGGCCTACCGCAGGAAGGTCAGCGCCTTCGCGGAGCTCGGCGGCGTGCGCGAGGACTGGACGACGGTGACCCTCCCGCACGACGCGCTGATCGGCACACCGCGGCGGGCGGACGCGCCCGGTGGCGCCGCCGCCGGGTACTTTCCCGGCGGCGCGTTCGAATACCGGAAGGACCTCCTGGTCGAGGAGTCCGATCGAGGCCGGTGCTTCTTCCTGGAGTTCGACGGGGTCTACCGGGGCGCGATGGTCTACGTCAACGGCGCCCTGGCGGGACAGCACGCCTTCGGATACTCCCGCTTCACGGTGCGGATCGACCCCTTCCTCCGCTTCGGTGGGGTCAACGAGATCCGTGTCGAGTGCCGGGCGCACCTGGACGGTCGCTGGTACACGGGCGCGGGCATCCACCGGGACGTGCGCCTGATCGTCAAGGAACCGGTCCACATCGCCGTCGACGGTGTACGGATCAGCACCCCCGACATCGAGCCCGACCGGGCGGTCGTCGAGATCGTGGCCGAAGTGGTGAACACCGGCGCCGTGACCACGACCGCCGTGCTGGCCTCCGCGGTGGACGACGAGGGTCGGGCGGAGGTGGCACGCGACCGCTCCCCGGTCACCGTGCCGCCCGGTGAGCGAGCGATCGTCCGGCACAGGCTGTACGTCGCGGATCCGGCGCTGTGGGACGTGGACACCCCGTCCCTCTACACGGCCCGGCTCCTGCTCCGGGACGGGGACCGCGTGCTCGACGAGCACGCCGTCGAGTTCGGTGTCCGCCGCGTGCAGGTCGACCCCCACAAGGGTCTGCGGATCAACGGCCGCACGGTCAAACTCCGTGGCGCGTGCCTGCACCACGACAACGGTCCTCTCGGCGCGGCGGCCATCGAACGGGCCGAGGAACGCCGGGTCGAGTCGCTGAAGGCGGCGGGTTTCAACGCCATCAGGAGTTCCCACAACCCGGCCGGTTCCGCGCTGCTCAGGGCGTGCGACCGGCTCGGCATGCTGGTCATGGACGAGACCTTCGACGTCTGGACCTCCGGCAAGACCGACTTCGACTACGCGGGCGATTTCGCCGAGTGGTGGGAACGGGACGTGGAGGCCCTCGTGGCGAAGGACTTCAACCACCCGAGCGTGATCCTCTACTCGATCGGGAACGAGATCCCGGA
Organism: Nocardiopsis lambiniae; assembly: GCF_031845465.1. Taxonomy (NCBI): domain Bacteria; kingdom Bacillati; phylum Actinomycetota; class Actinomycetes; order Streptosporangiales; family Nocardiopsidaceae; genus Nocardiopsis; species Nocardiopsis lambiniae. Next base: position 325,253 of record NZ_JAVREP010000004.1, on the reverse strand, counting down.
GACCGGCACCCCGTTCGGCGGTGTGTGGAGTCGCAGGATCGCCGAGAAGGTCCGGTCCCTCGACGACACCCGCCTCATCACCAACGGCGTCAACGGGTTCGTGTCGGTGCTCGACGTGGTCCTGGCCGGCGCACGGCAGGCGACCTCCGCGGAGCCGTCGAACGGCGGGGGCGGGGTCAACGGCATGATGACCCAGGCCGCGGTGATGATGAACCAGGTCTCGGCCTCGGAGGAGGTCACCGGGCGCACCGAGGAGTCCTTCTCGGTCCTCGACGTGGCGGGCCTGAACTACGGCGACGGCCGCTACGAACTTGACCGGGAGCTGTTCCCCGGCCGGGTGATCGTCGGTACCGAGACCTTCCCCGTCCGCGCCGCGCAGAACTGGTCGCTCGTCCTGGCCAACGACCATGTGATCGGCGACTTCACCTGGACGGGCTGGGACTACCTGGGGGAGGCGGGTCTGGGATCCGTCGGCTACGGCGACTCGGATGAGCGGACGGCGTCGGTCGCCCAGCCCTATCCGTGGCTCACGGCGTGGTGCGGCGACATCGACATCACCGGTCGGCGTCGCCCCGTGTCGTACTACCGGGAGATCGTGTTCGGTCTCCGGTCGACGCCGTACATCGCCGTGCGGCGCCCCCGGCACCACGGGCGCACGGTCCTGGCCACCCCGTGGTCCTGGAGCGACGCCATCGGCTCCTGGACGTGGGAGGGATTCGAGGGGAAGCCGGTCCACGTCGAGGTGTACAGCGACGCCGACGAGGTCGAACTGCTCCTCGACGGGACGACGGTCGGCCGTCGGCCCGCCGGACCCGACCATGGGTTCCGCGCCGACTTCGAGCTGTCCTACGCGCCGGGAGAACTGGTCGCGGTCGCCTACACGGGCGGACGCGAACAGGGACGCTTCGGGCTGGTCACCGCGGGGGAGGACCTCGCGCTCGACGTCCGGGCGGACCGTTCGGATCTGCGCGCGGACAGCGGCGACCTCGCGTTCGTCGACATCGTCCTCACCGACGGCGCCGGCAACGCGCACCCGGGTCGGGACCGCCCGGTGACCGTCACCGTGGACGGCCCCGCGGTCCTCCAGGCGCTCGGCAGCGCCGATCCGGCGACGGAGGAGACCTTTTCCGGGCCGAGCCGGCGGACCTTCGACGGTCGCGCCCTGGCCGTGATCCGCCCCACCGGGGCCGGCGACATCACCGTCACCGTCCGCGCCGACGGCTGTGGAACGGCCCGGCTCGCACTGCGTGCGGGCGCCGTGGAAGCCGTCGAGCACGACGCGCTCGTTCCCTGACCCCGGCCGGACGGAACGATCCCACAGTTTTCCCGGGACGAAGGAGGTCCTCATGAGCAAGGCTGAAAATCCCCCCATACCCGACACCGACCCCGAACCGCTCGTCGCCGGCACACCCGGCGACGATCTCCCCGAAGTGGGTCCCCGCTACATCTGGTTCCTTCTGATCGCGCTGTTCGGCACCTACGTCGCACTGGTCACGCCCATCGCGATCTCGCTGGCCATCCGCGTCAAGGAACTCGCACCGGCCAACGAGGAGTACCTCGGGTACGTGATCGGGACGGCGGCCGCGATCTCCCTCGTTTCGAGCCCGGTCGTCGGAATCCTCAGCGACCGCACCCGCACCCGTCTCGGTCGACGACGCCCCTGGCTCATCGCCGGCTCCGTCCTCGGCTCGGCGGGGCTGTTCGTCATCGCCGTCGCGCCCGACGTCCTCGTCGTCGGAGTGGGCTGGATCATCGCGACGCTGGGCTGGAACACGGTCATCGGCAACATCACGAACTCGCAGGCCGACCGGCTGCCGGAAGCGCAGCGCGGCAGGGTCAGCGGCCTCGTCGGCTTCGTCACCATGGCGGCCCCGGTCTGCGGCTCGATTCTGGGCGGCGCCCTCGCCACGAACTCCGTCCTCCTGTTCATGGTCCCGGCGGTCATCGGCGTGATCCTGGTGCTGCTGTTCTGCGTCATCGTGCCGGAGGAGGACAGCAGGGGGCGCACGTTCGAGCAGGCGTTGGACCTCAGGCTCCTGCTGTCGAAGTTCGCGTTCGACCCCCGTCGGTATCCCGACTTCTCCTGGAACTGGCTCGCCCGCTTCCTGTTCTACTTCGGCCTGACCCTCAGCTCCACCTTCACCGCCTTCCTGCTCGCGCAGCGCCTGCGCATGGACGTGACCGAGATCGGGGCGACCATCGCGCTCGCCGGCCTCCTGGGCGTCATCGCGGTCATGCTCGGCGCCCTCGGTAGCGGGTTCCTCTCCGACAAACTGCTCCGGCGCAAGCCGTTCGTCCTCGGTTCCGGGGTGATATTCGCGATCGGGGCCCTGACCATGGCCTTCTCCACGGGTCTCCCGGTCCTGCTCGCCGGGTTGGTCATCACCAACTTCGGCCTCGGGATCTTCTCGGCCGTCGACCACGCGCTGATGCTGGACGTGATGCCGGAGAAGGACACCGACGCCGGCCGGTTCGTCGGCATCACCGGACTCGCGAACTCCATCGCGCAGTCGCTCGCCCCCGTCGTGGCGCCCGCCTTCCTCACCGTCGGCGTCATCGAGGGAGGCGACAAGAACTACATGCTGCTCTACATCGTCGCCGCCTGCTTCGCCCTGCTGGGCGGCCTCGTCGTCCTGCGGGTCAGATCCGTCCGCTGACCCGCGCACACCGTCCGGTACAGAAGGAAACCCATCGTGAAAGCCGACCCGAACACCCTGTCCCTCCGGCAAAAGGCATCGCTGCTGACCGGCGGAGGTTTCTGGTCCACCACGGCCGTCCCCGAGGCGGGCATCGACGCGATCGTGCTCTCCGACGGACCGCACGGGGTCCGACGCCAGAAGCACGGCACCGATCACCTCGGCCTGGAGCACAGCGAACCGGCGACGTGCTTCCCGCCCGCGGTCGCGGTCGGTTCGAGCTGGGACGAGGAGGTGGCCGCGAAGATCGGTGCGGCCCTCGCGAAGGAGGCCCGGGCCCTGGGGGTCGACATCCTGCTCGGCCCGGGTGTGAACATCAAGCGCTCACCTCTGGGCGGACGCAACTTCGAGTACTACTCGGAGGACCCCCTGCTGTCCGGGAGGCTGGCGACGGCGTACGTGAAGGCGTTGCAGGCCGGCGGGGTCGGGGCCTCGGTGAAGCACTTCGCGGCCAACGACCAGGAGACCGACCGCATGGTGATCAGCGCGGACGTCGACGAACGCACGCTGCGCGAGATCCACCTGTCGGCCTTCGAACGCGTCGTCACCGAGGCCGGACCGGCCACGGTCATGTGCTCCTACAACCGGGTCAACGGGGTCCCCGCGTCGGAGAACCGCCGGCTGCTCACGGATGTGCTGCGCGGCGAATGGGGGTACACGGGCGCGGTGATCTCCGACTGGGGCGCCGTGCGCGCCCGCCCCACCGCCCTCAGCGCCGGACTGGACCTGTCGATGCCCGGCCCGGGAGAGTACGCGACGCAGGCCCTCGTCGACGCCGTGACGTCCGGTCGTGTCGAGGAGTCGGCGGTGGACCGGGCGGTGGAGCGGGTGCTCGCCCTCGTCGACGCGGCCCCGCACGAGGCCGCCGCCCCGGACCTGGACGCGCACCACGCGCTGGCCCGCGAACTCGCGGCCGAATGCGCGGTCCTGCTCAAGAACGCGCGTGGCGTGCTACCGCTCGACCGGCCGGCGTCCGTGCTGGTGGTCGGGGAGTTCGCGACCGCACCGCGCTACCAGGGCGGCGGCAGTTCCCACGTGAACGCGACGCGCGTGGACGTCCCGCTGGAGTTCATCGAAGCGCACGCCGCCACGCGGGGGACCCGCGTCACCTACGCGCGGGGGTTCGACACCCGGGACGAGGACGGCGCGGCGCTGCGCGAAGCGGCGGTGCGCGCCGCCGGCGAGGCCGAAGTGGTCGTCGTCTTCGCGGGCAACCCCGAGGCCGAGGAATCCGAGGGCTTCGACCGGGAACGCATCGAACTGCCGCCGTCGCAGGTGCGGTTGATCAAGGAGGTCGCGGCGGTCGCCGCTCGGACCGTGGTGGTGCTGGCCAACGGCGGCGTGGTCTCGCTGGAGGAATGGCACGACGACGTCGACGCGATCCTGGAGGGCTTCCTCCTCGGCCAGGGCGGCGGTGCGGCGATCGCCGACCTCCTCTTCGGCGAGGCCGACCCCTCGGGGAGGCTCGCGGAGACCATCCCCCACCGCCTACAGGACACCCCGACCTATCTGTCGTTCCCCGGAGAGCAGGGCCACGTCCGCTACTCCGAAGGCGTCATGGTCGGGTACCGGCACTACGGGACGATCGACGCCCCCGTCCGCTACCCCTTCGGCCACGGCCTCGGCTACACCGAATACGAGGTGTCCGACATGCGGGTCCGGGTCGACGGCCCGGCCGGGGCCTCGGTGGAGGTCACGGTGACGAACACCGGGGTCCGCTCCGGTAAGTACGTGGTGCAGGTGTACGTCTCCACGCAGGCCGGCCCCGTCCGGCGTCCGGAGCGCGCGCTCGCGGCCTTCACCAAGGTGCGCGTCGAACCGGGGCGGGCGACCCGGGTCCGGCTCGAACTGGACCGGCGGGCGTTCGCGTACTGGGACGTCCCCCTCGCCCGATGGGTCGTTCCGGAGGGGACCTACGTCGTCCAGGTCGGCGAGAACGCCGCCACCGTGCTCCACGAACAGGCCGTCCACCTCGAAGGTGACGGTGTCGAACCGCCACTGTCTCTCCAGGCGAACGTCGGCGAGTGGCTCGCGCATCCCGCGGCGGGTCCCCCGCTCCGGGCCCGGATCGGCTCGCTCATGGCGCGGAGCGGATCCGACCTCGACGACGACGGCGACGAGATGCGCACGGTGGCGTCGATGCCGATGAACCAGATCCTCAACCTGACCGGCGGCGCCATCGACGGCGACTGGCTCCTGTCGCTCCTGGGCGCTTCTCCCACTTCCACCGACGAACAGGAAGGCACGCACTCATGACGTCCGAATCCCGCGAGGCGGCGTTCATCTGCAACCCGATGAACCTCTCCTACCGCTACCAGGACCTGCGCCCCAGGTCCGGGGGCCGCACCGTGCACCGCGAGGGAGCGGATCCGTCGGTGATCCGCTACCGGGGCCGGTTCTACCTCTTCGTGTCGATGGCCGCCGGCTTCTGGCACTCGACGGATCTGCTCACCTGGGAGTACCGGGGCAGCGAGAGGCTGCCGGCGCTCGACTACGCCCCCGACGTCCGTGAGATCAACGGCGCGCTCTACGTCTCGGCGTCCCGGCGGACCGACAGCCCGTTCTTCCGCAGCGAGGATCCCCTGGCCGACGATTTCACCCTGGTGAACCCGGGCTTCCCCTTCTGGGACCCGCACCTGTTCCAGGACGACGACGGCGCCGTCTACTTCTACTGGGGCTGCTCGAACAAGGAACCCATCACCGGTGTCCGGGTCGACCCGGACACCATGGACCGGATCGGCGAACCGGTCCCCCTCTTCGGCGGCGACCCCGAACACCACGGCTGGGAACAGATCGGCGAGAACCACGTCAAGACCGAACCCACCACGGAACTGGCGAAGATGATCGCCGACTACCTCGGCGACGCCCCCTTCGTCGAAGGCGCCTGGATGACCCGGCACGGTGAGACCTACTACCTGCAGTACGCCGCACCGGGCACGGAGTGGAACACCTACGCGGACGGCTACTACACCGCTCCGTCGCCGCTCGGGCCGTTCGAGTACGGGCCGAACAGCCCGTTCTCCTCGAAGCCCGGCGGTTTCGTCACCGGCGCCGGCCACGGCAGCACCTTCCAGGACGAGCACGGCAACTGGTGGCACGCCTCGACCATGCGCGTCTCGGTCCACCACGAGTTCGAACGGCGCGTCGGGCTGTTCCCCGCCGGGTTCGACGCCGACGGAGTCCTCTTCTGCAACCAGAACTTCGGGGACTACCCGACGATCGTGCCGGACCGGCGGGTCGATCCATGGACCGGGACCTTCGCCGGATGGATGCTGCAGTCCTTCCGCGCCGAGACGACCGCCTCCTCCTCCGCCGAGGGACACGGGCCCGAACTCGCGGTCAACGAGGACATCCGCACCTGGTGGGCCGCCGGCACGACGCAGCCGGGTGCATGGCTCCGGACCGACCTCGGCGAGGAGCGCACCGTCACGGCGATCCAGCTCAACCTCGCCGACCACGACCTGGCCGCGCACGCGCCGGAGAGGACCGACGGCGCGGAGGCCGCCGGTGCCTGGCGGGCGATCCACCCCGACCCCCAACCGACCGAGGTGCTCATCGAGGTCTCCTCGGACGGCGAGCGGTGGCACACGGTCTCGGACAACCGGGGTTCGGGCGAAGACGCCCCGCACGCGCTCGTGGTGCTCGAACCCGCGCGGCGCGCCCGGTTCGTCCGGGTGACGGCGGGCCGAACGCCCTTCGACGGACCCTTCTCGGTCAGCGGGCTCCGGGTCTTCGGCACGGGTGACGGAGCGCCACCCGCCGCCGCCGACGCGCGGGCCGAGCGCGTCGACGGGCGCACGGCACGGATCGAGTGGGACCCCTGCGAGACGGCCCACGGCTACAACGTCCGCTACGGGATCGCGCCGGACAAGCTCTACCACAGCTGGCTGCTCTACGAGCAGAACGACCTCGACCTCCGGACCCTGAACGCGGGGTCCGACTACTGGGTCGCCGTCGACTCGTTCAACGAGAACGGCATCACCGCGGGACCCGTCGTGAAGATCACCTGACCCCGCGCCGACCCACCCGCAACGAAAGGAAGACCACGTATGGAAGGCCTGCGTGACAAGGTCATCGTCTTCGCCGGCGCCGGCGGGATCGCCGCCGCCACCGCGTCGTTCCTCGGTGCCGGCGGTGCTCGGATCGTCGTCGGCGACGTCGTCGACACGTCGGCCGAAGCCACCGTCCAGGCCGCCAGGGACGCCGGCGGTGACGGCATCGCCACGGTGACCGACATCGCCGACGAGAACCAGGTCAAGCGGCAGATCGACCTGGCGATCAGCACGTACGGCCGCATCGACGGCCTGTTCAACGTCGCCGCCGACATCCACCCCGACTCGGTCGCTCGGGACACCGACGCCGTCGGCATCGACCTGGCCGCGTGGCAGCGCTCCCTGGACGTCAACCTCACCGGCTACCTGCTCACGCTCAAGCACGCGCTGCCCCACCTGATCGCCGGCGGCGGCGGATCCGTGGTCAACACCCTGTCCGGCGCGGTCTACGCCGGCATGCCCGACAAGGTCGCCTACTCGGCGACCAAGGCCGCGATCGGGGCGCTCACCCGCCACGTCGCCCGCCGTCACGGCAAGGAGGGCGTCCGGTGCAACGGCGTCGCCCCCGGCCTGGTCATGACCCGGCAGACCGAGCTCAACCTGCCCGAGGGGTTCCGCGACTCGATCCTCGCGGCCACGCCGGCGTCGCGCCACGGCAGACCGGAGGACATCGGCGCCACCGTGGCCTTCCTGCTCTCCGACCTCGCCGCGTGGACGACCGGGCAGATCCTCTGCGTCGACGGCGGCACCACGATGCGCGCCTGAACCGCTCCCGACGGCCGTCCGGAACCGAGGGGCGGCCGACATCACCCTCTCCGAACAACAGGAAGAAGACCATGGGAAAGCTGGACGGAAAAGTCGTACTGCTCACCGGCGCCTCCTCGGGCCTGGGCAAACAGCAGGCGATCAGGATGGCGGCCGAGGGCGCCAACCTCGCGATCTGCGCCAGGACCGAGAGCAAGCTCGCGGAAACCGCGAAGATCTGCGAAGAGCACGGCGCCGAGGTACTGGCCATGACGGTCGACATCATGGACTACGACGCGCTGTCCGCGTTCGTGGCCGCGACCGCCGACCGGTTCGGCACGATCGACGTGCTCGTCAACAACGCGCACACGATCACCGTCCCGGCCCCGTTCCTGGAGAAGCCCATCGAGGATCTCGACCTGGAGATGCGCAGTTCCTTGTACGCGTACTGGCACCTCATGAAGCTGTGCTTCCCGTTCCTGCGCGACCGGCCGGGCGCCGGCGCGTCCATCATCAACTTCGCCTCGGAGGCCGCCGTGATGGGCGACGCGTTCTACGCCCCGTACGCGGCGTCGAAGGAGGCCGTCCGCGGGTTGTCGCGCGTCGTGGCCAGAGAGTGGGGGAAGTACAACATCCGCGTCAACACGCTGTGCCCGAACGGCATGACCGACAACATCTCCGGCGGGATCGACTGGATGGAGCCCGCGACGCGCGAACACATCGAGAAGAGCTTCGTGAACAACCCGTTCGGGCGCGCCGGTGATCCCTACGAGGACGTCGCGCCGGTGGCCGTGTTCCTCGCGTCGGACGACAGCCGCTGGATCACCGGGCAGAACATCCACGCCGACGGGGGCGGCCTGATCAACGCCTGACCAGCGGTCCTTTGCGCACCACCTGAGGACCCGGGCACGGCCGTCGTCGTTCGGGGTGACGGCCGTGCCGCCACCGTGCGGACCCGACGACGCGGACTCGGCGGGCACACGACGGACGCCGGGCGGGCGTCCCCCGCCGCGCTCTCGGCGCTCGCCTCGAAGTCGGGGGCGTGGGCCGCGCGCGGGTCCGCGGCCCCGGCCGCCGGCACGGACCCGCCGCGGGAGACGACGGTCGGTCGGAGCGGACGGCCGCGGGCGGCGGTGCGCACCTGCTCAGGGGCCCGCCGCGGGCGCGCGCCCGAAGGCGCTCCGGCGTCATCGCCGAGGGCTCAGGCGGCGGAGTCCGGGCGCGCGAGGCCGTCGAGGTCGGGCAACGGGCGTCGGCAGATCTCCCGGGCCTCGTCCGCGGACAGACCGAGCATGCGGAGCAGGTCCTCGGTGATGTGGTCGGCGGCTTCCGCGTCGTCGCGTTCGGGGTGGTCGTGCAGCAACCGGCCGAGGCAGAGTGCCGCACCGGCCACGGTCACCAGGGCGAGTTCGGGATCGCGCACGCTGAACCGGCCTGCCCGGACCGCGGCGTCGATGTCGCGGCGGACCCGGGGGGCGAGGCCCTTGTCCGACCCGACCAGGGACAGACCGTTGTTCAGAAGGACCTTGCTGAGTTCGGGTGTCCGGCGGTGCAGGCGACCGGTCAGGCGGAAACTCTGCGCGAACACGTGCGCGGGGTCGTCCAGATCCGTGGTCAGCTCGTCGAGGAGGGAGCCGTGGGCGTCCAGGGCGGCCTCGACCGCCGCCTCGTAGAGCCCCTCCTTGCTGTCGAAGTGGTTGTAGAACGAGCCCATCCCGACGTCGGCGGCCTGGGTGATCTCCAGAATCGGGACGTTCGACCTTCCCGCCGCGATGAACGCCTGGGCCGCCCTGACGAGCGAGGCGCGGGTACGCGCCTTGCGCCGGTCCAAGCGGTTCGGCGTGTCACCGGTTCGTCCCGCCATGCCCCTTCACCTCTCCTCGGTCGGTCACCTTCACTCTAGACGTCATCCTCAGCCATGACGAATTCAGCAATCGGCCGCGCCGGGTCGCGCACCTCGACGATCGGACGGTGAGACGGGCTCCCGGAGGAGCCCGCTTCGAGGGTGTTCTCCCCGACGCCCCGATCCGGGACGTCGCGTCTTCACCGACCGGTCGGAGACGCCCCCGGGGGAGCCGAACCCCCGGTGGCCGAGCCGGCGTCCTCGTTCCCCCTCCGGTCAGGAGACGAGCCCGGGGGCCAGGCCGAGGGCGAGGTGGACGGCGACGAGCAGCCCCGCGATCGCCGCGGGGGCGAGTTCGCGCGGCCCGTCACCCCGGCGCAGGTGGGTGATGAGGGCGCCGGCCAGGAGGAGCAGCAGTCCCGTGCCGGCGAGGCCGCCGAGCGGAGGAACGGCCAGACCCAGCAGCAGCCCGACCCCGCCGGCGGCCTCCAGGACGCCGATGCCCCGGTAGGCCCCGACGGAGAACCCGCTCTTCTCGGCGAGTAGGCGCATCTGCGGCCGGGCCAGGATCTTGGCCGTGCCCAGGGCGAGGAAGAACACCGCGAGCAGAACGGTGAGGATCACGAAGACGACGTTCACGGACGCTCCACCTTTGGGTCTCTGACGACCGTGCGCTGCCGGCCGAGGTCGATGGCGCCGTCGTCCGTGGCCACGGTGGCCTCGATGACGTCGCCGGCTTTGAGGTACTTCGGGTTCCGGGACTGGCCGCGGAAGAACAGGGACCACTTCAGGTCCTCCGGCAGCAGCCCGGCGATGAGCCGGATCGGCTTCGCGGGCGCGCTGACGGCCGTGCCGACCGGAGTCCCGGTGAGTACGAGGTCACCGGGTTCGAGCCGCTGGAAGCGGGCCAGGCCGCGCAGCGCCTCGACGGGCCGGTAGATCATGTCGGCGGCCGTCATGTCCTGCCGGAGCCCGCCGTTGACCCACAGCCGCAGCCGCAGGTCGGCGAAACGTCTGAACTCGCCGGCGTCGAGGAGGACCAGCGCGGGGCCGGTCGGCGTGAAGGAGGGGTAGGACTTGCCTTCGTAGTACTGCGTCCGCGGCAACTGGACGTCACGTGCCGACACGTCGTTGGTCACCACGAGTCCGGCGACGTGGTCGGCGAGGTCGTCCTCTCCGATCCGCGAGCCCACGGGGATCTCGGAGCCCACGACGAGCCCGATCTCGACCTCGTAGTCGAGCAATCGCACGTGCTCGGGCCGCACGACGTCGTCGAAGGGGCCGCTGATCGACCCCGACGCCTTGCGGAAGAACGTCAACGGCACGGACTCGGGCCTGCCGCCGGTGTCCTTGACGTGGGAGACGAAGTTCGTCATCTGGGCGACGACGCGGCAGGGCGCCGTGACCGGTGAGACCAGGGCGAGGTCCCCGGGGTCGACGCCGTCGGTGCCCGCCTCGGCCTCGGCGACGGCCCCGCGGTCGGCCAGGAGCTGCGCCGTGGTCGTGGCTTCGGTCCGCACCCTGACGGCACCGGTGGGAGTGCGGACCCACCAGGCGTCGGCGGTGCGCAGGACTGTGGTGCTCATGACGTGGCCACCTTCAGGAAACCGCGGAGGCGGTGCAGGTCGAACTCGTTGTCGTCGCGCAGCGCGCCGATCGTCTCGCGCAGTTCGCGGAGGGAGTCCCGGCCGGGCTTGATGCCGAGGAAGTCCATGGTCGGCGCCGGTCCCCACTGGAACAGCGTCGAGGCGGAGAACGGCTTCCAACCGGGTTCGAGCGTGCAGTCGAACAGGTCGCCGTCGCTGAAGTGCTCGACCAGGAACCCGTCCGGGTCGCGCCAGTAGTCGAAGATCTGACTGCCCTCGATGTGTCGGCCGATGCCCCACGACCGCTGGTACCCCCGGTCGAGCAGGTACTCGCCGCCCGCGGCCATCGAGTCGAGGTCGCAGACCTGGAACGCCGAGTGCACGTACCGGTTGGACGGGCCGAGGTTCATCGCCAAGGTGTGGTGGTCGGCGGGTGTGGGCCCGCGGTCGCAGCGGACGAAGCCCATGACCGGCCCACGCTCGCGCTGCCCAGGGAAGTACTGGAAGTCGCTGACGATCATGCCGAGGTGACGGAGGTACCAGTCGAGCGTCTCGCGGAACCTCGTCGACTGGAGCACGACGTGGCCGAGCCGCTGGACCTTGGACGGCTCCCGCCGCGGTCGCTGGGCCGCGTTCACCCGGGCGGTGCCGTGTCCGGAGTTGAACGTCAGCGGCTCCTGTCCCGGCAGGGCGGGTAGCTCGTGGGTGCCGGACACGACCCGCACCCTCGCCCCGCTCGGATCCTTCAGGTCGACGGTGATCCCGCCCAAGGCCTCCGGCAGGCTCTCGACCTTCCGCCCGGTCGCGTCCGCGAGCCGAAGGACGTCGCCGTCGTCGGCGGCTCTGAAGGCCGACCCGAGAAACCGCGATCCGGGGCCCCGGCGGACGATCACGCAGGGCGGACCGGCGTCCGTGCCGCGCAGGTGCAGCTCGTCGCGGGTGCTCAGCGAGGTGGTGAAGCCGAAGGCGCCGGCGAACAGCTCGGCCCGCTTGAGATCGGGCTTCTCGAACTCCAGCCACGCCAGGTCGTGCACCTTGATGATCGGGTCGCGCGCCCGGCCCGGGTGCTCACCCGGCAGCGCGCCCCGCTCACCGTGCAGATCCGCGTGCGGGTCGTGGTCGTGGGTCATCGAACTCTCCCTTCTCTGTCCTGACGATATCGTCACATGCGAATGTATCATCATTCGAAGTTAACTGACGAGATCCTCACAACTGAGGGCTGGGCCAGGGTGAAGCCCGCCCACGCGGAAGAGGGGAGCAGGCATGGCGGAGGGCACCCCGGGCCGTCCGGCGAGGCGCGGGGCGCGCACCCGTGCGGCGCTCATCCGGGCGGCCGGGGCCTTCATCGCGTCCGGCGACGTGAACGCCTCGATCCTGGAGATCACGCGGGCCGCCGACGTGGGGGTGGGGTCGTTCTACAACCACTTCGAGAGCAAGGAGCGGCTCTACCGGACGGTGATCGAGGACGCGCTCGACGCCTACGGGGAACTCCTCGACGGGTTGACCACGGATCTGGACGACCCGGCGCACGTGTTCACGCAGGGCTTCCGCCTGGCCGGGCGGCTGCACCGCTGTCGGCCGGAGCTCGGCAAGGTCCTTCTGAGCAACGGGCTGTCCCTGGTCGGGGCGGACGGGGGCATCGCGCACCGTGCCCTGCGCGACATCGAGGCGGCCGAACGTGCCGGTCGGTTCACCGTGCGCGACCCCGAACTCTCCCTGGTCATCGTCGCGGGCGCCGAACTCTGCCTGGGGCGGATGCTGCACGACCATCCCGAGTGGGACGACGCCCGGACCACGGACCGGGTCGCCGAGGACCTGCTGCGCATGTTCGGCCTCCCCGCCGACGAGGCCCACGAGATCTGCCGGCGCCCCCTGCCCGACCTGGAGGCGGCGGTCGACGGGCTCGGCGTCGTCGCCTGAGCCCGCCTCCACCGCGCCGGCCGGTGCGTGGTCACCCGGGCCCGTGCGCCCGGGGGCCGTCGGGCGGGGGTCCGCGCGTCCGGGGCGGGTGGCGCACGGCGGGCGCCACGTATCTGACGAATTCCTCAGAATCAGTTGACGAATATTTCCTCATGCCTGATGATTTCGTCAAATAACATCGTCTCGAACCGAGGTGGACATGCCGCACCGTGAGTCCGACCGTCGCCGCTCCGAGCAGGAGGTGGGGCGCCCATGACCACGACGCCGACCCCCCGACGGGTACCCGTGGTCATCGTCGGCGCGGGCCCCGTCGGCGTCACCGCCGCCCTCCTGCTCGCCCGCCAGGGCGTCCGCTCCGTCCTGGTGGAACGCCATCGCGACGTCTACCCGCTGCCCCGCGCGGTGGCCATGGACGACGAGGCGCGCCGCATACTCCAGGCCGCCGGTGTCCACGAGGGGTTCGCCGCCCTCGCCCGTCCCGCCCGGGGTCTGCGCCTGCTGGACGCCCGGCACCGCGTGATGGCGACCTTCGACCGCGACACCGACCAGGGCCACCACGGCCATCCGCAGACCACCCTCTTCGACCAGCCCGAACTCGAACGGTTGCTGCGGCGCGCCCTCGCCGCCTGCGGCCGGTGCGAGCTGCGTGAGGGACTGGAGGTCACCGACGTGCGCCAGGCCCCGGGCGGGCCGGTGCGGGTGACCGTGCGCCCGGTCGACGGAGGGGAACCGGAGTACCTGTGGGCCGAGGCGGTGCTGGGCTGCGACGGCGCCAACAGCCTCACCCGGAGGGTCATCGGCGCCGCATGGGAGGACCTGCGTTTCGAGGAGCGATGGATGGTCCTCGACGCTCGCACGACGCTGCCCGTGCGCTCGTGGGGCGGCGTCGACCAGGTCTGCGACCCGGCCAGGGCCGCGTCCTTCATGCGCATCGCGCGGGACCGCTACCGCTGGGAGTTCCGCCTGCGCGAGGGGGAGGGGGTCGAGGGCGTCACCGCCGAACGACGCGCCCGCGAGCTGGTCCGCCCCTGGGTGCAGGCGTCCCGTTCCGAGGACTTCGAGATCCTCAAACAGGTCGAGTACACCTTCCGGGCCAGGCTCGTCGACCGGTGGCGTCAGGGCCGGGTCTTCCTGCTGGGCGACGCGGCCCACCAGACCCCGCCCTTCATCGGCCAGGGCCTGTGCGCGGGCCTGCGCGACGCGCACAACCTCGCCTGGAAGCTGGCCCGTGTCCTGGCCGGCGACGCCGACGAGGAGCTGCTCGACACCTACCAGAGCGAGCGCCGCCCCCACGCCCGCGAGCTCATCCGTCTCGCCGTCGCGATGGGATGGACGATGACCGGAGGACGGGACCGCGTGGCCGCGTTGCGCGGTGCCGCGCTCAGGACCCTCTTCCGCCTGCCCGGCTTCACCCGGGTGGCGGGGGAGCGGCTGGGCCGCCCGATACCGGTCGGGCCCCTCGTCCCACGCCGCGGGCCGACCCGCACCCGCCTGGTGGGCGTCTCCTGCCCGCAGCCCCGGGTCACGGTCGAGGGCCGGCGCGCACTCCTCGACGACGTCCTCGGGGACGGCTTCGCCCTGGTGACCGCCGTGCCGCCCGCGCCCGCCACGCGCGCCGTCGCCGTCGCCCTCGGCGCGCGCGTCGTCCATGTGGGCCCGATCGGCGCCCTTCCCGGCGAGACCGTCGTCGACGACGACGGCGGCCTCACGGACTGGCTGCGCCGCGGCCGGGCGCAGGCGGTCCTGCTCCGTCCCGACCGCGTCGTCCTGGACGCCGTGCCGGCGGCGGGCACCCTGGGCGACACCCCCGCCTGGACCTCGCTGCTGACCACGGCATCCGTTCCCCGCCCACCGACCACGGCCGATCCGCACGACCGACCCGCCACCCCACCGCACAGGAGCAGTTCATGACCACCCCGACCGGCACGGACCACCCCGAGCCCTTCTGGACCCCCGACCCCGCCACCTCGGAGGACAGCCGCATCGCGGACTTCGGACGCTGGGTCGCCCGCCACCGTGGGGTGGAGGCCTCCGACCACACGGCCCTGCACCGCTGGTCCGTGACCGATCTGGAGGGTTTCTGGAGCGCGATCTGGGAGTACTTCGAGGTCAGGGCCGACACCCCGTACGAGCGGGTGCTGGAGGAGGAGACGATGCCGGGGGCCCGCTGGTTCACGGGCGCCACCCTCAGCTACGCCGAGCACCTGCTGCGGGCGCTCGCGCCGGACCGTCCCGCGATCATCGCGCTGGACGAGAACGGCTCCGAGCACGTGCTGTCCGGCGACGACGTGCGCGCCCGGGTCGCCTCGGTCGCCGCCACCCTGAGGGACATGGGTGTCCGCAGGGGGGATCGTGTGGTCGGCTACCTTCCCAACACCCCGCACGCCATGATCGCCCTGCTCGCCGCCGCCGCCCTGGGGGCCGTCTGGTCGGTGTGCGGCCAGGACTACCCGCCACGGGCCGCCGCGGACCGTTTCGCCCAACTCGAACCCACGGTCCTGGTCGCCGCGGACGGCTACCTCTTCAACGGCACGACGCACGACCGCCGCGACGCCTCCCGCGAGCTGGCACGCGCCCTGCCCTCCCTCAAGGCCACGATCCTGGTCGACCACGTGGGCCTGCCCTGGCCCGGGGACGGCCACCCGACGGCCACCGCCCGATGGGAGGACGCGGCCACCCGCACCGAGCCGCTCGTCTGCGAGGCGGTCCCCTTCGATCACCCCCTGTGGATCCTGTTCTCCTCCGGTACCACCGGCCTGCCCAAGGGCATCGTCCACGGCCACGGCGGCATCCTCCTCGAACACCTCAAGGTCATGGGCCTGCACTCCGACCTCGGTCCCGGAGACCGCCTGCTGTGGTACACCACCACCCACTGGATGATGTGGAACATGCAGGTCTCCGCCCTGCTCACCGGGGCCGCCGCCTGCACCTACGACGGTGGCCCGGTGCCCCCCGCCCGCCCGGACCTGCTGTGGGAGCTGGCCGCCCGCCATCGGGTCACCGTCTTCGGCACCAGCCCCCGGTACCTGCTCGCGTGCGCCGAGTACGGCATCGAGCCCGACGCCCACGACCTGTCGGCCGTCCGGGTGGTCGGCAGTACCGGCTCCCCCCTTCCGGCCTCGGCCTATCCGTGGGTGCGCGCGCACGTCGGCGCGCACGTCCAGCTCGCCTCCACCTCCGGGGGCACCGACGTCGCCTCCGGTTTCGCCGGCAGCACCCCGACCACCCCCGTCTGGGCGGGCGAACTCTCCGCCCCCAACCTCGGCGTGGCGCTGGCCGCCTACGACGACAGGGGCAGGCCCGTCACCGACCGGGTCGGTGAGCTCGTCGTCACCCGTCCCATGCCCTCGATGCCGCTCCACTTCTGGAACGACGCCCACGGCACCCGCTATCACGACGCCTACTTCGCCGCCTACCCCGGAGTGTGGCGGCACGGCGACCGGATCACCCGTACCTCGCACGGTTCGGTCATCGTGCACGGCCGTTCGGACGCCACGCTCAACCGCCACGGCGTCCGCCTGGGCAGCGGCGACGTCCACGACGTGGTCGAGCGGCTTCCGGAGATCACCGAGGCCCTGGTCATCGGCTGCGAGGAACCCGACGGAGGGTACTGGATGCCCCTGTTCGTGGTCCTGGCGGACGGAGCCGTGCTGGACGACGCCCTGCGCGAGACGATTCGCGAGGCCATCCGCTCCGGCGCCTCGCCCCGCCACGTCCCCGACGAGATCCTCCAGGTCCCGGCCGTCCTCCACACGCGTACCGGAAAGAAGATCGAGGTCCCGGTCAAACGCCTGCTCCAGGGCGTCGCGCCGGAACAGGCCGTCAGCGCGGGCACCGTGGACGCCCCCGACCTCATCGCCTTCTACGCCCGCCTCGGCGCCGAGCGGCGTCTGGAGGTGACCCGGCGGGCGTCGGTCGGCGCGGAGCGGCCCCGTCGTTCTCGCCGTCGGTGAACGCCGCATCCGGCACATGGCGGCCACGGCGTGGTCATCGCCGTGGGTCGGGGGTGCGTGCGCTTCGTGCGGGAGCGGCCCGGCCGCTCCCGCACGGCACCGGCTCCCCCCTCCGAACGCCTGCGATGGAGCCGCGGCCGGGCCACGAGGCGATCCGGCCGGGTCCGGGCCCACCGGCCGGGGTCGCCCGAGCCGCGCGGCCACGTCGTCCGCGAGCCGCGCGGCGGCGACGGGACCTGCGTGCGACACGGACCGTTGCTCCGCCGGGACGGGACGCCGGTGCCCCGAGGGCGTCCACCGGAGAGCGCCGGGCACGAGGGAGACCTTCGCCCACGAACCGGACACGGCGGCCGAGGTCCGTGACGGAGGCCGGTTCGGCGAACCGAGCCCGCCTCCGCCGTCCCACGTCCGCGACCTCGGCGGCGACCGAGGGCGCCCGACCTCGATCCGTCACACGGCCGGGACGCCGCTCGGCACGTTCCGTTCCCCGAGGAGGTGACGCGCCGAGCGGGCGAGCCGGGACATGACGTCTTCGACGTCCACGTCCACCAACGCGTGGTCGCGCTTGCGCCAGGCGCCGCCGACCATCACCGCTTCGACGTCCGCCCGGTCGGCGTTCAGGACGGCTCCCACCGGATCGGGCATCGGTCCCGCGCAGAGGCCGCGCGGATCGACCACGACGAGGTCGGCCCGCATCCCGGCGGAGATCCGTCCCACCCGGTCCGCGAGCCCGAGCGCCGTGGCGCCGCCGGTGGTGATCCACTCCAAGGCCCGCCGGCTCCGCACCGACGTTTCGAGCGCCATGGGCTCGCCCGAGCGGCGGTTCCGCTCATGCTCGACCCCTCGTCGCAGGGCGAGGGCCAGCCGTGCCGCGTCGCGCACGTCCCCGCCGGTGACCGCGTCGGTGTCGGTGCCGAGCGAGGGGAGACCGCCGGCGTCCAGGAGGCGCGGGACGATGGGCGTGCCGTGCCCCTGCCCCAGTTCGTTCTCGGGTGTGCTGGTGAACGTCACGCCCCGCGAGAGCAGGTACTCCAGCCACCCGTCGGACAACTCGACCCCGTGGGCGATGTTGACGCGCGGTCCGAACAGGCCCTCCGACCGCAGCGCGGTCCACCCGTCGGCCAGGTCACCACCGCTCTGGTGGAACGACACGACGATGTCCCGGTCGCGTGCGGCCCCGAAGTCGGTGACGGCGACCGCGGGGGAGGAGTACTGGGGGCCCTGGGCGGCCATGCCGATCGTGATGAGCCCGTTTCCGGAGGTGTGCGCGATGAGCCGGTCGATCACTTCGACCGGGTGGGGGACGTCGGGGTCGCGGTAGGGCGTTCCGTGCAGGAAGGCCGCCCGGATCCCCGAATCGGCGAGGGCGTCGACGGCCGTGATCGCGTCCTCGGGGGTCGAGCAGTGGTGCGCCCAGTCGGCGATCGTGGTCGTTCCCCGATCGAGCTGCGCGAGTGCGCCGGCCCGGGTCGCCGCATGGACGTCCTCCGGTCGGTAACGCCCGGTGACTCCGCCGTGCATGTGGGCCAGGTAGCCCAGGAGGGTCCAATCCGGGCCGGTGCCCCGCAAGGCGGTCTGCCACGTGTGGAGGTGGGCGTTGACGAAGCCGGGGCACACGACGCGCCCCGTCAGGTCGACGATCTCCGCCTCGCCGCGGGGAAGGTCCGGGCCGACTTCGAGCACGGTGTCCCCCTCGATGAGGACGTCGGCCGGTTCGGCCTCGGGGCGATCCGGGGTCATCGTGATCACGGTGGCCCCGGTGATCAGCGTGCGGTTCACGAGGACTCCTCAGGTCGGTGAATATCGGCTACAGTATAGCCGATACTATGTGATCGCCGTCATACGAACGGCGAGACGGCGCCGACCCCGGTGGGATCCACGGGGGTCGCCCGTCGAAGCGGAGGGCGCCGACCTCGGCATCCGCGGGCTCGGCGCGCTTCGAGGAGGAACCGCGACCCGGGGTTCGTCGGGCTCGCCCGGGCGCCGTGGACGAACACCCCGTCGGCGCTCGCGGCGGACGGCGGAACAGGGCCGAGGGGCCACCCCGCGCGGCGGGCGCGATCACACGTCGGACGGTGCCGCCGGTGATCGGGCCGGGCCCGTGTGGCCACGGCCCACCGATCATCCGCGGGCGTCCGCCGAGGCGCCGTACTTCGAACCTTCCACCCGACCCGAGAACCCCCGGTCCCACCGCCGGTGGGCTTGCCCCTGACGCAAGGAGACAGGCGTGAGTACGTCGACCCCGTCCAACCCGCCCCCGAAGGGCGCCCCCCGAGGGACGCCCCCGCGCGGCGCGGATCTCGCCCGCACCCCGTTGCTGATCTCCATCGTCACCTCGCAGTTCGGGATCTCCATGGTCTACGGGGCGGTCCCGGGGGTGCTGCTCGCGCTCCAGGTGCAGACGCTCGCGGGAGACGACGCCAAGGCCGGCGTCCTGAGCCTGTTCACCGCCTTCGGAGCCGTCGCCGCGCTGCTGTCCCAACCCCTGGCGGGCATGCTCTCCGACCGGACCCGGAGCCGTGTCGGCAGCAGGACCCCGTACGTGCTCGGCGGCGGCCTGATCGCCGCGCCGGTGCTGTGGGCCATGGGCACGGTGGACTCCCTGCTCGTCCTCGCCGTTCTCTACGTGGTGTCCGAGTTCGTGCTCAGCGCGGCCCAGGGGCCCCTCGCCGCGGTGCTGCCGGACCGCGTGCCCGCGGAACGGCGTGGACGTTTCAGCGCCGGCCTCGGGCTCGGCATCATGCTCGGTTCCGTGGCCGGCACCGTGCTGGCCTCGGTCCTCTCCGACGACCTGCGGATCGCCTATCTCGTGCTCGGCTGCGTCCCCGTCGTCCTCGGGGCGACCCGGCTCTACCTCGCGGCGGACACCGACAACCGCGGCGTCGCCCGCCCCCCGTCGACCGACGGCATGAGGTGGTGGCGCACGTTCCTGGTCAGCCCCAGGGACCACCCCGACTTCTGGTGGGTCGTGGGGAGCCGGATGTTCACCTACACCGGTTTCTTCGTCGTCCAGGGGTACTCCCTGTACCTGCTGGGCGACTACGTCGGTCTCGGTGACGACGCCGTCGGCCAGGTGGGCATCGCCGCCGGAATCGCGGCACTGTGCATCTGCCTGGCCGCCGTGCCCGCCGGACTGCTGTCGGACCGCGTCGGCCGCCGCAAGATCTTCGTTCAGGTCGCCTCGGTGACGATGGGCGTCGGGTTCATGATCCCGCTCTTCTCCCCGTCCCTGCCCGCCTACCTCACGATGGTGGTCGTGACCTCGCTGGCCTTCGGATGCTTCGAGGCGGTGGACACGGCCCTGGTCACGCAGGTGCTGCCCCGCTCGACTTCGTTCGCGCAGGATCTCGGTGTCACCAACGTGGCGTCCATCGCGCCTCAGATCCTGGCCCCGGCGATAGCGGGCGTGATCGTCGTGACGACGGACGGATACGCGCTCGTCTTCCCGGCGGCGGCCCTCTTCGCCGTCCTCGGCGGAGTGACCGTCACCCGGATCCGCGGCACACGCTGACGACGGGCCGGGGCCGGGACCGTCACGACGGTCCCGGCCCCGGCCGGCTCTGGCGCCCTTCCGTCACCGCCGATCGAGCCACGCCGTCACGGCGTCGCCCATCACCAGTTCGAGGTCGCGGCCGGTCAGCCACGGCAGGTGGTCGACGAACATCGTGACGCACTCACCCCACGTGCGGTCCATGCGGGTGACGTCGGTGCCCCAGAACATGCGCTCGGCCCCGAAGGCGTCGTGGATCCGCCGGAGCGCGTCATGGGTCGAGACGAACGGGTAGGGGTCCGTCGCCATGCTCGGGACCCCGGTCGCCTTCACCGCGATGTTCGGGTGCCGCGCCAGGTCGAGCAGGTCGTCCAGGTGCGCCATGGCCTCGGGCAGCGTGAGGAAGGGGAGCACCCCGAGGTGGTCGACCATCAGGCGCATGCGCGGAAAACGTCCGGCCAGCCCGCCGATGAGCGGCAGATCGCCCGGGAGCACCATGAGGGCGACCGGTAGCGCCCGCTCGTCGGCGGCGCGCCACAACCAGTCGAGTTCTCCGGAGGCGACCCGAGCGACCTCGGCCGGGTCGACGATGACGAATCGCAGCCCGACCGCGCCGGGGGCCGCCATCGCGTCGGCCACCAGCGACGCGTCGCCGCCGGGGGAGAGCGGGAACCATCCCATGGTGGTGAAGCGCTCGGGGTGGGTGCTCGCGGCGAGGGCGGCGTAGGCGTTGGCGTCGGCGTCCCACAGCGCGGGGCAGTTGATCGCCCGGTCGACGCCGGCCGCGGTCATGGCCTCGACGGCGGTCTCCATGGTGAACGGCGAGCGCGCGTGGTGCGGAGGGGCGTCGGGACCCTCCCAGAGGTGGATCTGGGCGTCGACGATGCGCATCTCAGACCCCTCGCGCCGTCGTGAGCCGCTGGAGCATCCAGTCCGCGACGAGCACGTCGCGGTCCTGGCGGTGGTTGTAGACGCAGTGATCGCCGTCGGAGAACACCACCATCTCCTTGTCGTCGGTCGGCGCCCCGTCCAACAGCAGGGCGGCGAGATCGTCGGAGATCATCGGATCCCTGCCCCCGTGGACGACGAGCAGCGGGTAGCCGCTGTTCGGGCCGTCCGCCGTGGGGTCGACGGACGCCCAGGTGGCGATCGCCGAGTCCGGGTCGTCGGTGCCGCAGAAGGCCACCATCTTGGTGAAGAACGTCCCGATGTCGGGAGGGACCAGTCTCGGGTGGACGAGTCCGCCGTTGCTGCAACAGGCGCGGACGCGGGGGTCGTGCGCGGCGACCGCCATCGCCAGCCCGCCGCCCATACTGTTCCCGACGATGCCGATGGGGGACGCGGGGGAGCGGTCCGCGACGTGATCGATCGCCCGTTCGTAGGCGCGGATCCAGTTCGGCGTCAGGTAGTGCCGATGGGCGAAACGGGACTCCCCCTGGCCGGGACCGTCCAGCAACAGCACGTCGAGCCCGCGTGCCGCCAGTGCCGTTCCCATGCCGTCGAAGTCCATCGCCCAGCCCTCGATGCCGCCGATCACGATGACGGCGCCGACCGGGGACGTGCCGCCGGAGAGCCACCAGCCCGCCAACGGCCCGTCCTCGGATTCGAGGACGACCCGTGTCCGGTCGCCGGCGAGGCGCGCGGCCTCGTCGTACAGTTCCGCGGCGCGGGCGAAGATCGCCCGGCGGTCGTCGGTGTCCTCCAGGAACATCATCTGGCTCATGCGCAGGAGAGCGGATCCGCGCCGCAGGTAGGCCACGCGCGTGGGCGCGCCCGGGGCCGTGTCGGCGTACTCCGAGCAGGTCCGGGCGAGGTCGGTCGCGGCGGTCCGCCAATCCTCGCCGGCGACCACTCGGGCCCTGAGCTCCACCACGTCGCCGTGGTCCACTCCGTACGCCATGGTCCGCTCAAGGGAGAACTGGCGTAACGCGGCCTGTGAGACCTGGGAGAGGGCGGCGAGCGCCTCCTCCGTCTCGGCCCGCCGGCCGGTGAACCGGCGGACGTGGACACGGGGGTCGTCGAACACGGGGACGCTCCTTCTGCGGAGTGTTACGGGGTGGGGTCCGGATGGCGTACGGCTACGCGGGAAGGGCGAGCGCACCGAATCGGGCGGCGGATTCGGCCCACCGACCGTTCGCCGTGTAGGCCACGTATCCGTCGGGACGGATGAGGATGTGGGCGGGGGTCCGCGTTCCGTAGGCCCGCGCGGCGCGGTCCGCTTCCGAGGAGGGGAGGGCGACGGTGCGCAGCGGCGCGCCGGATCGCGGCCACGGCAGGTCGGCGGCCGAGGCGATGGCCTCCTCGCCCAAGGCCAGGAGGGTGAAGTGGGGTCCGCGGAGGTGGTCGATGAGACGTTGGGGGCCCGATTCCGGGTCGGTCCAGTCGATGTTCGGCGCGCGATCGCCCGGCCGGACCCCGGTCGCGTCCTCGGCGACCGACGGGGCCAGCGGGCCGCCGCGATAGCCGAGTGAGAGCTGCCGCTCCTCGTCGCCACGGGTCATCGCCGCGGTCGGTCGGTTCCGGGTGCTCGCGTAGATCTCCGAGGCGAGACCGAGCACGCGGGCCGCGACGGGCTGCCGTTCGTCCTCGTAGGTGTCGAGCAGGGAGTCCGGTGCGCCCGCGAGGGTCTGCCCCAGTTTCCAGCCGAGGTTGTAGGCGTCCTGGACGCCGGTGTTGAGACCCTGGGCGCCGGTCGGCGGGTGGACGTGGGCCGCGTCGCCGACCAGGAGGATCCGGCCCTCGCGGTACCTCCGGGCGAGGCGCGTGTTGGGCCGCCAGACCGAGGACCACCGGACACGGGACACGGTCACCGAGCGGGCTCCCGAGAACGAACGGATCTTCGCCGTGAGACCGTCGGTCGTCACGTCCGCCTCCTCGCCCGCCCGCAGTTTGAGCATCAGCTGGAAGACCTCGCCACCGGGCATCGGGCACAGTGCCATGAACCGTCCTCCCAGGCCCGGCCAGACGTGCCAGAGGTCGCGGGAGAGCCCGTCGAGGACGAGGTCCGCCACGATCATGCGGTCGCTCTCGTCGGTCGTGCCGTCGAAGGGGATCCCGAGGAGGGTGCGCACGGTGCTGGCGCCACCGTCGGCGCCGATGAGGTATCCGGCGTGGGCCGACGTGGTCCCGTCCGGTCCTTCGAGGGTCGCCCGGACCCCGTCGGCCGATGGTTCGAGATCGGTGAGCCGTGTGCCGAACTCGACCTCGCCGCCGAGTTCGGCGATCCGACGGCGCAACGCGGCGTCGGTGTCGTACTGGCCGATCAGGAGGGTGTCGGCGTGCGGTACCGCCTCGGTGGCCTCGTGCAGCGGGATCATCGTCCGCCGGAGCGTCAACGGACCGAGGTGGACGCCGAGCCGGGGATACGTCGTGGAGCGCGCCCCCAGGGCGTCGAGCACGCCCAGGTCATCGAACACCTCCTGGGTCCGGGGCTGGACGCCCTTGGCGCGGGAGCCCTGGAAACCCTCGGACGAGGCGCTGACGATCCGGACGGCCACGCCACGACGCAGGAGGTCGCAGGCGAGGGTCATACCGGCCGGACCGGCGCCGATCACGAGTACGTCGGAAGAGGTGCTCACTGTGGTGGCCTCCGGTTCGCGGGGAAGGCCGGCCGGAACGACAGCGTCCAACACGCCCGGCGGTCCGCGCCGACCCATTGTGACTACAACGTAGCCGTTATTGCGGCGGCTGGCAAGGAGGCCCCTTCCGTGCCGCCGTGGCATACTCGTGGCGTGTCGACACATGCATCCACCACAGGGTCCCGGAGAAGCCGGGGGCCCGGCCGTCCACCCCTTCCCGTGGACCGGATCGTCGGTGTCGCGCTCGACCTGGTGGACGAGGAGGGCGCGGAGGCCCTGACCCTGCGTTCCCTGGCCACGCGCATGCAGAGCAGCACCGCGACGCTCTATCGACACTTCTCGGGCCGTGCCGACCTCGCCCGCTGCGTCGTGGACGCGGTCTTCGCCGAGGTGCGCCTCGACGAGGCCCTGGTGGAGACGTCGACCTGGGACGTGTCCATCGCCCACATCGCCGAGAACATGTTCACCGTTCTCGAACGTCACCGGAACGTCGCCCCGCTGATCCTCAGTGAGATCCCGATGGGCCCTCACGCGCTCCGGCTCCGGGAGCGCTGCCTCTCGGTCCTGGTCACCAACGGGTTCACGCCGCTCAACGCGCTCCGGGCGTACGCGACCCTGGCGCGATACGTGCTGGGATTCGCGGTCCAGGCGGCCTCGGAGGCGGCCTCGTCCGGTGCGGCCTACCGGATCGAGGGCCACGGCGAGCTGGACCTCCCCGTGACGGCCTACGTGCAGTCGGTGGGGCCGATCGCCCTCGCCGACGAGTTCCACTTCGGACTCGAACTCATGATGGACGGGCTGCGCTCCCGTCACGCCCGGACGCCGGCGCCGTAGCGCCGACGGCGCCGGCCGCGGCGACCCCGGTCTCCGGTCCGGCGGCGCCGGGTCCCCGTGCGTGTCGACCCGGACCCGTCGTCCGCGACGGTGTCCTCGGTGACGGGACCGCCGTCCGGGGTCGACCCTTGTCGAGGAGTGCCCGTCCGGCCTGCGCGGAATCCTGCTGATACGTTGTAGCCGAAAACAAGGTCGTCAGACGACCGGACCTCGGAATGCGACCAGCGGACGCCCCGTCGGCCGACGCGGAGAGTGGATGACCCGTGCGACCGATACACGACGACGAACCGCCCGCGGAGCGAACCGGACCCAGGGGTGCGCGGGTGCGACGAGTGCTCCTCGCGGTCCTCGCCCTGGCCGCCGTCGAGTCGCTCGCGCTGTCGCTGCGCTCCGGTGTGGGGAGCCTCGGCGCGCTGCTGCCGACCCTGCGGGACGACCTGCACCTGACGGCCGCGGCCGTCGGCGTCCTCGCCACCCTGCCGACGCTGTTCTTCGCGCTCGTCGGTCTCGGCGCGGGTCGGGTCATCTCCAGGTACGGCCCGCACAGGGTGACGATCCTGCTCCTGGCGACGATCGCCACGGGTCTCGTCGCCAGGGCGCTGACCGGATCATCGCTCGTGTTCGTTCTCGCGACCGGCCTCGCCATGGCCGGCGTCGCCGTCGGGAACGTGGTGCTGCCGGCGCTGGCCAAGCTGCACTTCCCCCGGCGGATCGTCGTGGTCGGCGCGCTGTACGGCGTGGCGATCAATCTCGGGGCCACCATCGCCGCGGTCACCGCCGTTCCGATCGGCGACGTCTCCGGCGGGTGGCGCGGGGGACTGGGCGTCTGGGCGGCGCTGCCCCTCCTGAGCCTCGCCCTGTGGATCCCCTGGGCCGTGGCCGGCCGGTCGAGCGGGACCGGCCGACCAGGAGGGCGACGCCTGTCCATCGCGGACGCGGCGAGGACGAGGCTGGGCTGGGCGATGGCGCTGTGCTTCGGCGCCCAGGCGTCGCAGGCCTACGTGCAGTTCGGCTGGTGGAGCGCCCTCATCGTCGACGCGGGCGGTGACACGGCCCACGCCGGGGCCCTTCTCGGCGTGATCTCGGGCCTGAGCATCCCCGTCTCCCTGATGCTGCCGCTCCTGATCCGCGGGACGCGCGGTTCCCTGCTGCTTCCGATCGCCTTCGCGTCGCTGACCTCGGCGGGGTGGATCGGTGTGATGTTCGCGCCGCTCATGTTGGACGGATGGTTGTGGGCCGCGCTTCTGGGGGCCGGGTCCGGGGCGTTCTCCTGGACCCTGGTGATGATCGGCGTTCGCAGCAGGACGCCGGAGGGCGCGGGCCAGTTGTCGGCGTTCGTCCAGGGCGGCGGCTACCTCATGGCGAGCGCCGCCACCTTCGCGACCGGTCTGCTCTACGCGGTGACGGACTCCTGGGCGGCTTCGTTGATCCCCGTGCTCGTGCTGGCCGCGCTGATCGGCGTCGCCGGCGCGCTTCTCGGCAGGCTGCCCCCGTTCGAGGACGGACTCCCCGCGAGGGCGTCGACCACATCGGCGGAGGGGACGTGAGTCGGGTGTCCCGCCATGCCCCACCGGGGGGTCCTCGCCGGTCCGGGGCGTGCCGCCCCCGGGGTGGACGTGTCGACGGAACGGCGCTCCCCGCGGCCTGACGCCCTCGCGTGGCACGGCCCGGGGCCGGGGAGTCGGTCCGCGCCGGGACGTCCGGGCGCGGACCGCGAGGAGCGGTCGACGGTCGACCTCCGTGGGCGTCGCGCCCCGGACCCGCCGTCGCACGGCGTTGCGGCGCCTGCCGGTGGGGTCGCCGTCCACGACACCCCCTCCCTGACACCGACCTCGGTTCTGACGAAATCCTCGGATCTGCTTGACTGACGTTATGATCGTAAGTGAATATATCGTCAGAAAGCGAAGGAGGCGGTCGATGACCGACCCGTCCGAACACCGTTCCGCCACCCCGGTCCTCCGCACCGGTGTGGCCCGTCGGCCGAAGGAGGCGTGATGTCCACTCTCGCGAAGGTCCCGGTCCACCGCTCCGACCTGTACTCGGCCGCGGCCATCCGCGACCCCTACCCGCGCTACACCGCACTGCGCGACCTCGGTCCCGTCGTGTGGCTGAGCAGGCACAAGGTCTACGCGCTGCCCCGGTACGCCGAGTGCAAGGCCGTCCTGCTGGACGACGAGACCTTCATCTCCGGCGAGGGGGTCGCACTCAACTGCGTCGCCAACCGGACCGGCCGCGGGACCACGCTCTACAGCGACGGTGAGGACCACGCGCGCCGCCGCGGCCAGGTCGCGCACCGGCTCACGCCACGGGCACTGCGCTCCATGAAGGACGCCGTCGAGCGGCAGGCCGCCGAGGTCGTCGACGCGGCCGTCGCACGCCGGACGGTGGACGGCGTGGAGATGGCCACCGAGCTGCCGATGTCGGTCGTCCCCGACTTCGTGGGCTGGCCCGAGGAGGGCCGCGAGCACCTGCTCAGGTGGGCCGGCGCGGCGTTCGACGCCCAGGGGCCCGCCAACCGGCAGTCGATGAAGACGTTCCCCTCGGCACTGGGCATGGTGCGTTTCGCCCATCGCGTGGTCCGGGAACGGACCGTGCTCGAAGGCAGCATGGGCGATGACATCCTGCGCGCGGCGGATGCCGGCGCGATGCCGCACGCCGAGTGCGCGACGTTGATGATGGACTACCTGGCCCCGTCGCTGGACACCACGATCAGTGCGATATCCAGTGCGCTGTACCTGTTCGCGACGCATCCCGATCAGTGGCGACTGCTCAAGGAGGACCCCGGGCTCATCCCGAACGCGGTCAACGAGGTGGTCCGCTACGAATCGCCGCTCCGCGCCTTCGCGCGCACCGCGGCCCGCGACTGCGAGGTCGCCGGTACCGCGATCCCGAAGGGCTCACGACTCCTGGTGGTCTACGCCTCGGCCAACCGCGACCCCCGCGAGTGGGACGACCCGGACACCTTCGACATCCGCCGCGATGCCGCCCGTCAGCTCGGCTTCGGGCACGGCACCCACGGCTGCGCGGGACAGGGACTCGCCCGTCTGGAGACGTCGGCGATGCTGCGCGCCCTGATCGACCGCGTGGACCGGATCGAGGTGACCGGCACGCCCGAGTGGGCGCTCAACAACATCATCCACCGCTTCGAGCGCCTGCCGCTCGAACTCGTCCCGACTCGCGAGGGAGAGGGCCGGTGAGGATCTCCGTCGACTACGACCGTTGTGAGGGCCACGGCCTGTGCGCGGAGCGGGCTCCGGACGTGTTCAGCCTGGACGACGACGCCGAACTCCGCTACCACTTCGAAGGGGCCGAGGTGCCGGGTGAACACGCCTCCGCCGCACGGGCGGCCGTGAACTCCTGCCCCGTCGCCGTCCTGCGGGCGATCCCGTGACCACGCCGGCGTCGGTGCTCATCGTCGGTGAATCACTCGCCGGCACGACGGCCGCTCGGGAACTCCGCACCCTCGGGTACGGCGGGGCGATCACCGTCATCGGCGCCGAGCGGCACGGTCCGTACTCCCGGCCGCCGTTGTCCAAGACGGTCCTCAAGGACCCGACGGCGGACGAGAGTCTGGGCCTGCGTCTCGACGACCTCGGGGTCGACGTGGCCCGGACGACCGCGACCGGAGTGGACGTCGACCGTCGTGTGGTGACCGCCGTGGACGGATCGTTCGCCTACGACGCGTTGATCATCGCGACGGGGGCCGAGGCGCGACGGATCGCCGTGCCCGGCCAGCGGGGCGAACTCGTCCTCCGGACCCTGGACGACGCCCGGAGGTTGCGGGCGCGCATGGCCGACGCCCGGTCCGCGATCGTGCTGGGCGCCGGATTCCTCGGCATGGAGGTGGCCGGTGCGTGCGCCGCGCGCGGTGTCCCGGTCACCGTCGTGGACGTCGATCGGCCACTGGAACGGGTCCTCGGGGGCTACCTGTCCGCCGCGATCACGGCACGGGCGCGGGAGCGGGGTATCCGGTTCCATCACGCCCGGGGGCTCGCGACGTTGGCCGGCGACCCCGTCAGTGGGGTGAGGCTCCCGGACGGGACCGTGCTCACCGCCGACCTGGTGGTCACCTGCGCCGGCGAATCACCGTGCACCGGCTGGCTCGCCGGGTCGGGCCTGGCCGACGGGCTCGGGGTCGGGATCGACCACGCCTGTTCCACCGGCGTGCCCGGTGTCTTCGCGGCCGGTGACGTCACGTACCTCCGTGCGAACGAGGGATCCGTCCCTCCGCGGCGCGCCCCCTTCTGGGCCAACGCCGTCGCGCAGGGCAGGGTGGCGGCGGCCTCGGTGCTCGGACTCCCGGCGGCGGGACCGCCCACCGACGACTTCTTCTGGACCGAGGTCGCCGGTCTCGCGATCAAGGTCGTGGGTCCCCTGCCGGTCACCGGCGAACCGACGGCACGGGACGGTGATCCGGGGGCCGGGCGGGCCCTGCTCACCTGGGACCGACCCGACGGGCGTTCGACCGTCGTCGCGTACGGCCTGCGCAAGTCCGTCGCCGCACTTCGCGCTCTGGCCTCGTGATCGCGCCGTATGAGCGGTCGCACGGCCGAGACCGCCCGGGACCGCGCCGCACCGCCGGGCGGTCACGGCGGCCCGGGACACCGCCCGGGCTCCCGGGATCCGCCACCCGGGCCCGGTGGGCCGGCCCCTCCGGCGTCGTCCCGGTCGCAGAAGGGACAGGAGTCCGGTGTCGGTGGGTTCCTCCCGGGCGGCCCCGAGCACTCTCCGCGGTCCCCCCGGTCGGTGGGCGGGAGGGGCGTCGATGCCCGCGAAAACCCTTGTGTACAGGGGATTCTTGTTTGCGAGAAGGGTCCGTGAGCGAGGAGAATGACCGATGATCCCTCGATCATCGGCCGAGCCGGAAGGCGCTCATGACGAACACCCCGCACACCCCCCTGGACACGACCGTCCCCCACTCCGCACGAGTGATGAACTACTGGTTGGGCGGCAAGGACCACTACCCGGTCGACCGTGCCCTGGGAGAGCAGGTCGAACAGGCCTTCCCCGAGATCGTCGAGCTCATGCGCGCGGACCGCCGGTTCATCGTCCGCTCGGTCACCCACCTGGCCCGGGAGGAGGGCATCCGGCAGTTCCTGGACATCGGCACCGGCCTGCCCACCGCGAACAACACACACGAGGTCGCCCAGACGATCGCCCCCGAGTCCAAGATCGTCTACGTCGACAACGACCCCCTGGTGCTCGCGCACGCCCGAGCCCTGCTGACCAGCACCGAGGAGGGCACCACCGACTACATCGACGCCGACCTGACGGACCCGGAGACACTGCTGGCCCAGGCTCGCGAGCACCTGGACTTCACCCGGCCGATCGGCCTGATCATCATGGGCACGCTCGGCCACTTCCCCGCCGACGAGCGGACCTACGCTGTAGCCCGCGCCTACGTGGACGCCCTGCCCTCGGGCAGCTTCCTCGCCCTGTGCGACAGCACCGACACCAGCCCCCAGATCGTGGAGGCGGCCAATGCCTGGAACGAGAACGCGGCCCAGCCCATCCACCTGCGCACCCCGGAGCAGATCAGCGCCTTCTTCGACGGTCTGGAACTGCTGGAGCCCGGCGTGGTCTCCGTGCCGTTCTGGCGGCCCGAGGAGGCCCAGGTGGGCACGGTCCAGGAGGTCGCCCAGTACGGGGGCGTCGCTCGCAAGCCCTGACTCCGGCACGGCCTCGTGCGCTTCGCGCGAGGTCTCTCCGTCCGGGCGCGTCCGAGGCGGTCGACCACGTGTGGGGCCACCCTGTCGGCCCGTGCGTCCTGACAGGGCGAGGCGGCCCCACCCGCGGTCGCCGGTACTCGGTGAAGATCTGGTCGTCGGGGTCGTGGTCCCCTGCCGTCCGGCGGCGGGTGGCGTCCCGGTACGGGCCCGGATCCGGCCGGCCGCCCGCGGCCCGCGTCGTGGGTGCGGTCCACGGCCTGGACCGTGTCGTCCTCACCGGCGGGCGAGGGCGCGCAGTTCCTCCAGGCTCGCGGCGCGGGACTCGGGGGTGTCGGCGTCCACCCGTCCTCCCCGGGGGTCGTCGACCCTCCCGGCGCAGGAGCGGAGCGCCTCCAGCGCGGTCAGCCCCTCACCGCGCAGGCGCACGTGCTCCATCGTCCACCAGCCGCGGGCGATGTTGCCCGCGACGTCGGGCGGGAGGAGGGGCTGGAAGTCGCCGGCCTCCTCGGTCTCGGAGGCCCACAGGTACCCGATGAGGCCGCCGTCCCGTTGCACGGGGACGTACAGCACGGGGCCGCCGGCGACCGGGGCGTAGGAGCGGCCGACCAGTTCCGGGGCCAGCGCCTCGTCGCTCCACCGGTCGAACGTACCGGGCCCGGTGCCCGGGTGCGACTCCGTGCCGCCGGGCGGGTCGGCGGCGCCTTCCCCGGACGGGCCGGTGGTCGGCCCGCCGTGGTCCGTGCGGTATCCGCTCTCCTCGGGGCGTCCACCGTCCATGGCCGTCCTCACTTCCTCTCGCTTCCAGCGGTCACCGCGGTATCGGGGGTCCTGCCCGGATCAGGGGGGAGGGAGTCCGTCCAGGTGGTCGGCGTGCTCGGGCACGCTCCCCGGGGGGACCGCCCCCGCCCGGTCGTCCTGCGGGGCCCCGGTCCAGCGTGCCAGTGCGCCGAGGGCGTCCAGGCCCTCCGCTCGGTCCAGGATCAGGCGGCGCACCCAGGCGCCCTTGGCGTTGAGCCCCGCCGGACCGGGCACGGGCAGGAACCCCGCGGCGGCCCCGTCCCGCGACGCCCAGAGGCGGCCCAGCGCACTCCCGTCCCCCCGCAGTACCGGGACGTGCAGCACCGGCCCGTCGGTGTCGGCGGCGAACCGGGGTTCGGCGCCCGCGAAGTCCGGTCGGAACGCGTCCCGGTCGGCCTGCTCCTCGTCGGTCATCTCTCCTCCGTCACGGTGCCGGGGCGAACGGGAACACGGTGACCCGCAGAACCCACTGCCCGGTCTCGGGGTCCTGGAGCGCGTCGTCGATCCCGAAGCGTGTTCCGCGCGGCAGGAGGAGTTCCCGCTCGGACCGGTGCACGCTGTCGTCGCCGATCCACAGGGCGGGGTGCCCCGCGGGCACGGCCAGGTGGAACCGGTAGGCGGTGGTCCGGTTCACGGTCTCGATCCCCAGCGACCCGGAGAGGAACCCCCGTTCGACGAACTCCGTGCCGATCAGGTCCGTGGGGTCGTGGAAGGGGCGCCCCGGCGGGGCCATGAAGCCCACACCGAACACCGAGCGCCGGACCTCGACCGTCTCGGGGATCGGTTCCATCGCCCGGTCGAGCAGGTCCATCCCCTCGCGCAGGAGGCCCCAGGTCTCCTCGGCGTTCTCCCGGGTCGGGGTGTGCCCGCCGAACCACTTCTCGACCCACGCGCCGAAGAACCGGTGCCCGCTGAGCCGCAGGACCTCGCTCTCGGGGCCGTCGTGCCGGGAGAAGTCGTTGTAGAACTGCGCGTTCTTCGTGTAGGCCCGAGCGGAGTTCTGCTGTTCCGGGGTCAGGGACGGGAACCGTCCGCCGAGGACGAGCCTCCCGTACCCCGCGCCGTCGTCGTCGGTGGCGAACCGGCGCACGCCGTCGGGGTCGACCCGTCCGGGGCGGTCGTCGGGCAGGTCCGGGCCGGCGGCCCGCGTCCCGGCCTCCCGGGGGCCGGCGGGATCCTCCGCGACGGTCTCCGGGGGGACCGCGGCGGCCGTGACACCTGCGCCGGCGGTGGTGTCCAGCCCCAGGAGCGCGGTCATGAAGGCTTCGGCGCCACCGTCCAGGACGGGTGCGCCGGGGCCGGTGACGGTGGTGTCCGTGTCGGTCCGCACGGTGAACACCTGGACGTCCGAGGCGTCCTCGGCCTGCCGCGCGGTGGCCGGAACGGTCGTGGGCCGCTGCGGGACCAGCACCTCGGCCTCGATGTACAGGCCGTCCAGCCCCTGGGAGCCGCCCCAGCCCGCCCGGGTGATCCGGTAGGTCGTACCCGGGGGGAGGATCAGCTCGCGCTCGCCGGGGTACCTGCTCTCCGAACCGATCCACATCCCCCGGGAGCCGCGGGGGAGGACCAGGTGCAGCGCGTGGGTGTACCTGGCCGTGACCCCGGCCAACGCGTTGCCCAGCGACGTGGACATGAACCCGCGCTCGGTGTGGACGGTGCCCACGAGGGAGTAGGGGTCCCTGCCGTCGAAGCCCTCGATGTGGTCCAGTTCCTCCAGGCCGCGGATCACCTCGATCCCCTCGGGCAGGGGCCTGTCGATGGCCTCTGTCAGGATTCGGAGGTGTTCGAGCGCGCGTTCCGGGGTCGGGAACGCGTCTCCGCTCGACCTGGCGATCTCCCCGGCCTCACCGGCGTGCACGTACCAGTGGTCGAGTTCCTCCTGCGGGTCCTGCGCGTCCAGGATGTACCGGACGAAGCCCTCGGCCCTCTCCGGAACGCGCCCCTGGGCCAGGAGTTCCCGCAGCCGGTCCAGGGTCGGCCACGCGAGGTCGTTCATCTCGTACAGCTCCCAGCCGCGCGAGCCCATGGGGTGGGTCTCGAAGGCCGCGACGGTGTCCTGGCGCATCAGGTCCAGCACGATCGCCACCCGGTCCGCGCTCATGGAAGCGCGGGCCACGGTGTTGAGCCAGCCCTCGATCGTGTAGCCGATGATCCGGTCCCGGTGCTCCGGGCCCAGGGCGTTGAAGGCGTGCGGGTTGTGGGCCGGGTCGTGGAGCCACCGGTCGTAGGCGTCGAGTTCCTCCTCGGTGCGGAACCTCCGGATCCCGTTCCCGTCGACGTACCCCCGCCCGTCGCCGGGTCCGCTCCCGGTGACGGGCGTGTCCGGACCGGTGGCGGTGTCGTTCATCCCGTCGACCGCTGCTCCGGCGGAGGCGGGCGGCGCACTCACCACCGCGGGTGGGGCGGCCTCGCCCGTCGGCGCGTGCACCCGCGCGGTGATCACGGGGCGGTCGCCGGACGTGTCCACCGAGTCGATCCGGAACGCGGTCCCCGGCGGGAGGACGATCTCCTGGTTCTGGGGGTGGGTGCCCGCGTCGCCCAGCCAGAGGCCGTGCGCCCCCGCCGGCAGGACGAGCCGGACGACCGCGGCCGACCCGTCGCCCCTGCCGGTCGGCCGCGGGTTGAGCGCGACCGCGGTGTAGCCCCGGGTGGCCTGCTCGGTCCCGGTCAGCGCGGAGGGATCGCGCGGGTCGAATCCGCGCAGCCGTGCCGGCGCGGACGCGTGGTCCAGGTACCAGGTGGTCTCCACCGCCTCCGGCAGGGGACGGCGGACGACCTGCTCGTAGAGGGCCAGCATGTCCCGCAGCCTCTCGGGCGAGGGGTAGGCGCCCCCGTTCGCGCGGGCCAGGGTTCCGGCGTCCCCGGCCGTCGTGTACAGCCGGCCCAGCCTGCGGGCGGCCTCCTGGGGGCCGTGCCGGAGGATGTCGGTGATGAACCGGGCCCGAGCGGGGTTGCGCCCCTGCTCCACGGGGAGGAGCCGGAGCAACTGCTCGGGGGACGGCCAGGTGAACCCGTTCGCCTCGTACAGCTCCCACCCGAGGAGCCGCTGTCGCTCCGCCGGGGTGGAGGCCGGGGTGACCCGGCTCGCCGCGCGCAGGGAGTCCAGCAGTGCGCGGGCGCCGTCCGGGCCCGTCCGGGTGAGGTCGTACCCGTCCGCGAGCGCGCTGAGGGCACGGGCGAGGTCGTGCTGTGCCCGGGGGAGCGCGTTGACGGCGTACGGGTGGTGCGCCGGGTCGTGGAGTCGGTGGCCGTACCAGTGGGCCTCCTCCGCGTTCCAGAACCTGCGGACGCCGTCCTCGCCCGCGCTCCCCTCCGAGAAGAGGTCGGGCACCGCCCGCGGCAGGGGGACCACGGTCGCCGTGACCACGGTCTGCGGGCCGCCGGATTCGGGGTCGATCCTGTCCTCGACCCCGGTGATGCGGTACGTGGTTCCGCGGCCGAGGGTGAGCTCCATCTGCTCCGGGTCGTGGCTGCGTGTGCCGATCCAGAGGCCGCGGCTCCCCTGGGGCACGTCCAGGCGCAGCAGGAAGGGGAATCCGTCCACGTCCGTCTTGAACGGGGAGTCGCCCAGGGTGGTGGACATGTAGCCGGGCTCGGTGTGGACGGTGCCCACCAGCCTGCGGGGGTCCGTGCCCCCGGTCGTGCGCAGGAGGTGGTCGATCGTCTGCATGCCGCGGGACACGGCCATGCCCTCGGGCAGCGGGCGGTCGACCGCGCCGTCCAGGAGGCGGAACAGCCGCCTGGTCGCGGTGGCGTCGGGGTAGACGCCGCCGTTGAGCCGGGCGATGACCCCCGCGTATCCGGCGTTGTGGTACCAGTGGTCGAGTTCGGCGCGGGGGTCGGGGGCGTCGAGGACGTACCGGATGAGCCCCCGGGTCCGCGAGGGCAGCGGCTGAGGGGAGGCCGCGATCTGCCGCAGCCGTTCCACGGACGGCCAGGTCAGCCCGTTGGCCTCGTACAGGTCCCAGCCGTGGGCCGTCCGCGCCGTGTCGGGGTCGGCCGCCTCCGACCGGGACCGCGAGCGCCACTCCATCAGCCGGCGCGCGACGGTCTGGGGCAGGAAGGGCCGGACGCGGGCGACACGGGTGACCCAGGCCGACCTGGTGTAGGCGTCGACCATCCCCTGCTGTTCGGGTGTCAGGGTGTCGAAGGCGTGCGGGTTGTTCGCCGGGTCCTGGAGCCACCGGTCCTGCTCGTCGATCTGCCCGGGCGCGTCGAAGCGGCGGATGCCGTCCTCGTCGAGGGTGCCCCTGCCGTCGGTGCCCGCGTCCGGGATCGGGGCGTCCGATTCCGCGCCGTCTCCGGTGCCGTCGCCCTCGTGGTCCGTGTCGTCGTGGACGGCGGCGGGCTCCTCCGGGGGCGCGGCCACCGGTCGCGGTCGCGGGGGCAGGGCCACGGCGGTGATCTCCACGATCCCGTCCGACTCCGTGACGCCGGTGACGCGGTAGCCGGTGCCGCGGGGGAGGAGCAGCGTGTACGGGTCGGAGGCGCCCGCCCTGTCGCCGACCCACAGGCCCCGCCCGCCCTCGGGGACGGTCAGGCGGACCAGGGCCGTCCCTTCGCCGTCGCCTCCGGTCGCCTGTGGGCGGTCCAGGGAGGTGCGCAGGTACCCCGCCTCCCGCTGCTCGGTGCCGACCAGCGAGGAGGGGTCGCCCTCGACGTATCCGGCGAGCCCGTGCAGGCCTTCGTCCCCGCCCGGCGCGAAGGTCACCTCCACCGCCCCGGGAAGCGGTCGGTCGGTCGCGGCGTCCAGGGTGCGCAGGGTGTCCAGGACCTCGTCGGCCGTCGGGTAGGTGCCGCCGTTGGCCTTGGCCAGGGCTCCGGCCTCGTCCGCGTTGTCGTACCAGTGGCGCAGCCGCCGGCCGGGGTCGGGCGCCTTGAAGATGTCGTCGACGAGCGAGTTGAAGGTGTGGGTGGACCCGCCGTCGGAGTGGATCTCCCGGATCTCGGTGAGCGTCGGCCACCGGTTCCCGTTCCTCTCGTACAGCGGCCAGCCGTTGGGGTCGTCTCCGCTGGCGTTGTCGCCCGCGTCGTACGTCAGGTCCTCCAGCCTGCTCCGGACGGAGGCGGTGTCCAGCGAGGGGATCCAGGTGAGGGACGAGAGCCAGCCGGTGGCCGCCTGCGCGACGACGGCCTCGCGCTGGTCCCGGGGCAGCGCGTCGAAGGTGTGCGGGTTGGTGCCCGGGTCATCGAGCTCCGCGGCACGGGCGGCCGGGTCCTCCAGCCCCAGGAGGTCGGCCATCCCGTCCTCCTGCTCGCGGGTCCACGTCGGCTCCGGGAGGTGTCCGTCCTCCTCGGCCGGGTCCTGCTCCGTCGACTCCATCAGGAACACGGTGATCTCGTCGCCGGTGTCCGGCTCGGGCGCCGACCGGGTGGTAACCGGCCGCGGGGGCGGCCCGGCCGGGTCGGAGGACCCCTCCCCGGCCACCGGTCCGCTCGGGACGGGCGGGGGCTGCGTGTTGAGGGCGCTGTGGAACGTGTCCAGGAGCGAGGCGGTCGCGGGGCGCGCCCCCAACTCCCGCTCCATCCGGTCGCTCAGGGGTGCGCCGGTCGCGGGTCCGGGCGGCGGCGGTGGCGGGGCGTCGGAACGGGTGATACCGGCGAGGTGGGCGGCGGTGGCGTTGGCCGCGCTGGTCCAGGCGGTGACGGCGGTGTTGTAGGTGTCCAGGGCGGCCCGGTAGGCGGTGTTCTGGGTCTCGTAGGCGGTGCGGGCGGCGTCGAGGGCGGTGCGGTTCGCGGGTGTGGGGTCGGCGGCGTGGGCCGCGTGGGCGTCGAGGTAGGCGTCCACCAGGGCGGGGAGTTTGGCGCGCTGCTCGGTGTAGGCGGCCTCGGCGTCGGCCATGGTCTTCGCGGCGTCGTACTCGGCGGTGATCGGCGCGTCCGCCGCGGTGGCCTGTTCGGGGGTGATGATGCCCAGGGCGATGGCGTCGCTCTGGGAGATCCAGGCGCTGGTCTTGTTCGTGTGATCGGCCGTGAACTGCTGGACCGTCGGACCGAAGGGGGTCGTGTTCTCGGACCGGGCGCCGATGGTCCAGGTGGTGTCGAACTCCACCAGGTAGGCGGTGCCGAGCCGTTGGCGCTCCATGTCGGAGGGCTCGCCCGTGGCCAGGCTGTTGGCGGTGGGCGATTCGCGCTTGATCGTGCGGGTCGCGGCGTCCCCGGAGCCGGTGAGGAAAGCGGTCCGGTCGCTGTCGTCGGCGTCGACGGTGTGGTGGCCGGTGGGGCGGAAGGCCGCGGTCGCGGAGGTGGCACCGCCCTGGGAGCGGCTGTGGGAGACGCTCTGTCCCTCGGCCTCCTTGTGGACGAGCCGGGCGTCGGGGCGGGCGGTGAGGACGCGGGCGCCGGTGAAGTCGGGGGTGGCGGCGACACGCCATCGGGTGCGCCCGATCCGCAGGATGTCGACGCCCGTGCTCTGGCCCACGGCCCTGGAGAAGAGTCCCTTGAGGGCGACGGGGTTGAGGGTGTTGTCGATGGGGGTGTAGCGGGAGTCGAGCTTGAGCTGTTCGGCGATGTGGCGGCGGGCGTCGCCGGTCGCCTTCTTGTGGTGTTCCCCGAGCCGGTCGAGCTGCTCGGTGGTCGGGCTCTCCCCGAAGTCGGGGGCGGCGGGCGGTTTCCAGCCGAGGGACGCGGCGACGGTGCGCACGGCGGTGTCGCGCGGGTCGGGTCCGTGGACGGCGGTGGGCATGATGACGGCGTCGCGCAGGGCGGCCGGTGGCGGGGCCAACTCGCTGGTGGCGGTGGTGACGGCGCTCGCGAGGGTGTCGCCCGCGCGGGCCGTGGCGGTGGGCGGCGCGGGCACCGTGTCCAGCGGTGCGGCGGGCGCCGCGGGTGCGGTGAAGTCCAGCGACGAACCCAGGTGGAACGTCTGGACGGCGCCGCTGTCGGCGTGCGCCCGCACCGGGGGCCGCCCCCCGGTCTCCAGGGTCAGGGTGAGGGACGTGTCGTGCGTGACCCTGGCGTAGGGGCCGGACGACTCCATGACGACGGTGTGGGTCCGCTCCTCCGTGGAGGCGTCGGTCTCCGTGGTCGAACGGTGGGCGGTGGCCCCCGCGGCGGGAGAGGCGTAGACGAAGTGGCTCTCGGGCGGTCGGCCGCTCCCGCCGTTCTCGCCGCTGGGATGCCACGGGATGAAGGCCGCCCCGGACGTGTGGCCCGACCCCCGCGACTCGGCCTGAGCCGACTCGGTCTGCCAGGAGTGGGTCTCGACGGTGGCCACGGCGGAGGTGACGTAGTCGACCCGGGGGTTGGTCCTGTTCAGCTCCACCAGCACCCGTGCGGGCCTGGACCGGTGGAGGAAACGCGAGGTCCCGGCGGCCCGGACCACCTTGACCGGGACCGGCGGGAGCGCCCCCGGCGCGCTGCCCAGGCGGCGGGTCAGGTGGGCGAGGAGCCGTTCCCGGCCGCCCCGGGTCAGCTTGAGCCCCTGCTCCCGGAGCCGCACCTCCAGCTCGCGGATCGCGGCGGTCGGGTCCGCCGGCCGCCGCTGCTGTCCCGCGCCGTCGAATCCGGTGCGGACGCGGGCGTGGGGCGGTGGTGTGGGGTTGGGCTGGGTGGCGGGCGCGGGGGTGCCGTCCTCGCCGTGGGTGACGGCGTCGGTGAAGATGCCGGCCTGTTCGGCGTCGCGGGCGGTGATGATGCCGGAGAGGAGGTCGTCGACGCGGGTCTTCCATCCGGCGTACTTGTGGGACCACCACTGGGGGAGGTTGAGCCCGCGGTGCTTCTTGAACTCCCAGGCCTGGGAGATCGTCCCGGCCATCCGGAACGTGTAGACCGTCGCCGCCTTGGACAGCAGGAACAGCCCCGAGGTTGAGGAGACGCCGGAGTCCGTGATCTCGCCGCGGCGGAAGAAGTTCCAGTTGTGGGAGGGTCCGGCCATGGGGACGATGCCGTCGGCGGTGGACCGGTCGGCGCCGGAGGCGGCCCCGCCCTCCTCGATGGTGTTGCTGGTCCCCCCGGCGAAGCCCGTGGCCCCGAGGGTGGCGCTGGTCAGCTTCAGCTCCCCCGCGGAGGCGGTGGAGGTGGTGTCACCCGCCACCGCCAACTGGGCCTTGACCGCGTGTACGTCCACGATCCGCTCGGGCTGCACGGAGGTGGCCCCGGTGGCGCGCATGTCGTTCGGGGAGCGCCACGTGCCGCCCAGGTCGACGCGGCCCCGGTGCCCGGAGGGCGAGAAGGTGGCCGGGTCCGTGGCCAGGGAGACGGGGGAGAGGAAGTCGGTGAAGAAGTGCCGCCCTCCGACCGTGTCCAGGAACCCCCGCAGCTTGCCCCTGCGGCCGTCCGACACCGGGCGCTGGTCCGTGAAGGCCTCGAAGGCCCGCCGGAGCACCCCGCCGGAGGAACGGGTGGCGTCGCCTCCGGGCACGGCGAGCGAGACCCGTTCGATGGTCGCGCCGTTCTCGATCACCGCCCGCGCCCTGCGTCCGTCCGCGTCCGCCGGGTCGGGCACGGCGAGGTCCTCGGGCCGCGGGTCGATGAGGGCGCGGGCGTCCTGCGCGGTGAAGGGGAGGTCGCCGGCCGGTTTCGCCTCTCCCCCGCGCAGCGGGACCTGCGCCGTGTCCTTGGGGGTGATCAGGGAGTAGCGGGCCCGGACCGCTTCTCCGAGCAGGTCCACACCGCCGTCCGGCCGACCCGACAGGGACGGCTCCTGCGTGTGCAGCCGGGCGGTGAAGTCGACCGTGCCGCCCCATCGGTCCGAGCCTCCCGGGAAGATGAACCGCTGGTTCGAGCTGTGGGAGACGCCGTGGGCGGCCTCCCCGTGGTTCAACCGGCTCAGCCCGAGGGAGGCCATGAGGCCGCCGAGCAGCCGGGCCGCTCCCCGGGCGTCCGATTCGGCCGAGCGCATCATGCCCGATCCCGCGGACAGGGTGAGGGTGTGCGACGACCCCCGGCCCGACTCCGCCGCCAGGGTCGAGTCTCCCCCCGTGCGCAGCCCGGTCTCGGCGGTCGTCGTCCCCTGGTGCGACAGCCCGGAGAAGTCCGCCTTCAGGGACAGGGTCAGCACGTCGGGGCGCAGGAACTCGGGATTCTTCACCATGAGCGATGGGTCGATGCTCGCGGTCTCCCTGAGCACGACGGTCAGGCCCTCGGAGGAGGCGAGCCTGTCACGGTTGCTGTTGTGCATGGCGTCGCGCACCGTGTTCGCCACGTCGATCGTGTTCTGGTAGGCGGTCCGGTAGTCGCGGCGCAGCCCCCAGTGCTCGCGGAAGGACCGTTCGAAGTAGGGGGCGTTCTCCCGGCCCGGTCTGCGGGCGTAGGTGCGCTGGTCGCGGGCCAGTTCGGGGATGACCAGGCCCGGGTGCTCGCGCGCGATACCCGCCAGGACGCGGTCCGTGATCTCCTCCAGGACGCCGCGGTCGTCGTCGGCCGCCGACGCGTCCCGGGGGTCGGCGCCCGCCGGGGCCTCACCCGGTGGTGCGGCGGTCTCCCCTCCTTCGGGGCGGGGGACCCGGGTGAGCGTGTCGTGGTGGGTGCCGGAGAAGTCCGTGACGCGGGTGCCGCGCAGGTGGGGGAGGGGCGGGGTCCGTCCGGCGTCGGCGCCCTCGTGGGCCTCCTCGCCCGAGACCGCGCGTTGGAGGGCGGCGGAGCCCTCTCCCGGGAGGATCTCCACGGCGCGCGCGTCGAACTCGTGGGCCGTCGTCTCCCCTTGGACCTGCACCGACAGGGTGCTCTCGGAGTCGAACGCGGTGAACGTCTCGGTGTCCGACACATAGCGCGCGAGCGAGCGGTTGTGCCCGGCCTCGGAGCCGGATTCGGCCTGGGAGGACAGCGACCGCCAGTAGGTGTACTCCAGGTGGGGCATGTTGAGGCGGATGGACCCGCCGGTGGACAGCGGGATGAGGACGCCGAAGCCGCCTCCCACGGTCGCGGTGAAGCCGCTGTTGCGGCTCACCCCCAGAGCCGTGCTCGTCTCGACGGTGTGCTTCAGGGTCGCGTCGTCCATCAGGGGGGTGTGCGCCTTGGCGGTGTACCTGTCGGGGGTCGAGGACAGCCGCAGCATGACCTCCCCCAGGACCGGGTGCGTCACGCTGACGGTCATCGGCGCCGAACCCAGGAAGGGGAGGTACTCCTGGACCGAGTCGTTGTCGAAGAAGGCCCGGATCTCCGCCTGCCACTCGCGGATCCTCGCCTCGGTGCTCTTCCTCATCAGCCTCAGGGCGAAGGAGTCCATGGCCGTGCGATGCGGGGCGTAGTCCCGGGAGACGAGGTACTCGGCGAGCCAGGAGCCCAGCTCGCGGTGCCCGCCCGCGCCGTCCCCGCGCGGGGTGACCGAGGTGACCGAGATCGGGAGGGCGCCGACCGGACGGTTCGGAGTCCGCGCGTGCGCGCCGTCGCCGCCGGGGCGGTCGGCCCTCAGGTCGATGCGGTCGGGGGTCCCGTCCGGTCTCGCCTTCACCTCGCCCGCCAGCACGAGCGCCACACCGTTCTCGACCACACCGCTCTGGAACCCGTCGCCCGGGTCCGAGGGAGGAGCGCCCTCGGGAGCGGCGCCGGTGT
Organism: Nocardiopsis lambiniae; assembly: GCF_031845465.1. NCBI lineage: Bacteria > Bacillati > Actinomycetota > Actinomycetes > Streptosporangiales > Nocardiopsidaceae > Nocardiopsis > Nocardiopsis lambiniae. The sequence goes on along the minus strand of NZ_JAVREP010000004.1, from coordinate 283,596 downwards.
CCGGCTCCCCGTCGGCGTTCTCGGTGACCTTCACCCGGACGCGCAGGTCGCCCAGGTAGACCTCGGGCGGGCTGAAGGTCGTGTACTCCAGGTCGGAGCCCACCTGCTCGCTCCCCCCGAAGGACGCGCCGCGCCGGCCCCCCGCGTAGCCGCCTCCGGCGGTCAGCCAGGGACCGGCCGCGAAACTGCCGGTGACGTCCCCCAGGAGCAGGGGGCTCGCGGTGAACCGCCCGCCGATGCCCCGGCGCGGGTCGTGGGTGGAGGTCCCACTCGTCTTCGCGGAGTGGGAGCGTTCCTCCTCCCGCGACTCCAGCGGTGCCCCGGCCTCGCGGTGGGGCAGGGCGAGGTGGCGGTACCCGTCGGGTTCGGCCGACTCCAGGGCGACGCGGACCGTCCAGGTGCGGGCGTCGTCCCCGGTGCCGTCGGTGACCGTCACGTCGACGCCCTCGGGGGAGAAGAAGACCGCCATCCCGTGTTCGCGGGCGATGTGGTCGATCCGCGCGGCCACGTTCGCGTGCAGGTCCGCGGGCATGTCGGGTGCCTGGGCGGTGATCAGGTGGCCGACCACCTCGGGCACGCGTTCGGTGTAGAGGCGGTCCGGGCCGATGATCCGCGACCGGACCAGGTAGTCCAGGTCGTAGGTGTCGGCGGACCCGTCCCTGCGCACCGTCCCCGGGTACACGCGCGGGTGCTCGGCCTGTTCGCGGGCGTCGTCGGCGGCCCTGCGCGCTTGCGCGGCCAGCTCCTCGATCCGGCGGACGGCCTCCTCCGCCTGATGCAGGCCCTCTTCGGCGCGCTCCAGGCGGTCCACGTCGGCTTCCATCCGCGCCTCTACGGCGTGGACCGCGGTGTGCGTGCGGTAGGCGGTCTCGGCCGCCGCCGTGCTGCCCGGGGCGAGAGCGGCGATCCGCCGCACCGCGTCCGCGTCCGCGCGCGCCGCGTCGATCGCGGAGTCGTACAGGTCGGAGGACGCGGTCAGGGCGGCACGGGCGTCGGTGAGCGCCGCGCGGGCCCCGCGGGCCAGGTCCTGCGCGCGGTCAGCCGCGGTGGCGGCTTCGTCCCGGGCGGCGCGGGCCCCGGCCCCGTCTCCCGCGGCGCGTGTCCGGCCCAGCGCCGCGCGGGCGGTCCGGGCTGCCGCGGCGGCCTCCTCCTGCTGCCGTCGCGCGTCGGTGACCAGGGTGTCGGCGCTCCGCACGGCCTGCTCCGCGGCCTCCCGGGCCGCACGGCCGTGCAGGCGCACGGAGTCCAGGGGCAGGGAGAGGGCCTCGCGGGAGGCCACCTCCGCCGTGTGCACCGCCGCGTCGGCCCGGGTCCGGGCATCGGCCGCGGGCCGGCCCGCGTCGGCCGGGTCGGAGGGCGGTGCCGCGCGCGTGCCCAGGTCCGTGCGTGCCGCGGAGTCCGGCGAGGTCAGGTCGGCGATGGACCGCGCCCGGTCGAGGGCGGCCCTCGCCGCGTCGGACTCCCGTTCGGCGATCCCCGCCTGCCCGACCACCGCGTCCCTCGCCGCCCGGGCGGTGCCGGCCTCACGCAGGGACCGCACCGCCTCGGTGACGGCCGCGTCCCGGTCACCCGACGCCAGGGCCTCTCCCACGCGGTTCCGCGCGTCGGTCGCGTCCACGGCCGCCGTGACGGCCTCGTCCCGGCCGTGTTCCACGGCCGCCGCGGCGTCGCGGGCGTTGCCGCGGGCCGTGGACGCCTCGTCGAGGGCGGTGCCGACTCCGGCCGCCGCGGCCGTGTCGACGGCGTGTGCGAGGGCCTCCTGCCGGTCGGCCGCGTCCTGTGCGGCGGTGACCGCGACGCGCCGTTCGGCGTCGGACGCCTTCGCCGCCGCGCGCGCCTGCTCGGCGCGGCCCCGGTCCTCGGCGGTCCGTGCGGTGCGGGCGGCGGTGTCGGCGGCCTCGTAAGCGATGCGGGCGGCGCGTTCGGCGTCGTCGCGCGCGGTGTCGGCGTCCGTGACCCGTGCGACCGCGGAATCCCGCTCCCGTGCGGCGTCGGTGATCCCGTCCAGGTCGGTGGGGGGCCACGCGGGCGGTTCGGGTACCGAGTCCCGGGCCGTCCGGGCGTCGGCCGCGCCGCGTGCCGCGGCGTTCTGCGCGGCGGCGGCGAGGTCCGCGGCCAGGCCGACCGCTGTGCCGACCGCCTCCGGGGAGGTGCCGGCCATCGCGGAGGCCCGGTCCGCGAGCCGTTCGACCTCGTCCCCGAGCTGTTCGAGGCGGTCGATCGCGGCGGTCCGGCCGGGACCGCCGGCGTCCCGGAGGATGGCGGCCAGGTCCGCGGCCTCGGCGGACAGCCGCTCGGCGGCCTCGTGTACTTCGACCGGCGCCGCCGTGTCGTCGGTGTCGGTCAGCCCCAGACCGTGGGCGAGGGAGTCGAGGTCGGCGCCGCTCATCCCGGAGCCGTCCCCGTCCGGGTCCCGCACCTCCCCGGCGGTGTCGGTCACGGCGAACACGACGGGGCCGTCGGAGCCGGGGGCGGAGAGCCCCATCATGGTCATGCGCATGTTCAGCTTCGCGCGTGCCGCGGAGCCCGGGGCGGTCAGGTCCGCGAGGGACCGCGCCCGGTCGAGGGCGGCCGTCGTCGCGGCGGCGTCGCCGCGGGCGTCGGCCACGTCGTCCAGGGCGATACCGACGGCGATGTTCGCGGCTATGTTGACGCTGCGCGTGAGGGTCTCGTGCCGGTCGGCCGCGTCCTCGGCGGCCGTGATCGCGGCGCGGCGCCGGGCGTCCGCCGCCTCCGCGTCCGCGCGCGCCTCCCCGACCCGGGGCCCGCCCCCGTCCTCGGCGGTCCGTGCGGTGCGGGCGGCGGTGTCGGCGGCCTCGTAGGCGATGCGGGCGGCGCGTTCGGCGTCGTCGCGCGCGGCGGCGGCGTCCGTGACCCGCGTGAGCGCCGTGTCGCGCTCCCGTGCGGCGTCGGTGATCCGGCCCGGGTCCTCGGGGTCCACCTCGGGCGGCTCGGGCACCGCGTCCCGGGCCGTCCGGGCGTCGGCCGCGCCGCGTGCCGCGACGCCCTCCGCGGCGGCGGCGAGGTCCGCGGCCAGGGCGACCGTGACGGCGACCGCCTCCGGGGCGGCGTCGGCGATCTCCGCGGCCCGGTCCGCCAACCGCTCGACCGCGTTCCGCAGCCCTTCGAAGCGGTCGATCGCCGCGCTCCGGCCGGGGCCGTCGGCGTCCCGGGGGATGGAGGCCAGGTCCGCGGCGAAGCGTTCCGCCGCCCCGCGTATCCCGGCCAGGGCCGCTGCCGTGTCGTCCGCGGCCAAGGCCCGGTCGATGCGGTCCAGCGCCTCGCCGGCCCCGGTCGGGGCCTGCGCGGCGGGCCCGTCGGCGCCGTGCGCGGGGGGCAGGATCTCGGCGTGGAACAGGTGGCCGCGACCCCAGGGCTCGACCGTGTTGATCCGGTAGCGGGTCCCCCGGGTGAGGATCACCTCGCGCTCGCCGGGGTGTTCGCTCCGGTCGCCGACCCACAGGCCCCGGGCGCTCTCCGGCACGGTCAGCCGCATCAGGTCGATGGGGGAGCCGCCGGCCGCGGACGGAACGGTACCGAGGGAGACCGAGAAGTACCCCTGTTCCACGTGCGTGGTCCCCGCGAGGCTGCGGGCGTCGGTGCTGCCCTCGCCCAGCAGGTGCTGGTGCTGGTACATGCCGTGCACGGCCTCGAAACCCTCGGGGAAGGGCTGCCCGGTGGCGCGGTCCAGGCGCCGGATCAGCGCCAGCACCTCGGAGGAGTCGGGGAAGTGGGCCGTTTCCCCGCGCAGGGCGAGGGACTCGGCGATCCGGCCCGCGCGGCCGGAGCGTTCGTAGAGGTTGTCCAGTGCCGCCTGCGGGTACCGGCTGTCGAGGACGCGGCGGACGATCCCCTCCTGCTCGGGGCTGAGGTCGCCCTGCTCCGCGGCCTCCTCCAGCCGCGCCAGGTCGGGCCACCGGCCGCCGCCGATCTCGTAGACCTGCCAGCCGGGGTAGGACCGGCTCTCGTCCCGGATCCGGTCCAGCTCGGCCTGCACCGTCGCCTCGTTCAGCGGACTCATCCGTGCGATGCGGTTCAGCCAGGCGGACCGGGTGTAGGCGGCGACCGCGTCCTGGGTCGCGGTGGGCTGCGCGTCGAAGGCGTTGGGGTTGTAACCGGGGTCGTGCAGGAGGTCGCCGTAGCGGTCGGTGTCGGCTCCGGTGGGCAGGCGGCGGATGGTCCCGGACCCGGATGCCGCCGTGTCGTCGGTGTCGGTCAGCCCCAGTCCGCGGGCGAGGGAGTCGAGTTGGGCGCCGCTCATCCCGGCCGCGTCCTCGTCCGGGTCCCGCACCTCCCCGGTGATGTCGGTCAGGGCGAACACGACCGGGCCGGAGGTGGTGCCGGAACCGGACGCCTCGACCGCGGGGACCGGGGCCGGAGCGCGCGATCCCGGTTCCGTCGTCGTGCCGCCCCCGTCGGTCGTGGCCGAGGTCTCCCTGGGCCCGAGGCCGAACACGGGGCGGAGCTGGTCGCCCAGGGGCGCGCTGGAGGTGGTGCGGGGCGCCGGGGCCGGCGGGGCACCGGGAGGTGTCATGCCGTCCAGGTGCGTGCGGGTGGCGTTGGCCGCGGTGGTCCAGGCGGCGATGGCGTCGTTGTAGGTGCCCAGGGCGGTCCGGTAGACGGCGTCCTGGGCCTCGTAGGCGGTGCGGGCGGCGTCGAGGGCGGTGCGGTTCGCGGGCGTGGCAGCGGCGGCGTGGGCCGTGTGGGCGTCCAGGTAAGCCTTGACCAGGGCGGGGAGTTTGGCGCGCTGCTCGGTGTAGGCGGCCTCGGCGTCGCCCATGGCCTTGGAGGCGTTGTACTCGGCGGTGATGGGGGCGTCGGCGGCGGTGGCCTGTTCGGGGGTGAGGACGCCCAGGGCGATGGCGTCGCTCTGGGAGATCCAGGCGCTGGTCCTGTTCGTGTGGTGGGAGGTGAACTGACGCGGGGTGGTGCCGCCGAAGAACGCCTTCTCGTCGGTGCGTGCGCCGATGGTCCAGGTGGTGTCGAACTCCACCAGGTAGGCGGTGCCGAGGCGCTGGCGCTCCATGTCGGAGGGCTCGCCCGTGGCCAGGCTGTTGGCGGTGGGCGATTCGCGCTTGATCGTGCGCGCCGTGCCGTCCCCGGAACCGGTCAGGAACGCGTTCCGGTCGCTGTTGCCAGCGTCGACGGTGTGGTGGCCGGTGGGTCGGAACGCCGTGGTGGTGTTGGTGCCGCCGCCCTGGGAGCGGCTGTGGGAGACGCTCTGTCCCTCGGCCTCCTTGTGGACGAGCCGGGCGTCGGGACGGGCGGTGATGATGCGGGCGCCGGTGAAGTCGGGGGTGGCGGCGGCGCGCCACCGGGTGCGCCCGATCCGCAGGATGTCGGTCCCGGAGGGGCGGCCGAGGTTGTGCGAGAGGAGGCCCTTGAGGGAGACGGGGTTGAGGGAGTTGTCGATGGGGGTGTAGCGGGCGTCGAGTTCGAGGTGGTCGGCGATGTGGCGGCGGGCGTCGTCGGTCGCCTTCCGGTGGTGCTCCCTGAGCTCACCGAGCTGTTCGGCGGTGGGGGTGGGGCCGAAGGCGGGGGTGGCGGGGGGCCTCCAGCCGAGCGATGCGGCGACGGTGCGCAGCGCGGTGTCGCGCAGGTCGGGTCCGTGGACGGCGGTGGGCATGATGATCGCGTCGCGCAGGGCTGCCGGGGGCGGGGTCAGCTCGCCGGTGGCGGTGGTGACGGCGTCCGCGAGCGTGTCGCCCGCGCGGGGTGTGGCGGCGGGCGGCGCGGGCACGGCGTCCATGGCCGCGGCGGGTGCCGCCGGCGGGGTGAAGTCGAGCGACGAACCCAGGTGGAAGGTGCGGATCCGCCCGCCGTCCACCGTCACCGTTTCCCTGATCGGCGGCTTGTACTCCAGGTACGGGGACTTCCCGCCCTGCCGGATCCCCGCGGTGGGCACCAGTCCGTCGCCGTCCACCTCGATGGTCAGGGTGAGGGAGGCGTCCTGGGAGACCTTCACGTAGGGGCCGGAGGACTCCATCACGATGGTGTGGGTGGTCTCCGAGGACGAGGAACGCCCCTGGGACTCGTTCTGGGTCCTGTCGGCCCCCGCGAAGGGCGAGGTGAGGAAGAGGCTGCTGTCCGGCGGGGGGTCGCTGCCGCCGTTCTTACCGCTGGTCTGCCAGGGGGCGAAGTTCCACCCCGTGGTGCTGGAACTCTCGCGGGAGTCCTGGTGCGAGTTCTCGGCCTGCCAGGAGTGGGTCTCGACGGTGGCGGCGGCGGAGGTGACGTAGTCGACCCGGGGGGCGGTCCTGGTCAGGTCCACCAGGACCCGGGCGGGCTTGGAGAAGTGGGCGTTGCGGTCCGTCGACACCACGTTCACGGGGATCGGGGGAAGCGCGTCCGTGGCGGTCCCCAACTGCTCGGACAGGGTCACGAGCAGGCGTTCCTTGCCTCCGCGGCTGAGGGTGAGACCGTGCGTGCGCAGGTGCGTCTCCAACGTGTCCACGGCGCGGGCGGGGTCGACGGGCAGGGCCTGGCGGCCCGCGCTGTCGAATCCGGTGCGGACGCGGGCGTGGGGCGGTGGCGCGGGGTTGGTCTGGGTGGCGGGCGCGGGGGTGCCGTCGTCGCCGTGGGTGACGGCGTCGGTGATGATGCCGGCCTGTTCGGCGTCGCGGGCGGTGATGTAGCCGGAGACGAGGTCGTCGACGCGGGTCTTCCAACCGGTGTACCTGTGGGTCCACCAGTTGGGGAAGTTGAGTCCGCGGTGCTTCTTGAACTCCCACGCCTGCGCGATCGTGCCCGCGGCGGTGAAGGCGTAGACGGCCGCGGACCTGGGCAGCAGGAGGAGCCCCGAGGCGGAGGAGACGCCCGAGTCGGTGGTCTCGCCCCGGCGGAAGAGGCTCCGGTTGTGGGAGGGGCCGGCCATGGGGACGATGCCGTTGGCGGAGGACCGGTCGACGCCGGAGTCGGCCCCGCCCTCCTCGATGGTGTTGGTGGTCCCGCCGGCGAAGCCCGTGAACCTTGCGAAGAAGCCGCCGATCCTGGTGACCGCGGCGGACGCGGTCGATGAGGTCTCGGACTGGACGGTGACCTGCGCCCTGGTCTGCCGCAGGTCGGTGATCTCGCCGACCGTGACCCTGGTGACCCCGGTAGCCCGCATGTCGTTGGGGGACAGCCAGGTGCCGGGCACCTCGATCCGCCTGCGGCGGCCCGATTCCGAGAAGGACGCGGGATCGGAGGCGACCGCGGTGGGGGACATGAGGTTGGACAGCAGGGTCGCGCCGCCGACGCCGTCCAGGAAGGCGGACAGCTTCATCCTCCCCCCATCGGACCAGAACCGGCGCGGGCGGGAGAACGCGTCGAGGGTGCGGCGCAGGAGGCCGCGGCCCGGCCCCGATCCCGTGTCGCCGGTCTCCTGGAGCAGGGGGTTGACGTGCTCGATGATCGCGCCGTGGTCCAGCAGGACGCGCGTGTTGTCGGTCTCCGGGGCGGCCGGGCTCTCGCCCTCCGCCTCGGAGGTCTCCCCGGTCTCCTCGGGCGGTGTGGTCCCGGTCTCCGGCGCCGTCTCCTCGCGGGTGGTGCCGGTCCCGTCCCCGGTCTCCGCGGTGTCCTCCTCGGCGGGGTCGCGGCGCCCCGGGCGGGGGTCGAGCATCTCCCGCGCCTCTTCGGGGGACAGCGCCGCCTGCTCCTCGTCGGCCCGGTCCGGTGCCGGTTCCGGGGAGGCCAGGTTGTCTCCGACGGTGGTGGCCGTGATCAGGGAGTAGGTCGCCTTGACGGGCCGGTCCAGCAGTTCCGTGCCCTGGTCGGTGCCGTAGGCCTGTTCGTCGGCGTCGTAGTCGTGCAGGCGGGCGCCGAGGGTCACTTCGCCGTTCCACCGGTCCGAGCCCTCGGGGAAGAACAGGCGGGCGTCGGACTTGTGCTCCAGGCCGTAGGCGGCGTCGAAGTGGTTGACCCGGTTGTAGCCCACCGAGGCCATGAACCCGCCGAGCAGCCGCGCGAACCCGCGGGCGTCGCCTTCGGCCGAGCGCACCATGCCCGAACCCGCGGAGACGGCGAGGGTGAAGGCGCTCCCCGTCGCGGACTCGGTGGAGGTCGAAGCGGTTCCGCGCACCCGCAGGCCGGTCTCCGCCGTGCTCGTCCCGTCGTGGGACAGCCGGCCGAACTGCGCGTGCAGCCGGACGGTGACCGTGTCCGGGCGGAAGAACTCCTTCAGCTTCGCCATCAGGGTCGGGTCGACCGTCGCCGACTCCCGGAGCCGGAGGGGCAGGCCCTCCCCGGGGCGGGCGAGCCTTTCCAGGTCGTCCGTCCCCCGGATGCCCTGGATGGTGTCGCGCACCAGCATCGTGTTCTTGTAGGCGGTGTCGTAGGAGCGGCGGAACCCCCAGTGCTCGCGGAAGGAACGCTCGAAGTAGGAGGACCCCTCCCGTCCGGGCCTGTGCGCGTAGGTGTCCCGGTCGCGGGCGAGTTCAGGGATGACCAGGCCCGGGTGCTCGCGTGCGATCCCGGCCAACACGTCGTCCAGGTACCGCTCCAGTACGCCGCGCCGGTCGTCCGACGTGACCGGCGGCGCCGGTGCCCGGGAGGTCTCCGAGCCCCCGTCGTCCCCGGTGTCGTCGGCGTCCCGGTCGACCGCCGGTTCGCCCTCGCCCGCGTCCCGGGGGGCGGGTCCGCTCCACTCCAGGCCCAGGAAGTGGGAGCCGCGGAAGTGCACGGGGTTGTCGGACTCCAGGTGCGGGAAGGGCGGGCGCCGCCCGGCGTCGCCCCCGCCGTCGGCCGCCTCCTCGTTCCGCGCGGCCCGGTCCAGCCGGCCCGCGGTCTCGCCGGGGAGAAGTTCCACGCCGGTGACCGTGAAGCGGTGGGGCGCCGCCTCACCCTGGACGTGGACGGACAGGTCGTGGGTGGCCTGGTAGGCGGCGAACTTCTCCGTGGAGGAGACGTAGCGGCCCAGGGAGCGGTGCTCTCCCGATCCGGAGGTGTTGTGGCTCTCCGAGGAGAGCGACTGCCACCAGGTGGCCTCCACGTGGGGTGCGTTGACACGGAGCGTGCCGCCGGAGGGGAGTTCGGCCACCAGGCCGAAACCGGTTCCCCCGGTCAGGGTGAAGCTCGTGTTCCGGCTCTGGGTGAGGCTGGTCTCGTCCTTGATGCTCTCCTTGAAGGTCGCGTCGTCGATCAGGGGGCTGTGGTCCTTGATCCGGTAGTCGCGCGGCGTCGCGGAGAACTCCATCATCACCTCGCCCAGGCGGGGGTGGGAGACGCTCACGGTGATCGGACCCCGGTCCAGATGGGGGAGGTACTCCTGGAAGGAGTCGTTGTTGAGGACCTCCCGGATCTCGTGCTTCCACTGCGCGATGTCCTGGCCGGTTCCCGGCCCGGTGACGTCCTTCATCCATTGGACGGCGGCGTTCTCGCTGCTCACCTCCCTGTTCAGCCGGTAGGTGTCGGAGACGAGGTAGTCGGCGACCCAGGAGCCCAGCTCGGTGTGCGCGGGGCCGCTCCCGGCCGGGGTGTTCGGCGTGACGCTGTGGACGGCGATGGGCAGGCCGCCCACCGGGCCGAGGTCGCGGGGCCGGCGCCCCGGGCCGGTCCCCTCGCCGGCGCCCGGGGCGAGGTCGATGTGCCGGGGCATCTCGTCGGGCCGCCCCTGGACCTCGCCCGCCAGGGTGAACACCATGCCGTCGCGGACCACGGAGGAGCCGATCGGGAACCCGACTGCGGGCGGAGGAGCCTCCCCGGTGTCGCTCCCGGTATGGCTCCCGCCGTCGTCGGCCGCCCCGGCCCCTTCCGGCCCCGCGGTCACCTCGGCCCACACCCGCAGGTCGTTGGCGTAGAACTCGGGCTTGGCGAAGGTCGTGTACTCGATCTTGGAGGCGGCCTCGGTCGTCCCTCCCTGGGACGCGGCCCGCTGCCCGCGGGAGAAACTGCCGCCCACCGTCACCCACGGGCCCGCCGCGGACCCGCTGACGTCGCCCAGCAGCAGGGGACTTCCCGTGAAGCGCGCCGCGAGGATGCGGCGCGGGTCGTAGGACGAGGTGCCCCCGGTGGTGGTGGAGTGGCTGCGCTCCTCCTCCCGGGACTCCAGGGGCGCTCCCGACTCCCGGTGCTCGACGTCCAGGTGCCGGTACCCGCCGGGGTCCTCCGAGGCCAGGGCGACGCGGACGGTCCAGGACCGGGGGGCGTCGGCCCCGTCGGTGCCGGTGCCGGTGCCTGGGTCGGTGACGGTGATCTCCCGTCCCCCGGGGGCGAAGAAGACGAGCATCCCGTGCTCGTGGGCCACGTCGCTCAGGGCCGTGTCGACCAACCGCGTGAGGTCGGCGGGCGGGTCGGTGATCCGGTCGCGGACGATGTCCGCGACCGCCTGGTGCGCGGCTCGGGTGAACAGGCGGTCGGGTCCGCTCAGCCGCGAGGTGACGAGGTATTCCAGGTCGTAGCGCGTGTCCGTCTTCTCGTGCAGCCGGGAGGCGGACGGGAGGTCGCCGGGGAGCAGCGCCTCGGCGCGGTCGGCCGAGTCCTCGGTGTTCTGCGCGTACCGCCGCGCGTCGGCGAGCGCGTTCCCGGTGTCCCCGACCAGGCGGCGCGCGCCGCCCATCACCCAGTTGGTCCGCATGAGGTCGGCCGTGAGCCGCGCGGCGTCCGGATGCGTCTCCACCTCGGAGTTGCGCAGTTCGGTGGCCACTCTGACGAGGGAGTCGAGGGCGGCGGTGGTGCCGGCGACGCGCCCGGGATCGGCCGAGGCCTCCGCGGTGGTGCGCGCTCGCCCCGCGGCATCGGCCGCCTCCCGGGTCTCGCGGACGGCGTCGGTGAGCCGGCGGGCCGCGTCCTGGACGTCCTGCAAACGCCGGGGTCGCGCGGCGTCGGCCTGTGCCGCCGCGCGGACGGCCTCCTCCACCCGTGCGCGCCGGTTCTCCGCGATCCCGGACCGGCGGTAGGCCTCGTCGGCCGCCATACGGGTCCCCGCGGAGTCGAACGCGGCCCGGTCCACCGCGGCGGCCAGCGCGTCGACGGTCGCGGTGGTGGAGGAGTGGCGCGCGGTGGTCGCCTCGCCCACGCGTGTCTCCGCCTCGTCCCGGTGCCGGTCCGCCTGCTCGCGGTGGTCGCGCGCCGCGGTCCCGTTGCCGGCGGCGGCGCGGTGGGCGTCGGTGCCGGGGGTGGCCACGCGGGTGATCCGCTCCGCGAGTGCGACCGAATCGGACGCACGCTGCGCGAACGCCTGCGCCTGGTTCGCGGCCAGCCGCGCCGACTCGGCCCCGGTGGAGGCGGCGTCCCGCGCTTGGAGGGCCTGTTCCGCGGCGGTCACGGCGGTCGCGGTGTCGGCGGCGTCGACGACCTCCCGGGTCGCCCGGGTCGCCCGGTCCGCGGCCTCGCGTGTGACGCGCAGGGCGTGGGCCGCTCCGTCGGCCGCGCGGCCCGCCCTGGCCGCGTACTGCTCGGCGTCGGTGCGGGCGCGTTCGGAGGCGGTGGTGAGGGCGTCGTCCGCGGCGTCGGTGGCCTCGCGCAGCGCGGTCTCGGCGTCCCGCGCGTGGCGCTCCGCCTCGTCCCGCCGCCGCTGCGTCTCCTCGTGGCGGGCGCGCGCCGCTGTCTCGTCCTCAGTGGCGGTGCGGCGGGCGTCCGTCCCCGGGTCCGCCTCGCGGACCGCCCGCTCAGCGTCTCCGAGGGCGGCGGCGGTCCCCCGGGCGGCCTCGGCCGCCATCCGGGCCGCGTCCCGCGCCGCCCCGGCCGCGCGGGCGGTGTCCTCGCGGGCCCGGGCGGCCTGTTCGGCGGCGGTCACGGCGTCCGCGGTGTCGGTGGTGGTGTCGGTCGCGGTCCGGGCCGCCGCGGACACCCGCTCCGCGGCCCCGCGTGCCAGGCCCAGGGCGTTCTCCGCCGTCGCGCGGGCCCGCTCCGCCACGGTCGCGGCCTCGGAGGGGGAGAGCGGGGACGGGGAGTTCCCGGTGTCCCCCTCCGTCGCGCGCGATCCGGGCTCCTCGGTCCGGCCCGGCGCCGACGACTCCCCGGACCGTCCCCCCGGGGCCGATGCGCCTCCGCCGCCGTCCACCAGCGCCATGTTGACGGTCGTCGCCGTGACCGGCGCGCCGTAGGGGGAGGGTCCCCGGTCCGCGGGGTCCTGCATCGCGTAGCGGACGTAGTCCGTCGTGAGCCGCCCGCCGGGCAGCCAGAGCCGGGCGCGGACCGGGTCGTGGCGGTCCCGGAGGTGGCGGCCGATGCCGCGGGCCAGGACCTCGGCGTCCCGGACGCGTTCGGGAGGGATGGACGCGCCGCTCAGGGGGACGCGCCGGTCGGACGGGTCGGAGACGACGTACACCAGTGCCTGCGCGAGCGTGCGCGCCTCGCGGACGGAGCGGTTCTCCGGGGCCGGGCCGCCGGCGGGTCGCAGCAGCCTCCAGAACTCGGCGCCCAGCGCCCGGGCCCCGGGGATGTCGTTGTCCGCGAGGGCCCGGGTGAGTTCGGGCAGGCGGCTCAGGACCGACGCGGCGCGGGCGTCGGCGCTCGGGTCGGTTCCGGAGGCGGTGGGGTCGGTGCCCGCCTTTCCGGGGGTGTCGGATGCGCCGTCCGCCGTGCGTCCGGGGCCTGCGTCGGGCGGCGCAGGCGCGTCCGTGTCCGCGCTTTGCGTGGTGACCGGCGTGCCACCGGTGGTGTCGGGCGTCGTGGCCGCTGCGGCGGGTGGGACGTCCCCGGTGCCCGGTACCGGCGCCCCGCCGTTCTCCGGCGCGCCCGTCGGAGGGGCGGCGGGCAGGGTGTCGCGGACGTACTGCGTGGTCAGGCTGCCGCCCGGGAGCCAGAGCCGGGCGCGCGCCGCGTCGTGGCGGTCCCGGAGGTTGCGTTCGACGCCCCCCAGGAGGGTGGCGGCGTCCTCGGCCCTGTCCGCCGAGAAGGCGTCCCGGTCGGCGGGAGCCCGCCGGTCCGCCGGGTCGGACAGGGTGAAGACCAGCCCGAGCGCCAGGGTGCGGGCCCTGCGCACGGAGGGGTTCTGCGGGGCGCCGTCGTCGGGCCGGGGGGAGAGCAGGTCCTGGATGTCCGCGCTCACCGTCCGCGCCCGGGCGACGTCCCCGTCGCCCAGGTGCTGTCGGGCCTGCGCGACCAGGTCGGCGGCGCGTTCGGCGCGTGCGTCCGCGGGGTCGCCGGCGGGGGCGGCCTCCCCGCCGTCCGTCTCCGGGGGCGCGGTCCCGGGTGCGCCCTCCCCGGACGGGGGTGCCTGCGGGTCGGTGCGCACGGTGGCCGGGGCCGGTCCGCCCGAGGGGGCGGAAACGGAGGGAGCGCGCCCCGCCGGACCGCTCTCGGTCACGGGGAAGGCCAGGAGGCCGGACCCGGGAACCGTGCCGTGGGTGTCGGTAACGCCCTCCGACTCTTTCGGGTCCTTCACGGCCGGGTGCCGGGGGCGTCACGGCGGCCGGGAGCGGTGGGGAGCCCTCGGTGCCCTCTTCGTGCGAGGGGGCCGGGGCGCGGTCCCGGGAGGTCCCGGCGGCCGGGTCGTGCCGGTCTCCGGCGAGCGGGGCGGGGGCGTCTCCGGAACGATGCGCGTCGGTGTGGTCCGCCCCGCCCGGGTCGTGGCGGGCGGCCGGGGCCTCCGGCGTCCCGGCGGCCCGTTCGGGAGGGTTGGGCCCGCGCGTGTCCGCGCCGCCGTCCCCGTCCGGGTCGTGGTCCCGCGGCCTCCGGGCCGCAGGGGTGTCCTGGTCACCGGTGTTCGGGACGGGGGAGCCGCCGGTGCGGTGCGCGTCCGCGCCGTTCGCCGGGGCCCCGTCCCCGCCGCCGTGCGATCCGTCTCCGTCACCCCGGGCGGGCTCATCGCCGCCGACGGGCGGGACGACGGTGATCTCGGCGATGACCGGACCGCCGGCGGGCGTCGGCCTCCCGCCGCCGTTGCCGGTGGCGGGTCCCGTCGCGGGAGCCCCGCCCTGTGCCGGGTCCTCTTCCGACCGGGCGGGCCGCTCCGGCTCCGGGGGCGGGGGGAGGTCGGGAGGAAGGAGGGTGCCGCCGGGGCCGCTGAGCGCGTCGATGCCCGCCAGCGCGGAGTCGGTGGTCAGCTGGTGGGCCGTGTTCATGGTCGCGCCGGACGTGGCGGACCAGGGGGTGACGGTGAACCCCTGGCCGCCGGCGACACCGCCCAGGCCCTCACCGAGGACGCCCTCCGCGGCCCCGGTCCCCGCGCCCAGTCCCAGGCCCCGCAGGTAGGGCCAGAACCCCCGCGCACTCTCGTGCAGCGAGCCGGCCAGGTTCTGCGGGACGTCGGACAGGTGCTCGCGCAGGGGCGGGGGCAGCCGGTCGCCGATCGTCCGGGACAGCCGGGAGCCCAGGTCCGGGTCGCCCCACGAGCGGATCAGGGTGTCGGCGTAGTCGTCGCCCAGCCGCCGCGCCTGATCGACGCCCAGGCGTTCGGCGAAGGCGCGCTGGAACACGCCCGCCATCTCCGCGCGGAACGCGTTCCGTTCGACCGCGTTGTCCCAGGAGCGCGCCCCGGTGGGGGAGTTGGGGTGGAACGGGACCAGCATCTCGTCCCGGTGGCGGGTGAAGAGGTCGGCGAGGTCGCCGTTGAGCGTGTGCGGTGGGGGAACGGGGTCGGGTCCACCTTCTCTGACCGGGGGCGGGGGGACGGGGTCGGGCACGCCCTCCCTGAGCGGCGGAGGGGGCGCCGGGTCGGGCGCACCGCTCCTGAACGGTGGCGGAGGCGGGTCCGGCAGGCCGCGCAGGTCGTCGATGTTGCGGGTGAAGGCGTTCGCGAACCCGCTGTTGACGAAGGCCCCCACGCCCCCGGACATGCCGGCGGAGACCAGCCCCTCGATCACGGCCCCCACGTGCGCGTCGCGCAGCAGGTCATGGTCGAAGCCGTCCCGGTCGCCGTTGGCGATCTGGACGCGCTGGATCAGCGCGCCGAAGCTCGCGAAGACCTGGCTGACGATCTGGTGGCTGGGAACGGTGACCAGGAACCAGGCGATGAGCCGCCGGATGGCCAGGCTCCGGATCGCCTTGAAGACCGGGATCCACTTCAGGGAGGCGCCGAAGGTGAACTTGGCCGTCGCGATGGCCCAGGTGATCTCGGCGATGAGCTGGGCCACCTGGACCCAGACCATCGCCACCATGTAGTCGACGTTCGCCGCCGCCTTGCGCAGCTCGGCCGAGAGCATGCGGCTCGTTCCCGCCGCGTTGCCGATGTAGTCCTTCTCCCCGCTGGTGAAGGCCGCGAGGGAGCGGTCGTAGTGGTCGGAGGCGGCTCCGCCGAAGTTCCTCCGGATGCGGTTGCGCGTCGTGTCCATGACGTCGGAGAGCTCGTGCAGCCGCTGGTCGAGGACGTCGTAGACCTCCGAAGCGGCGCGCATGGCCGGTGCGCTGGCCCGGGGCAGGTCGATCCCCAGCATCACTTTGACGAAATCGTGTGCTGAGTCACCCATTTTCTGAGGGTCGAACAGCATGCCCGCCCCTTTCCTCGCCACATGTATCCGAAGCGACGGTAAAGGTAACACCAGCGTGCGGAGTCGTGGAAGTGGACAGCCGGTTTCCGGGTGTTCCGCGGAGGATGGCCGTGGACTTTTGTTGCATTCGTGTTTCCGGGGTTTTTCGATCGGTCGCGGAATGTGGAGGTGCGTTTCCGATGGGTATAGTCGCGACTCCGCGGCTTGCCTTCTCCTCGCCCGGTGCGGTACCTGTTGTGTCGGGCGGAAGGGAAAGCTTCGCCGGGGCGGTCCCGTCCCGCGCGGGGCGCTCCTTCCTTCGTCTTTCTTTTCTGTTTCCTGCGATTGCTTCTCTGTTTCTTTTCCCGGTGCGCGTCGCCGGGAGAGGGCCTCATTTCGGGATCCGTCCTGATCACAGGGGTCGAGGTCGTGTACCGGGGTCCGTCCGGGCGCGCCCGATCCGCCGCGCCGATGCGGCTCCGCTCCCTGAGGAAAACGGGCGGGATCCGACGGTGAATGGAGTTCTTCGTCTCATTCGTAAAGCGTTCCGTTGCGGCGTTCTTTGTTGCACGGTCCGGTGTGACGGTGGTCGCATTTCCGGTGCGTCGGTTTCCCGTGTCCCCGTGCGGGCCGGGCGGTCGTGCCGGCGGTGCTCGGCGGGCCTCCGGGGCGCTGTCGAGGAACGGCGGGCCCCGGGTGGCTCCGGCCGCCGCCCGAAGTGCCGTCGGCAGGGCGCTTTCACGGGCTGTTCCCGCCGCGAACGACCTGAGTAAAACCTTGAAGGAGATCCGGTGACATGAGTTCATCGATGTGGGAGCAGATGGAAGCCGAACTGCGGCGGCTCGATACGACGATGAGGGAGCTCGTGGAGGCGGGCGCGGACCTGGAGTCGGCGACCGAGGAGGCCACGGCCAGGAACCGGCTGGTGACCGCGACGGTCGACGCGACCGGTGTCCTCACCGGGCTCGTGTTCCACACCGACGAGTACCGGGGCATGGCCGCCGCCGAGCTGTCGGCGACGCTCGTCGAGGTGATCGACCGCGCCCAGCGGCGGATGGCGGACCGGGTCGCGCAGGCGTACGACGTCTTCGCCCCCGAAGGCGTCGACACGGCCGCCGTCCTGCGCGGCGAGATGGACGTGGACGAGGCCCTGCGCGCCCAGGGCTTCTCCCCGCACGACTTCGACTGACCGTCCGACCGCAGCCACCAGACAGCGAAAAGGAGCAGAACGATGTCCGCATCAGACCGCCTCTCCGTCGACGCCGACGGGATCGGCCGGGACACCAGGCTCATCTACGAGGCCGCCGACTTCACGGACGAGATGGTGGCCGACGCGCGCGGCGCGATCACCTCCTTCGAGGAGGTGCCCTGGGGCGTCAAGGGGGAGTACTCGAAGCGGATGCAGGAGACCCTGGGCGAGGCGGAGAAGATCCTCTGGCAGCTCCTCGACTACGTGGCCGTGGCGCAGAGGCAGGCCGCCGACGGGGCGATCCGCACCGCCCGCGGCTTCTCTTCCGCCGAGGACCTCAACGTCGACGTCTCCGGCTCGCTCGACCCGCGCACGCCCGGCGGCCGGCGGTGACGGCCGCCCACCCGCGGCCCGGCCCTTAGGGTCCGCCCCCCGCCTCCGCCTCCGCCCCCGCCGGGTGCGGAGGCGGAGACGTCTCCGGCCCTCGCGGCGGACCTGCACGGGGGGCGGCCCCGGGGAGCCGCCCGCCGGCGCCGCAGCCCACCGCCCCGCCAGCACTCCCGCCCCGGGGTCGGGCCCGCTCCGGACAGGTCAGAGGGCACGGCGGCCCCGCCACGCCGCGGGCCGTCCCCCGGCCGCGGAACCGCCGGGACCGGCCCCCGTGCCCCGGGAACGGGCGGCAGCCCGGACCGCCTCGCGCGCCCGGGCCGAGCCCGCCCCCAGAGCGAGCCCGGCCAGGCTCCGGCACTCCTCGGGGGTGTGGCGGCCCAGGGCGTCGCGCACCGCCGGCAGGGCCGGGGCGGCCATGGACAGGCTGGTCACCCCCAGCCCGGCCAGCACCAGGGCCAGCAGCGGATCGGTGACCGCGTCCCCGCACACCCCCACGGGGATCTGGAGGCTCTGGCCCGCCAACCCGACCGAGCCGATCAGGGACAGCACCGCCGGCTGCCAGGGGTCCAGCAGGCCCGGCGGGAAGTCCGCCGCCCGGTCGACGGCCATCGTGTACCGGGCGAGATCGGTGGCGCAGACCGTCACGAAGTCGACCTCGTACAGCAGCCGGTCGGCCAGCAGCGCCGCCGCCGGGACCTGCACCATCACCCCGGCCCGGGTCAGCCCCTGGGAGCGGGCGAGGTCCGCGAACTCCCCCGCCTCCTCGGGTGTGGACACCATCGGGGCCATCACCCCCACGTCGGCCCCGGTCCGCGAGGCCGCCGCCGCGAGGGCGGCGAGCTGGTCCACCAGCGCCGCGCGCCGCGGACGTGCCGCGGCGGGCCCCGCAACCCCCGTCCCCGCGTTCAGCACCCGGACGGTGACGGCGCGCCCCGTGACCGCCGCGAACATCCGCGTGTAGGCGGCGGTCTGCTCCTCGCGTGCGGGCGGCTCCGCGCGGCCGTGGAACAGGAAGTCGGTGCGCAGCAGCCCCACACCGTCGGCCTGGTCGGCACAGGCCGGTTCCAGCACGTCGCCGCTGATGTCGAGGAGCAACCGCACGGCCGAGTTCCCGGCGGCGGACACCGGTGCGCGCGGCGGCCGTGGCGAGGCGGGGGCGGGAGCGAAGCGGGAGGCGATGTGTGCCACGGTCTCTCCAGGGGACGGCGTGTCGGGGCCCGGGGCGGCCTGGGGCCGCGAGGCGGGGCGGTCGCACGCACGGCGGGGGACCCGGCGGGTCCCGGGCCGGTGCGGCGGTGCGCCGGAGCGTGATCGGCGCCGCCCACCCGCCGGGACGAGGGGAGAACGGCGGCATGGGGGCGCCGACCGGGCGGGGCCACGCGGCGCACGGGGGAACCGGAAACGCCGGGTGGTCCACCGCGGGCCGGTTCGGGCGCCCCGCCGCGGTGCCGGGGACACCGGCGGTTGCAGCGGGGCGGCCTCTCCGGAGCAGGGGGAAACCGAGGAGTGGAGCGGAGAGGAGAACCACGCATCCCGAGGTGGCACGCCGCGGATCTCCGGGCTCTCCCGTGCCATCTCGATGTTGTAATGCTTGTGTTTGCTTGTGGTTCGGTTGATTTTAGGGAGATGGTCCAGGTGCCGTCAAGGTGTTCCGTCCCTCACCAGAGGTAACGCAAGGCCACGGAACACCCGGGGGACGCGGCGTTCCGGCGCCCCGCCCCCGGGCCCGTCCCGCGTGCGCGGGACGGATCAGGGTGCGCCGTCCTCCTCCGGGATGAAGCGCGCACTCCTCGATACGGGTGAGGTACCACCGCGTCGAGGCGCGGGCGGGGGACCGCTCCGCCAGGGAGGCGATGTCGTCCGCGATGGTCCGCGCGTCCGCGCCGTCGTTGTGCCCGACGGTGGCGGTGGGGGCGCACCGGCCGCGGGCGGTGTCCCGGCCGGTCTGTTCGAGGCCGCGCGGACAGTCGGTCGCGCGGCCCTTGAGGTCGTTTCCCACGGTGTCGTTCCTCCTTCTCGGGGCAGTGGGCCGGCGAGGGCCGCGGGGCCCATCCGCGCGCAGCGCCGTCAGCAGCATCATCTCGGCAGCGAACAACGGTTCCGGTCGTATCGGCCTCCGGGTGCGCGCCTCCGGCTGTTGACGCAGCGGCCGGTTCGGTATCGGTTCGACCGCCGGAGTCCGTCGGAGACGGAGAGCCCGGGGCGATGAGGATCGCTACGGGAAGCGGTGGCCCCCGTCCGAGATCCCGAAGGAGATGGGGCCGGCCCGCAGCGGGTCACGGAGCGGGTCGGCGTCCAGGACCCGGGCCGCACCTCCCATCTCCTCCTGCGGGTCGAGGGGGTCCTCGGAGCGGGGACGCCCGGCGCACCGGGCGTCCCCGGCCGGGACGCCGTCCACCAGGTAGGCGTCCACCGCCGCCGTCACGCAGTCCATCCCCTCGCGCCCGTAGAAGGTGTGGTCCCCCTCGTCGGTGACGGTGATCAACGCGTTGTCCAGCCGATCGGCCATGCGCTCCGCCCCCTCGTAGACGGTGTTGGCGTCGTACTCGCCTCCGATGACCAGTCCGCGCGGGTAGCCTTCGCGTTCCAGCTCCACCAGTGGAGCGGGTGTGTGCGAGGCGAAGGTGCAGGGCTGGGGCACGTGCCAGATCGCCCCGACGCCGTAGGGGCTGCGCTCACGGACCTCCCGGACGTCGGCGTAGTAGTCCGACAGGCGTGTGGGCCATTCGGCCTCGCAGAGCACGGCCATCATGAGGGACACGTTGTCGTAGTCGATCCCGGGGTCGGGCCACTCGGGCTCCTCCGGCCACTCGGGATCCTCCGGCCACTCCACTTCGGGGTAGGGCAGGTCGTTGACGATGTACCAGAGGACGGCGGTCGAGGGGCCCCAGTCCTCCTGGAAACGTGCCCCATGACCCACTTGTGAGTCGAAGTGGTCCGCCGTGAAGATCCACGGTTCCGGATCGTCCGGCCACTGGTCGTGGCGGGGACTCTCCACCAGTCGTGCGCGGGTCTCCTCTAAGACGGCCAGCACTTCCTCGGGCGTCGACCCCAGACCGTAGACGTCGTCGTGCTCGGCCACCCAGGCGGTGTAGCGCTCCACGTTGGCCCGGTCGCCCTCGCTCTGGAGCGTGAACACGTCGCGCCACATGCCCTCCGGTGGAACGGCGGCGTCCAGGACGCTGCGGTCCAGGCGCTGGGGGAACAGGCTGCCGTACACGGCACCGAGGTAGGTGCCGTAGGAGCGTCCGAGGTAGGAGATCTGCTCCTCGCCCAGGGCGGCGCGGATGACGTCCATGTCCCGGGCGGTGCTCTCGGTGGTCATGTGCGGGATCAGGCCGCCGTGGGCGCTCTCGCAGGCTCGCTGGGCGGCGATCACCGCGCGGGTGTGGCCGGAGAGCGCGTCGTCGGTGGGCCGGGGGTCCGTGACCGGGTAGTGCGCACCGCAGTCCAGGTAGGGGGTGGAGGCGCCGCTGCCGCGCGGGTCCATCCCGATCACGTCGTAGACCTCGGCGACGCGCTGCGCTCCCAGGGAGGAGAAACCGTGGTCGGGGCGGTCGCCGACGGCCATTTGGCGGCCGGTGCCGCCGGGGCCGCCGGGGTTGGTGAGCAGGATGCCACGGCGTCGTTCGGGGTCCGAGGCGCGGTTGCGGCTGATGGCGATGGAGGCGCGCTCGCCTCCGGGGTCCGCGTAGTCCAGAGGGACGTCGATCCAGGCGCATTCCACGTCGCGTAGGAGGTGCTCCTCGCAGGGGGACCAGACGACCTCCTGCTCGTGGAAGGCCCGGAGGGGGTCGTCGGCGGCGGCCGGGGCGGCCACCGCCAGGGATGAGGCCAGGGCGAGCACCAGGGTGCCGGCGCAGGTGAGGACGGGTGCTGTGCGCACGGGGGGTGTTCCTTTGCTTCTCCGGCCGGGGCCGCGGGGGCGACGCCGGGGTGTGCATCGGCCCGGCCACCGTAAGCACCGTCCCGCGGACAGCGAAACGGTCAAAAGTCACCAATGGCCCGAGCCGGCCGGAAGCGGTCATGATCCGGCTGTGGCGCGGTGCCGGACCCACCCCTGCTCTTCCCGCCGGCCGAGCACGCGTGACGGACCGTTCTGCGGCCAGGGCGTGTTCGGTGAACTGCCGGGAGTTCGCGCGGTCCACGTCCGCCGGCAGGCCGTGGGCGTCGTCGGTGAAGGTGGCGGGTGGGTCAGGAGGTGGTCGAGGACCGTCCGCCGAAGTAGCGCAGGTAGTGGTTCACGAGACTGCTGCGGGCGAACGGGACGATCCCCTCGGTCGGGTCGACCGGGCCGGACCTGCCGGTGTAGCCGACAGCCGCGGCGAACCGGTCCGGGGTGAAGGCGGCCCCCACCAGGGCTGCGTAGCCGCCGTAGGAGGAGCGGTGGATACCGACCCGGTCGGGGTCGGTGCAGCCCTGGCCGACGGCCCGGTCCACGGCGTCGAGCAGGCCGTCCTGCTCGACACCGACCGGCAGGGTGGGTGAACGGGCAGGGCCGGGCGGTCGCGGGTCAGTGCTCGTGTTCGAGCCGGTCCTCGCGCTCGTGTTCGGCCGCGAGGTCCTGGTGCGCCGACGCACCCCTCAGCGTGACCAGGGACCAGATCGCGGCGAAGGCCATCACGCCGGCGCCGGCGAGACCGGTCACGGTGATCGCTTCGGTGAAGGCGCTTCGGGAGAGCCCCACAATGGCGGCTCCGGTGTCACCCCCGAGTTCGGCGGCGACGAGAAGGGCCTCCGCGAGGGTCGAGGACACCCGCTCGGTGAGGCCCGCCGTGAGGTCCATGGCGTGGCTTCCGGCAAGGACGGTCCGGGTGTACCAGGAGACGAGAACCCCGCCCAGGACCGCGGTGCCCAGGGTCATCCCGATCTCGTAGGCGGTCTCGGAGGTCGCGGCGGCCTGTCCGGCGCGCTCGGGCTTGACGGAACTCATGATGATGTCGTTGCTCAGGGTCAGAGCCATGCCCGCGCCCAGCGAGACCAGTACCAGTGAGGCACCGACCAGTACGGGGCTCGACGCAGGGGTCAGGAAGGCGGTCAACACGAACCCGGACACCGCGATCGTGAGCCCGAGGGCGATCACGTAGGCGGGGAGGAAGCGCTTGACCAGTGCGGCCGCGACGAAGGCCGCGGTGGCCGCCATGAGCGCCTGGGGCATGAGCCAGACGGATGCCTGCAACGGGCTGAGACCGAGCACGAGCTGGAGGAACTGGACGAGCGCCACCAGGGCTCCGACCATGGCGAAGATGGACAGGACGTCCGTGACGACGGCCCCGCGGAAGTACCGGATCTTGAACAACCGGACGTCCATGAGCGGGGTGGGAAGCACGAGCTGCCTGCGAACGAACAGGCCGATCGCGATCAGCCCGATGACCACGGCGGTGACGCCCAGGGCCGGACCCTCGTCTCCGGTGAGCGTCTTGATGCCGTACACAACGCCGATCAGTCCGACGAAGGAGAGCAGGACGCTGGGCAGGTCGATCCTGTGCAGATCGGGGTTGCGGCTCTCGGGAAGCAGAGCCGGACCCAGGATGAGCAGGACCACCATCACGGGGATGTTCATCAGGAACGCGGCCTGCCAGCTGAAGGTCTCGATGATCCAGCCGCCGACGATCGGTCCGGCAGCCGCGCCGACGGAGGCCATCGCACCCCACACCGCCATCGCGTAACGGCGCTGCTGACGGTCGAGGAACATGTTGCGGACCAGGGACAGCGTCGAGGGCATCATGAACGCACCGCCCACACCCAGGAGCGCACGAGCGCCGATCAGCATCCAGGGCGCCGTGGCCAGCGCGCCGAGTACGGATGCCATGGTGAAGAGGACCGCGCCGATGAGCAGGTTCCGCCGCCTGCCGAACCGGTCTCCGACGGTCGCCATCGCCACGAGCAGACCGGCGAGGACGAGCGAGTAGATGTCGATCATCCACAACTGCTCGGTGCCCGTGGGGCTCAGCTCCGCCGAGATGGCGGGCAGGGCCATGATCAGGACGGTTCCGTCGATGGTGATGAGCAGCAGTGGCAGGACGAGAACGGCGAGGCCGATCCAGGTCCTGGTCGTGGCCTTGGGAGGGCTGGTCATGGTGGGCCCCTGAGCGTTGATCTGTTCGGACAGCGCTCAGTAGAAACTCCGACGTCGCGTCGGAGTCAATGGCGCCCGTCATGACCTCCGCCACAGAGGGGTCGACGGGTTCGGGACATGCGAGGTACGGGCCGGTACCCGGCCCGGGAGGCGGTTCGTGGCCCCTGGCCGAGGTTCGCACGGGCCCGCCCCGCTCCTGGGCCGGTCAGCCCTGCTCGGTTCCGTTCCGCCGCCGCACGAGGGCCAACCGCTCCTGGATACGGCGCAGTACCCGGTGCTGGACGGGTTTGAGGGCCTGCTCGTTCAGTTCGTCCAGCAGGGCCGAGACCTTCGGACCGGGGTCGGATACACCGACCAGTCGAGCCGCGACCGGTTCGAGCGCGGCGAGCCAATCGTCCATCAACGACTCGGCCTCCTCCTCCGTGCTGTCGGGGCCGAGGGCGTAGAAGCGTGTGGTCAGCGGCTCGAACCGGGCGAGCATCTCCCTGCCCACCGCGCCGAGCCGGGCGGTGAGGCCCACTGTTCCCTCCCGGCCGAGGACGTGTCCGAGCAGGACGAGTTGTTCGTGTTCGAGCCGGGCCATGTCCTCGGGCACCCCGGCCCCAGGGGGCGAACGCCACACCGACAGTTCCGGGGGCAGGTCGGGCGGGGAGCCACTGCTGCGCAGGGCGGCGATGTCCGCCCTACGGGTCTTGAGCCGTTCGATCTCGGCCGCCGCCTGGCGGTCGAGTTCGTCCAGCAGTTCCTCTGCGGCGGTGGGGTCGTCGAGCACCGTCGGCAGCGCGGACAGGGGGATGCCCAGCGCGGTCAGCCTCGCGATCCGTAGGAGCCGCACGAGGTCGCCCACGTCGTAGCGCCGGTAGCCCCCGGCCGAACGCGGTGGTTCGGGCAGCAAACCGATCTGGTGGTAGTGGCGCAGCGTGCGGACGGTGACACCGGCCAGTGCGGCGAGTTCACTGCTGAGCATCGTATGACTCCTCGGAGTTGCGATCCACGGACCCCCGGCGGCCGGGGTTCATCGCCGTCGTCATGTGGGCTCATTTCGATGAAGTGTCAACGAATTCTGTAGACTGCTCCCATGAGTGAGGAACCACGTTGGCTCAGCCCGGACGAACAGAGGGCCTGGGAAAACTTCATCCGTATGCAGGAAGCACTCATCGGAAGGCTGTCCCGCCTCGTCCGCTCCGACTCCGGACTGTCCGCCGCGGACTACATGGTCCTCGTCCGGCTCACCGAGGCGAAGGACGGGGAGATGCGCTTCCTGGAACTGGCCAAACTCGCCGAATGGGAGAAGAGCCGCATGTCCCACCAGGTCACGCGGATGGCGAAGCGCGGACTCGTGACCAAGAGGGAATGCCCCGACGACGCGCGCGGAGCGTTCGTCGTCGCCACTCCTCTCGGCTACCAGGCGATCCAGGAGGCCGCGCCCGTGCACGTCGGGCACGTCCGCCGTCTGTTCATCGATGCCCTGACCCCGAACCAGCTCATCACGTTCGCCCGACTCTCCCATCGCGTCCTCGAACATATGGAGAAGCAGGCGGACTGAGCCGGCGGCACGGCCCCCTCGCACGGATCCGCGTCAGCCTTCCCCGACGGTCAGCGGTGTTCGGGGTTGGCGTTGTCGGGACTACAGCCGGCGTCCCAGGCCGCGCGCTGGTTGCCGTAGGCCGGGAAGCCGCCGGCGCGTCGGATCATCGCGGCCGTGTGCATCAGGTTGTAGGTCATGAAGCTGATGTTGCGGTTGGCGAAGTCGTTCTCCGGGCCGCCGGAGCCCTCGTCCAGGTAGGACGGGCCGGGGCCGACCTCACCGATCCAACCGGCGTCGGCCTGGGGCGGGATCGTGTAACCGATGTGCTGCAGGCTGAAGAGGATGCTCATCGCGCAGTGTTTGAGGCCGTCCTCGTTGCCGGTGAGCAGGGTGCCGCCCACGCGCCCGTAGTAGGCGTACTGCCCCTGCTCGTTGAGCACACCGGAGTAGCCGTAGAGCCGCTCGATCACCCGACGGGTCACCGAACTGTTGTCGCCCAGCCAGATCGATCCGGCGATGACCAGGATGTCGGCGGCCAGGACCCGCTCCAGCAGCGCGGGCCACTCGTCGGTCTCCCACCCGTGCTCGGTCATGTCCGGGCGGACCCCGGTGGCGATGTCGTGGTCGACGGCGCGGAACTGGTCCACGCCGACCCCGTTCGCCTCCATGATCGCCGCGCTGCGGTCGATCACCCCCTGGGTATGGCTGAGCTGCGGGGACCGGTTGAGGGTGCAGTTGATGTAGAGCGCGCGCAGCCCGCTGAAGTCGGGCTTCTCGTTCACGGGTACGGTCATGGGATGTCCTTTCGGAGGTTCGGTCGTGCCGACCGGAGATTCGGTTCTGTTGTCCGTTCGGTCCGCTGGTCGGCGGCGAAGAGAAGGCGGGACGGGGCGGGCCAACGGCTTGGGGAGGGCCCGGTGTGCGGTTGTCAAGCGGCCTTGAGGGTCGCCTCGATGGCGCAGTAACCGCCGGCAGGGGCCACGACGGTCCTGTCGACGACGAACCCGGCAGCGCCCAGAAGAGCCGTGTACTCGGACTCGGTACGTTCCCGCCCGCCGGCCATCGTCAACATGATCAGATCGCTCGACTTGCTCGGGTGCGGCTCGTCGCCCAAGGGCAGCAGCGACTCGATCACCACGAGCCGGGCACCCGGTCGGGCCGCCTCCGTGATGCGCGCGAGCAGCCGCGCGCAGTCCTCGTCGGACCAGTCGTGCAGGACCGCGGAAAGCAGGTAGACATCGGCCGAGGGCACCCCGGCGAAGAAGTCGCCGCCGACCACACTCACCCGGTCGGCCAGTCCGGCCGCGCTCATCCGGGCGGTGGCGGCGGGGACGACCCCGGGCAGGTCCATGACGACGCCGCGACGCCGGGGCGCGTCGGCCAGGAGGGTTGCGAGCACCGAACCGTCGGCGCCGCCGATGTCCGCGACGACCTCGCCCTCCGGCAGCCGGTAGTCGGACAGTAGGGCCTGACGCGGTCCCCCGTTCAGCTCGGCCATCGCTGAGGTCAGGCTGGGCAGGTGCTCGGGGTGTTCGCGCAGGTAGGGGACGAATTCCTGGTCGTGGCGGAGCGCGAACCCGGTTCGGCCGGTGCGTAGCGTGCCGAGGAGTTCCCCGAACGCCTCGTAGTGGGTCTCCATCCACAGCAGCGCGGTTCCGCGCAGGGAACCAGGGGTGTCCTCGGCCAGGGTGGCGCCCAGGTCGGTGACGGCGAAACGATCGTTCGCCTGGTGGGTCACCACACCGACGCCGCTGAGGGTGTGCAGGACCCGACGCAGCGGGTCCTCCAACACGCCGGTCTCCTCCGCCAATTCGGCGGCGGTCCGCGGTCCCGCGAGCAGCTTCGCCGCGAGATCGAGCTTGGCGACCACGTAGAGGGCCTGGGAGACGGTGAACCCCGACAACATCCCCGCCATCTGAGCGGAGAGCGTGCCGGATGACTGCTCGTTCGAGGGGGCCGACGCCACTTCTGGGGCCATGGTGAATCTCGTTTCCCTGGGTTCGGACCGCACGCTCAGCGGTACGTCCGCGCTATCGGCCAAAATTGAGGTTAGAAGGTGTGCATTGAATACGTCAAGTGTGTAGCAGATAGAATCCATGGGTGTCTTCCGAGCCCAGGGCCTACCGCTCCCCCCGCCGTGAACGCGACGCCGCCCGCACCCGCGAGGAGATCCTCGACGCGGCGCGGAGGCTGTTCGTCAGCCGCGGGTATCCGCGAGTGACCATGTCCGACATCGCTCGTGAGGCCGGAACCGCGGTCAAGACGGTGTACGCCAGCGCCGGTACCAAGGCCGAGCTTCTGCGCGAGTTGCTCAGGCTCGACGTGGCCGAATCCTCGGCCCCCGCGACCATCGAGGAACTCCGTTCCGCGCCCGACCTGGCCACGGCCACCGCCTGCCTGGCCCGGGGAACCCGTTCCGACCACGAACGCTTCGGCGACTCGATCGACCTGCTGTACGCCTCGCTGGGCGACGAGGGCGCCGACCGGATCTGGCAGCAGGTCATGGGGAGCTACCGCGGCGCGCTGCGCGAAGCCGCGACCGTCCTTGTCGCGAAGGGGTTGGTGCCCGAGGGCCTGGACACCGAGGAGGTCTCGGACCGACTCTGGTTCTGTTTCGGGATCGCGGCCTGGCGCACCCTGCTCCATGACTGCGGCTGGGACCACGGCCGGGCCGAATCCTGGCTCGGCGCCCAGGCGGTCACGGCCCTGGGCGGGCCGGGCTCCGGCTGATCTCGTCTGTCGGATCGCCCTTCCCCCCAACGGTCTCTCAATGACCGGGCAGCCGCGTCTCTGGTGGCGGCGATACGCATGATTAAACCCCACTGGTTGACCAATCATCAAATTCTGATTCCGGTGCGGAGTGTCAAAAACCTGCCCTGAAGTGGGTTTATGGTGTTTCGAAAGTCAAGGTCCGGACAGTCAATTCCCGGCAAGTGAGTTGATGTATCAACTACATGTTGCTAGCGTGACGACCAGGTCGAACCAAACAGGCCCGGACCGGCCCGAGCCGGTCGGAGGCGGGCACCGCGGTGACAGGGGCAGGCATGAGCGGCGAATCCGGAAAGAAGACGTACGAGGGGCGTTCGATCGCGGTCACCTTCGAGGCGGAGCTTTGTCGGCACGCCGCCGAGTGCGTTCGCGGTCTGCCCGAGGTGTTCGCCATCGAACGGCGTCCATGGATCCGGCCGGACAACGCCTCCGCCGATCGCACGGCCGAGGTGGTGCGGCGCTGCCCTTCGGGCGCGCTCGATTACCGCCGCGTCGGCTGAGACGACGGCTTTCGAGCCCGTGCTCCGACGTCACCGTCGACGGCACCCTGTACGACCTCGTCGAAACCATCACGGAGGCCTGACCATGAACCCCGACACCGTCACCGAAACCGAGCCGGCCGAGCGCAACACCGAGATCGTGCTCACCGCGATGCGCGAGCTCTTCATCGAGAAGGACCTCACCGCGCTGGACCGGTACTGGGCCGAGCCGTACGTGCAGCACAGCCCGCAGATGCCCGACGGCCTCGACACGCTGCGCGCCGTGGTGCCCGGCCTGGAGGGGTTCTCCTGGGAGCCGCAGCGCACCGCGGCCCAGGGAGACCTCGTCTTCACCCACAGCCTCGTCCACGGCTGGGGGCCCGGCCCGGTGGTGATCGTCGACATCTTCCGGCTGGAGGACGGCCGCATCGTCGAGCACTGGGACGTCGTCCAGGAGCTGACCCTCCCCGAATCCACGGCCGGCAAGAACCCCATGGTCTGAACTCGTTCACGGGACGGCCCGCCAGGTCGTGCCGTGAACGGGTCGGGTCCCGGAACGGGTGTTCCGGCCCGGTCAGAGGAATCTTGGTCGAGTCGCCCCGGAGCGCGGTTCCGCTTGACCTGGTTCGGGGCCCAGGGTTTCCCATCGGTGTTCGTCACCGTGCGGGAGTTTCGCGAGAGCGCGCGCCCTCATGCTCCTCGGAGCGTGCGTCACGGCCGTGTTCACGACGTTCTGGACCGGCCTGACCGCCTGGGCCGCACAGCGGCGGCGGGTACTCGCGGAGGAGCCGCCGTGGCAGCCACAGGGGGAACGCGTCCCCACCGCCAGTTGTTGATTGGTCAACTAGATTCACATAGTGTGCCGCTGACCGGAAGTCGTCGGAGAAGAAGGAGTGCTCATGGCTGTCGAAGTGAACGACGCGCCCGCGGTGAAGCGTTACGAGGCCCGTGTCGACGGGGCGTCCGAGGTGGCGGGGGTGGCGCAGTACATCCGTACGGACGAACTCGTCGCGTTCGTGCACACCGAGGTGGCGCCGGAGTACGAGGGCCGGGGCGTCGGGTCGGCGCTGGTGCGCACGGCCCTCGACGAGACCCGGGCCGCGGGCCTGCGGGCGCTGCCGACCTGCCCCTTCTTCGCGGCCTGGATCTCCCGTCACCCGGAGTACCAGGACCTGGTGTACCAGTCCAGGAGCAAGGTCGGCGACTGACCGGATCCCGCCCACCCGATGCGGCTGATCGGAACTCGTGCCCGGCGAACTGCGGCAGCGTCGCCCCGGTTCGCCGGTGGGCGGTATGGGCCTCACCCTGGCCGGTGCCGGGCGGCGCGGCCCTGGCGGCACCGGCTTTCCGCGGGATCGACGACCTCGGCTCCGAACAGGAGGAATCGGAGCCCGGCCTCTCTGCCGTCGACGCGTGACCCGAGGGTGCTCGATCCGGGGACGGCCCCCGGGAACGGAGGGTGAGAGATGGGAATCGGCGAGCGGGAGCCTCGACCGGCCGGTGCATCACGAGGGCTCCGGCCCTTGTGGCGCCTGCTGCCGTTGTCGGCCATCGCGCTGGTCGCAGGCGTGATCCTGTGGCTCAACCAGAGTCCCTGGTGGGGGTGGGCGCTGATCGCGATGCCGTTGGTGGCCCTGGGCGCGACGGCCCGCTGGTGGCTGCGGGGCCCCCGGCTCCTGCGGACCGGGGCCTGGCTGCTCGCGGGCGCGCTCGTGTGCGCCACGGCGGTGGCGGCCCATCCGGCGCCGCAGAACCGCCTCGCGGGAGGTGAGGACCGCACCCCGACCGAACTCGTCGACACCCGGGAGGGGCCCGTCCGAGGGGTCCTCGACGACCCGGGCACGGTCGAGATCTTCGCGGGCATCCCCTACGCCCGACCGCCGGAGGGAGAGCTGCGCTGGCGGGCGCCCCGACCGCCCCTGCCGCGCACCGAGGTGTTCACCGCCGACCGCTTCTCCGACGTCCCCGTCCAGAGCGAGTCCACCTTCACCACCCGCGCGCTCGCGCAGGTCATCGACGTCCCCTTGGAGGGGACCCTCCTCAACCCGTATCCGGTCAGCGAGGACGCCCTCACCCTCAACATCTGGCGGGGGACCGAGCGCGGCGCGGATCGGCTGCCCGTCCTCGTCTACATCCCCGGCGGCGGCTTCAAGACCGGCTCCGGTGCGCTGCCGCTCTACGACGGAGCGGCCCTGGCCTCTCGGGGCGAGGTGATCACCGTGACCCTCAACTACCGGCTGGGCGTCCTCGGCTTCCTCGCCCACCCCGATCTCGCCGACGAATCCGGGAGCGAGGCCTCGGGCAACTACGGGATCCAGGACCAGATCGCCGCCCTGGAGTGGATCCGCGACAACATCGCGGCCTTCGGCGGCGACCCCGACCGGGTCACCGTCGCCGGAGAGTCCGCGGGCGGCGAGAGCGTGTGCCTCCTGGGCGCGACCCCGTTGACCGAGAACCTCGTGGACGGCCTCATCGCGGGCAGCGGAGCCTGTATGGGCACCACCGGCGACACAGAGCA
Organism: Nocardiopsis lambiniae; assembly: GCF_031845465.1. Taxonomy (NCBI): domain Bacteria; kingdom Bacillati; phylum Actinomycetota; class Actinomycetes; order Streptosporangiales; family Nocardiopsidaceae; genus Nocardiopsis; species Nocardiopsis lambiniae. The sequence continues at coordinate 253,315 of NZ_JAVREP010000004.1, read as the reverse complement.
GGGCGACCAGTTCGACACGAGAGAGGCTGCCACGGACGCCGGGCTCCGGCTGAGCCGGGCGTTGGGCGGAGCCACCCTGGAGGAGATGCGGGCGATGCCCCTGGACCGCGTCTTGGCCGCCGCGGAATCCCTGGACGGCCACTGGCGGCCCTTCGTCGACGGCCACGTACTCCCCGCGGCACCCGCGGACATCCACGCCTCCGGCGATCAGTTGGACGTACCGGTCCTGGTCGGCAGCAACGCCGACGAGGCCTCCCTGCTCCTGGCCCTGCCACCCGACACCGACGTCGACGAGTACCGCGCGTCGGTTCTGGAGGAACACGGCCAGAACGCGGAGCGGTTCCTGGAGCTCTACCCCGGACGGACCGAGGACCAGGTCCTCGACTCGCTCTTGCAGGCCCGGACCGACAAGGTCATGACCCGGGCGATGCACCGCTGGGCACGCCTGCGGACACGGACCGGTGAATCGGACGCCTACCTCTACCACTTCTCCCACGTCCCGCCCGAAGACGGCCTGGAGAAGTACGGCGCCTACCACGGGGCGGAGGTGGCCTACGCCTACGACAACCTCGGTACCGACGGCGACGCCGACTACACCGAGACCGACTACCGGCTCCGCGACCAGATGAGCGCCTACTGGGTCAACTTCGTGCGCACCGGCGACCCCAACGGGCCCGACCTCCCCGCCTGGCCGACGGTGCGGGAGGCTCCCGAGCAGGTCATGGCGTTCGACGGCGGCAGCTCGATGGCGCCCCGCCCGCGCCCGGAGGCCGTCGACTTCTGGATGGACCACGACGGACCGATCCCCTAGGAGACCGACCCCCAGGAGCAGACGTTCGCGAGAACCTCCGAGGCGCCGGTGCGCTCGACGAGCCCGGTGAGCGAGCTCTCCACCTGCCCCGAGGTGCCGAAGACCGCACGGTCCCCCCGGTCGTCCACCGCTTTGAGTCTCCTCTCCCGGGTCGTTCCGTCGAGCAGCCGACGCACCTCCTCGACCGGGCGCTGCGCGCGGAATCCGCCGACGTCGCGCGTCCGTGAGCGGTCGAGCAGGGGAACACGCATCAGTTCCCGACCCCGTCCACGCGGTGCGGCCGTCCCACCGCCGTCGCGATCCGTCCGTGCCGCGGACCGCCACGACAGTGGGAACCACCGACCCGTCCCACCCACTCCCGCCCGGCCTCTTCCTACCCGATCACCGGATGTCCGCTCGCGATCGAGATGCGGTTGAAGGCGTTGATCAGGGTGGTCGTCCACTCCACCGCGGAGATCTGGGCGGTGGTCAGGTGGGCGGCCGCACGGGCGTTGACGGCCTGCCTGTCGAGGGTCGGGTCGATCACGGTCAGAGACTCCGCCAGTTCGAGCGCGGCCCTCTGCTGATCCGTGAACAGCTTCGTCTCGCGCCACGCGGGCAGCACGTCCAGGGTGCTCTGCTCCACACCCGCCTTGAGCGCCCTGGGGAAGTGGATGCTCAGGCAGGTCGAGCACCCGTTGATCTGGGACACCCGGATGTTGACCATCTCGATGAGGTCGTCGCCCAGACCGGCCTCGTGCGACGCGGTCCGGGAGGCCGTGGCCGCCTTGAGCATCGCCCCGTAGACCTTGGGGTGTTCCTTGTCGATGAAGGGGCGCTCCGCGTTCACGCGTCACCCGCGTTCTGGACCGTCTCCTTGACCAGCGCGAGGTCACCCGGTCGCGGCCGACGGAACTTCCCGCCCTCGGCCTCGTACTCGTCGCCGTGCTCCTTCAGGTGCCTGGCGAACAGCGGGCACACGGGCACGACGGTGAGGTTCCTGCGGATGCTGTCGGCCAGCGCCTCGCGGACGAGCAGCCCGGCCAGGCCCCGGCCGCCGAACTCCGCATCGACCTCGGTGTGGAAGAAGACGCGCTCGTCGGCGGCCCGCGGCGGGTCGACGAAGTCCGCGCGTCCGGCGAGGGTTCCCCCGTCCACGCTCACGGTGTAGGCGCTGATGGCGCGGTTCTGGTCGAGCGCTATGGACACCGGAGCACCGGTCTTGTCCGTTCGCTGTTCGGTCATGACGGATTCCTCTTCTGCTTCTGTTGATCAGCCGTTGAACTGTGCGTGGGGCGGCGGGTTCCTCCTGGGGCGCATCCGCACCGGCGGCAGCTCCGGGGCCGGAATCCTCGACATACCCTCACGGTTGCGGCCCGGACCGCCGTGCCCCACGTACCCCTCCACCCGCCCGAACCGCTCGCCGTGGTTCTGCCATTCCTCGCGGTAGCGCGTGATCTCCTCCGTCGTGCGGCCCAGGAAGTTCCACCACATGAGGACCTCCTCGCCGAAGGGGGTACCGCCCAGGAGGACGAGCCTGGCCGGTCGGTCTCCTTCGTTGGCCATGCGTAGGGTTTCGGCACCGACACCGGTGTAGCCCACGGCGTCCTTGGGCACGTGCACGCCTTCGAGCCTGACGTCCTCGCCGGTGTCCACCAGCAGGCCGTGCTCGAACCCCGAATCGACGGGAAGGTCGAGGACCCCGCCGGGACGCAGCCTGATCTCGGCCCCCACCAACGGTGTGTACATGCTCACCGGCGACCTGGAACCGAGCAGGGAGCCGAGGAACACGAGCGCGGTGCCCGCGTCGAACTCGACGGGCTCGGGGACGTAGTGCTCGAACCCGCGCTCCGGGCGGTGCCGGACCTCGTCGGGCAGGGCGACCCAGAGCTGCACACCGTGGATGCGGACCGCCTCCGGGGTGGAGGTCTCGGAGTGGCAGATGCCCGAGCCCGCCGTCATCAGGTTCATCTGCCCGGGCCGGATGGTGGCGGCGTTCCCGCCGGAGTCGTTGTGCGAGATGACGCCGTCGAACAGCCAGCTGACGGTCTGCAACCCGGTGTGCGGGTGCGGGGCCACGTCCATTCCACCGGTGTCCGCCACCTCGTGCGGGCCGAAGTGGTCGACGAAGCACCACGCGCCGATCAGCGAGCGCTGCCGCTGCGGCAGGGTACGGCGCACGTTGATCGCGCGCGGCCCGCCCAGGGGGACGGTGCGGGCGGTGATGATCTCGACCGGAGCGCCGCCCTCACGCGCGGCCAAGGGGCCGGGGAGGCCTCCCTCGCCGCACACGAAGACGTCCGGACGGGTCTCTGTGTTGGTCATTGCGGTGCTCCTCCTGATTCACGGGCATGGCCTGATGCGTGAGCGGCGAGCAACGAGGCGTGCGTGGGGGCGTCGGGCACGTGCTCCGGCCGGTTCCTGGCGAATTCCTTCCTCAGGGTCGGCAGGACCTCCTCGCCGAGGAGGTCGAGCTGTTCCAGCACGGTCTTCAGCGGGACCCCGACACCGTCGACGTTGAACAGCTGGCGCTGGTAGTCGCCGAAGTTCTCGCGGAAGGTGAGGGTCTTGTCGATGACCTGCTGCGGGCTGCCGACGGTCAGCGGGGTCTCCTCCATGTACTGCTCCAGCGACGGCCCGCCGCCCATCAGAGGGGAGCGGTCGAAGTGGGGGCGGAACTCCCGCACGGCGTCCTGGGAGTTGGCCCGCATGAAGATATGGCCACCGACGCCGACGACGGCCTCCTCGGCGGTGCCGTGGCCGTAGTGGGCGAAGCGCCTGCGGTAGAGGCCGATCAGCTTCTGGAAGTGCCGCTTGGGCCAGAAGATGTTGTTGGCGAAGAAGCCGTCTCCGTAGTAGGCCGCCTGCTCGGCGATCTCCGGCGAGCGGATGGAGCCGTGCCAGACGAACGGTGGAACGCCGTCGAGCGGGCGGGGCGTGGAGGTGAACCCCTGCAGCGGGGTGCGGAACCTGCCCTCCCAGTCGACGACGTCCTCGCGCCAGAGCCTGTGCAGGAGGGCGTAGTTCTCCAGCGCCAGCGGGATGCCCTGGCGGATGTCCTTGCCGAACCAGGGGTAGACCGGGCCGGTGTTGCCGCGGCCCATCATCAGGTCCACGCGCCCATCGGCCAGGTGCTGGAGCATCGCGTAGTCCTCCGCGATCTTCACCGGGTCGTTGGTGGTGATCAGGGTGGTGGACGTGGACAGGATGATCCGCTCGGTGCGCGCCGCGATCCAGCCGAGCATGGTGGTCGGGGACGAGGGCACGAAGGGTCGGTTGTGGTGCTCACCGGTGGCGAACACGTCCAGCCCGACCTCCTCGGTCTTCTGCGCGATGGCGACCATCGCCTTGATCCGCTCGTGCTCGGTCGGTGTCCGGCCGGTCGTGGGGTCCTGTGTCACGTCACCGACGGTGAAGATCCCGAACTGCATCGCACCCGCCTCCATGTGGTTGCCGTGTCGACTTGCGTGGTGGACGAGAGGCCGGGCCAGGTCGTCCCTGGTCGCGACCTCGTGACGTTCGGTTGATGAAGCAACTGTGGTCTTCGGAGGTTCCGCCGCCGTATCGGCGAGGTTCGTGCTTTCCCCCCGCCCGCCGTCCGGTCAGGCTCCGTCGTTCCCCGGGGTGGCGGGAGCCGTGTGCCATCGTCGGGGGTCGTCCTCCAGTGCGGGGCGGTCCCAGTGTCCGAGGTTCGCCGCGGCCTCGTAGGTGCTGTGCAGGAACTCGGCCACGGCGCGGTCGGGGTCGGGTGCGGTGCGGGCGGCCTCGTAGGGGAACAGGAACTGCTGGAACTCGGTGCTGTAGTACGCGCCCTCGGGACCGGGCGACTGCTCGGCGAACCCGTCGGGTGCGGGGTAGGCGTAGGAGTAGAAGGCGCCCTCCTCGCCGCCGCCGGGCCAGAAGCCGCAGCTGGACAGTTCCCGGGAGTAGCCTTCGACCATGACCCAGTCCCCGCAGTTGGGGACACCCCCCGGGTGTTCGGGGGCCGGTCGGCCGGAGAAGCGGGTGCAGGCCAGGTCCATGCCGCCCCAGAAGAAGTGCACCGGGCTGACCTTGCCGACGAAGTGCGAGCGGAACTCGCCGACCACCCGGTTGGCCTGCAAGAGCTGGCGCCAGAACAGGGTGGCCGCCTCGGCGTCGTAGGAGGCGTGCTCGTGGTCCTGCGCGAAGGGGATCGCCGGGTCGACCTCGTTGGGGACCGGCCGGATCGGCGCGTCGATCCCGAGCCGGTCGAGCAGGTCCAGGACCTGCGAGTAGAACGCGGCGACGGTCATGGGACGTAGCGGGAAGCCCTCTGCTCCGCCGTCGCTGCTGCGGATGTCGAGCCGGTGGCCGACGAAGTCGAACTCGATCTCGAAGGCCCCCGAGCGGTAGGGGACGGTGGAGGTCGTCAGTCCGCGCGGGCTGACATAGAGCGGTACCTGCCACCAGTGGTTGACCAGCGGGGCGTGGGCCATACGGATCTTGCCCACGATCTGGGTCCACATGTGCAGGGTGTCGCGGGTGTCCGTCCAGTCCGAGACCCGCAGGCTCGGCCAGTCCGTCGTTGACGGGTCGCTCATCTGGTTCTCGCTTCCTTCGCCGCGCCACCTGGGGCGGGGGTCGTGTCCTACCGGTGAAGCCTTGCGTCCCCGGCTCTCCCGGCTCGGCGCGGATCTCGGTGGTGAGTGATGTGTCCTCCGAACTGTAGATGATAAATCAACTTTCTGGCGAGCCCTGTCCGCGGCCTGGCGGTTCGGGGCCCATGCTCGTATTTTGTTGACACGTCATCGAAAAATGCTAATTTGGATGATGTGTCATCTACTTGGGCGGCCACCCGCCGTCCGGGCCCCCGGAACACGAGACCCCCGAGAGGTACCGCCATGAGCACCAAGGCCAAGAACGGACTCGACGCCCTGCTGACGCCGGAGGAGAGCGTCCTCCTCCTCATCGACCACCAGCCGTTCCAGGTCGCCAACCTGCACAGCCATGAGCCGTCCGTCGTTCTCAACAACGCGGTCGGCCTGGCCAAGGCCGCCAAGCTGTTCGACGTCCCGACCATCCTGACGACCGTGCTCGCGGACCGTGGCGGCCATCTCGTCCAGGGGATCCAGGACGTGTTCCCGGAGCAGAAGCCGATCGACCGCACGCTCATCAACACCTGGGAGGACGCGCGGGTCGTCGAAGCCGTCAGGGCGACCGGCCGCAAGAAGGTGATCATGGCCGGACTCTGGACGGAGATCTGTGTGGCCATGCCGGCGATCCAGGCGGCGGGCGAGGACCACGACGTCTACGCCGTCACCGACGCTTCGGGCGGGGTGTCGTTGGAGGCGCACGAGATGGCCGTGCGGCGGATGATCGAGGCCGACGTGACGCCGCTCAACTGGCTGGCCGTGGTCGCCGAGTGGCAGCGCGACTGGGCCCGCGAGGAGACCGCGTCGGGCCAAGCCGAGATCCTGGTGCAGCACGGCGGTGCCAGCGGCGTCGCCTTCGCCTGGGAGATGCAGTTGCTGGCCACCCGTTCCTGACCCGGCGGCGGTGCCGCACCCCCGGGAAGAAGCCGTGCCGGGGTGCGGTGGCGGGTTCCACCGGTCCTCGGGTGCTGCGGTCGGGGGCTCCTGCGTGAGCACCGAGTCGGCGGCGAAGCAGAGCGTCCGGGTCTCGGCGCCCAGGGGTGGATCACCGGTGGGCGGCGCGCGCCGGGTGGCGAAGTGGAACCGGAGCGAACCCGTGCTCACGCCTGCCCGCGCCGCCACCGCTCACTCGCGCCCCCACGGGGACGCCCACCTCTGTTCGGCCTGATCCGCGAACGATCGATGAAGGAGCGTGGCCATGACCGCGAAGACACGTGAACACCGAGGGCCGAAGCCCGTCCCGCCGGGGGTCGAGTACCACCGGGTGCTGGCGGGGGAGGAACGCCGCATCGGCCGCGGCATCCTCGCCATCGTCCTGCTCCTCGGGGGCATGTTCGGCGCCATCATCGCGTTCCAGATGGTGGGCGCATGGATCGACGGCATCCTGTGGCCGGGCGTTCCGAGTGACGAGCGCCTGGTCCTCACCCCGCTGGCCCATGCCCTCGGTCTGATCGCCGTCGCCCTGGTCATTCCGTGGAGCATGTTCCTCCAGCGCCGGCTGTACGGGGTGCGCGGCGCTACTCTGAGCTCGGTCGTGTCGAGCTTCCGCTTCGACCTGTTCGCCCGAGCGCTGTTGACGATCACTCCCGCCCTCCTGGTCGCGCTCGCCGTCTTCGAGTTCGTGTCCCCCGGGGTGACCGCCGTGTGGCAGCGCGAGGACGTCATCTGGATGCTCGTCGTGACCGTTCTTCTCGTCCCCTTGCAGGCGACGGGCGAGGAGTACGGGCTGCGCGGGCTCGTCTTCCGTGTCGCGGCCGGCTGGGGGCGCGGTCGGTGGACCTCGCTGATCCTGGGTATCGGTGTGTCGGCCGCCCTGTTCAGCGTCATCCACACCGCGAGCGACCCGTGGTGGAACGTGTTCTATCTTCTCTTCTCCATCGTCACGGGTTACGTCACCTGGCGAACCGGCGGGATCGAGATCGCGGCTGTCCTCCACTCGGTCCTCAACACGCTCACCTTCATTTTCTGGATCGCCCTGAACGCCGATATCTCGGTCAGGTTCGACCGTTCGGCCGGCGGCTTGGACGGCGTTCTGCTGATCACGTCGACCGTCGTCTTCGTCGGCACGGCGGCGGTCGTGTGGTTCCGGACCCGCAAGACCGGCCCGGCAAGGACACCGCTGGAGCCGCACGAGGACCAGGGCGACCGGGCTCGATCCCGTCTCAGGAACGGCTTGTGACGGCGGACGGTAGAGATACGGCTCTGATCCGATCTCTGTGAAGCCGCCACGCTCTGTCACGGCGCGTCGAGGATGCGGCGGCGCAGCGGCTCGACCCCGGCACGGCCGTACCCGGCCCTCTTGAGCGCCTTGATCCGGCACACGTCGCCCTCAACACGGCCGGAACTCCACCCAAGGGCGAGACCGGCGGTCACCGCGTCGAAGTCCTGGCGCGATCCGCGGGCGAAGCTCCGCACCGGCTGCATCTCGGTCGCCTCGGCAGTGGCCGGCCATGTCTCCAGGTCCTGTCCTTTCTTCTCCCGCATCATCGTGGCGAAGGAGCGCACGCACCCGGCGACCCTGTCCGGCTCCGGACAGCGGCCGAGCAACTGCTTCGGTTTCACCTCCTCCTCTGGTTTCAATCGGCTGGTCAGGCTGGTGATCAGCCCAGTGGCCTCGCGGACGGTCGGCGCCTCGGGCAGCGGCGGTGCGGGCCGCCCGTTGATCCGGAGCGGTTCAAGGTGGCGGCGCACGGTGCGTTCGCTATCAGCGAGCGGCAACCGGGAGCGATCACGGTGACTCTTCTCATCGGGGGTGGATCCGGGCGGATCGGGGCGCGGGTGCGAGATGCGGGCCAGGGGCCGGGGCAGGAGCGGGGCTTTTGGGGAAGGGCTCGGCCGGGAAGCCGGTGTCAGTGGCGGGCATCGCGCCAGGGTTGAGGGAGAACCCCACCGGAGCCGAGGTGCCGGTGGAGGAGTTCGAAGGCCCGGTCGGCCTCGCGGATGAGCACGGCCGGATCGGTGTCGGGGTCGGCGGCATCACGCAGGAGGGAGGAGAGGCGGTCGAAGAGGTCGTCGGCCTTCTCCCTCTGAAGGCGGGTGACCGCTCCGCCACGGCACAGGACAGGGGTCTCGCCCAGGACGCCCATCGTGCTCTCCTTCCGGGGGTGTTCAGATATGCGGGTACGGCGTGGGAGCCCAGGGTGCTCCGCCAACCGGGGCCGCGGGTCCTGTGGAGTGCGGGGCCGGGCGAGGCGGAGGAGATCGGCCCAGGTGAGCGGTTGCCCGGTACTCACAGCCACCCCTCGGAGAAAGGGACGGGGCAGCGCGCGGGGACGACGGCGAGGTCGGTGCGGTCGGTCATCGGCCGTGCCGCATGGTAAAACGACCCCAGCCTGTTCAAGGCCCGGCGTGGGAGGAAGGCATCGTGCTGTGACATGGGGCGACCGTACGTCCCCACACCGGCGGCCCTTCGCAGCCGCGAGAAGGTAAAAGGCCCGCAGGAAGCTGCGGGTCCGGCTCAGGCGACCCCGGCGCGGGCCGCCAGAGGCCGCAGTTCCGGGGTGGAGCGGCGGTGCTCGCGTCGCAGGAGTTCGGTCAGGACCGCGGCCGTGCCCGAGTGGTAGCGGATGAGTTCGGGGGCGATCCGCTCGGCGTCCACCAGGGTGTGCACCGCGGCGGCGTCCTGCCGCTTTTGGGTGTAGGCGCGGGCCAGGTCCAGGCAGACCTGGGCGCGGCGGCCGACCAACCCGGCGGGCAGGGAACCGACGTCCAGGGCCTCGCCGGTGTCGATGGCGGTTCGGGCGTCACCGATGGCGATGGAGGTGCTGATGGTGTGGATGGCGACGTTGGTCGGGCCGAAAGCGGTTCCGTGGAGGTTGCGGTCGGCCCCGAGGCGGTCGGCCGCGCGGCGGGCCTGGGCCAGCAGGCGCGGGACGGCCGTCCGGTCGAAGCCGGCCGCCGCAGCGGTGGCGGCGGCCAGGTGGAGTCCGCCGTAGACGCTCAACTCTTCCGGGGTTCCCGGGCGCATGCGGCGGTCGAGCGCGCTCGCCGCGCCCATGGCCAGTTCGGCTGCTTCTGTCGGGTGTCCGCGGGAGATGAAGACGTAGGCCAGCCGGTAGGCGCCCACGGCAGCTAGCAGGGGGTCATCGCTCCAGGTGGCGGCTGTCATGGCCCGGTCGGCGGCCTGCCAGGCCAGGTGCTTCTCCCCCACCCGGCGCAGGAGGGCGGCGGTGGTGTTGTAGACCATGGCCCTGGCGGCGCAGGTCGCGGAGCGGTCCGCTGCCGGGGTGTGGGCTGCGGCCTCGGCTTCGCGGATCAGGCGGGGCAGGCGGCGCCCGACCTCGTCGTAGCGGGCCGCCTGGTAGGCGGCATAGGTGTGGTGGGCCTGGGTGAGAAGGGCTGCGGAGTCGGTCCGTGGTTCCTGGCCGGTCTCGGCGACGATGGTCTCCAGGGTGGAGTAGCGCATCATGGCGCGTTCGATGGCGCGGGCTGCGTCGTAGCGCATGTCGGTGACCGCCTCGGGTTCGGTTCCGGTCAGTTCGGCCAGGTCCAGGTGCAGGATGCGGGCCAGGCGGGTGAGGATCTCGTGGGAGTCCACCGTGAGGATGCCGCGTTCGACCTGGGAGAGCCACGATTCGGAGCGGCCGAGGAGGCCGGCCAGCACGCTCTGGGAGTAGCCGCGGCGCCGGCGGGCGCGTTTGATCGTCTGGCCTCGGGTGGCGGGGTCCACGGCGTGCCTTTCGGTCAGAGGCTGTTCACGGTGTCGATGACCTGCTGCCAGGAGGGCAGACGGTTCTCGTAGGGGGCGTCGGGGTCGTGCAGGACGGTGACCGCGTCCATGGAGCGCAAGGTGTCCAGGGAGCGGGTGAACGCCGGGTGGGACGCCAGTTGGGGTTTGCAGTGGGGCACCACCACGGTGGGTACCCCGTATCCGGCCATCTCGCACAGCAGGGCGATCGCGAAGTTGTCGGCCAGGCCCTGGGCGAACTTGTTGGTGGAGTTGAAGGTCAGCGGGCAGGCCAGCACCATGTCGGCGGACGGCAGGGGCGTCCCCTGGCCGGGTCTGCGAAACGTCACCCGGACCGGGTCGCCGGTGACCTCCTCCAAGCGGGCGGGGTCATGGAAGTCGGTGCCGGTGGGGGTGGACAGCACCGTCACCCGCCAGTCATGACCTTGGAAGGCCTGAACGAGTTCGACCACTCCCTCCGGTGCGGGGGCTCCGGACAACACCAGGTACAGGGTTCGCGGCATGGCCCGAGTGTAGAGCCGAGCCGCCGAGCGGATCCGAGGTTCAGCCGTCTCGAACGAAGGGCACGGCGGGTCTCAGCCGCCCGAGTACCGGGAGCAGCTCCCGGCACACAGCGCGATCAGTAACCCGCTCACCTTGCAGCCAGATCAGTACAACGACGGCTCCTGGCTCCAGGCGCTAGCGTCAAGGATCAAAGCGTCATCGCCCACCATGAAGGTCTCCAGCTCATCCGTGCCCTGGCCGATGCGAACCTGTCCGGCACGACCGAACGCACTGGCCCGCGCGCGGAACCGGACAGGGTCGGTCGCGTTCACCACACGCAGGTGCCACGGCGCTCCTTCCTCCTGGGCGGGTACGGCCAGGTGCACCATGGCACAGGCTTCACGGCGCACACGCATGTCGGTGTGTGCCGCCGTGTAGGAGACCATACGCAGCTCGGCCCGGTCAGCAATACCGGTGACCTCACGAGCGGGTCCGAGAATGGGCGGGAGGGATCCCTCGGCGGCCAGGTCCTCACGTATCGCGCGGGCCAGTTCCCCGGCGTCCGGCATGTCTTTGAGGAGCATCTTCCAGTCCGGTGCCAGGTCGACTCCTCCGCGCCGAAGCCAGGTGGCCACCAGGGAGCGGAAGGCGGCCTCGCGCCGCCGTGGAGGGAGTGCTCCCGCCGCCAGGACGTCGTGTCCGGCCCCGTGTAGGGCACGGCAGTACGCCTCCACCGGTATGCGTGTGACCTCGCCGGGATAGCGGACCGAGCGGATCCGCATCATGGCCCAGAGCAGGAAGGTCGCCGCACCTCGGGCGCAACCCTCCACCTTTCCTTCCTGTGGCGGATGCTCGACCCGTGACCCCGCTTGGCGGGGCGGGGTCTGCACGTCGGCGCGGTGACCGGCACCCGACAGGTGCCAGGAAGGGTCGTCGAGTCGCAGTGACGCATCCCCTGCCCGCAGCAGTCCCCCTGAGCCCAGAGCGATGGTCGCCCCTCGCGCGTCGGAGCCCAAGCGCACTCCCAGGGCCGTGTCTGTGTCGACGTCCATCTCGCTCACCTCATCCAGGTGTATCTCCAGTGTGGGAGGAGATCCCGGTGTGTTCGCGTCGTGGTCGTAGGAGCGGACCAGGTCCAGGATGAGGAAAGCGCACAGACGGGTACCGGCCCGTTCGAGCTGAAGGTGGCGGATGGTGGAGGCGCCCAGGAGGTAGTCCTCGGCCAGGTCGGTCAGTGTCTGGGGCATCCAGTGGTGGTACGCCGGGCGGACCGTGCCCCAATAGTCGCGGTAGGGCTTGTCGAAAAGCGCGGGTGGGGGCTGGACCAGCGCGTCGATCCGGTGGCCGGCGATCGCGCCCTGCTCCACCATCCAGTCCCAACGGGTCGGTCTCAGACGTGCCATCCATTCCAGGGCCGTTCGGGCTCGCCGTTCCCGTGCGCGAGGGGTTCGGCCGGTCGCGGCACGGAACAGGGGGAAGGTGGTGTTGTCCCAGGCGTCGGAGAGGGCTCTGATGGTTTCCCGGTCGAAGGTGCGTGCGTCGCGGGCTGCGTCAGCGATCTGGACCAGGGAGCGGTCCAGCAGAGCACCTAACGCGGCCAGGGACGCTTCGGCGGGTTCAGGGGGTGCGCTCATAACCGAGAACCCTGGCACAAGACCACGGTGGGGACATCAGCCGGTGGCACAGAAAAGAACCACGGCCTCGCGCACCAGCGGGGACAAATCACGGGTACCTCGCGAGGTGCCATCGGACGCCGCCAGTGGCCGGTGTGTGCTCCGTTCGTGCTCCGCGGTTCCGTGCTGACACAACACCAGGCGGCATCACCCGGCCCCAGATGACACCGCTTATCGGATGGGGTGGCATGAAACGGTACGTAGCAACACGTCACGGCACGCAACCAGGGCACTTCTCATCCGATGGGTCGTCGTCCCTGGGCCAGGGGTGGGGACCGATGCGCCGACGAGCACGGCCCGAACGAGTGCGTAAGACTCCGAGTGGATGGAGGGTTTCTCGAACAGGTCCGTTCAAGGTGGCCTCAGGGCTTTTGTAGGCCCTTGCGTCGAGAGGGCTTCGGGATACTCGGGCATGGACATGAGTGTGAGGGTGGGCCGTTCTCCGGAGTGGACGATGCGCTCTGCGGAGCCGGTGGACGTCGAGGTGCTCGCCGACCTGCGGGCGACGGTGATGCGTCCGGACCTGGAGCGGCTCGGACGGTTCGACGAGCACCGTGTCCGGCAGCGGCTGCGCGATTCCTTCTCTTCGCGGCACACCTCGGTCATCATGGCCGATGACGTGTTCGCGGGCTGTGTCACCGTCCGCCCGGCCGCGGACGGATGGTGGTTGGAACACTTCTATCTCGCTCCGGGACTCCAGGGCGGAGGGCTGGGGTCCGCCGTGTTGCGAACGCTGCTGGAGCGTGCCGACGCCGACGGCGTCACCGTTCGTCTGGAGGTCCTTCAGGGCAGTGCCGCGCAGCGGCTGTACGAGCGCCACGGGTTCAGTGTGGAGTCCGAGGACCCGATCGACGTTCACATGGTGCGGCGGCCGGATACCGGCCTCCTCGATGGTCCCAGGCCCCGGGGGCGCTCGGGAGCCGTGTGAACCCGATCCCGGCGGCGTGGTCGGCGGTCGACCGCGGTTCTGGTGTAACGCGTCGTCGATGCGGCTCTCCAGGTTGATCTTCCGGGCCCGGACGGCGGGCGTGCCCCGGTCCTCGTCACGGGTCAGCGGCGTCGGTCGTCATCAGATCGAGGGTGGGCCGTCGAGAACGCGTGTCGGTCCGGTGCCGGGAGGGGGCGGTGGCGTGTGCCCGGCTTCCCCGGCCCAGCGAGCACCAGGCCTGGTTTCGGTGGGTCCGCGGGAAGTACATGCCGCGACTGGGCGCGCCGCAGCGGTGCGGGCGCTCGCGTGCCGGCCCGTCCACTGGATCCAACGTCCGGCGCGCCAATTGAGAGGGGCGGCCCCCTCCATCGGCCGGGCCCCGCCCTCCGTGGAGGCCGGCCCGGCCCTCTGCCCGCCTCCCCGGCCGGTCGGGTGGTTCTTCACGGGTCGGGAACGGGCTCGGGCTCGGGATCGGTGTAGGCGTCGGCCTGGAGGGTGTACAGCTCCCGGTAGCGGCCGTCCTGGCGCATGAGTTCGTCGTGGGTGCCGTGTTCGATGACGCGGCCGTGATCCAGCACGTAGACGCGGTCGGCCATGCGCACCGAGGCCATCCGGTGGGTGATGAGCACGACGGCCGCGCCGGTGCGGCGGGCGTGGCCGTGGATGGTGGAGAAGAAGCGGGCCTCGGCGCGCGCGTCCAGGGCGGAGGTGGGCTCGTCGGCGATGAGCAGGTCGGCGACCCGGTAGAAGCCCCGACCGTCGGCGATCCGCTGCCACTGCCCTCCGGAGAGGTTCACCCCCGAGGCGAAGGTGGTGTCCAGCAGCGTGTCCCAGCCGCGGGGCAGGGCGGCGACCACCTCGTCGGTGCCGCTCAACCGGGCCGCCTCCGCCAGCCTGGCCTCGTCCCGGCTCTGGGCCATGGTGATGTTGCGGCGGGCGGTCATCGGCCAGCGGGTGTGGTCCTGGATGATGACGCTGATCCGGTCGCACACCGCCGGGCCGATCCGCGCGTAGTCCACCCCGTTCCAGTCCACCGTTCCGGCCTGGGGGTGGTAGAGACCGCCCAGCAGCCGGGCCAGGGTGGACTTGCCGGATCCGTTCTCCCCCACGAGCGCGACCGTCTCACCCGCCGCCACGTGCACCGTCACCTCCTCCAGCGCCGGCCGTTCCCCGGTGGGGTAGGTGAAGGTGGCGTCGCGCACCTCGACCCTCTCCAACCGTCCCGGCGGCGGTGCGGCGGGCACCGGGGGCAGGGCGGTGCGGGCCTTGTCGCAGAACTCGGTGAAGTCCGCGAAGTACAGCCCCGACTCGTAGACGCGGTTCAGCGAGTACAGGAGCTGCTGCATCCCGCCCTGGGCGCGTTGCAGGGCCAGGACCGCGGTGCCCACCGCCGCCAACGGCATCGCCCCCACCACCAGTAGTACGCCCAGGACCGCGTAGGTGAGGGCGGTCGCCGCGCCGCCGACCACTCCGCCCAGGGCGCGCACCCGGGTCTGGCGCCAGGCCACCGCGAGCATGGTGGCGCGTTCCCGGTCGGCCAGCGAGGCGTAGTCGGCCATCAGGGAGTCGCGCATGGTGTAGGAGCGCAGTTCGGCGGCCGAGTCCCGGGACGCCATCCGGTCGCCCAGGATCCACCGGCGGCGCCGTCCGGTGCTCAGGTGCCGCTGCGCCTCGTACTCCATGCGGGCCGCCCGCATCGCCGCCCATCCGGCCGGGACCACGCTGACGAGGAGGAGGGGCAGCAGTAGCGGGTGCAGCACGGCCAGCACCCCGGCCAGCGAGAGCAGGCCGACCGACCCGGACAGGACCTCCAGGCAGGCGGTGACCATGCGCGGCACCTCGTACAGGCCCCGGTCGCGGGAGCGGTACATGGCGTCCGCCCACTCCTCGTCGTCGAACGCCACCAGGTTCGCGCGGGTGGTCAGGTCGAACAGCTCCAGTTCGACGATGCGCTCGGTCTGGGTGCCCAACCGGGCCAGGGCCAGGTCGGAGACCAGTCGGATCGTTCCTGCCAGGGTCGCCACCGCGGCGACCACCGCCACCGCGGGCAGCGCCGCCTCCACCCGTGAGGGGAGGGCGCCTTCCGAGAACAGTGCGTCGAGCACCCGGGTCACCCAGGCCAGGCTCACCGCCGAGAGCACGGCGGCGACGCTGCTCGCGATCAGGGCCGTGAGCAGGTCCCGGCGGTTGGCGCGCCAGGCCCAGCCGACGGCGGCCGCGGTGAGGGTGGGCATGCGGGTGAGCTTGGTCCACAGGGTGGTGCGGGCGAGTTCGTCGTCGAAGTACCGCCACTTGGGTGCGGTGAGGTCCTCGTTCTCTCCGGTGTCGGAGGCGGTCGGTTCGGGTTCGGGTGCGGTGGGAGAGGGTGCGGCCAAGAGAACACTCCAGCTGTTCGATCGAGGGTCCGGGCCCGGCGGGCCCGGAACGCTTCTTCCCGCGTCCGGAGGGGCGGGGTCGGAGGGGCGGGGTCGGGGCGCGGCCGGTGACCGGTGGAAGGGTGCGCGCGACGGTCCTCGGTAACCGGCTCCGGGGGTCGGGGCCGCCCCCGCTCCGGTGGTCGGCCCCGTCCCCGCCCCCGTCCCCGGCCACCGGCTCACACCGGCCGGTCGACCCGCTCCTCTCCGTCGCGGTAGGCCTGGGCCTGGAGCTCCCACAGCTCCCGGTACACGCCCTCCCGCGCCATCAGCTCCGCGTGCGATCCCAGCGCGACCACCCGCCCCCGGTCCAGGACCACGATGAGGTCGGCCATCCGGACCGAGGCCAGCCGGTGCGTGATGAGCACGACCGTGGCCCCCGTCCGCCCCGCGTGGGCGTGCAGGGAGGCGAAGAACCGGTGCTCGGCCCGGGCGTCCAGCGCCGAGGTGGGCTCGTCGGCGATCAGCAGCGGCACCGCCGCCCCGTCGTCGCCCCGGTGGAACCCCCGCGCCGCCGCCAACCGCTGCCACTGTCCGCCCGAGGGCTCGTGGCCGTGGGCGAACCGCTTGTCCAGCAACGTCTCCCATCCGCGCGGCAGCGACTCCACCACGGTGTCGGCGTGGGAGGACCGCGCGGCCCGCGCCAACCGGTCCGGTTCCCCCTCCGGGCCGCTCATCACCACGTTGCCGCGCGCGGTCATGGGCCAGTGCGTGTGGTCCTGGGCGATGACCGCGATCCGTGAACGCAGGTCGTCGGCGTCCACCTCCGACAGGTCGGTGTCGTCCCAGCGCACCCGCCCCCGTTCGGGCGTGTACAGCCCCGCCAGCAGCTTGGCCAGCGTGCTCTTGCCCGACCCGTTCTCCCCGACCAGCGCCACCGTCCGCCCGCGCGGCAGCACCAGGTCCACCCCCGACAGCGCCGGCTCCGGGGTGTCCCCTTCGCCGTTCTCGTCGTCCTCGGAGCCCGGGTAGGTGAAGGTGACGTCCTCGACCCGGATCCGGGCGAACCCGTCCGGCGCCGGCGGCAGGTCCGGCCGGGGGGTGCGCTCCCGGGCGGTCTCCTCCAGGGACATCAGGTCGGCGACGTACAGGCCGGACTCGTACACCTGGTTCACCGCCGACAGCATGGTGCCCAGCGCCCCCTGGGCGACCCGGACGGCCACCACCGCCGCGCCGGCCGCCGCGATCGGGACGACCTCCTCGAACAGGAGCAGGCCCAGGACGACGAACACCACCGCGGTGGCCGTTCCGCCCAGGGCGCCCCCGGCCACCCGGATGAGCGCCATCCGCGTGGCCAGCCGCAACCGGGCCTCCAGCTCCCGGTGGGCGAACCGGTCGAACTCGTCGCGCAGCCGCGGGCCCATGGTGTAGGAGCGCACCTCGGCGGCGGTGCGCCGGTCGATCATCAGGTGCTGCAACATGAACTTGCGGCGCATCACCTCGGTGAGCCGCAGCGTCATCCGGTACCGCAACCGGGCCGACGCCGCCGAACTCCACCACTGGGGGACCATCGCCACCAGGATCAGCGGCAACAGCACCGGGTGCAGCGCCCCGAGCACGCCGGCGGCGGCCGTGATGCCCACCAGCCCCGTCAGCACGTCCACGGTGTGGCGGACCAGGGCGCCCGTCCGGTCGCACCCGCCGACGTAACCGCGGAAGACGTGGTCGTTGAAGGAGCTGTCGTCGAAGGCGGCCACCCGCACCCCGGTGACGACCTCGTTGAACCGGCGTTCGGCGGCCAATACGACCTTGGGTTCCAGCCGGGCCTGGGCGCGCCCGGCCAACGCCCCGCACGCCCCTCTCGTGATCAGGGCCAGGGCCAGCAGGAACAGTGAGGGCAGCGCGGCCGTCACCCGATCGGGGGTGGGGGTGGCCGCGAACACCTCCTCCAGGACGGAGGTGGTCGCCACCAGCGCCCAGGCGGTGGCCGCGCCCATTCCCAGCCCGAACACGGCGGTGGCGATCAGGTCACCCGGACCCGCCCGCCATCCCAGGGCGAGGGCGTGGCCGACCAGGGCGGGCATCCGTCGCGCCATGGTGCGCCAGGTGGCCTGTGCGGCCTCGTCGCGGAACCTCCGGTGCCCGTTGACGCTCAACGCCTCGGCGTCGTCGGCCGCATCGGGGGTCTCCCCGTCCTCCGCGTTCCCGGGGCCTTCCGTGTTCGTCGGGTCCCCGGCGGTGGTGACACCGGACGCGGAGGGGATCTCGGCGGCGGGGGAGGGGTCGGTGGGCGTGGTCGGCCGGTCGGCCCCCGGTGGAGAGCCGGTGGGGGAGGGCGGGGCGGGTGCGGCGGGGGAGGGCGCGTCGTTCTCGTCGGTGGTGTCGGCGTCGTGGGCGCGCAACAGGGTCACTCTCCGTTCCGGGAGGGGCGAGGGACAGGCCCGATCATGACGGCCCGGTGCGTCCTTCCGGGAGGAGGCGGCCGATTGCGGCCCGACCGCATCCGGTCGTGCGGCGGGCGCGGTCGCCCCGGTCGCGACCGGAGCCGTGATCCCCGACCACCGCCGTGCGCGGATCGGTCGTGAAAGGGGTGGCCCGAATCCGTGCGCGCCGGGGCCGACGCGCCGTCCCGTGACCTCCGACGTGATCGGGGTGGAACATCGCGATGATCACCTCGTGGGCGGTTGATGCCGTTGTGGCCTTCGCGCGAAACGCGACGATCGCGCAGAACCCACACTCTCCCCGCCCGTACCGCTATCAATGGAACCGCGGGTAAGCGCGCGCATCACCCCCCACCACGACGTCCGGTCTCGGTGAGGTGATCAATGGCAGGGCCCCTGGCACGGACCCGTGAGCTACGACATCGGTTCGAGGCGGTCGCACACCAGGTGCGCGACCGTCTCTCCGCGCACACCTGGTCGGTGGTCCAGGCCGCCCTCGCCGCGGTCCTCGCCTGGACCATCGCCGGTGGTCTGATCCAGGACCACAGTCCCTTCTTCGCGCCCATCGCCGCCGTCATCGCCCTCAACGCCTCCGGCGGGGAACGCGGCTCCAACGCCATCAAACTGCTCACCGGGGTGTTCATCGGGATCGGCGCCGGCGAACTCGCCCTGGTCGTCGGTACGGGCCCGACCCTCACCATGGCCGCGGGCACCCTGCTCGCCATGATCGTCGCCGTGGCCGTCAACGCCGAACGCATCGTCATCGGCCAGGCGGCGGCCAGCGCCATCCTCACCACCATCTTCATCGCCGACGGCAGCCCCGGCATCGACCGTCTCGTCGACGCGCTCCTCGGCGCCGGCGTCGCCCTCGTCTTCAGTCAGCTGCTGTTCCCGGCCCGCCTCGTCGCCCTCCTGCGCCGCATCGAGGTCGACGCCCTGACGGGGATGTCCGGCATGCTCACCGGAGTCGCCGAGGCCCTGGGCGAGGAGGGGGACGTCTCCAGCCAGCAGATGGTCAACCGGCTCGGCGACCTGAGCGGGCCCATGGCCGAACTCAGCCGCGCCCGTGAGAGCAGCATGTCCACCATCCGACTGTCCACGATCCGCTGGGGCGATCCGCAACCCGTCCTGGACGAGGACGAGATCATCGAACGCCTCATCCTGCTCGCCGAGAGCTGTCTGTTCCTGTGCCGCAGCACCGCCGCCATGGGCGCTCACGAACGCCGCGAACTCGTGCCGATCGTCTCCGGCATGGCCGACGTGCTCGGCATCCTCGCCGACGATCTCAGCAGCCGCGAGGCCCGCGAACAGGCCGTGGAACAGGCGCTCATGACCGCCCGCATGTACGGGCCGGGACGCCCCGACGACGACCAGGTCACCCAGGCCACCCACCTGGCGGTGGAGATGGTCGCCACCGACATCATGCTGTTCGCCGGTATCCGGTTCGAGGAGGTGGAGGAGGTCCTCCAGGGTGAGCTGGAGGATCCGCTGGTCCCGCATCCGCCGGGGGTGCCGTGGCTGCCGTGGTTGCGTTGGCGGCCCCGCCTGGACCGGTTCGGGCGGTGGCGTCCCGGTCCGCCCGGCTCGGGCCCCCGGAGGCGGTGGCGCTCGGGCCCGCCCCGATGACCCACGCCGGCGCGCGGATCGACGACCGGGCCCGGCCGCGTCACCGCCGTGCTCGCGAGGCGTTCCGCTCCCGCCCCGGCGCCCGTCCGGCACCGGTGGGGCGACGCCGGACGGGTCGCGGGTCAGAGCGCGTCGGCGGGCACGTCCAGCACCGTGCGGTCGCACGAGGCGACCAGGTCGAACTGCGGGCCGGTGCGCGGCAGCTCGTGTCGGAAGAAGTAGGAGGCCGCCGCCCGCTTCCCCGTGTAGAAGGTCTCGCCGTCGGCGTCCTCCTTGCCGTGCGCCGTGACCAGCTGCTCCAGCCACATCCACGCCACCACCACGTGGCCCACCGCCTCCAGGTAGGGGGTCGCGTTGGCCAGCGCCACCGCCGGGTCGCCCCCGGCCCAGGCCAGGGCCGCGACCTCGCTCATCCTCCGCAGCGACGCGTCCAGCAGGTCGGCGTACTCCGCCTCCGCCCCGCCCAGGGCACGGGCGCGTTCGACGGTCGCCCCGGCCGTCTCCACCAGCAGTGTGAGCCGGGCCCCGCCCTCCTGGACCGCCTTGCGGCCCAGCAGGTCCAGCGCCTGGATGCCGTGGGTGCCCTCGTGGATGGCGTTGAGGCGGTTGTCGCGGTAGTGCTGCTCCACGTCGTACTCGCGGGTGTAGCCGTAGCCGCCGTGGATCTGGATGGCCAGGGAGTTGGCCTCCAGGCACCACTGGGAGGGCCAGCTCTTGGCGACGGGGGTGAGCACGTCCAGCAGCAGGCGGGCGCGGCGGCGCTCCTGCTCGTCCTCGGTACTGGCCAGTTCGTCCACCAGGCGGGCGCAGTACAGCACCAGGGCCAGCGCGCCCTCGACGTAGCTCTTCTGGGCGAGCAGCATCCGGCGCACGTCGGTGTGCTCGATGATGGGCACCTGTGGCCGCTCCGGGTCCTTGCCGCCCAGCGGGCGGCCCTGGAGGCGCTCACGCGCGTAGGCCAGCGACTTGAGGTAGCCGGTGTAGCCGACCGCCATGGCCCCTGCCCCCACGCCGATCCGGGCCCCGTCCATCATGTGGAACATCTGGGCCAGACCCTGATGGGGCTCTCCGACCAGGTACCCCACCGCGCCGGGGGAGCCGCCGGGCGTGTGGCGGCCCTCACCGAAGTTGAGCAGGGCGTTGACCGTGCCCCGGTAGCCCATCTTGTGGTTGAGCCCGGCGGGGACGACGTCGTTGCGCTCGCCGACCGACCCGTCCGCGTCGACCAGGTACTTGGGGACGATGAACAGGGAGATGCCCTTGACCCCGGGCGGCCCGCCGGGGATCTTCGCCAGCACCAGGTGGACGATGTTCTCGGTGAGCTCGTGGTCGCCGCCCGAGATCCACATCTTGTTGCCGAACAGGCGGTACGTGCCGTCCCCGGCGTCCTCGGCGCGGGTGGTGATGTCGGCCAGGGAGCTGCCGGCCTGCGGTTCGGACAGGCACATGGTGCCGGTGAACCGACCCTCGATCATGGGCGGCACCCAGGTGCGGACCTGTTCGGGGCTTCCGTGGGCCAGGAGCAGGCGGGCGTTGCCGGCGGTGAGGGACGTGTACGCGGAGGTGCCCAGGTTGGCGGCCTGGAAGTAGGCGCCGCACGCGCTGGTGATCAGGTGCGGCATCTGGGCGCCGCCGACGGACTCGGGCATGCCGGCGACGGCCAGCCCGGTCTCTGCGTAGACCTCCAGGGCCTTCTTGACCTCGGGGATGACGTGGACGCGCTCGCCGTCGAAGCGGGGCTCGTTGGCGTCGTTGGTCTTGTTGTGCGGGGCGAAGTGGTCGGTGGCCACGCGTTCGGCCAGCTCCAGCGCGCCGTCGAGGGTCTCGCGCGAGTGGTCGGCGTAGAGGGGACGCCGGGTCAGGGCCTCGGCGTCGAGCCACTCGTAGATCAGGAATCGCAGGTCGCGGGCGGACAGCAGGGTGGACGCCACGGCGTCGCCTCCTCGAAGTGATTGACCGACTGGTCGGTATGCTACCCGCTCCCGAGGAGTCGCCCATGGCCGGGGTCACCAGGGGCGGAGCGCCCTAGGCTGGTCGTGCCCACCGATCGACAAGGAGCACCGTGTCCAGTCCCGTCGCCGACCCGTCCCGCACCGTCCTGCTGCTCAACGGACCCAACCTGAACCTGCTCGGCACCCGAGACCCCGCCCAGTACGGCACGACCACCCTCGCCGAGGTCGAGGCACGGGTGACCGCGCTCGGAGGGGAACTGGGCGTGGACGTGGTGTGCGCCCAGAGCAACACCGAGGGGATCCTCGTCGACCGGCTGCACGCCGCCCGCGACTGGGTGGGCGTGGTGATGAACCCGGGCGCCTACGCGCACTACGGCATCGCGCTGCGCGACGCGATCGACGCCATCGAGGCGCCCGTGGTGGAGGTCCACATCTCCAACGTGTACGCGCGCGAGGCGTTCCGGCACACCTCGGTCACCGCTCCGGTGACGGCGGGGTACGTCGCGGGGTGCGGGGTGTTCGGCTACGAGCTGGCCCTGCGCGCGGTCCTGGACCGCGCCGCCGAACGCCGGGGCTGACCCGGGCTCCGCGACCCCTCGGAGGGGACGATCCGGCGGCCCGGCCCGGGGCCCGATCGTCGGACCGGGATCGTTCACGCGCCCCACTGCCCGCACACCCCTGTCGGCGCGTTCCGGTCGGTGCGCGCCGGTGGGGTTCCGGCCAGGGCGGGGCCGCGCGTGGACCCGACCCGGCCGGGCCCACGTCCGCTCGCGTGTCCCGACCGGCCCTTCGCGGTCCGGCGGGCGTCGGCGGGCGCCCCGGTCCCGGGGCGCCCCCGCCACCTCCGCGGTCTCAGTCCTCGACGGTCTCCAGCACCCGGAACCCGAACCCGGCCGCGCGCAGCCGCTCGATGAGGGCGTCGCCCATGGCCACGGCCGTCGTCACCTGCCCCGAGGTCGCGGGCAGGTCGTCGCGCCACAGGCACAGCGCCGACTCCGCCAGCATGATCGACGTCGCGGCGTACCCCGGCTCGCCCCCGGTCACCTCGGTGTACACCCGACGGCCGCCGCCCGTGCCCGCGAAGCGCACGGAGAACCATCCGGTGGCCAACTGCTCCTCGGTGGGGCCCTCACCCGGGGCACGCAGGGCCAGCAACCGCTCGCGCAGCGGTCCCACCTGCGCCGCCGCCATGAGCCCGGCCGTACCCAGGGCCGCCCCGAGAGCGCTGGTCGGCCACCGGAACGCCGCGTAGTGCCCATAGGAGAAGTCCGGGCCGTAACGCTCCGACGCGGCGGCGGACCGGACCACCACCTGCGGGTCCAACGTGGGCAGGGGCAGCGTCCACCCCCGCGCGAGCCGCGTGCGCGGCACGCCCCGGAGGTCGACCCGCACCCGCCGCCCCTCGGGCGGCTCCTCCACGGCGCGCCGTTCCCGGGCCGCGGCCACCATCTCCCCGGGGTCGGCGAACGCGCCCATCATCGAGTGCAGGGTCCCCCCGGACGCCGTCCCCTTGGCCCGCACGAACCCCTCGACGTGCAGCGGCACGCCCTCGGGCAGGCGGTTGACGGTGAACCACGCCCCGAGGTCGTGCGGAATGGAGTCGAACCCGCACGCGTGCACGATCCGCGCCCCGGTGCGCCGGGCGGTGGCGTGGTGCGCCACGTACATCCGGTCCACGAACGCCGGTTCACCGCACAGGTCCACGTAGTCGGTGCCCTCGGCCGCGCACGCGGCCACCAGCGGCTCGCCGTGGACGGCGTAGGGGCCGACGGTGGTGATGACCACGCGCGCCGACGCCGCCAGCGCCCGGATGGACGCCCGGTCCGTCACGTCGGCCACCAGCAGGTCGGGCTCGGGGGCGTTCGGCGCCGACGCCGTCACCCGCTTCCGGACCTCGGCCAACCTGCCCCCGTCACGCCCGGCCAGCGCCCACCGGGCTCCGTCGGGCAGACGTGTGGCCAGGTAGGCCGCGGTCAGCGCGCCGGTGTACCCGGTCGCGCCGAACAGGACGATGTCGTGGTCGCGTTCACGTTGCATCGGGTGGGCCTCCGTGTCGGTCGGTCGTCTCGTCGATCGCGCGCCGGGGCCCAGTCTGGCAGTGGGTCACGGGGGCGTGCGCCCCACCCCCGCGGGGGAGGCGCTACCGCGTCGTCGTCGCCGTACCGGTGAGCAGCAGCCCCGCTCCGGTGCCCTTGCCCGCGCCGATCCCGTCCAGGCACAGGTCCTGGAGGGCGTCGCTGTCGCGCACCACGGCCTCGCCGACGAAGTGGTAACGCGCGGGCCTGCCGCCCAGCCGCTTCCAGCGCGCCGACGTGATCTGCGCGGCGTCCGCCAGCTTCTGGTCCAGCCACTCCCGGAACCCGTCCTCGGCCAACGGCACCCGCTTGCTCCGGGGGTTCGGGTCCTCATCGGTGGGCGTCGCCTCGCGCTGTGTCGTGGGCGCGGTGATCAGCTCCCACCGGATCACCTCGCCCTCGGTGTGGCGCGGCAGGGGCTGGACCGTTCCCGCGACCGCTCCGGGGATCGCCTCCCAGTGGGGCGCGGTGTCGCAGCTGATGATCAGCGTGGTCGGTGAGGTGCGCGCCCACAACAGGCGCACGTCGGACCCGGCGGCGTCGGCGCCGAGGGCGTCGCGCACGGCCGCCCCCATGGTGGCCCACTGGTCCATCCTCGGTGCGCGTCGGGTGTTGAGACTGATACGAGCCAGGTGCAAGAGAATCCGATCCGGGTCATCCCCGCCGGCGCGGGGTGCGTCATCGGGCACCGATCACCGGGTGCTCACCCGGGCCGTGCCGAACACCCCACTGTACGGGGAGTCCGTGCCCGGCCTGCTCACGGCCGAGGTCCCCCTCTTCCAGGGAAGCGTTCCGCGGGTGCGCGGCGAGGGCGTGTGCCGCCGTCTCGTCGAACGGCCGGAGGCCCGTCCGGTGAGGTCGTCGTCCCACCGGTTCCGCCCACCGTCGCCCCACGGGCCCCCACCCGGACGGCGGTCCGGACGCCGAGGCCCGGTGACTCCGTGCCCTCGGACCGACGCCGGGGTCGCCCCGGCGTCGGTCCGGTCGGTACCGCTTGAGGTACCGACCGGTCGGTTTTCGACGGCCGCGCGTGCGCCCGGTCCGCGACGGCTCAGCGGTAGGTCATCAACCCCGCCCCGCCCTGCTCCAGGTGGGCGTGGTCGTTGAAGGACAGCAGGCGGGTGCCGCCGCGACCGTGCATCACCTTGGTGATCGAACCGTTCACCACGATCCGGTTCAACGCCAGGAAACCGTGCGTCGGCGCCTCCAGCAGGGCCGCGCACACCGTCGCGATCACCCCCGCCGAAGTGAACACCAGGGCGGTCTCGCCCCGCTCCAGCCGGGCCACCGTGTCGGACAGGGCGGCCCGGACCCCGGCGCGGAAGTCCTCCCAGGTGCCCGCGCCGGTGCCCCCGGCGGCGATCCACGCCGACAGCCCGGCGTCCAGGCGCTCCTGGAGGGTGCCCTCGCCGATGGGGTGTCGGGTCAGCAGCTCCAGGTGTTCGTACTCGTTCCAGCGTTCGTCGATGAGGGGGTCGACGTCGATCCCGGCCTCGGCCAGCGCGGTGGCGGCGGTCTGGCGCTGTCTGCGCAGGCCGCCCGCCAGCACCGGGCCGGGGCGCAGGTCGCGGCGCTTGAGCTCGGCGCCCAACAGGCGGGCCTGCTCGTATCCGGTGGGACTCAGTTCGTCGTAGTCCTCCGCCTCCGGCGATGCCTTGCCGTGGCGGATGAGGTAGATGCTCGGCATCGCCCCAGGGTACGAGTGCGGGTCCCGGAGCCGGTGTCCCGGGTGCCCCGGACACCGGTCTCCGGGGGCTCTACGATCCCCGGTTCAGCCACCAGATCGCGGCGTTGAGCACGGTCGCGAACCCCACCCACGCCCAGTACGGGACGAGCAGCAGCGCGGCGGTCCGCGACGCGCGGGCGAAGACCGTGATCGTCGCGGTCACCGTCACCAACAGCACCACGATGTCGACCAGGGCCGTGCCGCGCAGGCCCAGGCCGAAGAACAGCGGTGTCCACAGGGCGTTGAACACGAGCTGGCCGGCGAACAGCGCCAGGGCGAGGCCGCGCAGGCGTCCGCGCCGCCACACCAACCAGCCCGAGAACGCGATCATCGCGTACAGCGCGGTCCACACCGGGCCGAACAGCCACGAGGGCGGGGCCCACCCGGGTCGGGTCAGGCTCGCGTACTCGCCGGCGGTGTCGGGGCTGGCGAGCACGCCGAGGAGGGCGGTGCCGAAGGCCAGCGCGAGCAGGACCCCCAGTGCCACGATCGAGGCGAGGGGCGAAGGGGCGGCGGGCGCGGTGTCGTCGTGTGCGGTGGTCCCCATGATCCTCCGAAGGTCGGTGTCCCAAGAAGCAGTAACAAGAAAGTATCTTGGATTCCGTGATAAATCTACGAGGAACCACCCGGACATCCGAGCGGACCCGAGCACGAGGCCGACGCGCCACCGGAACGAGGACGCCCCGATGAGCCCTCGACGCACAACCTCCACCGCCCGCCGCCGGGCGTTCGTGGCGATCGCCCTCCTCCTGGCCCTCGCCCTGGCGGTGGGCGCGTTCGTGGTGTGGGGGCTCACCCCGTACCGCGCCGAGGCCGGACCCCTGGACCGGGCCCGGGCGCTGCCGGGGGTGCGCGTGGAGATCACCGACGACGCCGTCGTCCTGACACCCGACGACACCGGTTCCGGCGGCACCGGTTCCGGCGGCACCGCTTCCGACGAGGGCTCCGACACCGGAGTGGTGTTCTACCCCGGCGCCCGCGTCGAGGCCGAGGCCTACACCGCCCCGTGGGCGCCCGTCGTCGCCGCCACCGGCGTCACGGTCGTCATCCCGCGGATGCCGCTCAACCTGGCCGTCCTGGACCCCGACCGCGCCGACGACGCCGTCGCCGAGCACGGCGACGGCGTGGAGCGCTGGTACCTGGGCGGACACTCCCTCGGCGGGGCCATGGCCGCGTCCCACGCCGGCGACGACCCCGCGTTCGCCCCGGAGGGCCTGGTGCTGTGGGGCTCCTACGCCACGGAGGGGGCCGGACTCGCGGAGCGGGACGACCTGCGGGTGCTGTCCGTGTCGGGGGGCGAGGACGGACTGTCCGACCCGGCGGCCATCGACGAGAACCGGGGCCACCTGCCCGGGAACGCCGTGATGGTGGAGATCGACGGGATGAACCACGCCCAGTTCGGCGCCTACGGGGACCAGTCGGGGGACGGGGCCGCCCGCATCGACGACGCCGAGGCCCATCGGGTCCTCGCCGAGACCGTGACCGGCTTCCTGACGGGTGGGTGACCTCACCCGGGGAATACGCGACGATCGGGCGGCGCGCGGGCACCCGACCTGAAACCTCCGTGCCCATCGGGTTACCGTGGCCACAGTCGTAACGAGGGAGGGTCATGGTCTTTCGGTATTCGAGCGTGGTGCCCGCGCCACGGGACGAGGTGTTCGAGTGGCACGCCCGACCGGGGGCGTTCACCCGCCTGGCACCGCCCTGGCAACCGGTACGGCTCGCCGCCGAAGCCGATTCCCTGCGGGACGGTGTGGCGGTGCTGTCGTTCCCGGGCGGGGTGCGCTGGGAGGCCGCGCACCTGCCGGAGCGCTACGACCCGCCGCGCCGGTTCGCGGATCGTCTGGTGAACCCGCCGCTGTCGACGGTGCTGTCGTGGACGCACGCCCACGACTTCGTCGAGGAGGCCGACGGCACCCGCGTCGTCGACAAGGTCGCCACCTCCGTCCCCGACGCGCTGCTGCGGCCGATGTTCGCCTACCGGCACGCCCAGCTCGCCGACGACCTGGCCGCCGGCGCCCGCGCCCGTGCCTGGAGCGATCGGCCGCTGACCGTCGCGGTCACCGGTGCGGGCGGGTTGGTGGGGCGCAACCTGTGCGCGCTGCTCACCACGGGCGGGCACCGGGTGATCCGGCTGGTGCGGCGGGCACCGAGCCACCCGGACGAACGGCGGTGGGACCCCCGTGAACCCGCGGCCGACCTGCTCGAAGGCGTGGACGCCCTGGTGCACCTGGCGGGGGAACCGATCTTCGGACGGTTCACCGAGGAGCACAAGGCCGAACTGTGGGACAGCCGGGTCGAACCGACCCGGGCGCTCGCCGCACTGGTGGCGCGGGGCGGCGGGCCGCGCGTGTTCGTGACGGCGTCGGGCATCGGATACTACGGGCCGGACCGCGGCGAGGAGGTCCTCACCGAGGACAGCCCGCGCGGCGAGGGGTTCCTGGCCGATCTGGTCGCCGAGTGGGAGGCCGCCACGGGACCGGCCGCCGAGGCGGGCGTGCGGTGCGTCCAGGTGCGCACGGGGATCGTGCAGACCCCGGCGGGCGGGGTACTGGGGTTGCAGTACCCGCTGTTCGCGGCGGGTCTGGGCGGTCGGCTCGGTGACGGACGGCAGTGGTTGTCGTGGATCGGCGCCGACGACCTCTCCGACGTCTACGTGCGCGCGATCCTCGACGAGGACCTGGCGGGGCCGATCAACGGGGTGACGCCGTACCCGGTGCGCGGCGCCGAACACGCGCGACTGCTGGCCAAGACCCTGCGTCGGCCGTCGTTGTTCCCGGTGCCGGGGTGGGCGCCCGCCGTGCTGCTGGGCAAGGAGGGGGCGGACGAGATGGCGTTGGCGAACCAGCGGGTCGCCCCGGGTCGTCTGGCGAGGGCGGGGCACCGGTTCCGGTACCCGCACCTGGAGGAGGCGCTGGCGCACCTGTTCGGCCGCACCGAACCGGTCTGAACGGGGTCGGACGGCGTCGGTGGAGCGCCGGCGCTCCACCCACGCCGTCCACGCACGCGGTCTCCGGGACCCACCGCCCCGGACGTGGGCGCAGGGCGGGCCCGGCACGGTCGTGCCCACGGGGGTGTGGGTGCGCGGTGGACACGAGAAAAGGGCGAGGGCCCGCCTCGGTCCGCGTCGGCTTCGGCGGTGTCCGGGACGGGCCGCACCACGAGAGGGCGTCCGGCGCGGGCGTTCGCACGGCCACCCGCGCCGCACGCCCCCGGTCAGCCCACCGTCGAGGCGACCCGCGCCGGGGTCCGGAAGACCTGGTGCGGCTGGAAGACGCAGATGTTGGTCTCGCTCTGGGCGTTGGCGTCGGTGATCTCCACGAAGTAGGAGTACGTGGTCTCGGGCCTCAGGTCGGCGTGGACGTCGACGCCGCCCCGGTTGAGCCCGGCCCGCTCATCGCCCCGTAGACGCTGCACGAAGATGTTGTCCCACCACGTGAGGTTCTGGGTGTCGAACTCCTTGGCCGATCCGCCCTCGGCCAGCCGGTGGATGTAGTAGGCGTCCGGGCCCCCGAAGCCGTCCAGGGTCGCCCAGTCGCAGCGCAGCTCACCCGACACGGGCACCCGGTCCAGGACCTCCCCGCCGGAGGGCGAGTAGGAGGCCAGGATGCGCTCGCGCTCGTTCTTGTAGTGCTCGACCAGCTCTCGTGAGGTGGTCGCGCTGTGCGTGCGCGACTTGCGCAGCACCCGGCCGTCGATGCAGAGCACCTCGATGGTGTACTCGCCCTCGGGCAGGAAGCCCGTGGGCAGATTGACCATGTACCAGTAGTAGTCGAGGGTGCGGTCGTAGATGTGGCCGTTGGTGTTGGCGGCGGTGAACCGCTGGTCGCCGAACACCACCTCGTACCCGTCCGGGCCTCGCGCGGTGATGGACTCCACGAGTTCGGGGGTGGGAACGCCCGGGGTCGGATGGAAGGAGACCAGGAACTTGTGCTGCTCCCTGGGGAGCGGTGTTCCGTCGAAGTCCCAGTAGACGTCGCAGGCCATGATGTCGAAGATGCGCACTTCCGGAACGTTCATGAGCTTCCCTCCGAGGGGTGATCGCCGTCTCACCGAGTGTGCGCCGAGCGCGGCTCGGACGCATCGGTCAGATCTCGGGTCCTCCCGATCGGGCGGGACCTCCGCCTCCTGACCGTGCCGCAGGGAACACGGCCGGGGCGCGGGGTCCTCGCGCGCCGCGGCGACGGACTCCCGTTCTTCGGCGCCACCGGGGCGCGCCATCTCAGACGGTCGTTCCGCGCCCCCTCGGAGAGTGGTCGGCCCGAACGTCCTCGCCGAGGTCGAGCAGGACCAGATAGCGGCTGAGGTGGGCGGCGGCGTCGAGCATGGCGAGGCCCTGCGCGGTCAGTCTCCGCCGCCAGTCGCTCAGGGACGCGAACAGCGCGTCGGTGCCGCCGGCCGTTCGGACCTGCCCGACCACGGTGCGTACGTGGTCCAGCGGGTAGCCCCCGCGTCGGAGCAGGTGGGCGAGTTCGGCGTCACGGACGTCCTCCGCGCGGAAGACGCGGTATCCGGTGGCGGGGTCGCGTTCGGGAACGAGGATGCCGACGTCCTCCCAGTTGCGCAGCGTCGCCGGGGTGACACCGAGCCGGTGCGCGAGTTCGCCGATGGTCCGGGTGCGGCCGGCCGGTGAACGCCCCGGTGCGGTGTCGGGCCCCGCCGTCAGGTGATCCACGGACTCCCGCACCGCGGCGAGGGTGGCCCGGTCGCGGAGCAGCCGCTCGTGGCCGTGGTCGATGACCGCCAGGGCGTCGTCGAGCCGGTCCTCGTGGAGCGCGTGCATGATCCGGCCGGCGGGCGGGTGGCCGTACGCCCGGACGAGGAAGAGGTGGGCGCGCAGTGCCGCCGCGTGCACCTCGGTGTAGATCCGGTGGCCGCTCCGGGTGCGCTCGGCGGGCGGGATGAACCCGTCCCGCTCGTGGTTGCGGACCGACTGGGTCGAGATGCCGTGCTCGTGGGCGAGGTCGGATGGTCGCACGAAGGGTTGTCTCCGCTTTGAGGCTTGACGGAAGAAAGGTGAGGTGGGAGGGGATCAGGTCTCAACCGTTCTTTCAAGGATACGCTTGAGACTCATGGATCAGGACATTCGAGACTTCGTGCCCGCGTCATGTGAGCTGTTGGCCCTGGGCGAGCCGACACACCGGGAACCGGCCTTCGGGCTGGTCCGCAACGAACTGCTCGTCCGGCTGGTCGACCTCGGCTTCCGGTCGATCGCCATCGAGATCGACCGTGTGGCCGCGCTCTCCGTGAACGATTTCGTGCGAGGCGGAGCGGGGGACCTCGACCGGGTGCTGGAGGAGGGCTTCTCGCACGACTTCGGGGAACTGGACGCCAACCGGCGACTGGTCGCCTGGCTGCGCGAGTACAACGAGGACCGGTCGGCCGAAGAGCGGGTCGCCTTCCACGGCTTCGACACCCCTGGGGAGAACTTCAGCGCGCCGAGTCCCCGGGGATACCTGGAGTACGCCCGTGACCGTCTAGGGCTCGACCTCGACATCGCGGGCCTGACCGGTGACGACGAACGGTGGAGTCGCGCGGAGGCGGTCATGGACCCGGCCATGTCACCGGGGATCACGGAGGAGGCGGTGCGGCTGCGGGTGATCGCCGACGGCATGCTCGGCGAGCTCTACGCGCGCGCCCCGGAGCTGATCGCGGCGACCTCACGTGCCGAGTGGTCCGGGACCCGGACCCGTCTCACGGCCGGTATCGGCCTGCTGCGCTACCACGAGCAGTGCGCGCGGCACCCCGAACAGGCCGTCCGCTTGCGCGCCCAGATCGCCACCCGGGACGCGCTCATGGCCGAGAACCTCCTGGACATCCGGGACATCGAGGCGGAGCGCGGGGCGACGCTGGTCTTCACCCACAACCTGCACCTCCGAAGGACCCCGAGCGTCTGGCGGTTCGGGGACGAGGACCTGGACTGGTTCTCGGCCGGTGCCATCGTGGGATCGCTCGTGGGTGAGCGGTACGCGTGTGTCGCGGGCAGCCTGGGGCGCAGCGAGGGCCTGGGGCTCGGGGAACCGGAGGCGGACACCTACGAGGGCGCGCTTCAGGCCGGCGTCACCACGTGGGGGTTGAGGGCGGCCACGGGACTCGCTCCCGCCCGGACCCGGACCGATACCACTCCGGAGAAGGGCTACTTCCCCCTTGAGGAGGCGACCGTCGCCGGGGTCGACGCGGTCCTGCACATCGCGGACGCGGGGGCCATCGTCAAAACCGTCGGGAGCTGAGGACGGAGCCGGGCCCGATCCGCCGCCCCCCGGGGGGCGGCGGACGGCGGCGTTCCGTGACGGTGGGATGCTTCGCGTCATGCGTGAAGGTCGGTGGGACGTGACGAGGCCGGGGGCGTGGGGGCGTATCGCGTGCGTCTGGGCGATCGCTTTCGCGGTGCCGCATTTCCACTGGGCGATGGGCGGCGACCGGGGGCTCGCCGTCTCCGCGGGCCCCCTGGCCGAGGAACGCCCCCTGTGGTTCGTGGCGGTGGGTCTGTGGGGCGTGGGAGTGCTGTGCCTCGTCGGCGGTGTCCTGGGGTGGCTTCTCGCCGGCTCGCGGCACCAAGGGCCGGCGGGGTGGGTGATCAGGGCCCTGGGATGGTGCGCGTGCGTCGTGCTGTCGTTGCGCGGCATCGCCGTCCAGGCGCTGTTGCTGATCGACACGTCCGGCCGGGCCGTGGACGTGAGCCCGGAACAGCGACTGTGGACGCTGTTGCTGTGGAACCCCTGGTTCCTGCTCGGTGGGCTCGCCTTCGGTCTGGCCGCGTGGGGGTTCCGTCCGCC
Organism: Nocardiopsis lambiniae; assembly: GCF_031845465.1. Classification (NCBI taxonomy): domain Bacteria; kingdom Bacillati; phylum Actinomycetota; class Actinomycetes; order Streptosporangiales; family Nocardiopsidaceae; genus Nocardiopsis; species Nocardiopsis lambiniae. The sequence goes on along the minus strand of NZ_JAVREP010000004.1, from coordinate 221,191 downwards.
CGAACCAGGGGGGACGGGCCGCGGGGCGGACCCCTCGGTCCCCTGACACCCGCGCGAGCGGGCTTGCCGGCGTGCCCGCCCACGCCCACCGTCACGGTGGGCGCGGGCGGACCTCGGCGACACCGCACGCCTCGCGCCTCACCATGCCTCGCGCCTCACCACGCCTCGCGGCTCACACGGCACGCGCGTCGTACTCCGCGCGGTTCGCGAGCACCTCGCTCATGTTCGCCTCGGCCCACCGCTTGACGCCGCGGATCATGGCGTGGAGCGAGAGCCCCAGTTCGGTCAGCTCGTACGTGACCGTGACCGGCACGGTGGGCGTCACGGTGCGGGAGACGAGGCCATCGCGTTCGAGGGAGCGCAACGTCTGGGTGAGCATCTTCTGGCTGATCCCGGCCAGCCGGCGGGACAGCTCGGAGTAGCGCATCGACCGCGGCCCGTCCGTGCTCCCGCCCTCGGCCGGTTCCCGGCAGTCGTCGCCGAGCGCGGTCAGGACCAGGGCGACCCACTTGTCGGAGATCCGGTCGAGCAACTGTCGGCTGGGACACATCGCCATGAACGCGTCGTACTCCTCCTTCGCCATCGCCCGCCTCTGCGCCGCGGTCATCGTCGCCACCGGCCGCCCCTTCCTACTCGTGGGTGGGCTACGCACTTCCGAGTACGTACTTCCCATTGGAGAGTTACCCCACCAGAGTGATGTGCGACAGCCTCCGAGCGCAAGACCCCGAGGAGTACGACCATGGGTATCCCCACCTTCCGTGCCGCCGTCGTCCGCACCCTGAACGACTCCGTCTCGGTCAAGGTCATCGACCTCCCCGTCCGTGAACCCGGCCCCGGCGAGGTCCGCGTCGAGATCGCGGCGGCCTCGGTCAATCCCGTCGACCTCGCGGTCGCGAGCGGTTACTTCCACTCTCTGGGCTTCATCGACCAGCCCGAGCACACCGGCCTGGGCTGGGACTTCGCCGGCACCATCGTCGCCGTCGGCCCCGACGTGGGCCTGACCGTCGGCACCCCCGTCGCCGGCCTGGTGGGCGGCCTCGACCGCGACTTCGGCACCTACGCGGAGCAGGTCGTCGTACCGGCCGCCGACATCGCCGTCGTGCCCGAGGGCCTGGACCCGGTGGAGGCGGCGACGGTCCCGCTCAACGGGTTGACCGCCGCCCAGCTCGTCGACCTGCTCGGCGACGCCCCCGCCGGGGGCGGCCGGCTGTTGGTGACCGGCGCGGCCGGCGCGGTCGGAGGGTACGTCGTCCCGTTCGCGCGGGAACGCGGCTGGCGGGTGACGGGTCTGGCCAGGTCCTGGGACGAGAAGTTCGTCCGGGGCCTCGGCGCCGACTTCACCGACCGGGCCGCACACGGGTGGGACGCGGTCGCCGACGCCGCCGCCCTTCAGGACCAGGGCCTGGCCCTGGTCCGCGACGGCGGGCTCTTCGTGGGTGTGCAGCCGAGTGCCGTGCCCTCCTCGGAGCGCGGGATCGACGTGCGCGCCGTGTCGGTGAGGCCGGACGGCACACGGCTGGGCGAGCTGCTCGACCGGACCGCGTCCGGAGAACTGCCGGCCCGCGTGCACGCCGTCCTGCCGCTGCCCCGGCTGGCCGAAGCCCACCGCGCCATGGCCGAGGGCGGAGTGCGCGGCCGTTACGTCCTCAAGCCCTGACCTCGGGCGGGAGGTGATCCCCGGGCGGGCGGTGGGCGTACGACGCTCACCGCCCGCCCCCGCGCTCACGGGCGGGGTCACGCCGCGACCGGTGCCGGTGCCGGCGCCGGTGCGGTCCGGTCGGCGCGTTCGCCACAGGTGGGGCAGGGCACCGCGATGACGTCCCGGCCCGTGCGGGCGATGCGCAACACCATGCGATAGCGGGGTGAGGTCCTGTCGGCGTTGCAGTGCTGGTCATCGCACTTGGGGTGGACGAACGAGGCGTCGAGGCCGGTGGAGGGACGGCTCGTGAGCGGGTTCTCCGGGGCGGTCGCCGGTGGGTCGATCCGTTCCGGTGGGGTCGGTCCGATCCGGTCGGCCGGTGGGTGAACGGGTTCGGAGGGGCGGGTGCGGCGGACGTGTCCGCACACCGTGCAGGCGCCACCGGGGACGTTGCGGACGGTGGGATGGTCCGGGCAGGTGCCGGTGGCCCTGCCCCGGGAGTCGAGGGTGAAGCCGGGTGGGGCGGGGGCCCCGGTGTCGGCGTGTGCGGTGAGACGGTCCATGGGGACACTGCCGAACAGGTTCCGTTCGAACCCTCGGGACGTGGGACCCGGGGTCGGGGTGCGGGAGTTCCAGGCGCGGACCGTCTCCGGTGACGCCAGGCGGGTGGAGAGCGCGGCGAACGGGGCGAGGGTCTCCTCCCAGCCGGTGAGGGCGCGGGTGAGTTCTTCCTGCTTGAGACCCGCGAGGTGCAGCGACGCCAGACGGCGGGCGAGGGTGAGACGGTCGCGGGCGGGGTGGCGCAGCGCGCCGTCGGGGATCGCCTTCAGCAGGTCGAGGGTCCAGTTCGGGAGGGTCGGGGCCGCCGGTTCCGGTGGGTGCGCGGGTGTGGGCGCGGGTGTGGCCTCTGTGGTGACCGGCTCGCGGACGGACGGGTTTTCGTCCTCGTTGTTTCGTTGGTCGTTACTTACCGAAGAGGGCCGGGAATCCGACGTTCGGTCCACCGACGGCCGGTTTTCGGTACCCCGGTCCGAGCTGGGGGAATGCTCGTTCGGGGCGGTCGGAGCGGGTGGTGTGTCCTTGTCCCGGGGAAGGTCGTGGAGGGTCAGGGCGGTGGACCAGGTGCCGTCGGGGCGTTGGGTCTTGGAGCGTGCGAGGTAGCCGGTGGATTCGAGTTCGCGGAATAGTGATCGCGTCTTCTGTCGGCTTTCTCCGTTTTCACCGCGTTGGCGTTTGGCCAGACGGGTCATGGCGTCGGCGTCGGTCCACCAGTTCCGGGGCCGGGAGAGCAGTTCGGCCAGGAGTCCGCGCGCGGCCCAGGAGAGACGGGGGTCGCGTAGGGCGGCGTTCGGTAGGACGGTGAAGTGTTCGGTGTGGTGGGAGCGGAGGATCTTCACCGCGTCACCCCCGGGTGGGGGATGGGGACGGGAAGTCGCGCGTCCCGATTGCGGGCGCACGGGGGTATGGGACTAGGATTCATGCCTAGCCGCCTTCCTGGTAGTGCAGGTAGGTAGGTCAGGAGCCGTCGGGTGCTGCTAACACCGGGCGGCTCCGTTTTTTCGTGATGGGGGGATCACGAAATGGAGTTGTGGGTGCAGTCTAGGGGCGATCGCAGGGGTTCGGGGTGCGAATGCCGTTCGTTGGTATTCGCTCTCTGCGGAGGTGGCGTTCGATATGGGCGAATGGTTTGTATTGCCGCATTCGCGAGTGGGCGTTGCCGGTAGGGCCGGTGGACGTGGACGCTCGCTGGGGGTTGGGTCAAGCGGAGATAACGGCCTGCATTTCCCCAGGTGAAAAAGCGTGAGCCCCGCGCACGCGGGGATGGACCGTTCGCGGTGAACCTGGTGGACTGTGACGTGTGATGAGCCCCGCGCACACGGGGATGGACCGGGGACAGACTGCTCAGCCCACTCGGGTCACGACGGCTTCTTCTGCCCGCACGACCAGCAGTTCGGGCGGCCCCGCGCGTTGTTGTCCGCACCGCACCGGTCGCACATCCACCGCAGAACCGGGTCTACGATCATCCGCAGCCAGCTACGGTGGGTTTCATGGCCGATCATGATCTCGCCTCCAAGCACCCCGACGTTTTGTTCACTCCCTTGAATCCCGGCGAGCACAGCGGGGGCGCTATATGGCGCCTGCGGCCCCGGTCGGGCGGGACGCCCATCATGTGGGCCCGCACCGATGAGGACGCCGACCGGTACGCCGAGACCATCGCCAGAATCGCACGACGGTAGTCGGCCTACACGGGGAATGCGTGAGGTGTCCGGAAGCGGACACGCAGAAGGCCCTGCGCTCGGCGGGGCCTTCGCTGTTCAGGGCCCACCAGGAGGAAAGCGAGTGAGCCCCGCGCACGCGGGGATGGACCCCCACGTCACTACGCGGCCACACCCACCCGCAGGGCAGCCCATGCCCCGGCCGAGAACACCAGGGCCGCGCCCGGGTTCCGGGTGTCGCCCATCTCCACCACCCCGGTGGTGTCGAGCAGCGCCGTCGCGCAGTTCGTGACGTTCTTGGAGCGCTCGGACTTCACCCGCTTGCCGACCGGCAGTGACTTCCGGCCCTGGGTGTAGGTCAGCTTCATGCGTATCCTCCTGTGCATCCCTTGTGGAACCCGGCGGCACCAACCGCAGGGGCGGGACCCGAATGGGCCCCAACCCCGTGCCCTGGGCGGTCTCCCAGGGCACGGGACATCTAAGCGCGCACACCAACCCGGCAGGTCCATGCCTGCGGGCGCATCCAGTCCTGGGGGTGGTACTGCCATTCGGGCCCGGTTGCGAAGTCCCGCCACCAGTACCCGAGCCGACCGAAGTCCTCCGGGCCGGGGTACCGGGGGAAGTTGTTGAACAACCCGCTGCCGGGGGCGGGGATCTCCCGGGCCGGGAACTCGTACCGCCACACCTCTCGCCTGGCCTGGGTCACCAAACGGAACCGCATCGCCCCCACCGGTTCGCCGTCTTGTGTCACCCCACGGATGTCCACCTGGCCGGGTCCCTCGACGACCGCGAAGAAACCGGCCCGGCGGGCGGCCTGGGCGAACTCGGCGGTGGTGGCGTCCATTCGGTTCTCCTGAGATCGGGTCGGTGGTGCAGCAGGTCACGGATCAGGGCGCCCAGCTCCGCCCATTCACCGGTCGGCCTGGACGGTGGTGGGGCGGCTTGTTCGGCGGCGCGGATCAGCGGGTCACCTCGCCTCAACGGGTCTTCGCGCTGCCGGATGCTCACCACCGGCGAGGAGGTGGGCAAACCCAGCCGGACGGCGAGGTACCCGGTACAGGTGTTGCGGGGCGGCCCCGGCCGGTCACCGAATCGGTGCGACGCCATGGGTCTCCTCCTCTCCTCGTGCCGGTGCGGGTGGCCGCGCCCCCGCCCCCCTTTGGATGGGGCGCGGCCGGTTTGGTGCCCGCCCACCCGGGCCTCGGCGGTCCTCCGGGCGGGCGGGGGTCAGGTCGTGAAACCGGCCTCTTCCAAGAGACGATCGACGTCCTCTCTGCGGAAGCGGTGGTGGCCCCCGGGGGTCCGAACGCCCGGCAACCTCCCGGCCGCCGCCCACCGGGCCACCGTTTTCGGGTCGACCCGGAACAGGGCCGCGATCTCATCGGGGGTCACCAACACCGGCAGGGGTGGCGGGTTCTGGTCGCTCATCGGTTCCTCGTCTCGTCTCGCGCCGACCGGGCGGCGTCCATCTCATCGATCACGGCCTCGGCTGCGGCTTCGGGGATGCGGTAGCGGCCTCCGTGGTCGGTGACGTGGGCGATCCAGTCGCGTCGCACCCAGTTCTCAACCGTGTCTTGGGCCACTCCCCACAGGTCCGCGACCTGCGCGATGCTCAACCACCTCATCGGCCTGCTGTTCTGATGGGTCACGCCGTGCTCCTCGGTGTAGGTGGGGGTGGGGTGGGGTGGCATCCGTTCCCACCGCCCGCCCCCGAGTCCCCACCCGAGAGGGCGGACCGCTGACACCGGTCGGTTCCTGTGTGGGGCTGGGGAGGGACCGACCAGCCGTTCCGGGTGGTGGGGCGGCAGGTGACAGGTTCCTGCCGCCCCACCCCGGCCCCGCGTGGTGCCTCACACGATTCGCGGGGCCGGTTGGCCGCAACACCCTCGGGCGGGCCGGGGGTACGGGTTCCCCGGGGTGCTACGACCGGCTTGAAAAGGGCGGGGGCAGCGGGTGTTGGCGCGCTGCCCCCGCCGGCCGGGCCCATCTCCCCAGACCGCCCGGCGGGGTGCGGTGGCGGAATCCCTGGGCGGGGTGTCGGGAGTCGCCCCGGGTGCGTCGCCACCGCACGATCAGAAGGTGCGTCTGTCAATCAAGGCGCGCACGGTGATGGGGGTCCCGGCGCCGCCGTCCCAGTCCCAATACAGGGCCAGAGCGTCGACGGTGTGCAGGCCGCCGTTCGCCCCGGCGATGGGGAAGGTGTGGGCCCCGTTCGTGGAGGGTTCGGTGCCTTCGTCGGTGACGGACACGGCGATGTCGAACCGGCACCGGTCGATGCGCAGTTCAGCGTGCCCTCCGGGCTGGCCGCTGCGGGTCCACTGGTGGGCGTTGCGGACGAGGGCGACGGCGACGCGGGCGACCCGGTCGGCGACGTCGGTGGGGGCGTCCGTCTGCCGGTGCGCCCATGTGTAGATGTGGGTCAGGTACCAGTCGCCGTCCTGGGGGTTGGCGGCGGGGATGCGGAGTGCGGACATGCGGTCGTCGCTGGTCCGCGTGGGGAGCGGGGCCGGTTGCCCTGTGCTGGGGGTGTTCGGGGCGGTACACTGCATTCGCTTCACCTCGGCTGTTGGGGTGGGGCGTTGAGCCTCGGCGACCGCTCTCGACTTCGGCCGCCGGGGCTTTTGCTTGCCCTCCGGCCGGTGATCTCCAGCCGGATCTACAACATTGCATGGCCGCGCTTGGCGGGAAAGCCGCGTGAGCTTGCTGTTCACCTTTGTTGCCTTCCGGTATTTTTTCGTCTTCTCCTGTAGTCATCAGGTATTCCCTTGTGGTTTTCTGGTGACATGGACGGAGTTGAAGAAAGCGACGAAAAGGACGAAAGGGATAGGCGGGACGTTCGTATGGGTCGAGCCCTCGCGTCCCAACGAACAAAGATGCGAATGACACAACAGGGCCTTGCGGCGAAGGTTCGAGTCAGCAAGGGACTCATCTCGCACTTTGAACAGGGAAAACGCCGAATCTCGCCTGGTCTCATCGGCGAGATCGACGTGACGCTGCGAGCAGAACGCCGACTGACCCGCCTCTACCAAGAGCTGTACGCCCCGGACCAAGTCGACTGGCTTGGCCAACTCGCTCAACACCAGCGAGAAGCGGAGCTAATCAAGGAATACCAACGGCTACACGTCCCCGGTAACCTCCAAACACCCGGCTACGCGTCCGGCGTCATCGCATCCGGCGCACCCTGGTTCTCCCCTGGAGAGGTAGAGGAGAGAGTCGAAACCCGCATGTCCCGGGCGAAGGACCTCCTAGCACTCCAAACACCGCACTACCATGTGGTGCTAGACGACGCTGTAGTGCGGCGCCTCCTCGTCCCGCCGAAAGTCATGGCGGAACAGTGCACACACCTGCTAGAAATGGCTGAGTCCGGGCGGGTAATGCTCCAGGTGTACGAGTGGGGGCAGTACCCCCACCCCGGAGTTGACGGCTCGTTCGCCCTCATCGCGGCACCCGAGGCCCCAGAGGTTCTGCACGTCGAATCCGTACTACGCGGACAGACCTCCGACGACCCGTCCACCGTGCGGCGATATGGCATGCTGTTCAGCAGATTGCAGGCGGCGGCTCGGACCCCCGAAGCGTCTGCTGGCCTGCTGCGTAACCTGATCAAGGAGTACTCGGCATGAACACCGCCGACTGGCACAAGTCGACCTACAGCTCTGGCTCGCAGAACTGTGTCGAGGTCTCCGAGGGCACCGAGACCCGGGTTCGGGACACCCAGAACAGGGAGCTGGGCCACCTCGGGTTCGAGGCCGGGGAGTGGACCGTGCTCCTGGGCACCCTCACCAAGTAACAGCACACAGGACCGGCGCCCGCCAGGCGAATTGGCGGGGGCCGGTTTCGTGTTCGCGGCGACGCATCGACCCCGGACCGTGGGGCCGCCGGCATCTTCCGCTGGGTGGGGGCTCACCGAAACCGTAACCCAGGGTGCCACGTTGGCGTACAGGGGCGGCCGGGACGGGAACCCGGTCAGAGAGTGCCGTGCTCGCGGAGCCTGCCGCACTTCGTGCAACGGTCTACAAAGTTCGGGCCGGGGAAGTCGTTGTGGCGGAGGTTGTCGGCGGGGCACACTTCCGGGGCGGCGGGGAGGGGTTCGGTTGCTTCGCAGGCCATGCACTCCCGGCGGTCAGAGCGTTCTAGCCACACGTGCGGGTGGTCTACGACCCCGATCCCAGCCATACCGTCACCTTTCCTCGGTTGCGGCGCACAACGTGCAGAAGTAGATGTTCGCCATCCCGGAGTACATCCAATCGTGCTTGCCGTCTTTGGTTTTAGGGCAAGGCGGGCTGTGCTTGCCAGCGGTTGGGGGGATGATGGTTGCCGTTGATCCTACCTGCTGCATTTCTGGGCCCTTCGTGCGGTGTGAGGCACCACACCGGAAACCGTAACCCACGGGGCACCCGCTGTCACCGGATTGGCCGAGCCCGGACACGCAAGACGCCTCCGCCCTGAAGAAAAAGGGGCGGAGGCTCCAGAGGTCCGTCACCGTGAGCCCCACGCACGTGGGGACGGCCCCAAGCCATGGTTGCTCAGGTGCGGCCGGTGGCGGGAGTGGTGGCCGCGGCCCCGGTCGGGAGCCCGCCCCCGCGCACCGGGCGCGGGAGCGTTTCCACCGGCAGGGCCCGGGGCCCGAGCGCCCGTGGGGCACCGTGCCGGTAGGCGGCGGTGAGCGGGACCCCTTGGCGGGCCGTCCCGACAGTGGGGAAGGCGGGGTCGAGTGTGGCACCGTCGGCCGAGCGCCCGACTCCCCTTGGCATGGGGCTTTCCCCGACGCGTGTTCACCGGCGCCCCCGCAACCAGAGCGTCTCTCCTGCCCGCGTGTGCGAGTCCCGGATCCTGAAACCCCTGCCATCCGACGCTGTGCTCGTTAGGCTCACCGAGACGGCGACACCGAGACACGAGAGGCCCATGGTGCGGGAGATCGAGGCGAAATACCAGGTGCGGAGTGGGGACGGTGAGGCCTTGTCGGCGGCGCTCAAGCGGGCCGGGGTGGAACTCGGCAGTCCGGTTCACCAGGATGATCAGGCCTACGCCCCTGAGGCCTGGGCCTACGGCCTCTCGAAGGTCGGGGTCCCCTTCGCGCGGCTGCGCACCACCCAGGACGGCCGGCATCTGTTCACCGTCAAGACGCCGGTCTCGAACGAGATGGAGTGCTCCGAGGCCGAGAGCATCGTGGCCGACCGACAGCAGATGCACGAGGCCCTCGTCCACATGGGTTTCCGGCCCACGGTGCGCATCGTCAAGACACGGTGCTCGGGCACCGTGGGGGAGTGGTCCGTCTGCGTTGACGAGGTCGAATCCGCGGGCCTGTTCATCGAGGTCGAGGCGACGGTCACCGACGACCGCGACGGCTTGGCCGTACAGGCCGAACTGGACGCCTGGGTACGCGCCCTCGAAGTACCGGTAGAGCGCACCACCGACACCTATGACTCCCTCGTCCGTGCCGCCAGAGCCTAGCGGATCCTCGGTGTTCCCCGTCGCGTCGGCCACGGTGGCCCCTCCGGCGGGAACGATCCGCCTGGAGGTGCCCTTGGACGATGTCGAGGACATCGGGTTCTGGCAGGACGTCAACGATCGAGGGTTGAACGGGACCCCGCTCTACTACCGCCCCTTCCTCGAACGCAAGGCGGAACGGTGCGCAGCGGTGATCACCGCCCTGGCCCGAGCCGAGCCCGGCGGTGTCCTGTTCCACTGCGGGGCCGGACGTGACCGCACCGGCCTGGTGTCCCTGCTGCTGCTCGTCCTGGCCGGGGTACGGGCCGACGCGATCGCCGACGACCACGCACTCTCCACCGCCGAACTCGTCCCCCTCTTCGCCGCGATGGGACGACGGGACCAGGGGCCGATGATCGAGTCCCTGATGGCCGAACGGGGGACGACGCTCCGGGGGAGCGTCCTCGACGTCCTCGACGGGCTGGACGTACGGGCCCACCTCCTGGAGGCGGGGGTCGCAGAGCGGGACCTGGCCGGTGTCCGGGCTCGGCTCCTGGGTTGAGCCCTCGGGTGGCGAGGCCGGGACCACCGGTGATCCGTGGCGGGTGGTCCCTCGACCTCCTCCCCTCCAGGAGGAAGGTCACCGTTTGGTGCGGGCCTCCAGCCAGGTGGTGATGAGGTCCAGGACACGGTCGCCGGCGGTGTCGTGCAGGAGTTCGTGGTAGCCGCCTTCGACGGGGTGGAACTCCTTGTCGTCGACGGGCAGCGATTCCACGAACAGGCGGCTCTGTTCCGGGTCGGTGACGGTGTCCTCGGTGCCGTGAACGACCAAGCACGGTGTGCGCCAGTGCGCGATGCGTCGGCGGACGCCCGCGTTGACCTCCAGGGCGGTGGCGGCCACCCGCATCGGCAGGCGCCCTCGGAAGAACAGCGGGTCCTCCGCGAGCGACTCGATCTGCTCGGTGAGGTGGGTGAGCCGTGAGGGCGGCTGTTTGGGCAGGGGCGCCGGGACGGTGGGCAGGAGCAGTCCCAGCAGGTCGACGGCGGCGCGCACCGGGGGCGGGGGGAGCGGGAGCAGTGCGGGGGCGGTCAGCACCACACCGTCGACGTCGGCGGGGTCCACGGTGACGCTGCCCGCCGTGATGAGCCCGCCGAGGGAGTGTCCGAACAGCAGGACCGGGAGGCCCCGCGCACGCATGCGCCGCCGCAGGAGCACGTGGTCGATGACGGCCCGGCGCGCGTCCAGGGATCCCCGGCGGCCGGGCGCGCGTCCGTGGCCTTCGAGGTCGGCGGCCCACACCTCGAATCCGAGTTCCACCAGGTGGGGGATGAGCGTGTTGTGGGAGGTCACGAACCGTTCGGCGTATTCGGAGTAGCCGTGCTGGAGCTGGACGAGCGCTCTGGGGGTGCCCGCGGTCTCCCATACGTGGACGTCGCCCCCGGTGGGTGTGGTGCGGACTCCGGTCACGGTCTCTCCTTGGCGCAGGGGTCGGTGGGCCGATGGTGCAGGGGTACCCGTCGTGTGGTGGAGGATTCGCCTCGGGCACCCGGTGTGTCGGGTTCGGCTTCGAGGAGGGGGCCGGTGAAGGCGCGGAGACGGTCGGCCCGTTCGGACGGGACGGCGCGGGTCGCGGGTTCGGTGTGCATGATCAGGTACGGGGCCGGCCGGTGGACGGCGGCCTCCCCTGTTCCCGGTCCTGTGAAGGACGCGGCGGCGTACCGTCCCGGGGGTGGCCGGTGCGCGCACGGCGACGGTGTCACGTGATGCCGTACTTGTCGGGGACCCCGTAGGAGGTGGGTTCGCCGGGGGCGGTCTCCAGGTCCAGGGCCTTCTCGATCCCCTCCAGGGCACGTGCCAGGCGGGGGGCGTTGCGGCGGTACACCTGGGGGTGCGGGCGTCCGGAGAAGTCGGTGCGCCGCCAGATGGAGTGGCGGACACCCACCGTGATGTCGAGGAACCAGGGCGCCAGGTAGACGGTCGCGTCGACCAGGTCGTGTTCGCGTTCCTCGCGGCCCTGGGCGTCGATCCAGGCCCCCGGTCCGGACAGGGTGATGGACTGGGGTTCGGCGTCCGGGAGTCCGGCCGGGCGGCCGATGGGGACGTCGCGGGCCATGTCCGGCGCGGTGAGCGCGGCGGCCGGGTCGATGTCCATGAGGGAGGCGAAGCCCGAGTACCCCTCGCCGGCGCGCAGCCAGGACACCTTCATGGTGCGGGGAACGCACAGGCCCTCGTCGGTGAGGACGTGGGCGGCGGTGGCGAGTCGGTCGCAGGCGTCGGCGAGGGTGAGGTCGTCGTCGTCGGAGTTCACCTCCCAGGACCAGGAGGCGATGTGGTCGAGCGTCTTGGGCAGCACGGGGTCGGTGGTCCCTCTCGGGGCGGGGCGGCCGGGGCCGCCCGGCGCGGGTCAGGTGCCGGAGTCGGGTTCGAAGCGGATCAGCACGGACTTGGAGGTGGGGGTGTTGCTCACCTCGGCCGTGGAGTCCAGGGGTACCAGCACGTTGGTCTCGGGGAAGTACGACGCGGCGCAGCCGCGGGCCGTGGGGTAGTGCACGACCCGGAAGTGGGGGGCGCGGCGTTCGCGCCCGTCGGGCCATTCGCCCACCAGGTCGACGTGGGCGCCGTCGGTCAGGCCGAGGTCGGCGGCGTCGTCGGGGTTGACCAGGACGACGCGGCGGCCGTCGGTGATGCCCCGATAACGGTCGTCGAGCCCGTAGACGGTGGTGTTGTACTGGTCGTGGGAGCGCAGGGTCTGGAGCAGCAGACGGCCCTCGGGGATCTCCGGGGCGTGGGTGCCGTTGGCGGTGAAGTTGGCCTTGCCCGTGGCGGTCGGGAAGCGGCGCTCGTCGCGGGGCCCGTGGGGCAGGGTGAAGCCGTCGCGTCGGCGGGCCTTGGCGTTGAAGTCGTCGAAGCCGGGGACGACGGCGGCGATGTGGTCGCGGATGCGGTCGTGGTCGGCGAAGGCGGACCAGGCCACGGGTGTCTCACCGAACAGGCGGGAGCCCAGGGCGCGCACGATGTCCACTTCGGAGCGCATGTGCTCCGACAGGGGTTCCAGGACGCCGTGGGAGGCGTGGACGCGGCTCATGGAATCCTCCACGGTCACCCAGCGGGGGCGGCCCCGGTGCAGGTCGCGGTCGCTGCGGGCGAGGGTGGGCAGGATGAGGGCCCGGGTGCCGGTGACGACGTGGGAGCGGTTGAGCTTGGTGGACACGTGCACCGTGAGGCCGACGCGGCGCATGGCGTCCTCGGTGAGGTGGGTGTCGGGGGTGGCGGCGACGAAGTTGCCGCCCATGGCGAAGAACACCCGGATCTCGCCTCGGGCCATGGCGCGGATGGCGTTGACGGTGTCGTGGCCGTGTTCGCGGGGCGGCTCGAAGCGGAACTCCTCGGCGAGGGCGTCGAGGAAGGCGGGGGAGGGGCGCTCGAAGATCCCCATGGTGCGGTCGCCCTGGACGTTGGAGTGGCCGCGGACCGGGCACACACCGGCGCCGGGCCGGCCCACGTTGCCGCGCAGCAGGAGGAAGTTGACGACTTCGCGGATGGTGGGCACGGAGTGCTTGTGCTGGGTCAGGCCCATGGCCCAGCACACGATAACGCGCTGTGAGGCGATGGCCATGGCGGCGATCTCCTCGATGAGGGCGTGGTCCAGGCCGGTGTCGCGTTCGGTGCGGGCCCAGAACGCGTCGGCGGGTTCGGCGAGGAGCGCCTCGGCGAAGGCGTCGAATCCGTGGGTGTGGGCGCCGATGAACTCCCGGTCCAGGACGGCGCGGCCGTCGCGGTCGGCCTCCAGGAGGATGCGGTTGAGCGCGGAGAAGAGGGCGAGGTCGCCGCCCAGGCGGATCTGGGCGAACAGGTCGGTGAGTTCGGTGCCGCGTCCCAGGAGCCCGCCGGGGTGCTGGGGGTTGCGGAACTCGCGCATGCCCGCTTCCGGGAGCGGGTTGACGGTGACGACGCGGGCGCCCTTCTTCTTGGCGCGTTCCAGGGCGGTGAGCATGCGCGGATGGTTGGTGCCGGGGTTCTGGCCGGCGACGATGATGAGGTCGGCCTCGTACAGGTCCTCCAGGGAGACGCTGCCCTTGCCCACGCCCAGGGTCTCGGTGAGGGCGGATCCGGAGGATTCGTGGCACATGTTGGAGCAGTCGGGCAGGTTGTTGGTGCCCAGTTGGCGGGCGAGGAGCTGGTAGGCGAAGGCGGCCTCGTTGCTCGTGCGGCCGGAGGTGTAGAACACGGCCCGGTGGGGGGAGTCCAGGGCGCGCAGTTCGTCGGCGATGAGGTCCAGGGCGTCGTCCCAGCCGAGGGGCGTGTAGTGGGTGGCGCCTTCGGCCAGGTACACGGGTTCGGTGAGACGGCCCTGCCGTCCGAGCCAGTAGCCGGAGCGTTCGGCGAGTTCGGCGACGGGGTGGTCGGCGAAGAAGGCGGGGGTGAGGGCGCGCGCGGTGGCCTCCTCGGCGACGGCCTTGGCGCCGTTCTCGCAGAATTCGGCGCGGTGCCGCCTGTCGCCCTCGGGCCAGGCGCAGCCGGGGCAGTCGAAGCCGCGTTTCTGGTTGACGGCGAGCATGGCGGGCAGCCCGCGCCTCACCCCGGCGTGTTCGGCGACCTCTTTGACGCTGTTGAGCACGGCGGGCAGCCCGGCGGCGGCGGTCTTGGGCGGACCGACGCGGGGCGCGTCCTGGGCGGGGTCGGGGCCGGTGGGGCGGTCGCGTCTCATGGTCGCGATTCTCTCACCCATGGGTCGCGCGCTTCAAAGGACCGAGGGGGCGGACCGTGCGGAGCGGGGTTCCGGGGGCGGGGCGTCGCCCTGGTCGGCGGGCCCGGGTTCCTGTGGTGACGGGGGAGCCCCGTGTGTCGCCGGCCGTGGGAGAGGGGGCGTCGATCGGCGCGGGTTCGCCGTGTGGGGCCCGGCGGGAGGGGTCTCCGCCGGGCCGATCGGACGTCAGGGGGTGTTGAACAGCGCGCTGACCGATTCGCCGTTGTGGATGCGGCGGATGGCCTCGGCCATGGCCGGGGCGATCGACAGCACCCGCAGCTTGGGGGTGACCTTCTCGGGGGCCAGGGGGACGGTGTTGGTGCAGACGATCTCGGTGACGTCGTCCATGGCGGTGAGCCGTTCCAGGGCGCCGTTGGTGAACAGCCCGTGCGTGCACGCCACCCGGATCGACCGCACCTTGTGCTCGCGCAGCCGCTCGATGAGTTCCACGACGGTGCTGCCCTTGGCGACCTCGTCGTCGAGGATGATGACGTCGCGGTCGGTGACGTCGCCGATGACCGAGGTGATGCTGACCCTGTCGTCGCTGAAGCGCTGTTTGGCCCCCGCGGCGACGGGGGTGTCGAGTCGACGGGCGAACGCGGAGGCGGCCTTGGCGTTGCCGAAGTCGGGGGAGACCACGACGGTGTTGGAGAGGTCGTCGCCGTGGAAGTGGTCGGCGAGTTCGCTGAGGGCGTGCAGGTGGTCGACGGGGACGCTGAAGAATCCGTGCACCTGCGGGGAGTGCATCGTCATGGTCAGGACGCGGTCGGCGCCGGCGGTGGACAGCAGGTCGGCGACCAGGCGGGCGCCGATGGAGATGCGCGGGGCGTCCTTCTTGTCGGAGCGTGCGTAGGCGAAGTGCGGCATGACGACGGTGGTGCGCGCGGCGGAGGCGCCCCGGGCGGCGTCCAGCATGAGCAGCAGCTCCACCAGGTTCTCCTGGACCGGCGGCACCAGCGGCTGGATGATGAACACGTCGCGTTCGCGGCAGTTGTCCTGGAGCTGGATCTCCAGACAGTCGTTGGCGAAGCGGGAGACGCGGGTCGGAGAGAGCGGTTTGCCGAGGTCGGCGCAGATCTCCTCGGCGATCTCGGGGTGAGCGCTGCCGGAGAAGATGACGATGTCTCGCACGGATGTCCCTGTGTCGTGGGAGCGAATGGGCCGCAATGAGAGTACTGCCCGCGTTCCGGCCGCTCACGGCCTACCGGGTGTCGACGTGGTGGGGATGATCTGGGAAGACGACGCGGACGCTCCGGGCGGTCGGCTCCGAAGGCGACCCGCTCCGGGCGGTCGGCGGGTCGTGCGGTCCCTCGATGCCGTGGGGCGGCGCCGTCGGGGACGCGCGGGGCCCTCGGCGGGCGGGGCGTCGTTCATGGGGAGGGCGTTGGTGCGCCCGCGGGTGCCGGGCACCCGCGGGCGGGAGAGTCTCACGTCAGGGTGGGGGCGCGGAAAGGCCCCGGAGCGCTGAACCGCTCCCTGGAGGCCGGACCGGGAATCCGGTGCCATCGACCGGGGAGCGGTCCCCTGAGAGCGAACGGCTCGCGCGTCCTCGGGGTCACTCCCGGCCGAGCGTCTCGTGGATGAGGGGGACGATGCCGTCCAGGGCGTAGGAGATGCCCAGGGTGGAGCCGCTGGAGAAGGCGTTGGCCAGCGCCGGGTCGTCCATGATGATGAGTCGACCGTCCTCGGCCGATCCGATGCCCTGGAGCACCGGGTCCTCGTGCAGGACGTCGGCGGTGTCGCCGATGGGGAAGACGATGGTCAGGTCCGCGTCCAGGACCTCCACCAGTTCCGGGCTGAGGTCCACGTAGAACGCGCCGTCGGCCATGTCGGTGATCTCGGACTCGTACTGGAAGCCGAGGTTCTGGAGCAGGTCCACGCGGCCGTCGCCGGGCACGTAGGCGCCGTACCGGCCGTCGAAGTAGGCGCCGACGGCGATGGTGAGGTCGGCGAAGTCGGGGTTCTCCTCGCGGATCGTCTCGAATTCGGCCTCCAGTTCGGCGATGAGCTCCTCGCCGCGCTCGTCCTCGCCGAGGGCCTGCGCGACCTGGCGGGTCTGCTCCTGCCAGGTGGTGCCGTAGGTGACCTCGACGCCGGGCGGCGGGCCCACGACCGGGCCCAGGGGCGAGAGCAGGTCGTGGCGGTCCTGGGAGTTGTCGGAGCGGGTGTCGAGGACGACGTCCGGGTCCAGGGTGGCGATCTCCTCCAGGTTCGGTTCCAGGGTGGCCAGCTGGGCGGGCTCGGAGTCGAACAGGTCGGCGGCCCAGGGGCCCACGCCGGGGGTGCCGTAGCCCTGCCAGTCGGCGACGCCGACCGGCTGTACGCCCAGGGCGAGCGCGGTCTCGGCGTCGGACCAGCCCATGGCGACGACGTTGGTGGGGCGGTCCTCGACGGTCACGTCGCCGAACAGGGTCTCGACGGTGACCGGGTAGCCTTCGGCGCTCTCACCGGAGGCGTCGGGGGAGTCGTCGGCGGCCCGGCCGCCGCAGGCGGCGAGCATCAGGACGGAGAGCGCGCCGGCGGCGATCGCGCCGCCGCGGGTCAGCGGGCCACGGTTCATGGAACCTCATTCGTGGGAGAAGATCAGGTGAGCTTAGCCTTGCCTAAGCGAAATCATAGTGGCGCGGCCGAGGGGTGGGCGCACACCGGTACGAAGGGGTGCGTCGTGGTGCCGGAGGAGAATCCCCGCTCCGGGGCGGTTTCCGTGGGGGCGGGGCCCCCGGAACGGTCGTGGGTGGCGGGGGTCACACCCGGATCCGGCGGGCGGGGGGCGGGTTCGCCGCGCTGCGCGCACCTGGCTACCCTGATCGCGGCACGTCGACAGGTGAATGGAATGATCGGATGATCACATGCTCAAGCGCGGGCGTGCGCCCCGGATCGAAGGGGACCACCGCGTGAGCGCCCCCACCCCCGTCGATGTACGCGCCCTGGCCCGGCGCACCCTCGTCCGCAACCGTCGTGACGTCGTCCTCGGCGTCATCCTGCTCTCCCTCCACCAGCTCGCCGAGGCGCTGGTCCCCGTCGCCATCGGCCTCACCATCGACCGGGCCGTCGTCACCGGCGACGTCGGCGTGCTGGCCCTGTGCGTCGCGGGGCTGCTCACCCTGTTCACGGTGCTGGCCTTCGCCTACCGCGCCGGCGCCCGTTTCACGCTGCGCGCCACCGAGAACGAGGCCCACCTGCTGCGCGTGGAGGCCGCCCGCCGTGCCCTGGATCCGCGCGGCGAACGCAGCGGACTGCGGACCGGCGAGGTGCTGTCGGTGGCCACCTCCGACGCCGAACAGGCCGCCCTGTACGTGCGGGCCTGGGCCGGGCTCATCGCCATGACGACCGCCATCGTCGTCACCACCGTCGCCCTGCTCACCATCGACGTGCCCCTGGGGGTGGGCGTGCTGGTGGGCGTGCCCGTGATGATGCTCCTGCTGCGCGTCCCCGCCGCCCACATCACCCGGCGCAGCGAGGCCAAACAGGCCACCGCCGCCGGCGCCACCGCCCTGGCCACCGACCTGGTCGGCGGACTCCGGGTCCTCATGGGCATGGGAGCCCGCGAGGCCGCCGCCGTCCGCTATCGCGCCGCCAGTGCCCGGGCCCTGCGCGCCTCGGTGTCCGCCGCCGCCAGCAACGGCGTCTACCGGGGCGTGGTGTCGGCCGCGAGCCTGCTGTTCCTGGCCTGCGTGGCCGCCGTCTCCGGGTGGATGGCCCTCCAGGGGCGGCTGAGCATCGGTGAGCTCATCACCGTGGTGGGCCTGGCCCAGTTCCTCGCCGAACCCGTCCAGGGGCTGGGCATGGTCGGTCAGATCTTCGCCACCGCCCGCGCCTCCGCCCGCCGCCTGGTCCGCCTGCTCGACGCCCCCGACGCCGTCGCCCCCGGCGATCGGGCCCCGGAGGGGGACGCGGTCGTGGAGCTGGCCGCCGTCACCTACCGGACCCTGCGCGGGGTGGACCTGTGCCTCGAACCCGGGCGGACCGTCGGGGTGCTGGCCACCGACCCGCGCGACGCCGAGGCGCTCCTGGAACTGCTCTCCGGGCGCGCCGCGCCCACGGAGGTGGAGGGCGCCGTCACCGTCGGCGGGGTCCTCGTCCACGACCTGGACCTGGCGGCCCTGCGCGCCGCCGTCCTGGTGGAGGAGCACGGGGCGACTCTGTTCGAGGGGACCCTGCGCACCAATCTGGCCACCGGAACCGACCGCGACGAGGCCCACCTGTCGGCCGCGCTGCGTGCGGCCGGGGCCCAGGACCTGGTCACCGGCCACCCCGACGGCCTCGACCGGCCGATCACGGACCGGGCCGCCAACCTGTCCGGCGGACAGCGCCAACGCACCGCCCTGGCCCGCGCCCTGGCGGCCGATCCGCCGGTGCTGGTCCTGCACGACCCCACCACGGCGGTCGACGCCGTCACCGAGGAGGCGATCGCCCGGGGGGTGAGCGCCCTCCGTGCCGAGCGCGTTCCGGTGGGGGCCACCCTGGTGGTGACGGGCAGCCCGGCGCTGCTGGCCCGCGCCGACGAGGTGGTGGTGCTGATCGACGGGCGCGTCCGGGGCCGGGGGACCCACGCCGAGCTGGTCCGCGACGATCCCCGTTACGGCGAGGCGGTGCTGCGGTGAGCGTCGGTGCGGTGAGACCCCCGTGGCTCGGCGGCGGGGTGCTCCTGTCGGTGCGGCGATGACCGCGTACGGGAGGACGACGCCGAGGCCCGCTCGGAGAACGGACGAGGGTGTGCGCACGCCCGAACGAGGAAGGACGGTGACCGCGTGAGCGCGACCGACGAACACGCGGACCTGCTGCCCACCGCGTCGGCCCGCCGCACCTGGGCCGTGCTCGGCGACGGGGTGCGGCGCAGCGGCTGGGGCACCCCCCTGTCCCTGGTCGTCGTTCTGATCGGCAGCGGTGTCGGACTGATCGCGCCCTGGGTGCTGGGCACCATGGTCGACGACATCACCGACGGGGCCGGGCTCGACCCCGTGCTGCGCGCCGCCGGGATCATCGCCGCCGCCGCGGTGGTCGGCGGACTGCTCACCGGCCTGGGCGGCTGGCTGGTGAGCCGGTCCGGCGAGAGGATCCTGGCCCGGTTGCGCGAACGCGTCATGGACCGGGTCCTGCACATGCCCGCGGCCCGCCTGGAGCGGGTCCGCGTCGGCGACCTGCTGTCCCGGGTCGGGGACGACGTCGCCGTGGTCACCGCCGGCATCGCCCGCAACGGTTCCGACGTGGTCGTGGCCATGGCCACCGTGCTGTTGACCGCCGTGGGCATGACCGCGCTGGACTGGCGGTTGGGGCTGGCGGGATTGTGCGCCCTGCCGGTGTACGTGTGGGCGGTCCGTTGGTACCTGCCGATCTCGGGCCCCTACTACGCCCGTGAGCGGGTCGCGATG
Organism: Nocardiopsis lambiniae; assembly: GCF_031845465.1. Lineage (NCBI taxonomy): Bacteria > Bacillati > Actinomycetota > Actinomycetes > Streptosporangiales > Nocardiopsidaceae > Nocardiopsis > Nocardiopsis lambiniae. The sequence goes on along the minus strand of NZ_JAVREP010000004.1, from coordinate 201,789 downwards.
GGCGAGCGTTCGCATGCGATGATGGGCGCCCTCAGGGGACGCGCGGCCGTGCGCGCCTACCGGGTCGAGGCCGAGCACGAGGGCCGTGTCGCCGAGCGTTCCCGGGCGGCCATGGACATCACGGTCTCGGTGTTCCGCCTGCTCACCCGGTTCGGGTCGCGCCTGAACGGCGCCGAGTGCCTGGGCCTGACGATGGTGCTGGTCACGGGCTTCTGGCTGGTGCGCGGTGACCTGGTGACGGTGGGCGCGGTGACGGCCGCGGCCCTGTACTTCCACCGCTTGTTCGGTCCGATGATGTTCCTGGTGATGAACTTCAACGAGGTGCAGTCGGCCGGGGCGAGCCTGGCCCGGCTGGCCGGGGTGGTGGACCTGCCCGAGGCCCCCGGTCCTCGGGACGCGCGCGAACCGCAGGACGCCTCGGTGCGGGTCAAGGCGGTCGCGCACCGGTACGGTCCCGGTGCCCCGCCCGCCCTGGACGGGGTGTCGTTGGAGATCGCTCCCGGGGAACGGGTGGCCCTGGTGGGCGCCAGCGGTGCCGGTAAGACCACGTTGGCCGCGATCGTCACGGGGCTGCGCGTCCCGGACGAGGGTGAGGTGCACCTGGGCGGGGTGCCCTTGGCGGACCTGGGCGAGAGCCGCCTGCGCGGACACGTGTACCTGGTGAGTCAGGAGACGCACGTGTTCGCCGGGACCCTGCTGGAGGACCTGCGGCTGGCCCGTCCGGAGGCCACCGAGGCCGAGGCGGAGGCCGCGTTGGCGCGGGTGGACGCGCTGACCTGGGTGCGGGCCCTGCCGGAGGGGCTGCGCACCGTGGTCGGTGAGGGCGGGCACGCGCTCACCGCCGAGCAGTCCCAGCACCTGGCGTTGGCCCGACTGGTGTTGGCCGACCCGCCGGTGGCGGTGCTGGACGAGGCCACCGCCGAGGCGGGCAGCGCGGGTGCCCGACGTCTGGAGCGGGCCTCCCTGGCCGCCACCGAGGGCCGCACCACGTTGGTGGTCGCCCACCGTCTCACCCAGGCCAGGGCCGCCGACCGGGTGGTGGTGATGGACCACGGTCGGATCGTCGAGCAGGGGCCGCACGAGGCCCTGGTCGCGGCGGGTGGTCGTTACGCCGACCTGTGGCGCGGTTGGCGGGGCGCTCCGAACCCGTGACCCTCCCGGACGGTGCCCGACGAGGCTCCGGTCGCGGCCGGTGGCGGTCACACCGGGCCGTGGCCGGGCCGGTGGTCCGCCCTGGTCCGTGACCTCCCCAAGCGGGCCGGCGGATCCCGTCGGGGACGGCCGGCCGGCGTGGGTCGGCCGAGTGCGCGGGACCCGCCGAGGGAGGCTCCGCACACCCCCACGGTCAGTGGTGGGTGCGCACCACCACGCGCACGCCCCGGTAGTCGTCCAGTCCGGTGAGCAGGGTCGGGCGGCCGTGCACGCTCGCCGGGGCGCCCTCGCGGACGGCGGCGCCGAAGAAGTCGGCCCAGGCGTAGGCGGCCTCCGGGCCCGCCTTCGAGGCGGTGCCGTGCAGCCCGCCGGAGCGGTCCAGCAGCCATTCCACCGGTGGAAGTCCGTGTTCGGACTCGGCGGCCACCAGCCGGGTCAGCAGGGCGGCGGCGCGACCGCGCGCCTCGTGCGCTCGTTCCTCGGACGTGTCGACCGGTTCCACCATGCCGTCCCCCCCGTCGTTCCCCGCCGGAACGGGGATCGTTCGTGTTCGAGGTCCATTCTTCCCGGGATCGGGTCGGCGCGGCGGGAGAATCCGGGATCTGTGGACAACGCCCCCACCAGGTCCCTCGCCGCGCCCACGGGGACGGTCGGCACACCGATCCCCTCAAGGGCGGTGGAAGGCCGGGTGATCCTCGCGACGCCGCGGGCCCGTTGAGCCCGTACGCCCGGACTGGTTGGATCTCCTGTGGCGGAAGCCGGTTCCGCCCGTCAGGTCGGAGGTGGCGCATGAGGTCCGTTCCCGGTACGGGGAGTCCCTGGCTCCGTCGTTTCCACGCTCGGGAGGGGGCACGGCTCACGGTCGTGCTGTTCCCGCACGCGGGCGGGTCGGCGAACTTCTATCGGGAGTGGTCGGCGGACCTGCCCGAGGAGTACGCCCTCCTCGTCGTGCAGTACCCGGGCCGGGAGACCCGGATGGGGGAGCCCCCGGTCGACCGGATGGAGGACCTCGCCGAAGGCGCCGTCGCCGCGATCGAGGAGTGCGTGAGCGGACCCTACGCGCTGTTCGGGCACAGCATGGGCGCCCTGGTCGCCTACGAGAGCACCCGACGGTTGGCGAAGGGTCCGCTGGGCGCCCCGGTGCGGCTGTTCGCGTCGGCCCGGTGCGCCCCCGGCCGGGAGGGGCCGACCGCCGGGGTGCACCTGTTGGACGACGACGGTCTGGTCGCCGTCATCGAGGCACTGGGCGGTACACCCCCGGGCGTGCTGGCCGACCACGGTCTGCGGTCCCTGGTGCTGCCCACCGTGCGGGGCGACTACCGGCTCGTCGACACCTACCGCCCGACCGCGCCCGCCCCCGTGGACGTGCCCGTCACGGCGCTGGCCGGGGCCGACGATCCCTCGGTCACCCCCGAGGAGGTGGCCGCGTGGGCGGAGATGACCACGCGCGGGCACGTCCTGGAGGTGCTGCCGGGCGACCACTTCTTCCCGGTGCGCCACCGCGCCGAGGTGCTGCGGATCCTCGCCCGGGACCTGGCCCGCTGATCACAGACGCGGGTCGACCGCCTCGCCCGCCGGCCCCTCGACCCTGTCGCGGTCCAGGGCGGTGACCACGTAGGCGCCCTCGGCGTCGGAGTCGTCGGTCCAGGTCGTGTCACCGGTGACCCCGAGCAGGGTCTCGGCGGTGAGGGTCTCGCAGACGTCCTCGACCCCGCCGGATTCGATGATCTCGGCGTGTTCGGGGGCGATCCGGTAGACGGCGTAGAGGCGGGCGTCGTCGTCGGCCCGCCACGTCAGGTCGGTGCCCTCGTCGGAGGCGGTGGCGGTCAGGCCGCGCACCGCGCCCACCCGGGGGTCGGCGTCGGCCGGCACGTCGGCCAGGGGCGGCAGGGCCGGGTGCGCGTAGTACTCCTCGCGCACGTGGGCGAACGCCTCGGCGGCCTCCTCGGTGAGGGAGGTGAAGGAGAAGTAGACGTCGCCGTCGATCCCGTCGATCCCGGAGGAGTGGTCGAGCTGGTCGGTGAGGGCGTTCTCGCCCTGCCACCCCGGCTCGCCCGCCCGGTAGGCGGCCTGGCCGATGTACAGGTCCACGTCGGTGTCGGCGACCTCGTTCGCCCACCAGTCGGCCAGGACCTCGTAGTCGGCGGCGGCGAATCCGCGCTCCCAGTACAACTGGGGGACCACGTAGTCGATGGTGCCCTCGCGGATCCAGGTGCGGGTGTCGGCGTGCTGGGCGGCGTAGGACTCCAGCCCCTCGGTGGCCGATCCGGTGGGGTCGCTGCCGTCGTTGCGCCAGATGCCGAAGGGGGAGATGCCGAACCGCACCCACGGCGCGGTCTCCTCGACGCGTTCGTGGATGCCGGCGACGAACCGGTTGACGTTGTCGCGCCGCCAGTCGTCGCGGTCGTCGAAGTCGCCGCCGTGGGCCTCCCAGGAGGCGTCGTCGTCGAACTCCTCGCCGTCCTTGGGATACGGGTAGAAGAAGTCGTCGAAGTGGACGCCATCGATGTCGTAGCGCTCCACGACGTCCATGATGACGTCGGTGACCCACGCCCGCACCTCGGGGTTGCCGGGGTCGAGGAAGCCCTCGCCGCCGTAGCGGATCATCCAGTCGGGGTGCTCGTTGACGGGATGGTCGTCGGCGAGGGTCTCCAGGTCGGAGGAGACGCCGACGCGGTAGGGGTTGAACCAGGCGTGCAGTTCCAGGCCGCGTTCGTGGGCTCCGGCGACGGCGTACTCCAGGGGGTCGTAGCCGGGGTCGCCGCCCTGTTCGCCGGTGAGGTAGCGCGACCAGGGCTCCAGGTCGGAGGCGTAGACGGCGTCGGTGGTGGGGCGCACGTGCAGGAAGACGGTGTTGAGGCCCAGGTCCGCGGCCTCGTCCAGACGGGCGTCGAGTTCGGCCCGCTGCTCGTCGGCGGACAGGCCGGGCTCGGAGGGCCAGTCGATGTTGCCGACGGTGGTGAGCCAGGCGCCGCGCATCTGGCGTTTGTCGTCGGCCGCCCCGCACAGGGCGGCGCCGGGGCCGGGGTCGGCCGATCCGGTCGCGCCGACCATCGCGTAGCCGGCCAGGACGAGCCCCGCCGTGGCGCCGAGCGCCACCCATCGTCGGTACGGGTGCGAAGCCGGGCCGGCGTGTCGACCAGAAGCCACGGGATCTCCTCTGAGCTGCCTCCACGGTGCGCCCGGTGGCGCACCGGAGCTCAGACTAGGTCATTGCATAACGTTTTGGACACTCTGGGGCGTAGGGGAGATTATCTTTACCTTTTTCGGGGAGGCGGCGACGCTAGTCGGTGACGGCCTGCCCGTGCTTCCAGTACCCGATGAAGGTGATGTCGTCCTTGGCCACCCCGCGCTCGCGCACCAGGTGCCGGCGCAGCTCGGTGGGCAGCGCGTTCTCGCCCGCGATGAAGCAGTACGGGCGCTCCCCGGGAAGGTCGGCGGCGCGGACCGCCTCCAGGGCCAGGCGGCCCGGCACCTCGTGCGGGTCGGTGCGCGGCAGCCAGTGCACCTCCACCCCCGGCAGCGACCGCAGGGGGCGCACGTCGGCGGCGGAGGGCACCTCCAGGTACACCCGGGCGCGCAGACCCTCGGGGGCCTGCTCCAGGATCGACACGATCGCCGGGAGCGCGCTCTCGTCGCCCACCAGGAGCTGCGTGCCGGACCCGGGGGAGGGCAGGTAGTAGACCCCGTCGGTGAGCAGGCCGATCCCGTCGCCCGGCCGGGCGTTGCGGGCCCAGGCGGAGGCGGGGCCGCCCTCGCCGTGGTCGACGAACTCGATGTCCATCTCCAGGGCGGACGGGTCGAAGCGGCGCACCGAGTAGTTGCGCACGTAGGGCTGCCGCTCCTTGGGCATCGCGTACAGCTGCGACACCCAGCGCCGGTCCGCGACGGTGGGCAGGTGCACCCGTTCCTGGCCGGGGCGGGGCAGGAACAGGCGCACGAACTGGTCGCGGCCCAGGAACTCGAAGTCGGCGAGTTCGTCCCCGCCCAGGGTCACGTTGACGAAGTGCTCGGTGATCCGCTCGGTGCGCACGACGTCGGCGCGCATCACGGCGCGGTGGGAGGGGTTCTCGACACGCACGGGAACACTCTTCTCGGTTAGGGACGAACAGACACGAAACTCACATGAGGTTAGCCTTACCAACCGTGTTAGTCGACCGGGGCGGCCGTGCCCGGACCCGGACATCTCCCGCGCCCCCGTGCCCGGACCGGCCCGGTACGTTCGCCGACGACACGGGAGGCCCGTCGTGTCCCTCCCGCGATCCGACGCCCCCGCGCGGGACGTCCTCAGGCCGGTCCCAGGCGGCGGTCCAGGATCGCGGCCAGCGACGCGCACCCGCGGCGCAGGTCGGCCGGGTGCGCCGATCCGTACCCCAGCACCAGGCCGTGCACCGTCGGTTCGGCGTGGCTGGTGCGACCGGTGTCGTCCACGATCACCCCGTGTGCGGCGGCCTCGGCGACCACCGGGGCCACCGCCTCGGCCGGTAGCGGCAGCATGGCGTGCAATCCGGCGGTGTCCCCGGTCAGTCGGGGTCCCAGGTGTTCGATGACCAGGGCCCGACGGCGCGCGTACTCCAGCCGCATCCGACGCAGGTGCCGGTCCAGGTCACCGCGTTCCAGCAGCAGCGCCGTGGCGGCCTGCACCGCTCCCGGGGTGCGGTCGGTGAGGCCGTGGCGCACCCGCGCCAGGTGCTCCACCAGGTCGGGTTCGGCGACGATCCACCCGATGCCCAGGTCCGGGGTGAGGGTCTTGGACAGGGTGCCCAGCAGCACCACCCGGCCCGGGTCCATCCCGTACAGGGCGGGCAGCGGCGCCACGTCGTAGCGGAACTCGGCGTCGTAGTCGTCCTCGACCACCACGGCCCCGGTCTCGCGCGCCCAGGCGATGAGGCGTTCGCGCCGGGGGACCGGCAGCCTGCCGCCCAGCGGGTACTGGTGGGCGGGGGTGGTGTACACCAGGCCCAGGTCGCGGGGCAGGCCGTCGGTGACGAGGCCGTCGCCGTCCACCGGGCAGGGGACGATGCGCGCTCCGCGCGCGGCCAGGACGGTGCGGGCCTTCCCGTAGCCGGGCTCCTCCACCCCCGCCCGGTCGCCCGGGGCGATCAGGGCCGCCCCCGTCAGGTCCAGGCCGTTGCCGGTGCCCCGGGTGACCAGGATGTTCTCCGGCCCCACGGCGATGCCGCGGGCGCGGCGCAGGTGGTCGGCGAGCAGTCCGCGCAGCCGGGGCAGACCGCGCGGATCCGGGTCGTCGTCGTGGGGCAGGTCGGCGGCGTGCCGCCAGGCGCGGCGCCACGCGGCCCGGTCCACCGCGTGTACCCAGGGCGCCCCCGGACGCAGGTCGATGAGGCCGCGTTCGCGCAGTTCGGTGCGGGAGGGGCGGTGTTCGTGCCGGGCGGTGCCCCCGCCGCGGGCGGCGGCGGTGCGCCAGGCGGGCTCGATGGGGCCGCGTTCGACGGGTGCGGGTGCGGCACCGGGGGCGACGAAGGTGCCCGATCCGTGCCGGCCCTCCAACCAGCCCTCGGCGTACAGCTGCTGGTAGGCGTCGGTGACGACGGTGCGGCTGACGGCCAGCTGGGCGGCGAGGGTGCGGCTGGAGGGCAGGCGCTCGCCCGGGACGAGGGAACCGTCGGACATCGCCGCGCGCAGCGCGGCGGCCAGCTGGACCGTGAGCGGGACGGCGTCGGCCCGGTCCAGGCGCAGGGCCGGTTCGGCGTGGTGGCGGGGCACGGGGGCGCTTTCTAGGGCTGGAGGCACGGGGCGGGCGGCAGGGACGGGGCGGACATCCGAGACGAATCATCGGTCACGTATCTCACATTAGCGCCGAGTGGGCGGTGCCCACCGTTCTCGCCGGTGCGGGCCGGGGCCGGTGTGACGGGGCGGCCCTGGCCATCCCCGCCCGGGCTCGACGGTGGTCGTGTCGCGAGGCGCGGGCGGGACCGTCCGGTCCCCCGTTCACCGCCCGGGGCGGGAGGGCGGGAAAGTGGTCGTGGGTTTTCGCCCGGAAGTGGCCCTGGGGCGCAGGCCACCCGGACCCTAGCGTGAAGACATGCGCCCTACCACCGAAACCCCACCGCCCCCGCGGACCTCCGCCGCCGCGTACGCCCCGCTCTCGGCCACCGACCGGACCCGGCTGCGCCGGGGCGGGCACAAGCAGCGCACGGACCGCTCCGAGTTGTACGCCCTGCTCGACGAAGGCCTGTTCTGCCACCTGGGGGTGATCGTCGACGGCGCTCCCCGGGTGCTGCCCACCGCCTACGGCCGCATCGACGACACCCTGTACCTGCACGGGTCCACGGGCGCTCGGTCGTTGCGCACCGACGCGGAGGTGTGCGTGACGGTCACCCTGGTCGACGGTCTGGTACTGGCCAGGTCGGCGTTCCACCACTCGGTCAACCACCGGTCGGCGATGATCTACGGCCGTCCCCGGGTGGTGGCCGAGGAGGCCGAGCGCACGGCCGGGCTGCGCGCCCTGACCGAGCAGATCTCCCCGGGGCGGTGGGACGCGGTCCGCGCGCCGGACCGCAAGGAGATGGCGGCCACCCGCGTGTTGGCGTTGTCGCTGGCCGAGGCGTCGGTGAAGGTCCGCACGGGGCCGCCGGTGGACGAGGAGGAGGACCACGCCCTGGACGTGTGGGCGGGGGTCGTCCCCGTGCGTCGTGTGTTCGGCGAACCCGAGCCGGACCCGCTGCTGCGGTCGGGCATCGAGGTGCCCCGCCATGTCGTGGAGCGCCGTTCGCCCGCGTGACGCGGTGCGGGGCCGGAGGGACGATCGCTCCCTCCCGGTCCGTATCGTCCCCGGCGCTTTCGCGGAACCGGTTGTGTACGGAGCGTGATGTGGCTATGGTCTCCTGTGATCACTCGCAGTAGTCGTGCCATCACATGAAGGAGTGTGCCCTGTGTCGCGCGGTCTCCTGGCGCTCGCTCTGGCACTGGTCCTGTCGATGGCCCCGGTGGCGGACGGTGCGGTGATCGCGCGGGAGGCACCGGGCACGTGCGACGAGCACAGCCGTTCGGGCGGCACCTGGAGCACCTCCTGCCGGGCCCTGCCCCGCCTGCCCCCCGGCCGGCCCTCCCGGGCCGTCGCCGAACGGATGCGCGCCCTGATGCCCCTGCCCGCGCCTCTGGAGGACACCGCCGTGACCACCGTCACCGGCGCCCCCCTGCGCCTTCGCCCCGCGCGCCCGGCCCGCGCCGAGGTCGTCCTCACCTCCCGGGCCTTCGGTGAGACCGTCACCGTCGTGGCGGTCCCCGAGACCGCCCGTTGGGAGACGGGCGAGGGATCCGCCTTCACCTGCGCGGTCCCCGAGATCGGTTGCGCCCACACCTACACCCGCCCCTCCGGCGACGCCCCCGAAGGGGCCTTCCCCCTCACCCTCACCCTCACCTGGTCACTGAGCTGGTACGACGGAGACGGCAACGGCGGCACCCTGGAGCCCCTGTCCACCGCCGCCACCCGGGCCGTCCGGGTGCGCCACGTCGAGGCCCTCCTGGCCTGACCGGGCCGCGCCGGGCGGCCCGGCACCTCATGGTCGGAGCGACCGGTAGTGGGCGCGCGTCTCGGACGGAAGCCTCTCGATCGCCGCCCGCAGCAGCGGACGCGGGGCCCGCGCCGCGTGCTCGTCCAGGAAGGCGAGCAGCCGGACGCGGTCCACCTCGCCGGCCGCCCGCAGCATCCACCCCACCGCCTTCTGGACGAGTTCGTGGTCGTCCTCGACGAGGATCCCGGACAGGGCGAAGGCGTCGTCCAGGTCCCCGTGCGCGATGAAGTGCGCGGTCGCCACGATCGCGGTGCGCCGCTCCCACGGGTCCTCCGAACGCGCCAACGCGTACAGCACGTCGCGCGGCCGGTCGCGCAGGTGGCGGCCGACCACGTGGTGGGCCGCCAGGTCCACCAGGTCCCAGTCGTTGACCCGGTCGTGGCGGCGCAGGTACAGCGCCGCGAGCACGCCGATCTCCTCGGGGGTGGCCTTGCGGTCCCTGGCCTTCTTCTCCATGATGCTCATCGCCCCGGCGCGTGCCTCGTGGACCGGGCTGTCCATGAGCTTCTCGATCTCCTCCGGCCCCATCGCCCGGAACTCCTTGGCCAGGGCGAAGACCGTGCCCATCCGCACGCCGATGAAGTGGTCGTCGGGGTCCTGGTGGTCGGCGTCGAACCTGAAGTAGCGCTGGTACTTGCGCAATTCCTCGTCGCTGCGGTGCTCGTCGAGACGGGCCAGGAAATCCTCGGCCGTGGGAGGTGTGCTCATGGGGACAGTAGATCGCGCGCCACCCACATTCGGCGAGCACCGACTTCGCCGAGAACGGCGCGAGAGGAGGACATCAAGTGTCCTCCACGTTCGGGACGGTGGTGTCCGGGCCCATCGGGGCCCGTCCGACACAGGAGAACGAGGGGGACACATGACCGTTCTGGTGACCGGGGCGACGGGGAACGTGGGACGCCACCTGGTGCGGTGGCTGGTCGACCGGGGGCACCCGGTACGCGCGCTCACCCGCACCCCGGACCGCGCCGACCTGGGACCCGGGGTGGAGGTCGTCGGCGGCGACCTCACCGACACCGCGACCCTGACCGGGGCCTTCGCCGGGGTGGACGCCGTCCACCTCATCACCTTCGGGGGCGACGGGGACGAACTCGACAACGCCGCCGACATCGTCGACCTGGCCGTGGCCTCCGGGACGCGGCGCGCCACCGTCCTGGGCGCCTGGGGCGGCAGTCCGATGGAGCGCGCCGTACGCACCGACCTGCTGGAATGGACGCTCCTGGCCCCGGGGGAGTTCATGTCCGGCGCCCTGGAATGGGCCCCCGACGTGCACGGGGAGGGGGCCGTGCGCACCCTCTCCGACTGGCCCAGCGCCGTCGTGCACGAGGCCGACATCGCCGCCGTCGCGGGCGTCGCCCTCACCGAGGGCGGACACGGCGACCGCATCCACGTGCTGACCGGACCCGAGGCGCTCACCCCCGCCGCACGGGCCGAGGCGATCGGGCGGGCCATCGGCCGCGAGGTCGCCTGGGTGCGCCTCACCGAGGAGCAGGAGCGCGCGCGTCTGCGCGCCCAGGGTCTCCCCGAGGAGTACGTCGAGTTCGGGATCTCCCTGGCCACCGACCCGCCCGAGACCGCCGACCGCATCCTGCCCACCGTCGAGGAGGTCACCGGGCGCCCGGCCCGCACCTTCGCCGACTGGGCGCGGGACAACGCCGACGCCTTCCGGTCCTGAGCCGGCCGTGGGGGGGGCACGGGTCCCCGGTGGGCGCCCGGGCCCGCCCGACGTTCACGGCGGTACCGTGTTCACCACGGTCCGTCGGTCACCGGGGCTCCGCCCTCACCTCGGCGCGATCTCGATCAGCGCGTACCCCGAGGGCGGTGCCAGGGTCCGCACCGACGTCACCGTGAGGTCGGCGCGCGAGCACAACGCCTCGAAGTCGGCGCGGGTCCGCTCTCGACCGCCGGTGTTGACCATCATGTTCAGGTCGCTCAGGAACGGCACGGTGTTCTCCGCCGTGGCCGCGCCGTCGGGCAGCATCGGTTCCACCAGCAACAGCCGACCGTCCTCGGTGATCGCCTTCCGGCAGCGGGTCAGGATCCTCACGGCCCGGTCGTCGTCCCAGTCGTGCACGATGCTCTTGAGGAGCAGCACGTCCCCGGCGGGGACGGTCGAGAAGAAGTCCCCCGTCACCACCGCGCAGCGGTCGGCGACCCCGGCGCGCTCCAGGGCCGCCGGCGCCAGGGCGGTCCCCTCGGCGTTGTCGAACACCACCCCCCGCAGGTGCGGATGGCGGGCCAGGACCGCGCTCAGCAGTGTCCCGTCCCCGCCGCCCACGTCCACGACCGTGGTGAACGGCGCGAAGTCGTAGGCGTCGGGCAGGACGCGGGCGGTGCCCCGGGTGCCGTCGGCCATGGCCGCGTGGAACATCGCCGCCTGTTCGGGGCGCCCCCGCAGGTGGTCGAAGAACGATTCCCCGTGGACGCGGTCGAAGGCCACCGAGCCGTCGCGCACGCTCCCGGCCAGTTCCCGCCAGGAGTCCAGCAGGAGGGGGTCGGTGTAGAGGCGCGCGATCGCGGCCATGGACTCGGGGTGGTCGGAGCGCAGCAGCCGTCCGGTCGGGGTGAGCGCGTACCGTCCCGGCGCCGTCTCCTCCACCAGGTCCACGGCCGCCAACGCCCGCAACAGCCGTTCGACGGTGTCGGCGCGGGCGTCCAACGTCCGGGCCAGCCCGTCGGCCGTGGACTCCCGGTCGCCCAGGGCGTCGGGCAGGCCCAGCCGGACCGCTCCGCCGATGAGGTGGGCGACCATGCCGCCGAACAGCATCCGTCCCAGCGCCGTGTGCGGTCGCGGGTCCGGTGAGGGTCGTGTCATCGGCTCACTCCCCGGTGTCGGCGTGCCGGGGCAGGACCGCGACCGGGACCGTCGCGGAGTGCAGGACGCCCTGGCTCACCGAGCCCAGGAACAGGCCGCGCACAGCGCCCCGCCCCCGGGAACCGACCACGATCAGGTCGGCCTCGGCGCCCGCCTCGATCAGCGCCGTGACCGGTTCCTTGCGGGTGCGCACGACGGACAGGTCCACCCGGTCCACGGTCTCGTCGATCACCTCGGCCAGCACCCCGGCGACGATCTCCTCCGACTGGCGGTCCAGGAAGTCCTCGGGCGGTGTCCACCCCGAGGCGATGAGTGCGGGGGAGGCGAACGGTGTGGGCGCCTCCCAGCTGTTGACGACCACCACCGAGCCGTTCTCGGAACGGGCCGCCGTGTGCAGGGCGAAGTCCAGGGCGTGCTGGGAGTCCAGGGATCCGTCCACGCCGACCACGATCCGCTCGGGGGCGGCGGGCGTCCCGGCGTCCCCCTCGCGGTGGGGGACCACGACCACCGGGCAGGTGGCCCGGGCCGCCAAACGGACGCCCGCGGTGCCGGCCAGGGCCGAGCGCACCGGGCCGAAACCGCGCGACCCCACCACGATCAGGTCACCGGGTCCGGTACGGCGCAACAGCGCCACGGGGGGTTCCTCCAGCGCCAGCTCGGTGAGCACCTCCAGATCCGGGTGGAGCCTTCGGACGTGGTCGGCCTCCTTCTCCAGGATCCGTTCACCCTGCCGGGAGATCTCCTCGGTGGGCGGGAACCGGGTGCGCCCCGCGTAGACGCTCGTCACCACCGGCATCGACAGGGCGTGCACCACCTTCAGGGGCAGCCCTCCGCGTTCGGCCTCGGCCGCCGCCCACTCCAGCGCGGCGCGCGCGTCGGTGGATCCGTCGACGCCCGTCACCACCGCCGGGGTACGCGCTTGATCGTCGGTCATCGTGTGCCTCCCTCGTCGGGCGCACATGACCCGCGCCCTTCCAGGAGTCTGCCCCATGGTCGGTGCGGGAACCGACAGTCCCCCTGGTGTGGCGGAGAACTCCGAGGACTCAGTCCCGCTCGGCGGTGTGGGCGCGCACCGCGTACTCCTCGGCCCAGACGACCAAGGGGACGAGGCGGTCGGTGACCTCACGTCCGGCGTCGGTGAGGCTGTACTCCACGTGCGGGGGCACCACGGGGCGCGCGTCGCGCAGCACCAGCCCCTCCGCCTCGAAGGAACGCAGGGTGCGGGCGAGCATCTTCTCGCTGACGCCCCCGATGCGGCGCAGCAGCCCGCTCCAGCGCAGGGGGCCGTCGGCCAGCGCGATCAGGACCAGGACGCCCCACTTGGAGGTGATCTCGCCGAGCAGGCGGCGGGAGGGGCAGTCGGCGCTGAACACCTGACCCTCCGGGAAAGCCTTCGTGACGCTCATACCCCCCAACTTACCCAGGGGCGGGTACCCGAGGAAAAGGAGGTACCGCGACCTCGGAGGGGACTCCCCCTGGCGGATCGTGTCCCCCGTTCCGTGGAGGGCGGAGCCGGGGAACCCCGTCGGTGTCCCCCGGACCCGACATCGCCTCGCCCGGGGTGTTCTCGCGGGTGAGGGGACCGGCCGGGCTCCGGGGCGGCTATCGTCCGGTGGGCGGGGACGACGTCCCCGGCCCGTGGCGGAGTCCGACCGCGGGCCGTACAGAGAAGGAAGCCCGGCTTGCACACGAGCACCCCACCGCACCAGGACCCGGTCGCCGATCGCCGAGCGGGCATGCCCCCGTGGTTGCCCCGGGCGGTCATGTTGGTGATGTGGACCGTCACGGGTTTCGGTGTCGCCCTGTGGTTGTTCCTCCAGTTGCAGGGGCTCATCGTCCTGTTGCTGATCTCGCTGTTCCTGGCGTTGGCGTTGGAGCCGGCGGTCAACTGGCTGCACCGTCGCCGCTGGCCCCGCGGGCCGGCCACGGGCGCGGTCATGCTCCTGGTCCTGGTGGCGACCGGGGTCTTCCTGAGCATGCTCGGCTCCATGCTGATCGGCCAGGTGCTGGCCCTGGCGGCCGAGACGCCCGCGATGTTGCGCGCCGCGCTGGTCTGGTTCAACGCCACCTTCGACACCGACTACTCCCCGACCACCCTGATCGAGCAGGTCAGCAGTGCCAGCGGGGTGGTGGAGGGGTACGCCTCCAGGATCGCCGACAACGCCCTGGGCGCGGGGACGACCCTGCTGGGGCTGCTCTTCAACGGGTTGACGGTCGCACTGTTCACCTTTTACCTGTGCGCCGACGGCCCGCGCTTCCGCCGTGTCATCTGCTCGGTCCTGCCGCCCCGGACGCATCGCGAGGTGCTGCGGGCCTGGGAGATCACGATCGAGAAGACGGGCGGGTACCTCTACTCCCGGGCGCTCCTGGCGTTGGTCTCCAGCGTCGCGCACTATCTCGTCCTGGTCGCGCTGGACGTGCCGTTCGCCTTCGCGCTGGCGCTGTGGGTGGGGGTCCTGTCGCAGTTCATCCCCACGGTCGGCACCTACATCGGCGGTTTCGTGCCCGTGCTCGTGGCGTTGTTGCAGGGGCCCTGGGCGGCGGTGTGGGTGCTGGCGTTCGTGGTCGTCTACCAGCAGTTCGAGAACTACGTCCTCCAGCCGCGGATCACCGCCAAGACGTTGGACATGCATCCCGCCGTGGCGTTCGGGTCGGTCCTCGCCGGCGTCGCGATCATGGGCGCGCCCGGTGCGCTGCTGGCGCTGCCCATGGGGGCGAGCCTCCAGGCGTTCCTGGGCACCTACATCCGGCGCTACGAGGTGGCCGAGCACCCCCTGTTGAGCGCCGCCCGGACGTCCGATGGTCCGGAGGGGGAGGACCGGATCCGGGCGGAGGGGGAGGACGGTTTCGGGGCGGAGGGGACCGTCCCACGGGAGGAGGGGCCCGACACGGACCCGGGACGACCGGGACCCCTCCCACCTCATGGCTAACCTCAAGGTGGGTACCTGACAAAAAAGTGGGTACGGGAACTTTGGAATGTGCCCCCCACCTGTCGGGTTGCCCACTGACAGCGGCCGGGAACGTCTCGGCCGGGCAGTGGGAAGGACCATCGCTCATGTCCGTCGTCATCGTGGGTGCCACCGGCCACCTGGGCCGTCTCGTCGTCGAGGAACTGCTGGAGCGGGGGACCCCGGCGCGGGAGATCGTCGCCGCCGGACGCGACGCCGAGCGGCTGGCCGCACTGGCCGCCTCCGGGGTGCGCACCGCGCGGATCGACCTCGACGATCCGGCCACCCTCGCGCCCGCGTTCTCCGGCGCCGACACCCTGCTGTTGATCTCTGCCTCCGAACCGGGCCGACGGGTCGCCCAGCACCGGGCCGCGATCGACGCGGCGGTCGCCGCCGGGGTCGGGCACATCGTCTACACCAGCGCCCCCAACGCCGCCGAGAGCACCCTGGTCCTGGCCCCCGACCACAAGGCCACCGAGGAGCTGTTGGCGGCCTCGGGGATCACCCGTACGATCCTGCGCGACAACTGGTACCACGAGAACTACGTGCCGCAGTTCGAGCAGGCCCGCGACTACGGGTCGTTCATCGGCAGCGCGGGTGAGGGGCTCGTGCCCAGCGCCGCCCGCCGTGACTTCGCCGCCGCGGCAGCCGTGGTGCTGGCCGACCCGGCCGCGCACGCGGACGCGGTGTATGAGCTGACCGGCGACACCGCCTGGACCTACGCCGAACTGGCCGAGACCCTGTCCGAGGTACTGGGCCGGGAGGTCGTCTACAAGGACCTGTCGACCGAGGAGCACGTCGCCTTCTTGGTCGAGGTCGGCCTGGACGAGGGGACGGCCGGGTTCGTGGCCGCGCTGGACGGGAACATCCGTGACGGCGCGCTCGGTGAGCCGACCGGGGACCTGCGCCGTCTGATCGGGCGCCCCTCCACCCCGCTCGTCGACACCCTGCGCGCCCTGGCCTGACCGGTCCCGCCCGGGTCCCTCGGCCCTCGGCCGGGGGACCCGGGCCGGGCGACCGGCCCGGGGTCAGGCGAGGCCCTCCTCGGCCAGGACGCCCTGGGCGACGCGGAAGGCGGAGTTGGCGTCGGGGACACCGCAGTAGATCGCGCTCTGCAACACGACCTCCTCGATCTCCCCCACCGTCAGCCCGTTGCGCAGGGCCGCGCGCACGTGCATCGCCAGCTCCTCATGGTGGCCGCGGGCGATGAGCGCGGTCAACGTGATCATCGACCGGCTGCGCCGGTCCAGCCCGGGGCGGGTCCACACGGACCCCCAGGCGTACCGGGTGATGAACTCCTGGAAGTCGGCCGTGAAATCGGTGGTCGCGGCGATCGCCCGGTCCACGTGGGCGTCGCCCAGCACCTGCCGGCGCACCGCCATGCCCGCGTCGCGGACGCCGTCCGGGGTGGGCGCTTCCGGGGCGCGCAGGTGGGCGCGCAGCAGCTCGGCGACCCGGTCGGGGGCCTCCGCCGGGGCCAGGTGGGCGACCCCCTCCAGGACCTCGTACCGGCCCAGGCGCACCCCCGAGGCGATCTCCGCCAGGAGTTCCGGGGGGGTGGGGACGTCCTCGGCTCCCGCGATCGCCAGCACCGGCGCGGTGATCCCGTCCAACCGGTCGCGCACGTCGAAGTCGGCCAGCGCCTCGCAGGCCAGGGCGTACCCCTCGGCGTCGGTGTCCTGGAGGGCGTGCAGCAGGGCCGCGACGGTGGACGGTTCGCGCTCCGGGAACCCCGGGGCGAACCACCGCTTCGCCGACCCCTCGATCATGCTCGGGGTGCCCGAGGCGCGCACGGTCGCGGCGCGCTCGCGCCAGGCGTCGGGCGTGCCGATACGCGCCCCCGTGCACAGCAGCGCGGCCGTGCGCACCGCCTCGGGGGCGTCCAGCAGCAGGTGCAGGCCCACCGCGCCGCCGAGGGAGTCGCCCGCGTAGGAGAAGGAACGATCGGCGTCCCCGCGGGCGGCGGTGACCCCCCGCGCGAACGCGAGCACCCCCCGCGCCAGCTCCGCCATGGTGAACGGGTCCCGGACCCGGGCGCCGTCGTGCCCGGGCGGGTTCCAGCCCACGACGTGGAAGGCGTCGCCGAGCCGTTCCGCCACGGCCGACCACAGCGCCGTCGCCGAGGTGCCCAGGGAGGGGCCCACGAGGAGCAGCGGCAGATCCGGGCCACCGGCCAGTTCCACGCCGGTGATGCGGGGGATCGTCATGAGTCGGCCTCCAGGTGTCGGTGGGCGCGGTCGAGGACGCGGTCGATGAGGACGTCGGAGACGCCCAACGGGGTGTCGTCGGCGGGATCGGCGCCGGTGAGCGCCGCGATGGCCCGGGCTTCGGCCGTCAGGTCGGTGCGGGCCGCCGCCGCGGTCGCCGCCATCCGCTCCGTGTTCGCGGTCAGTCCCGCCAGCAGTTCGCGGGTCTGGGAACCGGCGACGACGGTGCGGCGGGCCAGCGTGCGCAGGGTCGCCCATTCGGTGTGCCAGGCCCCGTCGGGGCGCTCGTCCACGGCCAGCGCCGCGGCCAGGTGCAGGGTCGACGCGAGCGGGGGAGCGGCGATGGCCGCCCGCCGGACGAGCACCGACAGGACCGGGTTGCGCTTGTGCGGCATGGTCGAGGAGCCGCCGCGTCCGGCGGCTGCGGGCTCGGTCACCTCGGCGATCTCGGGCCTGGACAGGGTGGCGACGTCGGCGGCCGTGCGCCCCCAGACGTCGGTGCAGCCCACCAGGGCGTCGCCCAGGGCGGTGACGGTGCGCCGCGCGGTGTGCCAGGGATCGGCGGGCGCCAGCCCCAGGCGGTCGGAGACCGTGGCGACCAGGGCCGACACCGCCCCGGTCGGGTCGGCGGAGCCCCGGCCGCGGACCAGGTCCACGGCGGCCGACAGGGTGCCCGCCGCGCCGCCGATCTGCACCGGCGTGCGGATCCGTCCCACCGCCTCGGCGGCGTCGAGGGTCCCGCCCAGCCAGCCGGCGGCCTTGACCCCGAACGTGGTGGGCACCGCGTGCTGGGTGAGGGTGCGCGCCGCCATGACGGTGTCGCGGTGCGCCCGGACCAGGGCGGCCAGGGACCCGATCTGATGGCGCATGTCGTCGCGCACCCTGTCCAGGGCGTCGCGGGCGCACAGCATCAGCGCCGTGTCCACCACGTCCTGGCTGGTCAGCCCGCGGTGTACCCAGGCGGCCCCGGGGCCGTGGGCGCGTTCGCGCAGAAGCCGTACCAGGGTCGGGACCGGGTTGCCGGTGCCCTCGGCGGCCCCGGCCAGGGCGGCCAGGTCGTCGGGGCCGACCAGGCCTGACAGGTCGGTCCCGGCCGGGGCCGTGCCCGCCCCGGCCAGGGCGTCCAGCCAGGCCTGTTCGACCTCCACCATGGCGGTCAGCCACGCGTGGTCGCCGAACAGGTCGTCGGCGCGTTCGTCGCCGGGCCAGAACAGGTCGGTCAACGGGATTCCTTTCCTGCGGGCGGTCGTCGGTGGAACGGGAGGGGCGCGGGTGGGCGGTCCCGGATCCCCTCCCCTCCGGGAGGAGAAAGAGGTCAGGGGCTCCGGTACCCCGACAGGTCCAGGAACACGGTCTCGTCCGCGCCCTGGAGGCGGATGTCGAAGGTCAGCCCCCGCGCGTCGCGACGGGCGACGAGGGTCGACCGGCGCTCCTCGGGCAGGGACGACAACAGCGGGTCGGCGGCCAGCGCCACCGCGTCGTCGGGCAGGTAGGCCCGGGTGAACAACCGGTCCATCAGGCCCCGGGCGAACACGGTGACGGCGAAGAACGCCGCCCCGCCCGGTTCGGTCGGCCCCGGCTCCAGGGTGGAGAACGCGTAGCGGCCGTCGAGGCCGGTGGAGGCCCGACCGAACCCGGTGAACGTCCACCCGTCGCGGCGCAGCGACCCCGGCTCGCGGGGGACCGTGCCGTCGGGCCGCGCCTGCCAGATCTCCACCAGCGCGTCCTGGAGGCCGGCGCCGGTGCCGTCCAGGACCCGCCCGCCGAACCGCACCGCGCCGACCGAACCCGGGGGCACGAGGTCGCGGTCGCCGTCATAGGGCAGTCCGTAGTGGAAGAACGGTCCGACCGTCTGTCCCGGGGTCGCTCTCACGCCTCGTCTCCTTCGTTCTCCATGAGGGTGCCGCGGGAACCGCCCAGGACGATGTCCCACCGGTACCCGGTCGCCCACTCGTGGGTGGTCAGGTCGTGGTCGTAGGACGCCACGAGCAGTTCCCGGTCGGCCGGATCGGTGATCGATCGCAGGATCGGGTCCAGGGCGGACAACGGGTCGCCCGGGAAGTACATCTGGGTGACCAGCCGATGCGCGAACTCCGTCCCGAACAGGGAGAAGTGGATGTGGGCCGGGCGCCAGGCGTTGTGGTGGTTGCGCCACGGGTAGGGGCCCGGCTTGATCGTCTGGAACCGGTAGTACCCGTCGTCGTCGGTCAGGCACCGACCCGCGCCGGTGAAGTTCGGGTCCAGCGGGGCCGGGTGACGGTCGCGTTCGTGCACGTAACGGCCACCGGCGTTGGCCTGCCAGACCTCCACCAGCTGGCGGCGCACCGGGCGGCCCTCGGCGTCGGTGACCCGGCCGGCGATGATCATGCGCTCGCCGATCGGTTCGCCCGCGCCGCCGATGGTCAGGTCCGCCTCCAGCGGGTCCACGTCGCGGTCCCCGAAGCAGGGGGCCTCGCGTTCGATGGTCTCGGGGTCGGTGTGGTGCAGGTCCTTGGTGGGGTGGCGCAGGACGCTGCTGCGGTACGGGGGGTAGTCGAGGGCGGGCTGGGGGCGGCCCCCGCCGTCGGCGCGGTGGGCGGCCTCGATGGCGGCGATCCGCGCGCTGATCGCCTCCTGGGGCTCCAGGTCGGGAGCCGGAACCGGGGTGCTGTTCATGGCGGGAGCGTACGGCGGGGGCCGGGGGTGGCGCGGGTCTCCTTTCCGCTCAGCGGAACATTCGATGGAGATCGGTGGGAGAATGGTCCCCATGGCGGGGAACACCGGAACACCCGGGGCGACCGTGGCGGGCCGGGTGATGGCCGTGCTGGGAGCCTTCGACGAACACCATCGACGGCTGTCGTTGTCGGACATCGCCCGACGCGCGGACCTGCCGGTCCCCACCGTGCACCGGCTCGTCGGCGAACTCGTCCGGCACGGCGCCCTGGCCCGTGAGGGCGGTTCCTACGTGGTGGGGCGGCGCCTGTGGGACATCGGTCTGCTCGCCCCGGTCCAGACGACGTTGCGCGACGCCGCCTCCCCCTTCCTGCACGACGTCTACGCCACCACCCTGGCCACCGTGCACCTGGCCGTGCGCGACGGCGACGAGGCGCTCTACCTGGAGCGGATGGCGGGGCGGGCGTCGGTGCCGGTGGTCAGCAGCGTCGGCTCCACACTGCCGCTGCACTCCACCGGGGTCGGCAAGGTGCTCCTCGCCCACGCCCCCGAGGAGGTGCGCTCGCGCGTGCTCGGGTCGCTGCGGCGGGTCACCCCGTACACGATCACCCGGCCGGGGATCCTGCTGCGGCAGTTGGAGCGGGTCCGCCGCGACGGGTACGCCACCACCGTGGAGGAGATGACCCTGGGGGCCTGTTCGGTGGCCGTGCCGGTGCGGCGGGGGGAGGAGGTCGTCGCGGCGATCGCGGTCGTGGTCCCCACCCTCAAACGCGACCGGGGACGGCTGGTCACGGCCCTCCAGGTCGCCGCGCAGGGCATCTCGCGAAGACTGTGACCCCTGTTCTTCCGCTCAGTGGAAGACCCGGTTCCGTGATCGGCGACCCGACGGGGTCCAATGGCGGGCATGACCCAGATCACCACCACCGACGTGGCCATCATCGGCGCCGGCCCCGCCGGGATGCTGCTGTCCCACCTGCTCGCCGCCCAGGGCGTCGAGTCCGTCGTCATCGAGGCCCGATCCGAGGCCTACGTCGCCTCCCGCATCCGCGCCGGGGTGCTGGAGCACTCCACCGTCGACCTGTTGCGCTCGGTCGGACTCGCCGACCGGCTCGAAGCCGAGGGCGAGGAGCACCGCGGCATCCACCTCCAGTGGCCGGGGGAGCGGCACCACATCGACTTCGTGGACCTCACCGGCCGCAGCGTGTGGGTCTACGGCCAGACCGAACTCCAGAAGGACCTCATCGCCGCCCGCGCCGCCGCCGGGCAGCGGATCCACTACGAGGCCTCCGACGTCACGCCGCACGACCCGCGCACCGCGTCCCCCTCGGTCACCTTCACCGACTCCGACGGGCGCGCCCACCGGGTGCGGGCCCGCGCCGTCGCCGGATGCGACGGCTCCTTCGGCCCCAGTCGCGCTGCGATCCCCGCCGAGGTCGTGAACACGTGGGAGCGGGTCCACCCCTACTCGTGGCTGGGCGTCCTGGCCGACGTGGCGCCCTCCACCGACGAGCTCATCTACGCCTGGCACCCCGACGGGTTCGCCATGCACTCCATGCGGTCGGCCACCGTCAGCCGCCTCTACCTCCAGGTCCCCAACGGCACCTCCGTCGACGAGTGGAGCGATGACCGGATCTGGGAGGCGCTGGCCGACCGGCTCGGGCACGGACAGGACGGCTGGACGCTCACCCCCGGGCCCATCACGGACAAGGGCGTCCTGCCGATGCGCTCCCACGTGCGCACGCCGATGCGCGACGGCCGACTCTTCCTGGCCGGGGACGCCGCGCACATCGTTCCGCCCACCGGCGCCAAGGGCCTGAACCTGGCCGTCGCCGACGTGGGCCTGCTCGCCCCCGCCCTGGTCGACCTGGTGCGCCGTGGTGACGAGCGGCTCGCCGACGCCTACTCCGACACGGCGCTGCGCCGTGTCTGGCGGTGCACCCACTTCTCCTGGTGGATGACCACCATGCTGCACACGGGGGAGGACCCCTTCGACGCGCGGTTGCAGTTGTCCCAGCTGCGCTGGGTGACCACCAGCGAGGCGGGCGCCACCGGTCTGGCCGAGAACTACGCGGGTCTGCCCATCGGGTTCTGAGGCGGCCCGGCGCCGTTCGCCCGAGGCGGACGGTCGCGCGGGCCGCCCCTGGGAGGGGTCGGTGGTGTCGTGCGGTGTTCGTGTCCGGGCGGGGTCGTGGTCCGGGGTGTCGGTTCCGTGGCGGCGCGGGACGCGCGACCGCTCCCCGCCGAGGGGACCGGATCGGTCCCGCTCGCGGGGAGCGGTCCGGCCGTGCCGCGGCGTCGTGCGGGCCCTCGCGTTCCGTTGTCGGGGGAGACGACGGGCCCGGGGAGGCGACCGGGTCGGTCGCGATGGCGGGCCGGAGCCGCCGACGTGCTCTCGTGCGTGGCCGCCGACGCCGCTCACGGGCGGCGGATCACCGCCCTCGGTGGGGCCCGGTTCGAGCGGGCGGTCACCTCGGGGAGGTGGGGCGCGGAGATGTGCTTCGGATCGTCGGCCGGGAACGGCCGCGGGGCACGCGTCAGTTCTGCGGCCCGGGCGCCGGGAGCGCGGTTCCGCTCTCTCCCACCTTCTCGCGCAAGTGCTCCAGGGTCCCCTTCAGCAACCGGGAGATGTGCATCTGGGAGCAGCCGAGACGATCGGCGATCTCGGCCTGGGTGTGGTCGCCGAAGAACCGTAGGTGGAGGATGGTGCGTTCGCGTTCGTTCAGGTCGTCCAGCGCCGGCTTGAGCGTCTCCCGCTGGATGACGTGCTCGAACCCCTTGTCGACCCGGCCCAGGTGATCCTGGAGCTGCGGCCCCGTGTCGTCGTCGCCCTCGGTCGAGTCCGGCATGTCCAGGGACAGGCACCGGTAGGCCTCCGACGCCTGGACGACGTCCCCGGTCTCCCGCTCGGACATGCCCATCCTCTCGGCCAGCTCCGCCAGGGACGGCGTGCGGGCCTGGTGCTGCTGGAACTCCCCGATGATCCGCCGCATCCTGATCCGGTTCTCCTGGTGCTGTCGGGGTACGCGCACGGCCCAGGTGCGGTCGCGGAAGTGACGTTTGATCTCTCCGGTGACGGTGGGGCGCATGTAGGCGATGAAGGGCTTGCCCCGGCCCGGGTCGAAGCCGCGCACGGCCTTGACCAGGCCGACCATGGCCGTCTGCTTGAGGTCTTCGAGCGGTTCGCCCTTGCCGCTGTAGTCGCGGGCGATCCTGTTCACCAGCGGTTGGTAGAGGATCACGACGCGCTCGCGCAGGTCGTGGGCTCGCGGGTCGTCCTGGTTCAGGTCATGGAGGCGGGTGAGGAGGTCTTCGGCGGAGCTCTCGATGGTCGGGGTGTGGTCGGCGGGCCTGCGGGGGTGGGGGATCAGGCCCTTTTCGGCGGCGGTGTGCGTTGATGTGTCTTGAGTGGCAGACGGGAACAAAGGAAACCCCCTGTGCTCGGTCCTGGGTGCCCCTGCCCCTGCCACGGGGGCAGGACGTCGGATGGTGTCGCACCCCATCCACCTGAGGGAACGTCCGCTCCCGATGTGGGTGGGATGAACCGGCACTCCCACCATGCCCGTCTCAATGCTCTTCATGCCCATGAATCCGCTTTTCCGGTCACGTGGAAGTTTTTCCGCTCCCCGATGGGGAGCCGAAATTCAGCGCGCTCATACCCTCTGGCCTGGATGGGGAACGCAAAAACGGCTTCGCGGCGGACCCCGAAAAAGAGGGAAGCGAAGATCAAGTTTTTGATGACCAGGGCGGGCTGCCGGGAGAATTTGAGATGGAATTCACTCGGTATTCGGCGGGGAAGGCACTTCTGCACACGTGGTCTCGGATTTGAGCCCGTGGCGGCGCCGGGCCCCGATCCGAGCATCGAGACGTCCTGTTCTTCGAGAGTCATGTCATTGATAGTCACTGTTCAGGGGTAGTCTGGGTGTCAGGTCCCCCTGGCGGCGAAAAATATTTTCCCCGTTTCCCGCATAAATATTCTGTGATCGGTTAGAGGAATGTTGTGAGTGAGCGAACTGAGCCGATCGAAATGTCCGAGAGCCGCAAGGGCGAAGCCACGATGTCCGATACCGCGGGTACGGTCGAGAAAGTCATGGGCAAGGCCATCGGAAAACGCAGGATGCGGGACGAGGGTAACGCAGGAAAAGTGGCCCACGCGGGGGATGGAACGCGCGAATACCTGACCCCGAAGCACAAGAAATTTTGACCCCCTACAGGGGATAGAGGGTCGAGGGCGCACCGGTGACCCGATCATGGGGATTTCCGTCGCGTCGAGCCGTCGCCGGGGCCTTGGTCCTCGGCAGGACGTGGGACAGGGCACCGGTGCGTCCTTTCCCGAAGAACATCGCACCCTCGGGCGGGCCGGTCCCGACCACCGGGGCCCGAGGTCGGGGAGGACGCCGTCCGGGGGCGGCGGGTGGCCGGGGGGTCGTGCTCGTGCCCCGGGGATCGTTCGGACACAATGCCCTCATGGGTGAAAGCGACGCCACCACGTCCCTGCTCTGGTCCGCGATGGGCGGTCCGCCCGACCTCGTGGAGGGGGTGTCCTACCGGGGTGCCGGGCCGGTGCTGCCCGCACGGCTGCCGGTGCGGGAACTCGCCCGCGCGACCGTCGGTGTCTGCTCGCTGGCCGCCGCCGAACTGCTGTCCGTGCGCACCGGCGACCCCGTGCGACCGGTGGAGGTGGACGAGGGCGCGGTCGCGACCGCGTTCGTCAGTGAGCGCCACCTGCGTGTGGACGGGCGCCCCATGGTGCCCTTCGCGCCCCTGTCCGGGTTCTGGCGCACCGCGGACGGGTGGGTGCGCACCCACGCCAACTACCCCCACCACCGGGAACGGCTGCTGGCCGCCCTGGGTCTGGCCCGGGGCACCGACGCCGACGGCCTGGGCCGGGAACTGGCCGGACGGTCGGCGCGTCAGGTGCAGGAGACGGTCTACGCCGCCGGAGGACTCGCGGTGGCCGTGGCCGACCACCCCGACCCGACCCGGCCGCCGCTCGTGGAGTCCCGCGTCATGGGCGGGATCGGAAAGGACCTTCCCGGGCCGGCCGACCTGCCCGCGTCGGGGGTACGGGTGCTCGACCTGACCCGGGTCATCGCCGGCCCGGTGGCCACCCGCACGCTCGCCCTGCTGGGCGCGGACGTACTGCGGGTGGACACACCGCGCTCGCCCGAGGACCGGGACACCCACATCGACACCGCGCACGGCAAGCGCTCCACCCTGCTGGACCTGGACACGACCGAGGACCGGGCGAGGTTCGAGGACCTGCTGGCCGCGGCCGACGTCGTGATCACCGGCTACCGTCCCGGGGCCCTGGACCGGTACGGCCTGTCCCCCGAGGACCTGGCCGAACGCCGCCCCGGGCTGATCACGGCCGGGCTGTGCGCCTGGGGCTGGTCGGGCCCCCGGTCCGGCCGGCGCGGGTTCGACAGCCTCGTGCAGGCCGGGGTCGGGATCGCCGCCGTGGAGGCGGGCGAGGACGGAGCGCCCGGCGCGCTGCCCGCCCAGGCACTGGACCACGGGACCGGTTACGCGCTGGCCGCGGCCGTGCTGCGCGCCCTCGCCGACCGGGCCGCCGACGGCCGCGGCCGTGACCTGCGCCTGTCGCTGGCGGGGGCGGCCGGTCTGCTGCTGCACGGCATCGAACCGACCCCCGCGCCGGAGGGCGCCCACGACCCGGAACGCTGGCTCACCACGACCGATTCGCCGTACGGGGGACTGCGGTACGCCCGCTCGCCGCTCGGTTACGCCGGCGCTCCGACCGACTGGGCCGCCCCGCCCACCCTGTGGGGCGGCGACCGGCCCGTCTGGCGCTGACCGGGGGACCCGTTCTCGCCCGTGCCGTGCGCCCGTCCGAGGCGGTTCCGGCCGGGCCGGTGGACACCCGCGGGGCCCATGGAACCCGGCGGCCCGGGCCCGGAGGTCCGTGGACGCACCCGTTCGCCCCGTTCGGTCCGGTCCCGTCGGTGGCGAGGGGTAATCTTCCGATGCCGAACATCGAGGAGTCCCCGTGCCCCCGCTGCACCCCGAGCTTTCCCGTGCCCGCTTCCTGCCCACGCCGCCCGTCCGCAGGGGCACGGCGGGGCTTCTGCGCTGGCTCACCTCGAAGATGCGACCCGGACCCGCACCCGAGGACATGCGCGTCGAGCACCGCACCGTGCCCGGTCCGCAAGGGGCGCCGCCCGTCGAGGTGTGGATCCACCGGCCGAAGGCGGTGGAGGGGACCGCGCCCGCACTGCTGTGGATGCACGGCGGCGGCCATGTCATGGGCCACCCCGCGCAGGACGAGAGGGGCAACATCGCGTTCGCACGCGACCTGGGCATCACCGTGGTCGCCGTCCGCTACCGGCTGGCCCCCCGGCACCCGGCACCGGCCGGGCTGGAGGACGCCTACGCAGCCCTGAACTGGATCGTCGACAACGCCGCCGACCTGGACGTCGACCCCGGGCGGATCGCGATCGGCGGAGCGAGCGCCGGTGCCGGCCTGGCCGCCGGGCTGGCGCTGATGTGCCGGGACCGGGGCGGTCCCGCACCGGCGTTCCAGCTGCTCGTCTACCCCATGCTCGATGACCGCACCGCTCTGCGCACCGACGTCGACACGACGGGCATGCGCCTGTGGTCGCCCGCGAGCAACCGGTTCGCCTGGGGCGCCTACCTGGGCCGCCCCGTCGGTTCGGAGGGGATCTCCCCGTACGCGGCGCCGGCGCGGCACGAGGATCTCACCGGGCTGCCCCCGGCGTGGATCGGGGTCGGCACCAACGACCTGTTCCACGACGAGGACGTCGCCTACGCGCGCCGTCTGGAGGAGGCCGGGGTGCCGTGCGCGCTCACGATCGTTCCGGGGGCCTTCCACGGTTTCGAGGTGCAGTTCGCGAGTACCGAGGTGGTCCGGGCCTTCCGTCGGGAGCAGACGGAGGCGTTGCGCGCCGCGCTGTTCCCCCAGGGCTGAGTGGGGCGCGCCGCTCGGCGGTCGTTCCGAGGGCGGCGGCGGGTGGCACGGGTCCTCCCCGGCGGTGGGTGATGGAGCCGGCGTCGCCCGGCGCGCCCACCGCGATGGCCCTCGGGGCGAGGCCCCGGTTCACGGACGCCTTCGAGGCCGGCCGACCACCGACCCCGGTGGCGCTCCGACAGGGGGACCGGACGGTGGTCGCGCATGACCGGGGGCGCGTCCGTCGTGTCCTGCGCGCCGTCCCCTCGGGGCGTGCGGTCCGCGTCCGGATCCGACGGGGTGCGCCGCCCGCCGGGTCGGGGCCTTCCGCGTGTGCGCGATGCCTCCTGCGCCCCCGTCCCCGGACGCCCGGCCCGGGGTTCTCCGCGTGCGCGTGATGTTCGCCCGCCGACTCCTCGCGGGACCGTCCGACCGTTCCCCCGGCGACCTCGGCGCATCGCCGCCCC
The DNA here is from genome assembly GCF_031845465.1 of Nocardiopsis lambiniae. NCBI lineage: Bacteria > Bacillati > Actinomycetota > Actinomycetes > Streptosporangiales > Nocardiopsidaceae > Nocardiopsis > Nocardiopsis lambiniae. The sequence continues at coordinate 175,088 of NZ_JAVREP010000004.1, read as the reverse complement.
GGACTCCCCGCGCGGGTGCGCGCCCACGAGCGACCGCTCCCGAGGTGGGCGGGGGCGCACCGCGGGGAAGTGCCCACGAGACGGTTCCGTCGGTCCCTTCCGGGGGGACGGCGGACGCTCCGGGTGTCCCGGCGCCGGGGCGATCTTGACGGGCGCCCGCTCGCACGGTTACGGTCTTCCTGATTGTTCGCCTTGAGAACAATCGTTCGCTATACGAACGAAAGGTCCTTCATGATCGCGCCACTGGACGAGGCGATCGCCGAACTCGTCCACGACGGCGACACGGTCGCCTTGGAGGGGTTCACCCACCTCATCCCGGTCGAGGCAGGACACGAGATCATCCGCCGGGGGCTGCGCGACCTCACCCTGGTCCGGATGACCCCCGACATCGTCTACGACCGGATGATCGGCGCCGGCTGCGCCCGCAAGCTCGTCTTCTCCTGGGGCGGAAACCCCGGGGTCGGCTCCCTCCACCGGTTCCGCGACGCCGTCTCCGCCGGCTGGCCCGCCCCCCTGGAGATCGAGGAGCACAGCCACGCCGGAATGGCCAACCGCTACCTCGCGGGAGCCTCCGGGCTGCCCTTCGCGATCCTGCGCGGTTACAGCGGCACCGACCTGGTGACGCACAACCCCCACGTCAAGACCGTCACCTGCCCCTTCACCGGGCAGGAGGTGGCCGCCGTCCCCGCCCTCAACCCCGACGTGACGATCATCCACGCCCAGCGCGCCGACCGCGCCGGCAACGTCCAGCTGTGGGGGATCATCGGCATCCAGAAGGAGGCCGCCCTGGCCGCCGACCGGGTCCTGGTCACCGTCGAGGAGATCGTCGACACCCTCGAACCCGTCCCCGGTCAGGTCGTCCTCCCGAGCCGGGTCGTCGACCGCGTCAGCGTCGTCCCCGGCGGCGCCGCCCCCTCCTACGCGCACGGCTACTACGAGCGCGACAACGACGCCTACAAGGCCTGGGACGCCATCGGCCGCGACCGTGAAGCCTTCACCCGCTGGCTGGCCGACCTGACCCCCGCCGCCACCGCCACCTCCGGGGAGACCCTGTGACCGCCGCGACCTGGACCTCCGACGAGATCATGACCGTGGCCGCGGCCCGCGCCCTCGGCGATGGCATGTCCTGTTTCGTCGGTATCGGCCTGCCCAGCACCGCCGCCAACCTGGCCCGCCGCACCCACGCCCCCGACCTGTGGATGATCTACGAGTCCGGAACCCTGGGCACGGTCCCCGCCCACCTGCCGCTGTCCATCGGCGACGGGGTGCTGGCCGAGAGCGCCGACGCCGTGGTCTCGGTGCCCGAGGTGTTCAACCTCTGGCTCCAGGCCGGGCGCATCGACGTCGGTTTCCTGGGCGCCGCCCAGATCGACCGGTACGCCAACATCAACACCACCGTCATCGGCGACTACGCCGACCCCAAGGTGCGCCTGCCCGGGGCGGGCGGCGCCCCCGAGATCGCCGCCTCCTGCGTCGAGGTCGTCGTGATCGTCCGCCAGAGCACACGGGCGTTCGTCGACCGGGTCGACTTCGTCACCTCCGTCGGTCACGGCTCCGGCCCCGGCGACCGCGAACGCCTGGGCCTGCGCGGGAAGGGCCCCACCCGGGTGATCACCGACCTGGGCGTCCTGGAACCCGACCCCGACAGCCGCGAACTCGTCCTCACCGGGGTGCACCCCGGAGTGACCGTCGAGGAGGTCCGCGCCGCCACCGGCTGGGACCTGAGGGTCGCGGCCGACCCGGTGGTCACCCCCGTGCCCACCGACACCGAGCTGACGGTCCTGCGCTCCCTGACCGGCGCGGCCTGACCTCCCGCCGCCCTCGACGTACGCCCGCGGCGCGGCCCCCGGACCGCGCCGCAGGGCGTCGCCGGGCGGCGGCGCCCCCCACACCAGGACCAGGAGACCCGATGACCGACGTCCACATCCTCGACGCGGTGCGCACCCCCTTCGGCCGCTACGGCGGCGCCCTGTCCGGGGTGCGCCCCGACGACCTCGCCGCCCACGTCGTCGGCGCCCTCCTCGAACGCACCCCCGCTCTGGCCGGGGAGGCCGTCGACGAGGTCGTCCTCGGCAACGCCAACGGCGCCGGCGAGGAGAACCGCAACGTCGCCCGCATGGCCGCACTGCTGGCCGGCCTGCCCACCTCCGTCCCCGGCGTCACCGTCAACCGCCTGTGCGGATCGGGGATGGAGGCCGCGATCCAGGCCGCCCGCGCCGTCCAGACCGGCGACGCCCGTCTGACCGTCGCCGGGGGAGTGGAGTCGATGAGCCGCGCCCCCTGGGTGCTGCCCAAACCCGCCAAGGGCTTCCCCGTCGGCGACGCCGCCCTGCACTCGACCACCCTGGGCTGGCGCATGGTCAACCCGCGCATGCCCGAACGGTGGACCGTGTCCCTGGGCGAGTCCACCGAGGGACTGGCCGAACGGCACGGCATCGACCGCGCCGACCAGGACGCCTTCGCCCTGGCCAGCCACACCAAGGCCGCCCTGGCCTGGGAGAAGGGCGTGTTCGACGACGAGATCGTCCAGGTGCCCGGCGCCGTGCTGGACCGTGACGAGTGCATCCGCGCGACCTCCGCCGAGAAACTCGCCGCGCTCAAGCCCGCCTTCCGCGAGGACGGCACCGTCACCGCGGGCAACGCCTCGCCCCTCAACGACGGCGCCGCCGCCCTGCTCATCGGCGACACCTCCGGCGCCGAGGCCCTGGGCGTGCGACCGCTGGCCCGCATCGCCGGCCGTGGTGCGGCCGGGGTCGACCCCGACGTGTTCGGCATCGGCCCCGTCCGCGCCGCCGAGATCGCCCTGGACCGCGCGGGCATCGGCTGGGACGACCTGTCCGTCGTGGAGCTCAACGAGGCCTTCGCCGCCCAGGCCCTGGCCTGCGTTCGATCCTGGAAGGACCTGGACCCCGCCATCGTCAACCCCCACGGCGGGGCCATCGCCATCGGTCACCCCCTGGGGGCCTCCGGTGCCCGCGTCCTGGGCTCGCTCGCCCACGAACTGCGCCGTCGCGGCGGCGGCTGGGGCCTGGCGGCCCTGTGCATCGGCGTCGGGCAGGGCCTGGCCGTCGTCCTGCACGCCGACTGATCACCCGGGGGACGGCCCCGCCCGATCCGTCGATCACCCGCAGGCCCGCACCCCTGACGACACCCCGTCGGAGCACGGCCGTGGGCGGTCGCACGTCCACACCGACGGGTGCGGCCCGCCGCCACCCGCACGGTCACGGTGCCCGCCACGGGCGAGATCCCGGGCGAGATCGGCGTCCGCGCCGGTGCGCCGGACGTTGGATCCGGTCCGCCGACCGGAACGCGAGCGGCTGCGCCGCCGTGCGGCTCGGGACGCGCCGGGGGCCGGGCCCCGGCGCGGACGGCGTTGCCGGGGTGCCGGGGCCCGCCCGCGCCGGGTGGCGGCGCGCACGCCCCTCGGCGCGTGCGCCGGATCCGCTCAGCGGGCCGCGATCCGCCTCAGGTCGGGCAGGCCGGTGGCCGCCTCCGGCTCGTAGACGTCCGCCAGAGCGGTGAACAGCAGGGCCACCCCCAGGGCGCCGGGGTCGGGGACCCCCATGGCGCGCTCCCCCACGTAGCTGGCGCGCCCGCGCCTGGGGGCGAGGTCCGCCGTGCCCGCGGCGCCCCGCGCCGCCGCCTCGGCGGCGGCGGTGAAGGGGGCGTCCGCCCCGTCCCGGGCGGCTGCGCCGAGGGCGTCGGCGGCGGGCGCGAGCGCGTCCACCAGGGTGCTGTCACCGACCTCGGCGCCGCCCACCCGCTGGACGGCGGCCAGCCCGGCCGAGGCCGCCTCGGCGGCCGACCCCGCGTCGGGCGCACCGTCGTCCGGCCAGGACACCGTCGAGAGCCGCTGGAAGAGGAGCCCGAAGAGCGGGCCGCTGGTGCCGCCCACGTCGTCGAGGAACGCCCGGGCCAGCGCCTCCATGCCGCCGCCCCGGGCACCGTTCCGAGACACGGCCCTGCGCACGCCGCCGAGGAGGTTGTCCCCGAAGTCGCCGTCGCCGACGAGCTGGTCGAGCGCGGTGAGGTCGTCGCGGAACCCCGAGACGGCCTCCGAGAAGCGGTCCAGGACGGCCCCGCCGGACGGTGCGGCGGGGCCGTCCTGCTCCGGTTCCGCCGCCGTTCGCACGACGGCCGCGCCCGCGCTGTCCGCCGCCAGGGTGCGGGAGGGGAGCACGAGGGGGGTGCCGGCGGGCGCCGTCCACAACCCGACCCACTCCGGTTCCATCCGGGTGAGGGTGAGGGAGAACCCGGCCATGTCCAGCGCCGCGGTGAAGGTCCCGGGAACGATCGCCAGCGGCTCGGCGCCGCGCGCCGTCAGCGCGTCGTGCAGCAGCGAGCCGATGGCGTGCAGCTCCAGGCCGGTGGTGGCGCCCAGGCCGTTGACGACGGCCAACACCCGTTCACGCCCGGCGGGCAGCGCCGCGAGCAGGTCGTCGGTCATCCGCTCCACCAGCTCGTCGACGGGCAGGCGCCCGATGGTGCCGGTGCCGCGCTCGCCGTGGATCCCCACCCCGTACTCCAGGGTCCCCGGGTCCAGGGCGAAGGCCGGTTCCCCGGTCGCCGGGGAGGTCTGCGCCCGGGCGGCGACCGCCAGGCTGCGCGACCGCGCCACGATCCTCCCGCCCAGCTCCGCGAGTTCGTCGAGCCCGGCGCCCTGGTCGGCGCGGGCGCCGAGCAGCTTCTCCAGGACGACGGTCGCGGCGGTCCCGCGGCGGCCGGTGGCGGTGCCGTCGGTGGCCAGGTCGTCGTCGACCAGGACGGTGGCGACGGGGACTCCGTCGTGGCGCAGGCGTTCCGCGGCGATCCCGAAGTTGATGACGTCGCCGGTGTAGTTCTTGACGATGAGCAGCACGCCGCCGTCCTTGGCCACGGCCGTGCAGGCCGCGTGGATCTGCCGGTTGTGCGGGGAGGCGAAGACCTCGCCGGGGCAGACGGCGTCCAGACCGCCGGGGCCGAGCAGACCCGTGTGCAGCGGTTCGTGTCCGGAGCCGCCGCCCGAGACCAGGGCGACGGTGCGGCCGGGCGCGCTGGAGCGCGTGCGCAGGAAGAGCGGGTCGCGGTGGACCTCGACGAGGCCGGGGTGGGCCAGGGCGAGACCGCGCGCGGCGGTCGCGACCGGGTCGGCGGACGGCAGGAAGTGGGTCATCGTCGGTACTCCGTTCGAAGGTGTGCGGTGGCGGGTCGTCGGCGGCCGACCCCGGGCCGACGCGCGGGGAGGCGCGGCCCGTGGTGTCGCGGTCGAGAGGGGAACCCCTCGGCGTCGTGCGTGCTGTGGCGGGCGGCGGTCCGCCCGCACCGGCCCCCATCCTGCGCGATCCGGGCCCCGATCTCCACAGGGCCCGCCCCGCGCACGCCCTTTCCCGCCGGTACGCTCGCGCCCCGGCGGTGAGCCGGGAACGGCGGATGCCAACGGCACGGGGCCCGGAGCGATTCCGGGTGCCGGGGGTGACCTTCCGCATCGGCGCCCCGGCGCGTGGACACCGCCGCACCGTGTTCGCCGCTTGTAGGGTCCGAGGGGTACGGACGGATCGCGCCACGGCCCGCCGGGCGGCGATCCGTCGAAGGTGTTCGGATTCTCGGTCCAGGAGCGGACGACCATGGGCACTACGGCTCAGATCGGTGTCACCGGCCTCGCGGTCATGGGACGCAACCTCGCACGCAACTTCGCGCGCAACGGCTACACGGTGGCCGTGCACAACCGGACGGTGGCGCGCACCCGCGCCCTGATCGAGGAGTTCGGCGGCGAAGGGGACTTCGTCGCGGCGGAGACGGCCGAGGAGTTCGTGGCGGCCCTGGAACGGCCGCGGCGCCTCGTCGTCATGGTCAAGGCGGGGGAGCCCACCGACGCGGTCATCGCCGAGTTCGCTCCGCTGCTGGAGCCCGGCGACATGATCGTCGACGGTGGCAACGCGCACTTCGCCGACACCCGGCGCCGCGAACGCGAACTGCGCGAGCGGGGAGTCCACTTCGTCGGCACGGGGGTCTCGGGCGGCGAGGAGGGCGCGCTGCACGGGCCGAGCATCATGCCCGGCGGATCCGCGGAATCGTACGAGTCGCTGGGGCCGATGCTGGAACGGATCTCCGCGAAGGCCGACGACGGCGCCCCCTGCGTCACCCACGTCGGCCCCGACGGCGCCGGCCACTTCGTGAAGATGGTGCACAACGGCATCGAGTACGCCGACATGCAGCTCATCGGCGAGGCCTACCAGCTGCTGCGCGACGTCGCCGGGTACACCCCGGCCCGGATCGCCGACGTGTTCCGGCGCTGGAACACCGGGCGCCTGGACTCCTACCTCATCGAGATCACCGCCGAGGTGCTGTCCCACGTGGACGCCGCGACCGGGAAGCCGTTCGTGGACGTGGTGCTGGACCGGGCCGAGCAGAAGGGCACCGGCCGCTGGACGGTGCAGATCGCCCTCGACCTGGGCGTCCCCGTGTCGGGCATCGCCGAGGCCGTGTTCGCCCGGTCGCTGTCGGGGCACGCCGACCTGCGCTCCGCGGCCCGGGGCCTGCCGGGGCCGACGCCCCGGACGTTGCCGGAGGCGGAGGCCGCCGCCTTCGCGGACAGGGTGGAACAGGCCCTGTACGCCTCCAAGATCGTGTCGTACACACAGGGCTTCCACCAGATCGCCGCCGCGAGCGCGGAGTACGACTGGGGTGTCGACGCGGGCGCGGTGGCCCGTATCTGGCGTGGCGGCTGCATCATCCGGGCCGCCTTCCTGGATCGGATCACCGCCGCCTACGAGGCCGACCCCGGCCTGGTCTCCCTGCTGTCGGACCGGGACTTCGCGGACGAGATCGGCGCGGCCCAGGACGACTGGCGGGCGGTGCTGGCCGCCGCCACGACACAGGGCGTGCCGACTCCGGGGTTCGCCGCGGCGCTGGCGTACTACGACGGGCTGCGCACCGACCGGTCGCCCGCCGCGCTCATCCAGGGCCAGCGGGACTACTTCGGCGCGCACACCTACCGCCGCACCGATGGGGAGGGGACGTTCCACACCCTCTGGGGCGGGGACCGCTCCGAGGTCGAGGCCTGACCGTGAGGACGCGCGACCGGGCGGGCGACCGTGACCTCAGGGGAGCCTGGTCCGGAAGCCCCGCCCCAGTCGTGTCCGTCCGACCGGCCAACGAACCGCCCCGGCCGGGCCTCGGCGGCCGGGCGGCGGTCACGAGCACGGGGTGGGAATCGCCCGTGTCGTGCACGACCCGGGCGCGTTCCGCGGAAGAGGATGGCCGTATCGCCGAGGCGTCGGCTCTCCCGGACGGCCGATGCGGCGGCACCACCCGATCCGTCGCTGTGAAACGGAGAGCCCATGACGGCCGCCAGGGCCCTGCTCGCCTCCACGCTCGCCTTCGCCCTCGCCTCCGCGCTCGTCTCCACCGCGTGGGGCGTCGCCCCCGCGGCGGCGGAGGACGCGCCCTCGCCCACGTACCGGCACAACACCTTCGAACGCCTGCCCGCGGGTAGCGTCTACTCCCTGGAGGAGTGGGAGAAGGACGGGTGGTCCGCCGCCCGCGGCGTGGGCCTGGACGAGCACACCGTCATCGACGACTCGGTACCCGCCCGTGGAGGCGAGAAGTCGCTGCGCGTGTTCTACCCCGCGGGGAAGATCGGCCCGCGGGAATCCGGCGCTCTGGCACGGTTCCGGCTCGCCCCCGGGCGTGAGTACCACCTGTCCTTCTGGGCCCGCTTCAGCGAGGACTTCAGCTGGGGGACCACCTCGTTCGGCGGAAAACTGGGGTTCGGACTGACCGGGGGCAGGGGCTGCTCGGGCGGGCAGGTCTGCGACGGCGAGAACGGTTACAGCTCACGCGTGGTCTGGGGCCGCGACGGCCGGGCGGCGCTGTACTACTACCACATGGACAAGAAGGGTGAATACGGCGACCGACTGCCCCTGCGCGCCGACGGTGACGACATCCACCACCCCCGGGGCGAGTGGGTGCACATCGCACAGCGGCTCCGGGTCAACACGGTGGCCGACGGCCGAGCCGTTCCCGACGGGGAGATCGAGGCCTTCTACAACGGAGAGTCCGCCGCGCTGGTCACCGGACTGCGTCTGGTGACCAACGACGACCTGGTGGACGGCGCCCCCCTCTCCACCTTCTTCGGCGGTTCCACCGAGGGGTTCGCCCCGGCCAACGACGGCTACATCTGGTACGACGACCTGAAGGTGTCCACCTCGCGCGCCGACATCTGCGAACTCGGCGGCTGCCTGTGACGACTTCCGGGCGGGCGTGACGCGCGGCATCCGACGCGCCGGCTATCGGAGGCGTCGGTGGGTAGGCGCCGGGCATGGTCTTCGTTTCGCTTCTGGGTCTGTTGATCGTGGTGTCGGCGGTCTGTGACGCCGCCGCCACCGTGCTCCATCCGGACGCCGAGGGGCTGGTGGCCGGTCGGGTCCGCAAGGTGGTGTGGCGCTCCGTGGCCGTGGCGGGCGCGCGCTTGCCCCGGGTGGAGAGACGGGTGCTCGGCCTGGCCGGGCCGCTGATCGTGGCCTCGACCTTCCTGGCCTGGATCACCCTGCTCATCCTCGGCCTGGCCTTGGCCGTGTGGCCGATGTTGGAGGAGGGCTTCGAGATCCAGACCGACATGGGTCCCGCCGGCTTCGCCGACGCCCTCTACTTCGCGGGCGGCACGATCACCGTCCTGGGCTACGGCGACCTCACCCCGCTCACGGTCTCCGGACAGGCGGTCTCGCTGGTGGGCGCGGCGGTCGGGTTCACCCTGTTCACCGGGATGGCGACCTACGCCATCGAGGTCATCGGCGGTGTGTCCACGCGCAACCGGTTCGCGCTCTCGGTCCACGACGACACACGCGACCGGGGCGGCGTCACCATGTTCGCGGAGCACCTGTCCGACGGCGGCGCCTCCGACACCCGCACGCGGTGCCGGGACTGGGCGGCGGTCCTGCGCGAGGTGGACGAGCTGGTGCACCGGTACCCGCTGGTGGCGTTCACCTACCGGTCCCGTCGCGACGAGTACGACCCCGAGCCCGCGCTGCGCCACATGGCCGAGGTGACGGTGGCCGTGCTCGTGGCGAGCGGTCGCGAGCCCTCGCTGCGCACGTCGGCCCAGGCGCTGGACCTGGCGCTGACCCGCTTGCAACGGACGATCGCCGACACCTACCTGACCGATGAGGTCGTCCGCCGTCTGCGGGATCCCCGGCCGGACGACCACGACCGCCGGGCGGTGGAGGAGGTGGAGCGCGTGCTCGCGGCCGGCCTCGACGACGCCGGCGGCGCGCCCGTGGAGGGCGGACGGGAGGAGGTGGCCGAGACGGTCCACCGCTGCCGGGTCTTCCTGGACGGCCTGCACGCGTGGGCGCGCTCCGAGGCACCCCCGTACGAGTGGGACGCGCGTTGACGGTGACCCGGCCGGGCGGTCGCGAGACGTCGCGCTCGCCGGGCCGGGGCGTGCCCGCCCCGTCCGGTGCGTCGATCACGGCCGTGCGCGGCCGACGGCGCTCCTCGCCGTCGCGTTCGGGGGCGCCGCCGCGGGTGGACGCGGTGCCCCGGGCGGGGTGGCTTCGACCTCAGGGTCGCGCCTGCTCCGGCAGGGTGAGGATCTCCGCTCCGTCGTCGGTGATGGCGATCGTGTGCTCGCTGTGCGCCGTCCGGCAGCCCGTCGCGCTCCGGAGCGTCCACCCGTCGGCGTCGGTGACGAGTTCGGCGGTGTCCGCCATGACCCACGGCTCCAGCGCCAGCAGCAGCCCCGGGCGCAGTCTGTACCCGCGGCCGGGCCGTCCGGTGTTGGCGACGTGCGGGTCTTGGTGCATCGTCGATCCGATGCCATGGCCTCCGAACTCGGTGTTGATCGGGTACCCCGCCTCGGTGAGGACCGTGCCGATGGCGTGGGAGATATCGCCGACGCGGGCCCCGGGTTCGGCGGCGGCGATCCCCGCGGCCAGCGCCCGCTCGGTCGCGCTGATCATCGCGACGCTCTCCGCAGGCCTGGAGTCGCCCACGATGAAGCTGATGGCGGAGTCCGCGGCGATCCCGCCCTGGGAAACGGCGAGGTCGAGGGTCAGCAGATCGCCGTCGGCGAGCGTGTAGTCGTACGGCCGTCCGTGGAGCACGGCGTCGTTGACGGCCGTGCAGATGTAGTGGCCGAAGGGGCCGCGTCCGAAGGACGGCGCGTAGTCGACGTAGCAGGACCGCGCACCGGCCTCGATGATCATGGCCTTGGCCCACCGGTCGATGTCCAGGAGGTTCGTGCCGACCGTGCCACGTCTCCTCAGCGTTTCGAGGATGTCGGCGACCAGGGCGCCCGCCTCCTTCGCTCGGGCCAGTTTGGCGGGGTTCAGGATCTCGATCATGCGAAGCCTTACTCGTGCGACCAATAACTATACCGTCCATACTATCCCGTTGTCGGAGTCGGTGCCCTGGTCCGGCCGCCGTTCGCTCCCGTGGGGGCGCGCCCGGACCACGCCTCGGCGCCCTCCCGCGTCGGCCCCGGGGCGGCGACCGCCGTGGGCCGCGCACGTCCTGGACCACGGAGGCGCGCGGGGAGTCGACGATCACGGACTCCCGTCGTCGGGCGCCTCTACGATGGGCGGTATCCGCTCGAAGGAGGGTCCACCGATGACGTTCGCCGACCTCCACCGCCCCGGCCACCCGTTCGTGCTGCCCAACGCGTGGGACCTCGCCTCGGCCGGCCTGCTCGCCCGACAGGACTTCCCCGCGATCGGGACCACGAGTCTGGGGGTCGCCGCCGCGCACGGCCTGGTCGACGGCTCCCGCGCCGCGCGGGAGGCCACGGCCCGCCTCGCCCACGACATCACCGCCGCGCGGCTGGGCCGCTACGTGACCGTGGACATCGAGGACGGGTTCTCCGACGATCCGGCCGCCGTCGCCGAGTTCGTCGCCGGCCTGGGGGTCGACGGGGTGAACATCGAGGACAGCACGCGCGGCGAACTCATCGCCCCGGATCTGGCCGCCCGGAAGATCGTCGCGATCAAGACCGCCGCCCCGACCGTGTTCGTCAACGCCCGCACCGACGTCCACTGGCTCGGCGGCAGCGACCTCCACGCCGCGCTCGACCGACTGTCGGCCTACGCCGACGCCGGCGCGGACGGCGTGTTCCTGCCCGGCACCGCCGACCCGGGGGTCATCGAGACCGTCGCCCTCGGGATCGCCCGGCCCCTCAACGTCCTCGCCACCCCGGCCCTCACCCGCCGTCGGCTCGGGAACCTGGGGGTCGCCCGCATCAGCACGGGCTCCCTGCTGTACCGGTCCGCCCTCGAACGGGCCCTCGACACCGCCCTGGCCGTCCGCGACGGGAGCCCGTTCCCCCCGGCGATCCCCTACGGCGAGGTCCAGGACCTCGCCGAGTGACCGCTCGCCCCGGGGACACGGCCCCGGCTCGGGACCGCGCCCCGGGGGAGTGACCTACTCCCCGCCGTGGGGGGACCGCGGCGGGTCGGTGCCGTCGGTGACCTGGGGCTCGCCGGTGGCGCTCTCGGAGAGCCACTCGTCCCAGCTCAGCTGCCAGTAACCCCAGCCGTTGTACCACTCCTTGACGCGGTCGGTACCGGTGGTCTCCACGATGTCGCCGGTCAGTGTGTTCTCGAAGAACCACTCGGCGTCGTCCAACCGCATGTTGGTGCACCCGTTGGAGGTGTTGGCGCTGCCGATGTTGCCGTTGTAGGACGCCTCGTGGAAGAACTCGCCGCTGTTGGAGGTGCGGATCGCGTACCTCACCTCGGTGCTGTACCCGTCGCGTCCCGCGGGCAGGTCCACGGTGTCGGAGTCCATGAGCAGTGTCTCGTGCCGCTCCATGAGCACGTGGACGCCGCTGCTGGTGGTGGAGAAGTTCGAGGTCCCGTCGCCGTTGCTCACCGGGATGGTGCGCACCTCCTCCCCGTCGATCGTCACGACGGCCTCGTGGTCGGGCACGTTCATGTCGACCAACAGCTCGCGGCCGACCTCGAACCGCAGGTGGCGGTCCTGCACGCCGTAGATGCCGTCGGAGGCCTCCACCCCGGCCAGCCGCAGTTCGACGGCCACCTCCTGGTAGGGCTCCCAGCGCTCCTCCGTGCGGAAGGCGGCCGTCTTGTCGTCGAGCCACCGCCACGAGCCGGCCACGCCCTGCTCGGAGACGACCTTCATGGAGTTCTCCACGGCGGCCTTGTTCGTGACCGGCAGGTCGAATCCGACGACGATCGGCATGCCCACGCCCACGGTGTCGCCGGAGGTCGGGTAGTTGTAGGCCACCTCCAGGCGCTGCCCCGGCACCGCCGCCTCGGTGGTGAACTCGTGGACCAGCTCGCTGGTGCCGCCCGCTCCGTCCTCGGCGGTGGCCGTCACCGTGACCTGCGCGCCCGGCGCCAGGTTCCAGTCACTGGTCCACTCGGTGCCCTCCTCGTTGAGGGTCCCGGTCATCTCGAAGGGGGAGACGTCCTCCTCGGCCTGGTCGGGCACCACCTGGGCGACCACGACCTCGGAGATCGCGCCGTCCTCCGTACTCACCGTGATCGGTGTGTTGGGCGCGACGGCCTCGGTCCCGTTCTCCGGGGTGATGGTGAGCACCGCGGCATCGGTGTCGGGCACCGGCTCACCGGCCGGTCCGTCGCCTCCCCCGGAGGTGCAGGCGGTCGCCGCGAGTGCCAGTACCACCAGTCCGATGCCGTATCGGCGCGGCGCCGATCGGGGGAGCGTGCCCATCACGTCGGGTTCCTCATTTCGTCCGGAACGCCTTGTTCCTCTGGTTTTTATGACTCCCATCGTTGGAGAAGGGTTCGCGCGTTCCACGCATCAATGGACATATTTCGCCGATCGGACGGGCGTTTCCGGGCCTCACGGCGGGAACGGGCAGGGGTACGGAGGGGGTGGGCCATGCCGACGCGGATCACAGGGGAGATGACGGCCTGGGAGGTCGACGTGCCGGGGCCGATCGAGGGCGGTCCCCTGCGGCGGGTGCGCCGCCCCGTGCCCTCGCCCGGCCCCGGGGAACTCCTGGTGAGAGTGCTCGCCTGCGGGGTGTGCCGGACCGACCTGCACGTCGTCGAGGGCGATCTCCCCGTCCACCGGCCGCGGGTGGTGCCCGGGCACGAGGTCGTCGGCGAGGTCGTGGCGGTGGGGGAGGGCGTCACCGGGCCCGCGGTGGGGGCCGCGGTCGGGGTGGCCTGGTTGCGGCACACCTGCGGCCGCTGCCGGTTCTGCGTGCGCGGCGACGAGAACCTGTGCCCCGGATCCCGCTACACCGGCTGGGACGCCGACGGCGGTTACGCCGAGTACACCGTGGCCCCCGCCGCCCACGTCCATGCCCTGCCCACCGGCTACGAGCACCGCGACCTCGCCCCGCTGCTGTGCGCGGGCATCATCGGGTACCGCGCCCTGCGGCGGGCCTCCCTGCCGGAGGGCGGCAGGCTCGGCGTGTACGGGTTCGGCGGCAGCGCCCACCTGGCCGCGCAGGTCGCCCTGGCCCGGGGCGCCCGGGTCCATGTGCTCACGCGGGGCGAACGGGCCCGACGACTGGCGCTGGAACTGGGAGCGGCCTCCGCCCGAGGAGCGCGCGAGGCCCCTCCCGAACCCCTGGACGCCGCGATCCTCTTCGCGCCCGTCGGTGACCTGGTCCCGGTGGCGTTGGCCGCCCTGGACCGGGGCGGGGTGCTGTCGGTGGCGGGCATCCACCTCAGCGACGTCCCGCCGCTGAACCACCGCGATCACCTGTTCCAGGAGCGCGAGCTGCGCAGCGTCACCTCCAACACCCGCACCGACGCCCGCGCCTTCCTGGCGATCGCCGAGACGGTCCGGTTGGCGGTGACCACCACCGTGTACCCGTTGGAGGAGGCGCCGCGGGCGCTGGAGGATCTCAAGGCGGGCCGCTTCGCGGGTGCCGCCGTCCTGGTCCCCGGCGCCTGAGACGTCGGTCCGCCCCGTGGGACCGGCGCCTTCCCCGACGAATCTCGGCTGCTCCGACCTGGGCCGAGGCCGCTTCCGCCGCCAAGGCCGGGATTGGACGTCGGGACCGGGGGTAGGCGGGAGGTCACCATCGACACCGACGACCTCGGGAGGTTCTCATGTCGGCCACCATCGCGGCCGTCCTTTTCGGTCTGGCCCTGCTGTTCGAGCTGATCGGCTTCGGTATCGCCGGGCTCCTGACCCCCACCACGCTGGCCCTCGCCGGGCTGATCTTCCTCGCCCTGCACCTGGCCGGCTACGGTTCCGCCACCGGCGGACGCCGCTCCTGGCGGGGCGCTCGCCGTTGACCGCCGGCCCGGCCGCCGACACGGGCGGCCGGGCCGTGGGGCGTCGGTCTCCCCGACGCTAGGAGGTCGGGCCCGCTTCGGGGTCGAGCATCCCCCGCATCTCCTCGATCTCCGCCTCCTGGGCGTCCACGATCTCCTGGGCCAGCTCGCGGGCCTCGGCGTCGACCCCGTCGGCGATCTCGGCCTCGGCCATCGCCACCGCGCCCTCGTGGTGCTCGATCATGTACTCCAGGAACAGCCGGTCGAACTCCTCGCCCTCGGCCGACTCCAGTTCGTCCATCTGCTCCTCGGAGAGCATGCCCTCCATCATGTTCCCGTGGTCCATGTCCATGTGCGGCCCGGACTCGTCCATGTGCGGCCCGGACTCGACGCCCCAGGACTCCAACATCCCGTTCATCCGCTCGATCTCGGGCCCCTGGGCGTCGCGGATCCGTTCGGCCAGTTCGGCGACCTCGTCGCCGGCGCGGGTCTCGGCCAGGTCGGCCATGACGACCGCCTGCTCGTGGTGCGGGATCATCATCCGCGCGAAGCGCACGTCGGCGTCGTTGAACTCCGCCGTGCTCTGTTCGGCGGTGGGCGTCTCGGACGTCTCGGACGTCTCCGGTGCCTCCGAGGCACCGCAGGCGGTCAGGGCGAAGGCGGTGATCAGGGTGGCCGCGGTGCCGGTCAGGGCACGCTCGAAGAAGGTCATGTCGACCTCAATCCTCTCGATACGGGTGCTTTCCGTGGGCGGTGAGAGGCGGACACCACGGGCTCGAACGATCCCCGGTGTCCGCGTGGACCCTATATACGGAGCACCTGGAGCTCGGAGAGGCAGGGCCGGTTCCCGGCCCTCACCGAGGGCGGGTCGCCGCGACGCAGGACGGGCACCGCTACCGCCGGAGCGGGTTCGGGCCAGGACGCGAACGCCGTGACGTAGAGCCCGGACAGCGGGAGTCCGGGACCCTTCATCGCCGGACACACCGACGAGGGGTCCAGTTCCGGGAGGGCCCCCGAGGTGGTCTCGGCGGTGTGGGCGACCGGTTCCAGGGTCGCGCCGGAGACCGCGTGTCCGCCGCCCGCGTGCGCGGCCGAGGCGTCCTCGCCGTGGGCGGCGTGGCCGAGCGTGTGCATTGTCCCGAAACCCAGCAGCAGCACCGTGAGCAGGAGCGCCCGTATCCACGGAGGCATGCCCGGGATGGGGCGTCGCTGCGTCGTCACGGTCACGACGCCAGTCTATGTTCCTCAACGGGGTAGGGGTATCCGGGGTCGTTGCTCCGTCGTGCCGCTCCGTTCGGGAAGATCCGCTCGTCGTTCCCGCAGGTGACGGCCGGGATCCGGGCCTCGATCACCGTTCCCCTTACCTGCGGGGTAATCGACGTCCTTCCCTCCGCCCGGGATGCTCGGTGATGTCAACGACACCACCCGGAAGGGAACCATCATGACCTCCCGTACCGCCTCCGCCGGCATCGACACCGTCCGCCCGCTCCGTCTCGTCCTGGGCGTCGACGCCGCCGCCTGCCTCGCCTCCGGGGCTCTGCTCACCGTCGCCTCCCCGTGGTTGACCGACCTCCTGGGCCTCCCCCTCGCCCTGTCGGTCACGGCCGGGATCCTCCTGCTGGTCTTCGGCGCCTGGCTCGCCTCGATGGCCGGTGGTCGGGGCCCGACCCGACCGGGCGTGCGGACCGTCATCGCGGTCAACGCCGTGTGGGTCGTGGCGAGCCTGGCCCTGGCGGCGGGTCTCCTCATCGACCCCACCGGGCTCGGCGTGGCCTTCCTCGTCGCCCAGGCGGTCGCCGTCGCCGTGTTGACCGTCCTGGAGGCCGTGGCCCTGCGCCGGGCCGACCTGTCCTGAGCCTCCGTGACGGTCCGGGAGTCCGGCGGGCCCGGGGCGCGTTCCGCGGGCGCCGCCCGTCGCCCGGCGGGGCGGGTGCCCGCGGAACACTAGGGCCGCTCGCTCGGATGCCGGGCCGGGTCGATCACGGTCGAGTCGAGGTGGCACCAGGCCCAGGTCTCCCCGGGCTCCACCGAGCGGATGACGGGGTGTCCCATCGCGTCCGCGTGCGAGCGCGCGTGCCGCCCCGGGGAGTCGTCACAGCAGCCCACGAATCCGCAGGTGGTGCACATGCGCAGGTGGAACCAGTCCAGGCGGCCCTGTTGCAGGCACTCGGTGCACCCGGTGCTCTTGGGCAGGACCGGTCGGATCATGTCGACGTGCGCGCAGGGGGTGTCGGGGTCGTGGTCGAAGACGTCGATGACCGTCGGGTCGGGGTGGGTCGGCTCCGCGTGCCCGATGCCCAGGAGGTCCAGGACCGTTCGTCCCAGCGGCTCGGTGACGGCCCGGTTGGTGTCCACCACCCGGACGACCTCCGCCTCGTGCAGGCCGGGGATGTCCGGGGCGTCGGTCGGTCGCACCACGATGGGGACACCGGGCGCCACGCCGCGCAGGATGTGCGCGATGTGCGTGCTCTCCTCGGCACTGTTCTCCGCGAGGACGATGAGTTCGACCCGCTCCATGCCGATCTCGTGCAGGACGCTCTCCTTGGTCGCCTCCCCGATCACGACCGTGTGCCCGAACGACTCGGCTTCGGCGGCCAGGTCGGGGTGGAGTGTGGTCACCGTGACCGGGACGTCGTTGACGACCAGGTAGTGGCCCAGGTTCCGGGCGGCCGGTCCCCAGCCCGCCAGGAGGACGCGGTCCCGTCGGTCCTTCGTCCCCTCCGCCTCCGGTTCCCGCCCGTGCGCCGCACCCGTCCGCGCCCCGGGCAGCCGCCGGGCGATGGCCTCGCCGAGCGCGCCGAGCGCGGGGGTCAACGTCATCAGCACGACGGTGACCGCGACGAGGAGCTGGTCCCCCTGGGCGCCGAGCCCCGCGGGGGTGAGACCGTACTCCGCCCCGGCCTGTTGCAGGACGAACGAGAACTCGCCGATCTGCGTCAACAGGAAGGCGGCTCCCACGGCGGTGGGGGCGCCGACCCTGAGCGCGGCGATGGCCACGGTGGCCGTCACCGCCTTGAGCACCACGACCGCCAGTGCCACGAGCAGGACCACCCACCACAGCCGGATCAGGGCGGAGAGGTCCAGGAGCATGCCGATGGAGACGAAGAACACCGCGCTGAAGATCATCTGGAGCGGCATGATCTCGCTGAGCGCGTGGGCGCTGTGCCGCGACTCGCTCAGCACCATGCCCGCGAGGAAGGCCCCCAGGGCGTCGCTGACCCCGGCCAGCGAGGTCAGGTAGGCCACGCCCAGGGCGATCGCCACGATGGTCAACAGGAAGATCTCCGGGGAGCACAGTCGTGCGACCCGCTCCAGCAGCGGCGGCATGACCTTGCGCGCGATGAGCAGGACCGAGGTCAGGACCAGGGCCGCGGTGCCCAGCGCACGGACGATGCCCCAGAGTCCGCCGTCGTTGTCACCGCCCAGGAGCGGGATCAGCAGCACCATGACGATGATGGCGAGGTCCTGGAGGATGAGCGTGCCCACCGCGGCCTGGCCGACGGGCTGCCGGGTGAGGCCCTTGGCCGCGACCACCTTCAGCACGATCGCGGTGGAGGACAGCGCGACCAGGAAGCCGGTGAAGACGCCCACCCGCCAGTCCTGCCCGAAGAGGACCAGGATCCCGGTCACGGCCAGGACGGTCAGGGCCACCTGGGCGGTCCCCCCGCCCAGGACGAAGCGTTTGATCCGGGCGAGGCGATCGACGGAGAACTCCACACCGATGGTGAAGAGCAGCAGCATCACCCCGATGTCGGCGGCGTTGCGGACGACCTCCTCGTCGGCGACCAATCCGAGCTGGTGGGGGCCGATCACCACACCGGCGAGGAGGAAGCCCACGATCGGGACCACCCTCAGCCGTACGAACAGCGCACCGATCAGGCCGGCGGCCACGAGCAGGGCCACGACCGGGCCGAGGTAGGCCGGGGTGTCCCCCGCCGCGAGGATCATCATGGAACTCCCTTGCCTTGACCCGGGACCGCGGGGAGACGGCCGGCGCGGGGCGTGGTCGCGCGCGGGTCGAACAGGGGAACAGCGTAGTACCGGGAGTCGGCACAGGTGACCAGGGGCTCCCCGCCCCGCCCCACCCGCCGTCGCACGACCTTCACGCGACGGTCCGGGCGACGAGAAAGGACATGGCGTGATCGAGGTGGCCGAGACCGCGCCGGTCGGCGCGCTCCTGAGGGAGTGGCGTAACCGGCGCAGGCTGAGTCAGCTGGAACTGTCCCTGCGGGCCGAGGTGTCCGCCCGTCACCTCAGTTTCGTCGAGACCGGTCGTTCCCGACCCGGACGCGAGATGATCCTGCGGCTGGGGGAGTGCCTGGACGTTCCCCTCCGCGAACGCAATCGGCTGCTGCTCGCGGCCGGATACGCCCCCGCCTACGCCGAGCGCACCCTCGACGACGCCGACATGGGCCCGGTGCGCGAGGTGGTGCGTCGTCTGCTCGCCGGACACGACCCTTACCCGGCGGTGGTCATCGACCGTGACTGGACCCTCGTCGACGCCAACGCCGGTGCCGCCCTCCTGCTCGAAGGCGTCGCCCCCGACCTGTTGGCCCCGCCCGTGAACGTGCTGCGGGTGGGCCTGCACCCGCGGGGTATGGCGCCCGCCATCGCCAACCTGGGGCAGTGGCGGGCCCACCTGCTGCACCGGCTGCGCCTCCAGGTCGACTGGACCGGCGACGCCGACCTGGCCGCCCTGTACCGGGAACTGGTCGGCTACCCGGGCGGTGACCCCGGGGAACCGTCCGGGACCCCGCCCATCGCGGTGCCCCTGCGCCTGCACCGGGACGGGACGGAGCTGTCGTTCCTGTCCACCGTGGCGACCTTCGGGACCCCCCTGGACGTGACCGTCTCCGAGCTGGCCATCGAGTCCTTCTTCCCCGCCGACGCCGCCACCGCCCGCCTGCTGGGCGCCGGACGCCCGGCGGAATGACCGGCGGGGACACGCTCGCGGGGGGTCCGCACCGTTCCCGGGGGTGAGCGGGCGAGGACCGCCCGGGGCGGGCTCACCCCCCTTCGGGGATGGGGGGAAACCACCGGGGCAGCAGCCCCAGCGCCCGCTCCACCGCCGCGCGGGTGTGGTCCCGGTCGGGCTCGGTCACCGTCACCCCGTACACCATCCGCACGGCGGTCAGCACGTCACGCGGGTCGGCGGTGGCCGGCGCCGACCCCGCCTCCCGGGCGCGTCGCAGCGGCTCCTCCAGCAGGGCGGCCAGGCGGCGGGGGCCGTCGTAGTCGGGCAGGGCGCGTCGGGCGTCCACCACCATCTCCACGAACGCCGCCTCGGCCACCGTCATCTCCACCAGCCGGCGCCACAGCCGGCCGAAGCCCTCCGGTCCGGAGTCGGCGGCGAGCGCCTCCAGTTCGGCGAAGTTCTCCTCGAACACCGCGAACGCCAGGTCCAGCCGGGTGGGGAAGTGACGGTAGAGCACCCCTTGGCCGACCCCGGCCGCCCGCGCGATCGCGTTCAGCGGCACCTGGTAGCCCTGATCGGCGAACAGCGAACGGGCCGCGGCCAGGACGGCGGCCCGATTGTCGGAGGCCGCGGCCGGGCCCCTGTTGTGCCTGGTGCGAGAAGAGGGCATGCTGACAGCATAGAACCGGACAGTCCTGTCCGGATAGGTGAGGTGGTGGGCCATGTCCGAGTCCGAGCACATCTACGACGTCATCGTGGTCGGCAGCGGCGGAGCCGGATTCGCCACGGCGTTGGGCGCCGCCGACGCCGGACTGGAGGTCCTGCTGCTGGAGGGCACCGACCGGTGGGGCGGCAGCACCGCCATGTCCGGCGGCGGACTGTGGCTGCCCGACAACCCGCTCATGCGCCGCGACGGGGTCGCCGACTCCCGGGAGGAGGCCCTGGCCTACCTGGAGGCCACCGTCGGCGATCAGGGGCCCGCCACCTCCCGCGCCCGCAAGGAGGCCTTCGTCGACGGGGTGGCCGACCTGGTCGACACCGCCCGGCGGCACGGAGTGGTCTTCACCCGCGCTCCCGACTACCCCGACTACTATCCCGAGCGCACCGGCGGCAAGATCGGCCGCGCGGTGGAGGTCGACCCCGTCGACACCCGGGCGGCCGGCCCCTGGTGGCCCACCCTGCGCACCCCCGCCGCCATGCCCGTCAAGACCGATGACGTCTGGCTGCTGCAACGCGCCTGGTCCACCCCGGCCGGGTTCGTCCGGGGCGCGGAGGTCGTCCGACGCGTCGCCCTCTCCACCCTCCGAGGCCGCCGCCTCGCCGGTATCGGCGCCGGTCTGGCGGTCTCCCTCCTGCGCGCCGTCGTCGGCCGCCTCAAGGTCCCCCTGTGGCTGGAGTCCCCGCTGGAGTCCCTCGTCGTCGAGAACGGCCGTGTCGTGGGCGTGCGCACCGTCCGCGAGGGTCGTTCCGTGGAGGTGCGCGCCCGGCGGGGCGTCATGCTCGCCGCCGGCGGCTTCGACCACAACACCGCCTGGCGCCGGAAGTACCACGGCATCGACGGCGACCCCTCCGGCAACCCGGGCGACCTGGGCGGACCCATCGAACTCGCCCACGAGGCCGGCGCCGCCCTGGACCTCATGGACGACGCCTGGTGGGGGGCGTCCATCGCCGCCGCACCCGGCCACGAACCCGCCTTCATCGTGGGCGAACGCGCCCTGCCCTACTCGATCATGGTCGACGCCCGGGGCGAGCGCTTCGCGAACGAGGCCGAGTCCTACGTCGACCTCGGCCACCACATGCTCGAACACGACCGCGGCGGCGCCTTCTGGCTCATCGGAGACGCCCGCCACGCCCGCCGCTACCTGCGCACCTTCGCCCTGGACCCGCGCAAGAACAAGGCCATGGCCGACGCCGGCATCCTCGTCAAGGCGTCCGACCTCGCCGGCCTGGCCCACCGCATCGACGTGGACCCCGACCGGTTGCGCGCCACCGTCGACCGGTTCAACGGGTTCGCCCGCGCCGGGATCGACGCCGACTTCCACCGCGGCGACTCCGCCTACGACCGCTACTACGGGGACCCGACGGTGCGCCCCAACCCGTGCCTGGGCCCGTTGGAGAAGGGGCCCTTCACCGCCTTCCGCGTCGTCGTCGGCGACCTGGGGACCAAGGGCGGGGTCCTCACCGACGCCGACGCCCGCGCCCTGCGCGAGGACGGCTCGGTGATCGAGGGTCTGTACGCCGCCGGCAACACCTCCGCGTCCGTCATGGGCCGCACCTACCCGGGCCCGGGTTCCACCATCGGCCCGGCCGCCGTGTTCGGTGTGCGCGGCGCCCGTCACATGGCCGCGGGGTGACCAAGGGAGGTCATGGATCGGGGCAAGACACCGTAGTCCCGACCATGCCCGCCCTCACCGTGGGAACCACTCCGGGTGCGGCCGTGCGGTCGCACCCGGAGGCACCTGACACGGCGGGGGACGGATGAAGGCACTGACGGTGGCACCGATGCGGATCGGCTCGGTGCGGGTGGAGGAGATCGACCCGCCCGTCCCCGGTGAGAACGAACTCCTCGTCGACGGGGTGGCGCTGGGCGTCTGCGGCACCGACCGCGAGATCGTCGACGGCGAGTACGGCGCGGCCCCGCCCGGACACGATCGCCTCGTCCTGGGCCACGAATCCCTGGGCCGCGTCCGACAGGCCCCGCCCGGCAGCGGTTTCTCACCCGGCGACCTGGTGGTGGGCATCGTGCGCCGTCCCGATCCGTCGCCCTGCGGGCCGTGCGGCCACGGGGAGTTCGACATGTGCCGCAACGGGGGGTTCACCGAACGCGGCATCAAGGAACTGCACGGCTACGGCGCGGAGCAGTGGACCGTGGAGCCCGGCTACGCGGTGCGACTGGACCCCGCGCTGGAGCGCGTGGGCGTCCTCATGGAGCCGACCACCATCGTCGCCAAGGCCTGGGAGCAGATCGAGCGCATCGGCCGGCGCGCCTGGTTCGAACCGCGTACCGTCCTGGTCACCGGGGCCGGCCCGATCGGCCTGCTCGCCGCCCTCCTGGGGGTCCGGCGCGGACTGGACGTGCACGTCCTGGACCGGGTCGACACGGGTGCCAAGCCCGGCCTCGTGACCGCGCTGGGCGCCACTTACCACACCGGTTCGATCGCGGACCTCGCCCGTGAGGTGCCCCTGGACATCATCGTCGAGACCACCGGCGCGAGCGACGTCATCCTCGACGCGATGGTCCACAACGCCGCCGTCGGCATCGTCTGTTTCGTCGGCCTGGGCGGCGGCGGCCGGGTGGAGCTGGACGCCGACGTCATGGGCCGACGCCTGGTCCTGGAGAACGACGTGCTGTTCGGTTCGGTCAACGCCAACCGTCGCCACTACGAGCAGGCGGCCCTGGCCCTGAGCGGGACGGATCCGTCCTGGCTGGAACGCATGATCACCCGCCGGGTGCCGTTGGCGGACGCCGCCGGGGTGTTCACCGCTCCGTCCGGCGAGGAGGTGAAGGTGGTCATCGACCTGTGAGAGCGACGTGTCGCGGCTCCCGGGTGAGGGGTCCTCGGCCCTGCCCGGAGGGGACCTTCGCGGTGTTTTCCCTCTTGGCGCCCGGGCAGTCATCCCTTGTGAACACCGAGACGCGAGGAGTCCGTAGATGATCTCCGATGACCCCCGATCCCCGAAGATCGTGCTGGGCGTGGACGGGTCCGAACCGGCCCGCCTGGCCCTGGAATGGGCGGCGGCCGAGGTCCGACGGACGCGACGCCCGCTGGACATCGTGTTCGCCCTGCCGATGCCCCTGCTGGTGATGTCGGAGGGGCCGACCCGTCCGTCGGCCACCGAGCAGCTGCGCTCGCATGGCGAGGAGGTCCTGGCCGAGGCCGCCGCCCGGGTGCGGGTCCTGGCCCCCGACGCGCGGGTGCGCACCTTCCTGGAGATGGACGACCCGGCCTCGGCTCTGCTGGAGCGGTCCGACCACGAGGACCTGCTGGTGGTGGGTTCGCGCGGCCTGGGCGCGCTGCGGGTCGCGGTGACGGGTTCCACGGCGGTGCGTCTGGCCGCCCGGGCGCACTGCCCGGTCGTGGTCGTGCCGGCGGAGTGGTCCCGCACCGACCGCACCGGTCGGATCGTGGTCGGTGTGGACGACTCGGAGGTCTCCCGGCCGGCCCTGCGGTTCGCCTTCGGGCGGGCCCGTGAGGACGGGGTCTCGCTCGTGGTGGTGCACAGCTGGGAGATGACCACGCCCTTCGCGCCCGAGGCGATGATCGCCTCCGGATGGACCCCGCCCGAGGAGATGCTGGCGGAGCGTTCGGCCGAGATGATCTCCACGATGTTCGCCGAACTCGGTGAGGAGACCGAGGGGGTCGACGTCTCGGTGCTGCGCACCCG
The DNA here is from genome assembly GCF_031845465.1 of Nocardiopsis lambiniae. Classification (NCBI taxonomy): domain Bacteria; kingdom Bacillati; phylum Actinomycetota; class Actinomycetes; order Streptosporangiales; family Nocardiopsidaceae; genus Nocardiopsis; species Nocardiopsis lambiniae. Next base: position 151,592 of record NZ_JAVREP010000004.1, on the reverse strand, counting down.
GGTCTCCCCGGTGGAGGCCCTGGCGGCGGAGGGGGAGAAGTCGGACATGGTGGTCGTGGGGTCGCGCGGGCGCGGTGGCATCCGCGGGCTCTTCCTGGGGTCGGTCAGCCAGGGTGTGCTGCACCGGTCGACCGTCCCGGTGGTGGTGATCCCGCACCACGCCGAGGACCCCGAGGACACGCCCTGGGCCGGGGGCGGCGACTGACCGACCGGCGATCGCGGGCGGTCCGGTGGGGGACATCCCACCGGGCCGCCCGCGTTCTCGTGGGGTTCCCCGGCCGGATCCGCTCACCGGGGCGGGTCGGATCGCCCACCACTACGTCTCCGACACCTACGTCGCGCTGTTCTCCCGGTTCATCCCGTGCGGGGCGCGGGAGGCCGTCCACCTGATCGAGGGGCTGCTCGACGACAAGTCCGATGTGCAGCCCTCGACCGTACACGCCGACACCCAGGGCCGGTCGGCGCCGTTGTTCACCCCGGCCACCCTGTTCGGGTTCGACCTGATGCCCCGGATCCGCGACTTCAAGGACCTGACCTTCTTCCGGGCCTCGGACGAGGTGCTCTACCCCGGCGCGGACGAGTTGTCCGGGGAGCGGGGCCGCAACGTCATCGACCGGCGGCCGATCGAGGACACCGGGGCCTGGGCCCGCCTGCGCCTCGGACGAGAACCTCCGCGCAATGGTGGGGCCTCCCTCCGCGACGGCCGGGGCCCGTAGGCGACTCCGGCCACGCGGGGGACCGGTGTTCCACCGGCCACACCGCTACACCCCTTCTTGAAGGCCGCAGAATCCGCTGTGACTACTCACGGGTCACTCGTCCCGTCGCCGGCTGTGCGGGGAGACGCCCCTTCTTCGACGGCGGGGCGGGCGGGTGCTTCGCGGAAGCGAACTGTCCCGTGGCGATCAGGACCACGACGAGCGCGAGCGGCACGATCCACCCGCTCCAGCCGAGGACCGTCGCCTGCGTGGTGTCGACGTGCTCTCCCGCCGCGGCGAAAAGGAGGTAGGTCCCGCCCGCCCCGTTGAACGCGGCATGTGCCAGGGCCGCGGGCCACACGGATCCCGATCGGAGCCTCAGCCAGCCGAAGACCGCGCCGACCAGAACGCACATGACGACCATCGCGGTCAAGCCGAGCCAGCCCGGTGCATCGGGATGGTTGTACCCGAGGAGGATGAGCGGGGCGTGCCAAAGGCCCCAGATCACGCCAGAGATCAGGAGGGCCGGGAGTGTACCCAGCGGTATCAGTTTCGGGAGCAGCCACCCTCGCCACCCGAGTTCCTCGCCCAGCGCCGGGATGAGGTTGATGAACGCCGCCAAGGGGAGTATGGCGATCTGGATGGCGATGAGCGCGCCGATGGGTATCGGGATTTCGGCCGCTCCTGCGGTGCCCGCTTGCTCGTCGAGGACCTGCTGGAACGCGGAGAAGTTCGTGAAGTCGGCCGGATAGACCCCCAGCAGCGCGCCGACCGGGAGCGCCACCAGGACCAGCGCGATGGGCACGAAGATGGCCAGCGCCGAGTAGACGAGGAGTCTGCGAACCGGTCTCAACGGCCACAGTCCGAGCGTCCACGCCTTCTGCTGCGGCCGCTCCACGAACAGCACGACGACGAGGGCGGCGATCGCGGGGGTCATCATCGTGGCGGTCGCCACGAGGGTGAACCAGGGGCTGGCGAGTCCGTCACCGAACCAGAGAGGGAGCGCGAGGAGCCAGGCGAGCGCGAACGCCAGGGTGGTGAACACGCCGATGGATCGCAGATCTCGGCCGCTCACGCGGGGTCCGCCACGGGGCGTGGTCGTCTTCGACCCGCCCGGAGATTCGATGGTCACGACGTCCGCCCTTCGAGGATGTGCAGACCGGCGATGGTGCGGTCGTCGCGGAACGCGATCCGTGCCGTGTAGTCGCCCGCCTCGAACGAGAGTGGTGTGTTCGTGATGGTCACGTCGCCGGCCCGGATGACCTCCGGCTCTCCCAACCCCTCGAAGGCTCCTGACAGCCCGACGACCTGTGCCCACGCGGCCGCGAGCGCGTCCTCCGACAGGCCGTCGCGCATGGCCGGATCGAACCGCTCGGTGACACGCGTCCATCGCCCGGAAGCGAGGTCCTCGATCGTCGAGGCGGCCAGTTCGGCAACGCCGGAGAGTGGCGTGGTGTTCATGGGTTCTCCTGTTCTGGGATCGATCGGTTTGCCATAGCGCTGAAACGCCGCCTGCCTGCTCACGCCGAGCGCGTCACCGATGACCTGCCACGTGGTGCCGTTCTGGCGCGCCTGCCGCACGACAGCACGCACGACGTCATCGGCAGCCGCCTGCATGCTCACGGCACGCCCTATCGAGTCGGCCCAGTCGTCGTCCTTCGTCAGGACACGTGCCGCGAGGAACGCCTCCATGCGCGCTTTCAAGGCCCGCAGCGCATCTGTCAATCCTTCTTGCATTTGTAAAGCATACCTTTACAACCGGGCCGTGCGCCAGGAGGGTGCGCGCAACGATGTGCGACCCTGCCCGAACGGGTGTGTCCGTCCACCGTGAGGGCTCGTCCACCGACCCGTGGTCTTTCCTCTGGTGCGGGTGCGGCGGCGTGGTGTGCATGGGATGCCACACCACGGCCGTCGCCGACAGGATGCCTCTTTCGGGCTTGCTTGGTCCGCCCCCTCCGTGGCGTGTTCTCCTCGACCCCGGGCAGCCTGCGGTAAAAACGATTCAAGATCGCTTCGGTCGCCGTGCCGTCTCCCCCCAGGTGCGCATCTTGACGCCTCTGTGATCTCGGGGATAATCTTCGCACTGAATCATGTAAAACGATTCAAGTCACTCGCTCCAGGGTCACCCTGGTCGATGCGAACACCCCCTTGCGAACGGAGACCCGCCGTGGCCACATCGTCCTCCGACCGTCGCGCCGGCGCCCTGGAGGTCCTGCGGCGCCAGCACATCGAGCTCCCCTCCTGGGCGTTCGGCAACTCCGGAACCCGCTTCAAGGTGTTCGCCCAGGCCGGCGTCCCCCGCGACCCCTGGGAGAAGCTCGCCGACGCCGCCCAGGTCCACCGCCTCACCGGTGTCGCCCCCACGGTCGCCCTCCACATCCCCTGGGACCGGGTCGACGACCACGCCGCCCTGGCCGCCCACGCCGCCGACCTCGGCATCTCCGTCGGCGCCATCAATTCGAACGTCTTCCAAGACGACGACTACATGCTCGGCAGCGTCACCAACCCCGACCCCGCCGTGCGTCGCAAGGCCGTCGACCACCTCCTGGAGTGCGTCGACATCATGGACGCCACCGGGTCGCGCGACCTCAAGCTGTGGTTCTCCGACGGCACCAACTACCCCGGCCAGGACGACCTGCGCGCCCGCCAGGACCGCCTCGCCGAGGCCCTGTCCGAGGTCTACGACCGGCTCGGCCCCGACCAGCGCATGCTGCTGGAGTACAAGCTCTTCGAGCCCGCCTTCTACGCCACCGACGTCCCCGACTGGGGCACCGCCTACGCCCACTGCCTCGAACTGGGCGAGAAGGCCGTCGTGTGCGTCGACACCGGCCACCACGCCGCCCACACCAACATCGAGTTCATCGTCGCGTTCCTGCTGCGGGCGGAAAGACTCGGCGCCTTCGACTTCAACTCGCGCTTCTACGCCGACGACGACCTCATGGTCGGCTCCGCCGACCCCTTCCAGCTCTTCCGCATCATGTACGAGGTCGTGCGCGGCGGCGGCCTGGACGCCGACACGCGGGTCGCGTTCATGCTCGACCAGTGCCACAACATCGAACCCAAGATCGCCGGCCAGATCCGCTCGGTCATGAACGTGCAGGAGGCCACCGCCAAGGCCCTGCTCGTGGACGCCGACGCCCTGGCCGTCGCCCAGCGCGAGGGCGACGTCCTGGCCGCCAACGCCGTGCTCATGGACGCCTACAACACCGACGTGCGCCCCCTGCTGGCCGACCTGCGCGCCGAGCAGGGCCTGGACCCCGACCCGATGGCCGCGCACGCCCGATCCGGCTACATGGAGCGCGTCATCAACGAGCGCAAGGGCGGCACCCAGGCCGGGTGGGGCGCGTGAGCACCACCGACCCGCAGTCCCGTCCGCACCACACCGACCAGCAGGGGGAACCCGTGTCCGACAACGCCGTCGATCGGCTGATCGCCCGCAGCAACGCCCTGGGCTCCGATCCGCGCAACACCAACTTCGCCGGCGGCAACACCTCCGCCAAGGGGGAGCGCCCCGACCCCGTCACCGGCAGGCCCGTCGAGGTCCTGTGGGTCAAGGGCTCCGGCGGCGACCTGGGCACCCTCACCGAGGACGGCCTGGCCGTCCTGCGCCTGGACCGCCTGCGCGCCCTCGTCGACGTCTACCCGGGCGAGGAGCGCGAGGACGAGATGGTCGCCGCGTTCGACCACTGCCTCTTCGGCAAGGGCGGCGCCGCGCCCTCCATCGACACCGCCATGCACGGCCTCGTCGACGCCCCCCACGTGGACCACCTGCACCCCGACTCCGGCATCGCCCTGGCCACCGCCGCCGACGGTGAGGCCCTCACCCGCGAGTGCTTCGGCGACCGCGTGGTGTGGGTGCCCTGGCGCCGCCCCGGGTTCCAGCTCGGCCTGGACATCTCCGCCATCGCCAAGGCCAACCCGAACGCCATCGGCGCGATCCTCGGCGGCCACGGCATCACCGCCTGGGGCTCCACCAGCGAGGAGTCCGAGGCCAACTCGCTGGAGATCATCCGCGCCGCCGAGCGTTTCATCGCCGAGCGGGGCCGCCCCGACCCCTTCGGCCCCCTCCTGCCCGGCCACGAGGCCCTGCCCGAGACCGAACGCCGCGAGCGCGCCGCCGCACTGGCCCCGGTCATCCGCGGCCTGGCCTCCACCGACCACCCCCAGGTCGGCCGCTTCACCGACACCGACGTGGTCCTGGACTTCCTGGCCCGCACCGAACACCCGCGCCTGGCCGCCCTGGGCACCTCCTGCCCCGACCACTTCCTGCGCACCAAGGTCCGGCCCCTGGTCCTGGACCTGCCCGCCGACGCCCCCCTGGAGCGGGTGACCGAGCGCCTGAGGGAACTCCACGAGGAGTACCGGGCGCGGTACCGCGCCTACTACGAGCGCTACGCCACCCCCGACAGCCCGGCCATCCGCGGCGCCGACCCGGCGATCGTGCTGGTCCCGGGCGTGGGCATGTTCTCCTTCGGTAAGGACACCAAGACCGCGCGCGTCGCCGGCGAGTTCTACGTCAACGCCATCAACGTGATGCGCGGCGCCGAGGCGGTGTCCTCCTACCGGCCCATCGAGGAGTCGGAGAAGTTCCGCATCGAGTACTGGGCGCTGGAGGAGGCCAAGCTGGCCCGGTTGCCCGAGCCCAAGCCGCTGGCCACCCGGGTCGCCCTGGTGACCGGTGCCGCGAGCGGGATCGGCAAGGCGATCGCCACCCGTCTGGCCGCCGAGGGCGCCTGCGTGGTCATCGCCGACCTGGACGCCGACAAGGCCGCCGAGGCCGCCGCCGAGATCGGGAACTCCGACGTGGCGGTCGGTGTGGCCTGCGACGTCAGCGACGCTGACGCCGTCGCCCGCGCCCTGGGCGAGGCCTGCCTGGCCTTCGGCGGCGTGGACCTGGTCGTCAACAACGCGGGTCTGTCCATCTCCAAGCCGCTGCTGGAGACCACCGAACGCGACTGGGACCTCCAGCACGACGTCATGGCCAAGGGCTCCTTCCTCGTCTCCCGCGAGGCCGCCCGGATCATGATCGCCCAGGACATGGGCGGCGACATCGTCTACATCGCCTCCAAGAACGCCGTGTTCGCCGGCCCCAACAACATCGCCTACTCCGCGGTGAAGGCCGACCAGGCCCACCAGGTGCGCCTGCTCGCCGCCGAGCTGGGCGGGCACGGTATCCGCGTCAACGGGGTCAACCCGGACGGGGTCGTTCGCGGCTCGGGGATCTTCGCGGGGGGCTGGGGGGCGCAGCGCGCCAAGGTGTACGGGGTGGAGGAAGAGGAGCTGGGCAGGTTCTACGCGCAGCGGACCATCCTGGGACGGGAGGTGCTGCCCGAGCACGTGGCGAACGCGGTGTTCGCGCTGACGGCGGGGGACCTGTCGCACACCACGGGGCTGCACGTGCCGGTCGACGGCGGCGTGGCCGCGGCGTTCCTGCGATGAGCGGTGTGCACGCGGCGGTCGACCTGGGGGCGTCCAGCGGTCGGGTCATCGCGGGGCGGATCGAAGGCGGGCGGCTGCTGACCGAGGAGGTCGCCCGCTTCCCCAACGGGCCGGTCGCGGTGCGCGCCGGGGAACGCACCACCCTGCACTGGGACGTGCCGTCCCTGTACGCGGGGGTGGTGGAGGGGCTGCGGCGGGTCGCCCCGGTCTCGGTGGGCATCGACACCTGGGCGGTGGACTACGGCCTGCTGGACGCCGACGGTGCGCTGATCGGCAACCCGGTCCACTACCGCGACCCACGCACCGAAGGGGTTCCCGAACAGGTCTTCCGACACTGGCCCGCCGATCGGATGTACGCGGTCAACGGCCTCCAGGTGCAGCCGTTCAACACCGTGTTCCAGCTCGCCGCCGAGACGGGGGCCGCCCGCCTGTCGGCTGCTCGGGATCTCCTCCTCATTCCCGACCTGCTGGGGTACCGGCTGACGGGGGTGAAGGTCGCGGAACTGACCAACGCCTCGACCACCGGCCTGGTGGACGTGCGGTCGCGCGGCTGGGCTCCGGAGGGGTTGGACGTGCTCGCCGGTTCCTTCGGCGTCGACGCCCGAAGCCTGCTGCCGGACCTGGTCGAACCCGGAACGGTGATCGCGCCCCTGCGCGGCGACCTGGGCGGCGCGGTCGGCGCCCCGCTGGTGGCGGTGGGCTCCCACGACACCGCCTCGGCGGTGGTGGCGGTACCCGCGACCACGCCGAACTTCGCCTACGTCTCCTCGGGGACGTGGTCGCTGGTCGGGGTGGAACTGGACGCCCCCGTCCGCACGGAGGCCTCCCGGGCCGCGAACTTCACCAACGAACTCGGAGTGGACGGCACCGTCCGCTACCTGCGCAACGTCAGCGGCCTGTGGCTCCTCCAGGAGTCCCTGCGCACCTGGCGTGAGCGGGGGAGGGGCGTGGACCTGGCCGACCTGCTGGAGCGGGCCGCCCGGGTCCCGGCGCTGGGGTGCGTGGTGGACGTGGAGGACGCGCGGTTCCTGCCGCCGGGCGACATGCCCGCGCGCATCGCCGCGTTCGCCGCCGAGACCGGCCAGCGTCCGCCGGAGGCCGATGCCGAGGTCGCCCGCTGCATCCTGGACTCCCTCGCGCTGGCCTACCGGAAGGCGGTCCACCAGGCCGCCGAACTCAGCGGCAAGGACGTGGAGGTGGTCCACATCGTCGGTGGCGGAGCGAACAACGCGCTGCTCTGCCGGCTCACCGCCGACGCCGTGGGTCTTCCCGTCATCGCGGGCCCCGCCGAGGGGACCGCCATCGGCAACCTGCTGGTCCAAGCCCGCGCCGTCGGCACCGTCGACGGAGACCTGGCCGCCCTGCGCCGCATCGTCGCCGCCTCCGCCGAGACCGTCACCTACCGACCCGACGGCCCGCAGACCCTCTGGGAAGAGGCCGCCCGCCGCATCTGACCCTCCCATCGCCCGTGGCTTCCGCTCGGTCGGGTGCCACGGGCTTTTCAGTTCTTCTGAGGGGCGGCGTTGACGCAGTACACGTGTGCGTGAACGTCGGGTTCGTGTTCGAGGAGGTGGTCCATGGTCTCCCAGAACAGGGGCAGCCACGGGTGGGGGAGGGCCCTGTCCCGGTCGAGGCGGTCCCCGTAGAAGGGGTCGCCCTCATGGAATCGCGCCGCCTGTACGAGCGAGCACGCGGGAGCGGGGGCGCCCTCCACCGGCCCGACACGGCAGCCGAAGGTCGTCCTGTTGGGGCTGGGGTCCAGGGGGCTGTCGTTCCATACGTCGTCCATGACGACGTCGACGTAGGCCTCGTGCACCCCGCCGTGGTCGTAGAGCGAGGCGTAGTAGACGGCGAACGCGCCGTGCTCACTGTTGAGGAATCCGCAGATCCGCAGGTGCTCGGAACCGCAATGGTCACATGCGGAGGGGGTGACCTGGCGGTCCGGGGCGATTCTCAGGTGCATCCTGGGATTCTTCCATCCCGCGCCGACACCACCCCGCCGGCCGCAGGAGGTCGCCCACCCGCCCGAAACGGGAATCGCTTCCTCTCGCCCCAGGGGCTGGGGGAGGAATCCCCTCTGTTCCAGGCCAATGTGGATAAAGGCCGCACACATCTGCCTCGCCCCGCCTTGGAGCGTGAGCGTGCACGTGTGTGCCGACTCGGGCCGCTGGGTCCTGACGGCTTGTCTTGAGCCGGTGCCGGTTCTCATGCCACAGTGTCCGGAGGCATCGGCTTGAGTCGCGCCGCAGTGAACATAACGTCCCGCGTTTGCCCAGTTCGTTAACTGTGAGCCTCGCACACGCGGGGATGGGTGGATGATGCCACTCGCTGAGAGAGGGTCCGCCGGTCATTGCGAGCAGTGATCTCCCCATCCAGGCCTTGTGCCGATACCACCTTCCCTGGCACCTGCCGCTACGGCGGCTGCGCGCCGAACTCGTCTGGCTCCGAGCAGCGGGCCAGGCCGGTGTCCGCGAGGGGCCCCGGCCCCGGCCCCGCTTCGATGCGAGCGGGGCGGATGCTTTCCACACCAGGGAACCGGTCCGCGCCCAGAGGCTCCCGGACCGGCGGGGACGTCCCGGCTCCCGAGATCGACGGCAGCGTCAGGTTCCGGCCAGGCCGATGCGCTCCAGGGTCCGCCCGGTGCGCTCGTCCTCCGCGGCCAGGAACGCGGCGAACTCCTCGCCCGCCAGGTAGGCGTCGGTCCACCGGTTGCGCGTCAGGCGCTCTTCCCACTCCGGTGAGGCGTGCACCCGCTCCACCAGCGCGAGCAGCCACGCGAGGTCGTCGTCGGCCAGGCCGGGCGGGGCCAACAGCCCGCGCCAGTTCATGAACTCCAGGTCGATCCCGGCCTGCGTCAACGTCGGCGCGTCGATCCCCGGGTCCGGCTCCGGCCCCGTCAGCGCCAGGACCCGTAGCTGACCGGAGTCGATCGCGGCGCGCTGCTCGCTCGGCCCCGCGGCGGCGAAGTCGACCGCGCGGCTCATCAGCGCGGCCTGCATCGGGCCGCCGCCGTCGTAGGAGCGGTACACCACGTCGGCGGGGGCGATGCCCAGTTCCTCCGCCAACAGCATGATCACCAGGTGGTCGGGCCCCGCCGGGGTCGATCCGCCGCCGACCCGCATCGTGCCCGGGGACGCCCGCCAGGCCCGCACCACGTCGTCGATGGTCGCGTACTCCGAGTCGGCCGGGACCAGCAGTACCTCGGGCACCTCGATCAGGCGGGCCAGCGCGGTGGCCTCGGTGACCGAGTCGGCGGCGGAGTCGACGTGGGTGTTGGCGACCAGGCCCAGCCCCATCTGCAACAGCAGGTCCGCCGAGCCGCGCTCGTACACCAGGCGGGCCAGCGCGGCGGTTCCCGTGCTCCCCGCCAGATTGAAGACCGCCATGTCGGAGACCGCCCCGATCTCCTCGATCACGGCCGCCAGGGTCCGGGCGGTGTGGTCGAACCCGCCGCCGGGCGGGGTCGGCACCATGATCCGCATCGTGTCCTGCCGTCCGGGCTCCCGGCACCCCGCCAGGGCCAGGACGAGGCCGGCGGCCAGGACGGCACGGCGACTCATCGCGTGCGTCCCGGCCATCCGGTCGTACTCGTCCACTCCGCCCGCTTCTTCCTCGTACCCGTCGACCGTCCGTCAGCCCCGTGGCGTCGGGGTCCGCTCCTCCGACCCGTCCACGGGCGTCGACACCTCGGCGGGCGTGCCCGCCGCCGGGCGCCGCCGCAGCACGCGCACCAGGGACGGCAGCAGCGACAGCACGGCCAGGACCAGCAGACCGGCCGAGATCGGCTCGGTGACGAACACCGACCACTCACCGCCGGAGATCTGTAGTGCCCGCCGCATGTTCGTCTCCATCAGACCACCCAGGATCAGACCCAGGATCAGCGGGGCTGCCGGGAAGTCGTTGCGCCGCATCAGGAAGCCGATCACGCCGAACGCGGCCAGCAGCCCCAGGTCGAACACGCTGAAGCTGAGCCCGTACACGCCCACCACGCAGAATACGACGACCAGCGGGAGGAGCATCGTCCTGGGCGTGTTGAGGACCTTGGCGAACACCGGGATCAGCGGCAGGTTCAGGACCAGCAGCACCACGGTGCCCAGGTACATCGACGCCACCACGCCCCAGAACATGCCGGGGTTGTCGGTCAGCATCGTCGGGCCCGGCTGCACACCGAGCACCATCAGCGCGCCCAGCAGGATGGCCGTCGTGCCCGACCCCGGCACACCCAGGGTCATCAGCGGCACGAACGACCCCACCGCCGCGGCGTTGTTGGCCGCCTCGGGCGCGGCCACGCCCTTCAGGTTGCCCTGTCCGAAGGTCTTCCCGTCACGGGCGATCTTCTTCTCCATGGAGTACGCCAGGAAGGAGGCCACCGTGGCCCCGGCCCCGGGCAGGACACCGGTGAAGAACCCCAGCACCGAGGAGCGCAGCGTGGGCGGGGTGATCCTGGCCAGCTCACCGCGGGACAGCCGCAGCGAGGTCACGGCCTTGCGCACGCCGCCCTTCCCGCGCCGGTTGAGCATCACCAGCACCTCGGCCAGCGCGAACACGCCCAGCGCCACGATGAGGAACTCCACGCCCTCGTAGAGTTCCGGCCGGTCGAAGGTGAACCGGGTGATGGCGGTCTGGGAGTCGATGCCCACCAGGGCGATGATCACACCGACGACCGCCGAGATCAGGCCCTTGGTCAGGTTGCGCCCGCCCAGGGACACCACCGCGGTCAACCCCAGCACCATCAGCGCGAAGTACTCGGTGGGACCGAAGCTGACGGCGAACGACGCCAGGCTCGGGGCGATGGCCATCAGGCCCACGACGCCGATGGTGCCGCCGACGAACGACGAGACCGCCGCGATCGCCAGCGCCTTGCCCGCCTGGCCCTTGAGGGCCATCGGATAGCCGTCGAAGGAGGTGGCGACCGTTCCGGCCACACCCGGTGCGTTGAGCAGGATGGACGAGGTCGATCCGCCGAAGATCGCGCCGTAGTACACCCCGGCCAGCATGATGATCGCCGAGGTGGGATCCATGCCGTAGGCGATGGGGATCATCAGCGCGATCGCGCTCATCGGCCCCAGCCCCGGCAGGATGCCGATGATCGTTCCGGCCAGGACGCCGATGAAGACGTAGAGCAGGTTCTCCGGGGTCAGCGCGATACTGAACCCGTACAGGAGTTGGTCGAGCATGCCCATGAGTGGGAGTTCCTCGGTTTCGGGTCAGAAGGGGAGCAGGCCGTTCGGCAGCGCCACGTTCAGGCCCCACGTCATGCCCGCGTAGAGCGTGAACGGCAGGGCGATGGCGACCACGGCGTTGACCAGGTGGCGGCGGTAGCCGAGATACCAGGTCATCGATCCCAGGTAGAGGGCGGTGGCCAGGATGAACCCGAGGAATTCGAACAGGGCCACGTAGGCCACCAGAGCGGCGACGAACAGACCGATCTCCAACCGGGTGTCCTCGAAGCGGCCCAGCCGGGCCTCGCCCTTCGACGTGTCCGCGGACACCTCGGTGGACGTGTCCACGGTCTCGGCGTCCGCCGATGCCCCGGCCGCTCCCTCGGCGGCCCCCTCCGTCGGGGCGGCCTCGGGCCCTCCGTCCACCTGGGGACGCTGGAAGAACAGCAGGACTGCCAGCACCAGCAGCACCACGCCCAGCCAGCGCGGCAGGGTCGAGGGCTGGACCGGGACGTTCACCGCCGTGTAGTCGGGCATCTGGAACGCCAGTACCAGGTAACCGATCGCGAACAGCGCGATCGCGACGCCCAGCGTGCGCGGCGAGAACAGGAACGCCCGCTCCGGCAGGACGGGGACCCGCGGCCCCCAGGGCTTCCGGGGGCGGCCCGAAGCCGCCCCCACCGCCGGCGCGCTCCCGCGCTCCGTGCTCTTCTCGCTCACTGGAGGCCGACCTCGGTCAGGATCTCGGCGAACTCGCCACGGGTGTCGTCCAGGAACGTCCCGAACTCCTCGCTGTCCTGGTAGGCGTCCGTCCAGCCCAGGCGGGCGGACTCCTCCTTCCACGCCTCGGTCTCCATGAGGTCCGCGAAGAGGGTCTCGTGGTAGGCAATCTGCTCCTCGGTCAGGTCCGCCGGTCCCATCACGCCGCGCCAGATGTCGAAGGTGAAGTCGACGTCCTGCTCCACCAGGGTCGGCACCTCCGCCACGGCGTCCAGGCGCTCGGCCGAGGAGACGCCCACCGCGCGCAGGTCGCCCGACTCCAGCATGCCCAGGGCCTCTCCGACACCCACCACGGCCGCGTCCACGTGACCGCCCAGCAGGGAGGTCAGGGCCTCGCCCCCGCCGTCGAAGGGGATGTAGTTGGCCTGGGTGGCGTCGGCTCCGGCGGCCTGGAGGGCGCCGGCCAGGGCGACGTGGTCCATGCTCCCGGGGCCGGAGCCGCCGCCGACGCTCAGGTCGCCCGACTCCACCTGCCCGGCCAGGTCGGCGAAGGTCTCGATGTCGGAGTCGGCCGCCACGAGGTAGACCATGTAGTCGGTCGCCAGGCGGGCGATCGGTGTGAAGTCGTTGTGGTCGTGGTCGGAGTCACCGGCCATCGGCACCAGCAGGATGGGCGGGCTGGTCACGAACAGCTTGTGCGGGTCGCCGGCGTTGTTGGCGATGTAACCCCAGCCGATGGCGCCGCCGGCACCCGGCTTGTTGACCACCTGGGGCGAGTGGTCGACCAGCCCCTCCTCCTCCAGCAGGCGGGCGCTGGTGCGGGCGAGGGTGTCCCAGCCGCCGCCGGTGGCGGCGGGCGCGGTGATCTCGATCGCCTGGGTCGGGGCCCAGGTCCCGTCCTCGGCGACGCCGTCGTCGGTACCGCCGCAGGCGGTGAGCAGCAGGGGCAGGGCCGCGGTGGCCGCGACCGCGCGGAGTCCGAGGGTGCGGCGGAACGTGCCCGAACCGGGGGCACCAGGACTGACATGCGTCTTCGTCAGGCGAGACATGATTTCTCCGTAGGGGATGTGGCCGGGTATGTTCCGGTTGTGTGTGATGCAACACACAGGCAAGCAGAGGGAAACACGGGTGAAAAGCGTTGTGTCTTTTGTGCGGGCATTGGTCCTAAGGAACGTTGTGGTCGTTGTGTTCACACCGGCGCGGAGGGCGGCGCACCGATGAGGTTCGGGGCGCCGCGCACGACGCTGGCCGGGCAGTTCCTCGCACTCCAGCTGGTCATCGTGGTCACCGTGCTGGTCATGGTCGCCGCCGTGTCCATGGCCCAGTCCGACGCCCGCCTGCGCCAGACCGAGAGCCGCCGCATGCTCTCCGTCGCCGAGAGCACCGCCGCACGCGACATCATCCGCGCGGGGCTGGAGACCTCCGGCCAACCGGAGCTGCTGGCCCCCCATGCCGAGAGCGTCCGCGCGCTCTCCAGCGCCGACCACATCGTCGTCCACGACAGGGACGGCCGGGCCCTGACCCTGAACCCCGGCCCCGAGGGCGGGGGGTCCCGGGACGACCCGGGCCTGGCCTCGGCCCTGCGTGGCCGCGCCTGGACCGGCGTGACCGAGATCGAGGGTGAGCGCGCCGTGGTCGCGGCGGTCCCGGTCATCGGCGAGGGCGGCACCATTCTCGGCGTCGTGGTCGCGGGCGTGGACTACCCCGGAACGTGGGAGCTCCTGGCCCTGGCCACCCCCAATCTCCTGGTCTACCTGGGCATCGCCAGCGTGACCGGGGTGGCCGGGTCCCTGCTGCTGTCCCGCCGGGTCAAACGTCAGACCCTGGGCCTGGAGCCCGACCAGATCGCACGGCTGGTCGAACACCGCGAGGCCATGCTGCACGGCATCAAGGAGGGCGTCCTGGGACTGGACGCGGGTCACCGGGTCACCCTGGCCAACGACGCCGCGGTCCGTCTGCTCGGCCTGCCGTCCGACTGCGTCGGCGCCACCCTGGACGACCTGGACGTGGGCGGTGAGCTGGAGGACGTGCTCCTGGGCCGGGTCCGGGGGCGCGACACCGTCGTGGCGCTGGGCGACCGGCTCGTCGCCCTCAACCGCATGCCGCTGATGACCGCGGGGCGCCCCGTCGGATCCGTGACGACGATGCGCGACCGCACCGACCTGGTCGAACTCCAGCACGAACTGGACACCAGCCAGACCACCACCGAGACCCTGCGTGCCCAGGCGCACGAGTTCAGCAACCGGCTGCACGTCATCTCCGGGCTGCTGGAGCTGCGCGAGTACGGTGAGGCCGCCAAGTACGTCAGCCAGATCGGCGGGGCCCGAGCCCAGCTCAGCGCCGAGGTCACCGGCCGGGTCAACGATCCCTCGCTGGCCGCGCTGCTCATCGCCAAGACCAGCCTGGCCGACGAACAGCGCACACGTCTGCTCGTCTCCCCGCGGACCGGCCTGGACCCGGTCTCGGAGGAGCTGTCCGACGACCTGGTCACCGTCGTGGCCAACCTGATCGACAACGCCCTGGACGCCGTCGCCCCGACCAGCAGGGGCGCCGAGCGGCCCTGGGTCGAGGTCGAGGTCGTCGGCGGTGGCGGAGATCCGGTCCGCGTCGCGGTCCGCGACTCCGGGCCGGGCGTGCCCAGCGAACTCGCCGGTGAGGTGTTCCAGCACGGATACACGACCAAGGGCGGATCAGGGCGAAAACGCGGCCTGGGACTGGCCATCGTCGGACTGGTCTGCGCGCGCCGGGGCGGGTCGGCGACCGTCTCCGGTTCGGAGTTCGTCGCCGTCCTGAACGAGAGCCCGCCCGACAGCCCGTCCGAGACCGAAGGAACGACCTGATGCCGACCATCCCCCACCGCCCGGGACGCCACCACACCGGAGGTACACGTTGAACGCGCCAGAGGCGACGGCAGACCGGAGCATGGACCCGCAGGTCAGAACGCTCATCGTCGACGACGACTTCATGGTCGCGCGGGTCCATCGCGGTCTGGTGGAGCGCGTCCCCGGCTTCACCGTCGTCGGTGAGGCCATGACGGGGGCCGAGGCGCTGGAGATGGTCTCCCGGCTGCGCCCGGACCTGGTCCTGCTGGACATCTACCTGCCCGACGTGAACGGCATCGAAGTGCTGCGCGGCCTGCGCGGATCCGGCGGCGTGGATCTGCCGGAGGTGGACGTCCTGGTCATCACCGCGGCCAGGGACAGCGACACCGTCCGCCGCGCGCTGCGCGGCGGGGCGGTGCAGTACCTCATCAAGCCGTTCGAGCCCGCGGTCCTGATCGAGCGGCTGCGTGACTACGCCCGGCTGCGCCGCGACCTGGAGAACAGCGGTGCGGCCGACCAGGAGGCCGTCGACCGGGCGTTCGGCGCGGCCCGGCCGGCGGGCCGGGCACCCGGCCGGACGGCCAAGGCCATGCCCAAGGGGCTGACCAGCCAGACCGCCGGCCTGGTGGAGCGGGCGCTGCGCGAGCGCGCGGCCCGGTCCGGGGACGGGGGATCCGGGGACGGGGGCGCCGAGGACCTGTCGGCGACCGAGTGCGCCGCCGCCACCGGGATCTCCCGGGTCAGCGCCCGCCGCTACCTGGAGTTCTTCGTCGACTCCGGGCGCGTGGAGGTGCGGCTGCGCTACGGGACGGCCGGCCGTCCCGAACGGCGCTACCTCTGGTCGGGGTGAGCGCCCCCGGGGAGGTCATGGCGCGGATCCACCCGGTGGGCCGCGTGTGCGAAGCCCGAGGGCCGGCACACGGGCCGGCCGGTGCGGGGGCCGTAGCGGGCCCCGGACCGGCCGTCAGCCCAGGGCTTCGACCGCCAGTTCGGTGGCCCTCGCGAGGAGGGCGTCGTCGTAGTCCGCGCCCGCCTCGTCACGGCCGGACATGACCGCCAGGACGACGGGGTCGCCCTCCGGCGGCCACAGCACACCGATGTCGTGCCGGGTCCCGTAGCCGCAGGCGCCGGTCTTGTCCCCGACCTCCCACCCCTCGGGGACCCCGGCTCGGATCAGGTCGTCGCCGGTGGTGTTGGTGCGCATCATGGTGACGAGGATGTCGCGTTCGTTTTCCGGTAGGACGTCGCCCAGGGTGAACGCGCGCAGGCTGGTGGCCATCGCGCGCGGTGTGCTGGTGTCGCGCGGGTCGCCCGGGACCGCCTCCGCCATCTCCGGTGCGATCCGGTCCACGCTGGTGACGTCGTCACCGATCCCGCGCAGGACCTCGCCCAGTCCTTCCGGTCCGCCCAGTTCCTCGAAGAGCAGGTTGGAGGCGGTGTTGTCGCTGTGGCGCAGCGCGGCGTCGCCGAGTTCGCGCAGCGTCATGCCGGTGGACACGTGTTCCCGGGTGACGGGGGAGTGGAAGACCAGGTCGGCCTCGGAGAAGGTGACGACCCGGTCGAGTTCGTCGACGGGTGTGCGGTCGAGTACGGCGCCGAAGGCCAGGACCTTGAACGTGGAGCAGTAGGCGAACCGCTCGTCGGCCCGGAACTCCAGCGCCTGCTCCGTGCCGGTGTCGAGCGCGTAGACGCCGAGCCGGGCGTCGAACTCCTCCTCCAGGCGGGTGAAATCGGAGTCCACCCGGAGGGGCGGGGGCGGATCGGAGGGCGGGGCGGACTCGACGGCCGACGGCGGCGCGGCGGCGGGGCCGGTCGGGACGTCGGGGGGCGAGCAGCCGGCGAGCGGGGCCAGCGCGACCGGAGCCAGCGCCGCCAACGCAACGTGTCGAGTCGTGGACCACGGCACCGCGCAACACCTTCTCCCCGTATGTGGACGGTGACTCTCAGAAGTCTCACGGTTGTCGGGTGCGCTGTCGACGATGCCGGCGGCACGGCGTGTACGCCTGCGGGGCGTTCATGCCGGGGTGGACGGTCACTTCACCCTGCTGGAGTTCGATGATTCCGAGGTGCGGCAGCACGTCTACGTCGAGTCCCCGGCCGGGAACATCTTCTTCATCCAGAAGCGGCGGACGGTGGCGGAGTTCCGTGAGCGTTTCGACCGGTTGCAGATGGAACCGCTGTCGCCGCAGGAGTCCCTGACTCTCATCGAGAAGGCCGCGGAGGAGCACGAAAGATGAGAAGACCCACCCCCGACCTTTCCGGTGCGCGCTGGTTCAAGGCCCGGGCGAGCGAGACCGCCCAGGGCTGCGTGGAGGTGGCGCATCTGGAGGAGGGCACTGTGGTGCGGGGTTCTTCGAGCCGCAGCCGACGAGGAGCGAGCACGAGGGCGGGGCGTTCGCCCGGGGGATGGGACTCCCCGACGGCCGCACCGTCATCTACGACATCCTGGACCGTTCGATCATCAAGGGGAGTCTGCCGGAGAGCGCCGCCCGGCGGCTGCGCGCCGAACTCGTCCGGCTCTAGCGCCTGGTGGGGCCGGTGTTCGCGATGAGCACCGGCCCCGTCCCGCTTCAGTACGAGCCCGGTGCGTGCTTCCACGCCCCGAGTGAGCCGGCCCGCACGCGGCATGTCCCATCCGGCGGGCCGACCTCCAGTGAGAACTCCTCCAGGTCGGGCGCGTTCGCCTGGGACAGCCGTTGGTGAGCGTCCTCCAGCCGCTCCGCCAGCGGCAGGCTCCCACCGCCGGTGACCGATCCGTCCGGCCACAGGTACGCCCACGACCCGTCCGGCGCGCCCAGGTACACGATCCGGCCGTGACCGCCGTTGAACGGACGCAGCCCCAGACCGACGCGCACACCCGGGAGCATCAGCATGAGCCGGGTCAGCAGATCGCGTTCGACCACTTCACCGGAGGTGAAGGGCACGACCGTGGTCGTCTCCGGCCGATGGCCCACCCCGGGGAAGTCCCCGTCGGGGACGCGCTGGGTACGGTCATGCATGAACATGGCGTCGCACACGAACGGCCCCGAGGCGTGTCCCTCCTCGGTTTTGACCAGCGCCGCCACGGGTGTGCGCTGCCAGTCCGACGAGGCCGCCCACGGGGTGACGACCACCGCGCCCGGCCCGATGCGTGCGAGCCATTCCGGGGGAACACGGCTGACGGCGCAGGTGGCGATGACCGCGTCGTGGGCGTCGGCTTCCGGCGGCAGAACGTCGTTGACGACTCGGACCCCGGTCCCCTCCAGCCGCGTCCGCGCGTGTGCCGCCACGTCGGGGTCGATCTCCACGGTCGTGACTCGGCCGGTGGGTCCCACCAGGGAGGACAGGATCGCGGCGTTCCAGCCGCTTCCCGTACCGATCTCCAGGACGGACATGCCCGGCTCGACACGGGCGGCGGCGATCATGTCCGCCATGAGCTGCGGTGCGGACGACGACGAACCGGGTTCGTTGCGCGGCCCCGCACCCCCGTCGTTGGCCTGGATGGTCACCGCGTCCTGCGCGTAGACGATCCGGGCCCACCGCTCCGGATCGGCGTTACGGAACAGCGGCAGGCCGGTCGCGCTCGGCCACACCATGTCAGGGATGAACCGGTGCCGGGGACGGTCCGCGAAAGCGGCGCGGATCGTGTCGGAGGCCTCCAGAGCGGTGACGAGCCGTTCGTGCATGTCGTCGAGTTCCACTACTCCACTTCCCCGGTTCCGTTGCAGCCGGGGCAGGTCATGAGAACCTCCTGGCTGTCCCAGTCATCCTTCTTCTTTCCGTCGCGTTTGGCGATGACGGTGCCGTCACCCCTGCACATCGAGCATTTCTCGGCCATCGAGACCTCACAGTCGGGAGAGGAACGGGCCCGGGTCCCCGGGATCCGGGGGGAACGGGCGACCGAAGCGCGGTCCGGGTGCCTCCAGTGCGGCCACGAACGACTCCAGGGTGGGCTCGATGATCGTGGGCGCGGTCAGGCCGCACGGGGATCGGTCGCAGGCCACCCACAGGTCACCGTTGTGGTGGATGGTGTACCGGTCGCCGTAGTGTCGGCGCACGGCGGCGAGCGCCGTTCGGGTGGGGTCGGTCTGTGCGGCATCGGGCTCGGGGGTGTCCTTCACGGGGGCGTCCGATCTGTGTCCGGGGCTCTGTTCAGGACACTACGGAGTGTGGTTCAGGAGAGTCGAGCTTGTTGCATGAAGTTGCATAAACTAATCGAGCGCTTCGATGGCCGAGGTGATCAGCGCCCGCGCCTCGGGTCCGTACACGGCGTGCTTCTGGAGGCGTCCGAACGCCTTGATGTAGGTCTCCACCTCGGTGGGGGCCTGGATGGCCAGTTCCGCGGTGGTGAGTTCGACGCGCACGAGGTGGTCGTCATAGACGGTGAAGGCCTCCAGCGGCCACACGAGACGCCGTGCCGCGAAGGGGATGATCCCGACGGAGACGTTCGCCAGGGACATGACGGACAGCAGGTGTCCGAGCTGCCCCGCCATCACTTCCGTTTCGCCCATGCGATAGCGCAGGACGGACTCTTCGAGCACCATCGAGAAGCGGTGCCCCCCGCGCCTGAGGATGCGCGAGCGGTCCATACGGGCCTCCACCGCCGCCTCGACGTCCTGGTCATCGTCGCCGTCGAGATCGGTGATGGCGCTGAAGAGCGCGGTGATGTAACCGGATGTCTGAAGGAAGCCGGGAACCACGTTCGGGCTGTAGATCCGGAAGAGCCCGGTCTGTTCGTACAGCGGAACGTAGGACTCCTGGAGGCGGCGCAGCCCGGCCCGCTGCTTGCGCCGCCACTCCACGTACAGCGACTCGGCGTTCCTGGAGGCCGCGACGAGGTCCTCCGCCTGCCCGTCCGCACCACAGGCCCGGCACCACGCCCGGATGTCGGCGTCGGAAGGGGGTGTCTTCGCGTTCTCGATACGGGAGGACTTCGACTTGTTCCAGTCGCACCGGGCGGCGAGTTCGACACCCGTCAGCCCGGCGTCCAGGCGGATTTCCTTCAGTCGGGATGCGACGGCCTCACGGGCCGCCTGGGCGCTGGATCTGGACGAGGAAGGCACGAGCGGGCAATCCGGTGGTCGAAGGGGTCAGAGGGCGAATTCTTCGTGGGGGACGGCTCGTTCCCACACGGCTTCGAAGGCGGAGGAGCACAACTCGGCCAGCTCCGGGTCTTCGGTGATCTCTTCTTCGAGCCACCGTCCGTCGCCCGTGAAGTGGTTGACATGGGTGACCCGGCCGTCGAAGAGCCAGAAGTCGTTGCCTGGCAGGGCGAGGTCGGTGGCCCGGCGGCGTGGGAGCCAGCGTACGTGTTCCCCGGCGAGGATGTTCCCCGGGGTCCCCGCGTGTTCGTAGCGGATGTACTCGGTCACCGGCATGGAGACGATGCGCGCACGGCGTACCAGCACCCCTCGTGCGGTGGCGTCGGCGACCGACTGGTGAAAGGGCAGCCACCAGGAGTCCCGGTCGTCCCAGTCGTCGCGGTGCCCGGAGCGCCTCCACTTCTCGAAGCCCTCGATCTCCCCGTCGATGTCGTAGACGTCGCGCATCTCCAGGTGGACGGCGGAGTCTCGGCAGGAGGCGAACAGCTCGTCAAAGGTGGGCGCGTTCTGCGTCATCGCAGGCCTTCCTCAGAATCTCGATCATGCGGGCGGGGAGGCGCACGACCGCCTCGTGGTCGGGGAGGTCGCCCAGTTCCCGGCAGACCGACAGGGTGTCCTCATCGGCCTTCCATCCCTGGATGACCAGATCGGCCGTGGACGGGTCCACGAAGACCGTCGGTGATCCCTTGGTGTCCGACCCGGGATCCTTGCCGATGAACTTCAGTGTCGTCATGGATGCATTCCTCTCGCGTTGGTTGCATCCGGTTGCACGAACATCCCGTGTGATCACTCCGTGTGTCAAGGCCATGGCCGTATACGGACGGCGGAGTTCCTCTCCGAGATGTCCGGGGCGGGACGAAGGGGACACCGGGAGGTGGCTCCTCGGACGCTCGAAACCGCAGTGGCCGCACACGGAGGGGCGATCTGGCCGTCCGGTTCACCTCCCGGAACATGTACAGGAGGTGCGGGCGCGCCGAAAGGATTCGGCCCGCGCCCGGGAAAGTCGATCGTGCCGCATCGGGTTCGGCGCGGATCGCTCGCGTGGACCGGAGGACGCCGGGAATCACCCACGGTCACCGGCCATCACCCAGAAGACGTCAAGGGGCGATTGGCCGCGTGGAGACCGGGTAGTGGTCGTCCCATGCTGCTCATGAGGCTGCCGGGCGTCTACCGGACACAGCACGACACCTCGCTGCTCCGTGCCGTGCTGCGCCGTCACGGCCGGGTCGTCGGCCGCTCGGTCCTGGACGTGGGCTCGGGGACCGGTGCCCTGGGCATCGAGGCCTTCCGCGCCGGCGCGGCCAGCGTCACCTCGGTCGACCTGTCACTGCGTTCGGTCCTGACGAGCTGGCTCAACAGCCGACTGCACGGCATCCCGGTGACGGTCCGACGCGGTGACCTGTTCGCCCCCGTGGCCCCGCGGCGCTTCGACCTCGTGCTCGCCAACCCGCCCTACGTGCCCGCCCCTGACCTGCGACCGCCCCGCCACCGGATGGCGAGGTGCTGGGACGCGGGACCGGACGGGCGGTTCCTGCTGGACCGCATCTGCGCGGGGGCGCCCTCGGTGCTCAGCGAGGACGGCGCGCTCCTGCTCGTGCAGTCCGAACTCGCCGACGAGCAGGCCACCCTGGACCGGCTGGAGAAGGCCGACCTGGTGCCCGCGGTCCTCGCCAGGGGCCGCGTCCCGTTCGGGCCGGTGCTGCGGTCCCGGGCCCCGGCGCTGCGCGCCCGCGGGCTGCTCGCCCCCGACCAGACGGAGGAGGAGCTCGTGGTCATCGAGGCGCGTCATGGCTGAGGACCGCCGTCGGGTCATCGTCACCGGCGAGGGCCCGATCCTCGTCTACGGGCCGGTCGACGTGGAGATGCCCGACGGAACGCGCGTGCGCAGCGACCGGGCGGTGACCGCGCTGTGCGCGTGCGGTCGCAGCCGACGCCGCCCGTTCTGCGACACCAGCCACCGCCGACGCGTACGCGACAAGGAAAGGTAGGGCGCGACCCATGACCACGACGATGCGGAGAGCGCCGGCGCTGCCCTCTCCTCGCGGCCCGATCTCCGAGGCGGTCCTGTCCGCGTTGCGCGGGAACCGTGCCGGACCTCCCGACGTGGACGGGTCCCCGCCCTACGGCGAGGACCTCCAACTGGCCCTCTACTGCTGTTACGAGCTGCACTACCGCGGCTTCGGGGAGGTCGACGCCGAGCGTGAGTGGGATCCCGCGCTGCTGGCGATCCGTGCCGAGCTGGAACGGGTCTTCCTCGACGCGCTCAGAGAGGACGTGCCCCCCGGCTCGGACGTCGAGGGCGAACTCGACGCACTCCTCGTCGAGCACGTCGACGCGCCCGGCGTCTCCCGGTACCTGAGCCGTGACGGGGAACCGTGGCAGCTGCGCGAGTACGTCGCGCACCGCTCGCTCTACCACCTGAAGGAGGCCGACCCGCAGACCTTCGTCATCCCGCGCCTGGACGGGCCGGGCAAAGCCGCCCTCGTGACGGTGCAGCACGACGAGTACGGCGCGGGCGACCCCGAGCGGGCGCACGCCAGGCTCTTCGCCGACATGATGACCGAACTCGGCCTCTCCGAGGACTACGGCGCCTATCTCGACTCCGCCCCCGCCGAGACACTGGCCGAGGTCAACCTCATGTCGCTGTACGGGCTGCACCGCGGGTTGCGCGCGATGCTGATCGGACAGTTCGCCACCGTCGAGCTCACGTCCTCGCCCGGCTCGGACCGGATGGTCAAGGCCATGCGCAGGCTGGGCTGCGGTCCGGCCGCGATCCGGTTCTACGCCGAGCACGTCGAGGCCGACGCGGTGCACGAGCAGCTCCTTCGGCGCGAGGTCATCGCGCCGCTGCTGGCCGCCGAACCCGCGCTGGCGCCCGACATCGTGTTCGGCATTCGCAGCAGCGTGTTCCTGGCCGCCCGGTCGGAGGAGCGGCTGCTGCACCACTGGAACCGCGGCGAGTCGAGCCTGCGCGACGGCGCGGAAACGGGGAGACCATGACGTCCCATGGACCGGAGGACCGGCTCCGTGTCATCCCGGTCGCCGACCGGGGCGACACCGTGCCCCGGGACGTGGTCGTGCGCGACCACCTTCAGGACACACCGCCCCGGCTGCCGCCCTGGCTCGGCTACGACGCGGTCGGTTCCCGACTGTTCGAGCAGATCACCGAGCTGCCCACCTACCACCTGACCCGTGTGGAACGCGCCCTGCTGGAGCGCCACGCCCCCGAGATCGCCGGTCTGCTCGACTGCGAGCGGATCGCGGAACTGGGCAGCGGGAGCGCGAAGAAGACGCGGCTGCTGCTGGAAAGCCACCTGCGCCTGCGGGGGACCGGCTACCTGCCGATCGACGTCGACCGGGACATGCTGCGGTCCAGTGGCGCCGCCCTGTGCGCCGAGCTGGACGGTCTGGAGGTCACGGGCCTGTGGGGACGCTACGAGGCAGGTCTCGACTGGCTGCGCACCCACGCCCCGGGACCGCTCGCGGTCGTCTTCCTCGGCAGCGGCTTCGGCAACGCCACGCGCCGGGAACGCGACGGGCTGCTCGGCGAGATCGCCCGCACCCTGGGCCCGGGCGGGAGCTTCCTGGTCTCCGCCGACCTGGACAAGAGCCGCGAGGAACTGGAGACCTGCTACAACGATCCGGCCGGGCACTCGGCGTTCGCCGACTTCCGGCTCAACCACCTCACCCGGCTCAACGACCTCTACGGCGCCGACTTCGTGCTCGCCGACTTCGTCCCGGAGGCCCACTACAACGCGGCCACCTCCACCGTGGAGGGCGTTCTTCGCGCCCGGTCCGACCAGGAGGTGCCCGTTCCGGGGCTCGGGATCACGCTGCGCGTACCGCGCGGGCGGTTCCTCAACGTCGGGTACTCGGTCAAGTTCGACGACCGACGGCTGGTCGGCGAGGTCGAGGCGCACGGGTTCGGCCTGCGGGCCCGGTGGCTGGACGACGACGCGCGGTACGGGCTCTTCCTCTTCCGCCGCCGTGGTGACCGGGTGAACGGCGCCACCCGACGCGCCGTGACGCACCGCACCCGGTGACCGCCGTGCCCCCGGGTCAGGGCGCCGGGTAGGGGTGCTCGCGCAACCGCCGGGCGAGATGGGCCGCGTTGCGGGCCAGGGTGGCCGTCGCGGCGGCGACCGCCTCCGGTGTCCGCTCCAGGTCGATGTAGTCCTTCGGGTTCATCGCCTCGTTGTTCCAGTAGGTGCCGCCCTGGGCCGGAATGGTGAAACCGATGTCGCCGAGCGCCTGGAACAGGTCCGCGGTGATCTTGTGCGCACCGTCCTCGTTGCCGACCACCGCCGTCACGGCGACCTTGCCGAACATGCTCGGCCGACCCCCGTCGTCGGTCTCGGACAGCTCGGCGTCCAGGCGCTCCAGGACGCGCTGGGCGACGCTGGACATGTGGCCGACCCAGGTGGGCGTCGACACCACCAGGATGTCCGTGTCGAGGACGCGTCGGCGGATGCCCGGCCACGCGTCACCGCCGCCCATGTCGGTCTCCACGCCGGGACGGACGTCGAAGTCGACGACGCGGACGGAGCCACCGGTGACGCCCTGCTCGGCCAGGGCGTCGAGGACCTGTCGTGCCATCAGTTCGCTGCTCGAAGGAGCCGGCGAGGGTTTGAGGCTGCACACGAGGGCCAACGCGTTCAAGGAATCCATGCGGGATGGATACCCAACAGATCGTGTTCATCCGCCTACTCAAGGCGATTTTCTGTGAAGGTGCCCGGCGGCACGTGAGCGGCGGCCGGGGGAGGCGGCGGACGAACGGTGCGCACGCCGCCGCGACCAGGGCCGGGCGGCCGACACGAACGCCCGGTGCGTCCCGGCGGAGCGCCCGGCGGTGCTCCGCCCCGGATCATCCGGTGCGGTGGACGGCGGTGGAGCCGCGCACGACCAGTTCGGGGGTGAACAGTATCCGCTCGTGGACGTGGTGCTCGGGATGGTCGAGTTCGGAGTTGAGCAGGCGCATCGCCGCCCGGCCCAGCCGGTACTTGGGCTGGGCGACCGTGGTCAGGCCGGGGTGGATCAGGTCGGCGAAGTCGACGTCGTCGTACCCCATCACCGAGAGGTCGTCGGGGACCCGCAGGCCGCGTCTGCCCAGCCCCTTCATCAGGCCCAGGGCCAGCTGGTCGTTGGCGCACAGCACCGCGCTCGGCCGCTGGCGGGGGCCGCCCGCCAGCACCGCGTCCACGGCCTGCTCGCCCTGTTCGGGGTTGAGCAGGGGGCGTTCGACGACCCGCACCGCCTCCTCGGGGTCCATGCCCGCCTCCTCGAAGGCCGTCCGCAGTCCCTCGTGGCGCTGCCGTACCTGTTCGATGGAGAAGGGTCCGGCCAGGAACGTCACCTGCTCGTGGCCCAGCCCGATGAGGTGCCGACCGGCGATCAGGCCGCCGGCCAGGTTGTCGACGCTGACGCTGCACCCCACGTCCTCGCCCACGTCGCCGCGGTCCAGGGCCACCCAGGCGGTGCCCTGTCGGCGCAGCCAGAGCAGGTCGGACAGATCGTCGTCGACGGGCATCACCACCGCGCCCGCGGCGCGCTGTTCGGCCAGCAGGCGGATGTTGCGGCGCTGGCGGTCACGGGCCTCGGCGGAGTTGAGCAGGACCACGGCCAGCCCCTGGGTGGCGGCCTCGTCCTCCACGCCGCGGGAGACCCCGGTGAAGAAGGGGTTGGTCACGTCCAGGACCAGCAGGCCCACCGAGCTGCTGCGGCCCGAGCGCAGGCTGCTGCCCGAGGAGTTGCGCACGTAGTCGAGTTCGGCGATGGCCGCCTCGACCCGGCGCCGGGTGGCCGAGGCCACCCGCTCGGGGCGGTTGAGCACGTTGGAGACGGTACCGGGGGAGACGCCCGCGTGTCTGGCGACCTCGGTGATCCCCACCTTGGGGTGGGAGGGGCGGGCGCTGCTGGACAAGGGGTTCTCCCGGGCGGTCTTCGGGGGCGAGGGCCCTCGCATGGTATCGGCGTGTCCCCCGGCGGGGCCGCACGGATCGCACGCTTGCGCCCCCATGGTCACACCTGGTTTGAAACGTGTCAACGAAAACGCCCTCGGTGACCCCTCGTGTGTCGAAGTGTGAGGGTCTCCCAGATATCCTCAAGCGGTGATCACCCGCTCCCGGTCTGGTGTTTTCCAAGGTCTCCCCTTGACGGGTGGGTGTGTGCCACTTAACATCCAGTTCATATTAAAACGTTTTTGAGGTTCTGGTTCGGGGAGTGCTCCCCGAACGGAACCCCCCGCACCGGAGAAGGAGGGCCACGTGGACCCATCGGAGGTCCCCCCACCCCTCGCGCTGGTCGACGTCACCAAGTCCTTCGGCAGTGTCCGCGCCCTGCGCGGGCTGTCCCTGGAACTGCGCGCCGGAGAGATCCACGCGCTCGTCGGGGAGAACGGGGCGGGTAAGTCCACCCTGGTCAAGACCATCGCGGGAGTGCACCGACCCGACACGGGCCGGATCCTGGTCGACGGAGACCCCACGGTCTTCACCGCGCCCGCCGACGCCCAGCGCGCCGGCGTCGCCGTCATCTACCAGGAGCCCACGCTCTTCCCCGACCTGAGCGTCGCCGAGAACATCTTCATCGGCCGCCAGCCGCGCACCCGCCTGGGCACCATCGACAAGGCGCGCATGCGACGCGAGACCGCCGAGGCGTTCACCCGGCTGGGCGTCGACATCGACCCCGACCGCCCGGCCAACGGCCTGTCCATCGCCGACCAACAGCTCGTCGAGATCGCCAAGGCCATCACCCGGCGGGCGCGCGTGCTCATCATGGACGAGCCCACCGCCGCGCTGTCCGGGGTGGAGGCGCGGCGCCTCTTCACCGTCGCCCGTACCCTGCGCGACTCCGGGGCGGCGCTGCTGTTCATCTCGCACCGCTTCGACGAGGTGTTCTCGCTGTGCGACCGCATCACCGTCGTCCGCGACGGCGCGTTCGTCTCCTGCGACCCCACCGCCGAACTGGACGTCGACACCGTGGTGCGCCGCATGGTCGGCCGTGAGGTCACCAGCCTCTACCCCAAGGAGGAGGCCGAACACGGCGACGTCGTCCTCGAAGTGGAGGGCCTGACCCGCACCGGCGTGTTCGCCGACGTGTCGTTCTCCGTGCGCACCGGTGAGATCGTCGCCCTGGCCGGGCTGGTCGGCGCCGGACGCAGCGAGGTCGTCCGCGCCGTCTTCGGCATCGACCACTACGACGCCGGCGGTGTCCGCGTCGAGGGCGCGGCACTGCCCGCCGGCCGGCCCAAGGCCGCCATCGAGGCGGGCATGGCCCTGGTCCCCGAGGACCGGCGCCACCAGGGGCTGATCATGGAGTCCTCCATCGGCCGCAACGCCACCTCGACCCGACGCCGCGTGCTCAGCCGCTTCGGGCTGCTGCGCTCCCGCGACGAACGCGACACCGCCCGCGCCTGGGGCGAGCGACTCAACCTCAAGTACGGCCACATCGACGACGCCGTCGCCACCCTCTCGGGCGGCAACCAGCAGAAGGTCGTCCTGGCCAAATGGCTGTCGACCGAACCCCGCGTGCTGTTCATCGACGAGCCCACCCGGGGCATCGACGTCGGCACCAAGGCCGAGGTCCACCGTCTGCTGTCGACCCTGGCCGGTCAGGGCCTGGCCATCGTCATGGTCTCCAGCGAACTCCCCGAGGTCCTGGGCATGGCCGACCGGGTCCTGGTCATGCACGAGGGCCGCATCACCGCCGAACTCGACCGCGCCCAGGCCGACGAGGAGTCGGTCATGTACGCGGCCACCGGACAGCGACCGAGTGAGGCCGCATGACGCACACGTCCACCGCCGTCCCCGAGTCCACCGCCGGGGAGCCGCCGGAGAACACCGGCCGCACCGCCCGGACCCGGCGCCAGTTCCGTGAGATCGGCGTGCTCCTGGCCGTCGTCATCCTCATCACGGCCACCTGGCTGCACAACCCGGGCTTCCTTTCCACCCAGGGCGTGCGCGACCTGTTCCTGGGCGCCACCGTCCTGGTCATCCTGGCCATCGGCCAGTCCCTGGTTCTCATCACCAAGAACGTCGACCTGTCGGTCGGATCGGTGCTGGGTCTGTCGGCCTTCGGTACGGCGGCGCTCTTCGCGGCCTTCCCCGGACTGCCCGTCCCCGTCGGCATGATCGCCGGTGTGGCCATCGGCCTGCTGTGCGGCCTGTTCAACGGTCTGCTGGTCACCACCGTCAAGGTGCCCGCCCTGGTCGTCACCCTGGGCACCCTGTACATCTTCCGGGGCCTGGACCACTGGTGGGCCGGTGGATCGCAGATCAACGCCGCCGACATGCCCGCCGCGTTCCTCCGGCTCGGCCGGGTGGGCTTCCTGGGCGTCCCGTTGCCCGCGCTGGTCGCCATCATCGTGGCCATCGCCGTCGGCGTGTACCTGTCCCACTACCGCAGCGGCCGTGAACTCTACGCCATCGGCTCCAACGCCGAGGCCGCCCGCCTGTCCGGCATCCCCGCCGGCCGACGGGTCGTGCTCGCCTTCGCCCTCAACGGCGCCCTGGCCGGACTGGCCGGCGTCCTGTTCACCGCCCGCTACGGAACCGTCGACTCCACCGTCGGCACCGGCATGGAACTCCAGGTCGTGGCCGCCGCCGTCGTCGGGGGCGTCGCCCTCACCGGTGGTGTGGGCACCATCTTCGGCGCCGTCCTGGGCGGCGTCCTGATGACCACCATCACCGCCGCCCTGCCCATCTGGCAGATCAACCCGTTCTGGCAGCAGGCCGTCGTGGGCGTGCTCATCCTCGCCGCCATCGGCCTGGACCGGCTGCTCGCGCTCCGCACGGCGCGCAGGCTTCGAGGAGGAGGTGCCCGTGGCGCCTGACACGACCGTCCCCGCTCCCGACCGGGAGCGGATCCGCGCCACCGCGCCGGAGTCCCCGATCCGGTCGGTACTGTCCACCCAGGGCGTCCCGGTGCTGGGCGCGCTCATCGTGGTCGCCGCGATCGCCGTCCTGTTCGTGGACATGTTCGGCACCCCGCGCAACGTCAACTTCCTGGTGCTCAGCATCGCCGCGATCGCGATGATCGCCCTGCCGATGACGCTCATCGTCATCACCGGCGAGATCGACCTGTCGGTGGCCAGCACCCTGGCCCTGACCAGCGCCACCCTCGGCCTCCTCTGGGAGTCGGGGACGCCGCTGGAGACCGCGATCCCCATCGCCCTGCTCCTGGGGCTGGCCCTGGGCGCCTTCAACGGGTTCCTCGTCACCGTGTGCGGGCTGCCGTCGTTGGCCGTCACCATCGGGACCATGGCCCTGTACCGGGGCCTGGCGTACGTGCTCCTGGGCGACCGCGCCGTGGCCAGCTACCCGCAGGACTGGGTGAGCGGGGTGCGCCAGCCGTTCCTCGGTGTCCAGGGGCTGCCCTGGATCGCCGTGGCCGTCCTGGTGATGGCGCTGCTCTTCGCCGTCCTGCTGCACGTCACCGCGTTCGGCCGGTCCCTGTACGACATCGGCCACAACGCCGAGGCCGCCCGGTTCACGGGCGTCTCGGTGAAGTGGACCAAGTTCTGGCTCTTCACCCTCAGCGGCGTGGTCGCCTCCGGCGCCGGCGTCTTCTGGACCCTCCAGTACGGCACGTCCCGGGCCGACACCGCCATGGGCCTGGAACTCCAGGTCGTCGCGGCGGTCCTGCTCGGTGGCGTGTCCATCTTCGGCGGCGTCGGATCGGTGCTCGGCGTCATGTCCGGCGTGCTGCTCCTGGGCGTCATCCGCAACGCCCTCCAACTGTTCGGCATCGGCAGCGACGTGTTGCAGATCGTCACCGGCTCCATCCTCATCGCCTCCGTCGTCACCCCCAACATCGTGGCCCGGGTGCGTTCCCGCCGCACATCCGAGGTCCCCACCGGAACCGTCCCCGGTGACCGTCCACTCAACGGAGAAAAGTCATGACACACCGTCCCCGTCACCTCTTCCTGGCGGCCTCCGCGTTCGCCGCCGTCCTGATGACGGCCGCCTGCGGTGGGACCACCATCGACGACGCCCAGGACGCGGGCGGCACCGGCCCCACCGGCACCGCCGACCCCGACGCGGAGATCCCCGAGGGCCTGAAGATCGACTTCCTGCCCAAGCAGCTCAACAACCCCTTCTTCGACATCGTCAACACGGGCGGCACCGAGGCCGTCGACGAGCTCGGCGGCGAGGCCACCGAGCGCGGCGGCACCGAGGCCACGGCCGACTCCCAGGTGGAGTACATCAACGCCGCCAGCCAGGCCGGCAGCGACGTCATCGTCATCGCCGCCAACGACCCCGACGCGGTCTGCCCGGCCCTCAACGAGGCCCGCGACAACGGTGCCGCCATCGTCGGCTACGACTCCAACGCCAACTGCACCGACGTGTTCGTCAACCAGTCGACCACCGAACTGGTCGGCCGCACCCTGGTGGAGATGATCTCCGAGGACCTGGGCGGCGAGGGCACGTTCGCCGTCCTGTCCGCCACCCCCAACGCCACCAACCAGAACGCCTGGATCGCGGCGATGGAGGAGGTCCTGACCGAGGACGAGTACGCCGACCTGGAACTGGTCGACGTGGTCTACGGCAACGACGACGACCTCCAGTCCTTCCAGGAGATGCAGGGCCTCATCCAGGCCCACCCCGACCTGGACGGCGTGGTCTCCCCGACCACCGTCGGAGTGGCCGCCGCCGCCCGCTACATCAGCGACTCCGAGTACAAGGGCGACTTCGCCGTCACCGGTCTGGGCACCCCCAACCAGATGAGCGAGTTCGTCCACGACGGCACCGTCGACCGGTTCGCCCTGTGGAACCCGCTCGACCTGGGCTACCTCGCCGGCTACACCGGCGCCGCCCTCAAGGCCGGGCAGATCACCGGTGCGGCGGGGGAGACCTTCACGGCCGGGCGTCTGGGCGAGTACACCTTCGAGACCGACGGTGAGATCGTCCTGGGCCCGCCGCAGGTCTTCGACGCCGACAACGTCGACGACTTCGACTTCTGACGGATCCCGACCGAGGAAGGGGGACGACCGTGCAGCGCGTCTGCTTCGTCCTGAAGGTCCGCGAGGACCGGCTGAAGGAGTACGAGGAGCGGCACGCCGCCGTCTGGCCCGAGATGCGCGAAGCGCTCACCGAGGCCGGGTGGGGCAACTACTCCCTGTTCTCCGCGGGGGACGGCACGATCATCGGCTACCTGGAGACCGAGGACTTCGAGCGGGCCCGTGAGCTCATGGCCCGCACCGAGGTCAACGCCCGCTGGCAGGCCGAGATGGCGCCCTTCTTCGAAGGGCTCGAAGCGGCCCCGGACGCGAGCATGGTGCCGCTGACCGAGGTCTTCCACCTGCCCTAGAGGCGGCGACCCGAGAGGTCGGGTGCGCGCACGGCGCGGCGGTCACCGTCCTGGACCGCCGCGCCGTCGCGTGTGCGCGGCCGAGTCCCTCGGAGTGTCGGGGGGTCCTTCGGGCGCTCGCGGGCCAGGCTGGTACCGTTCCGTCCCGCTCCGTCCGACGTACCCGAGGTGGTCCCGTGCAGATCGTCACCGTCGTCCTCGCCGCGATCGCCGCGCTCCTCCACGTCTACATCTTCGTCCTGGAGTCGCTGCGCTGGACCGCGCCGTCCACCCGCCGGATCTTCGGGACCTCGGCGGAGGCCGCCGAGACCACGCGCGAACTCGCCTACAACCAGGGCTTCTACAACCTGTTCCTGGCGATCGTCACCGTGGTCGGCCTGGCCCTGTGGGGTCCGATCCCGGCCGCCGGCACCGCCCTGATCCTGGCCGGCACCGGCTCCATGCTCGCCGCCGCCCTCGTCCTGGTCACCCGGGACGCCACCAAGACGCGCGCCGCCATGATCCAGGGGACGGCCCCCGCCCTGGCCGTCGTCTCCGTCCTGCTCGCCCTCTGACCAACGGCCCTCACCACACCCGGTCGGCGCTGACGCGCGCCCGGTCGACCGCCGCGCGCGGGCCCCCTCCACACCGGGCCGTGGCCCGGCGGCGGGACGTCGGCGGCCCGACCCGGCCCCTGCCCTGCGAGAGTGGTGACCCGCGGGCACGGCACGGGTGCCCGACGCACAACGAGAACGAGAGGAAGGCACACGATGATCCTCATCGTCGTCAAGTTCCGGGTCGAGCCCGAGGTCGGGGACGGGTTCCTCGACGCTGTCGCCGACTTCACCGCGGCCACCCGCGCCGAACCCGGCAACCTGTGGTTCGAGTGGTCCCGCAGCGTCGAGCGCGAGAACGAGTTCGTGCTGGTCGAGGCGTTCAAGGACGGCGCGGCCGAGGCGCACGTGAACAGCGACCACTTCCGCGCCGGCCTGGCCGCGATGAGGCCGCTGCTCACCGAGACCCCGTTGATCGTCAGCCGCGCGGTCGAGGGCGAGGGCTGGGACCGGATGGGCGAACTCACCGTCGACTAGTGGCGTTCCCCTGAGTTCCCGATGCCCGGACTCGGTTCCGCGATGACGGGCACGGGGACCCGGCCGCCGTGTAAGGGCTCCGCGCGGGTGACGCGCCACGCCGCCGTGCGCGGGTTACGGGCACCTCGACGGACGATCGGTGAAGATGGCGCCGTGGACTACCCGAGTCCCATGGTTCGCTTCCCGCCGGCCTCGCGGCACCGGGACGGCGCCTGGGTGGGCGTCGGACAGGGCCGCGCGGTCCGCGCCGACGCCGCGCGCTCCCGAGCGCGGTGCCCGCTCGCGGAAGGCCCCCGAACCCCTCCTCGACGCCCCCGTCACCGCCGCCCGGGGGGGAGCCACCACCGGCAACCGCAGGAACGAGAGGTGAGATCGGTGGCCACCGATGACGGAGGACGGGATCGTCAGGACGACGCGGCGAATCCGCGGACGCCGGCGGACCCGGAGAGGACCGAGCCCGGACGGAGCCGGCTCAAACCGGCCGTGTTCTTCGGCTCGTCGATCCTGATCATCGCACTCTCGATCTGGGCGATCATCACTCCGACGGGCGCCGAGTACGTCATCGGCACCGTCGTGGGGTGGATCAGCCAGGTGTTCGGCTGGTACTACTTCCTCGCCGCCACCCTGTACCTGGGGTTCGTGGTGTTCGTCGCGGTCTCCCGGTACGGCACCATCAAGCTCGGCCCCCAGCACTCCCGGCCGGACTACGGGGTGTTCGCGTGGTCCGCCATGCTGTTCGCGGCGGGGATCGGCATCGATCTGATGTTCTTCTCCGTGGCCGGTCCGGTCACCCACTACCTGGCCCCTCCCGAGGGCGACGCGCAGACCGTCGAGGCGGCGCGGCAGGGCGTGGTGTGGACGCTCTTCCACTACGGCATCACCGGGTGGGCGATGTACGCGCTGATGGGCATGGCCCTCGGCTACTTCTCGTTCCGCTACCACCTCCCCCTGGCCATCCGCTCGGCCCTGTATCCGCTGATCGGCAAGCGCATCCACGGCCGCATCGGTGACGCGGTCGACCTGGCGGCCATCATCGGCACGATCTTCGGCATCTCCGTGTCGCTGGGCATCGGCGTCGTCCAGCTCAACTACGGGCTGAACTTCCTCTTCGGCATCCCCGAGGGGACGGCGGCGCAGATCGGCCTGATCCTCATCGCCGTGCTCGTGGCCACGGTGTCGGCCGTGGCGGGCGTCGACCGGGGCATCCGGCGGCTGTCCCAGCTCAACGTCGTGCTCGCCATCGTCCTGATGCTCTACGTGCTGGTCTTCGAGAATCCCGTCCAGCTGCTCAACGCCCTCGTGCTGAACATCGGCGACTACGTCAGCCGGTTCCCCTCGATGACGCTGAACACCTTCGCCTACGACCCGCCGATCGCCTGGCTCAACGACTGGACGCTGTTCTTCTGGGCCTGGTGGGTCGCGTGGGCGCCCTTCGTCGGGCTCTTCCTGGCCAGGATCTCGCGAGGCCGCACCATCCGGCAGTTCGTGGCGGCGACCCTGGTGGTCCCGCTGCTGTACACGCTGACGTTCCTGTCGGTCTTCGGCAACAGCGCCCTGAGCATCGTGCGCCAGGGCGACCTGGCGTTCGGGGAACTCGCCATGAACGAACCCGAACGGGGGTTCTACACACTGCTCACCCAGTACCCGGGTGTGCTGTTCAGCGCCGGGCTCGCGACGGTCGTCGGCCTGCTCCTCTACGTCACCTCGGCCGACTCCGGCGCGCTGGTGATGGGCAACCTCAGCTCCCACCTGCCGACACCGATCACCGACGCGCCGGCGTGGCTGCGCGTCTTCTGGGCGTCGGCGACCGGCCTGCTCACCCTCGCCATGCTCCTGGTCGGCGGGTTGGACACGCTGACCAGCGCGACCATCATCATGGGGCTACCGTTCTCGTTCGTGATGCTCCTGATCGTCTGGGGCCTGTACAAGGCGCTGCGGATCGAGAGGTTCCGGCAGGACGCGTTCCGGACGACCCTGTCGTCCTCGCTGTCGGACCGGACCGCGATCGACCGCCGGGGCACGGAGCGCAACTGGCGCCAGCGGATCGCGAGGGCGGTGAGCTTCCCCGGCGAGCGTGCGGCCACCAGGTTCGTCCGGGAGGTGTGCCGACCCGCGTTCGAGGACGTCGCCGAAGGGCTGCGCGACCAGGGCGCGGAGGCGTCGGTGACCGAGGTGGCCGACGAGGAGGCCGGGATCCCGCACCTGGAGCTGAGGGTGCCGATGGGCTCCGAGGAGGAGTTCACCTACCGGGTGTGGCCGATCGTGGTCCCCACCCCGGCGTTCGCCATGCGCTCGCTCGCCGAACACGACACCTACGTGCGCTTCGAGGTCTACCTCACCGAGGGCAGCCAGGGCTACGACGTGATGGGCTACACCAAGGAGCAGCTCATCGCGAACATCCTCGACGAGTACGAGCGGCACCTGGAGTTCCTGCGCCTGCACCGGGACGCGCAGGCCCGCTCGGCCATGCCCGGCCACGGGCCCGGTACGGCCGACGTCCAGGCCGAGGAGGGGTCGTGAGGCCGTTCCCGCGGTCCACGCACCCGATCGCGCCGTGGTGAGGGTTCGACCCCCGCGCACCGTTTCGGCCTTCCGTCGGGGGGAGCGGACCGCGTGCGGGCCGAAAAGACGAGGCGTACCCGGGAAGGGGGCACGACCGGCTCCACCGAGCGGGCGGCGATGACGGCGCGCGTGTGGCCCTCGGTCCGCATCGCCCCGCGCGAGTCGTCCGCCCCGGCGGACCGGCGCGGGTCCGTCAGCGGTCCGAGACCGCCGTCGACACGCTGGAAGGGCCGCACGGCGGACGCGCACCGACAGGGGTGCGCGTCCGCACGGGGCGAGGCCCGCTCGTCAGGGCCGCGGCGATCGGGCGCGACCGGGAGACCGGCGCACCCGTGGAGCGGTCCCCGACCGCCCACGATCACCGAGGCCCCCGGCCCCGATCATCAGGAGGCGGGTGTGCCCGTGGTCGTCTCCCGTCCGACCCGTTCGGGGCTTCGGGGGGCCGGTACGCCTTCGGGCGCGCTCGGGCCGGTCAGCTGTTCGGGCGCGGGCACCTCGGCGGCGTCCATGCCGTAGCCGACCGCGCGGATCCCCCCGTCGGCCCCCTCGACGCCGCGCCGCCCGTCCGGGGACGGAGCGGACGCGTCGAACCCGCCCGCGAGTGCCGGGGACCCGGAGAACGCGCCGCTGTCGTCCACGATGGCGTAGCGCAGCCCCGCCTTGAACGTCACCACGTTCTTCTCGTCGTCCGAGCAGAAGGTGTGGTCGGGGTCGTCGCGCACCACGTAGATCACGTGCTTCTCGGCGTACATGGCCGTGACCCGACCGGCGGCGGCGTTCCCGTCCACCTGCACCGACTGCTGCTGCATCTCGGTGTTCGCGAAGGAGCGCGAGTAGCCCAGGGTCGTCGTCACCGACCCGCTCACCTTGACGCCGACGCCCTCCACCGACACACCGGCCTCGAAGCCCACCGTGATGCCGACGCTCTTGCTGTAGGTACGGGTCTGGGTGTCGGTGACGCCCCAGGAGACGGTCTGCCCCATGTGGCCGTCCCTGCTGCTGCCGCGCAGGTCCAGCGCGGCCACCAGCGTGTAGGAGCGGCGGCGGCGCAGGGTGTAGGTGGGCGAGTTCTCGACGATCCAGGCTCGGGACTTGGTGCGGTCGTCGACCGCCACGCAGGGTACGAGGACCTCGCGGTCGATGATCGCGTTCTGCTCCTGGGGGATGTCGTCGGGGTCCGTGATCCTGGGGCGGGCCAGGTTCCCGCCCCGGGTGACGGGGAGGGGCAGGTTGAGCACGTAGACCTGACCCGGGTCCTTCCCGATGGGGAGCCCCATCATGTTCAGGCCGCAGAACCAGAACCCCGGGTCGGGCGCGATCAGGACGCTGTCCTTCTCCAGGGTCTGCCGGGGCCGCTTGGTGCGCAGCAGCTCGAAGATCATTCCGTGGTCCACCGCGACGATGTACTTGTCGCCGGGCACCGCGTAGTCGACGCCGTCGATGGTCTCCTTGACGCAGGCCAGGTGTTCCTTGGGCACGCGCTTGAGCCAGGAGAACTGGTGGTCCGGCGCGTCGGAGAAGGCGTGGTAGCCGGCGGGCGGGACGACCCGGTGGCCCCAGTCGAGCTTGTGCCAGTCCTGGGCCGGTCGGACCGCCCCGCTGGAGGGGTCAGTGGACCTGATCCAGGTGGTGATCCCCTTGGTGTCGATGCTTCCGGTCAGTGCGTAGTAGTTCTCGTTGGGACGGGCGGTCTCACCGGTGGAGAAGATCGCGGTGATCTCCCCGAACACGCATTCCTTGGAGTAGGGCATGGGCCTCTTCCTGTGGTGCCGGGGGCGCGGCGCCCGGCCGGGCCGATCGGCGTGCAAGGCCGGGCGCCGCGCCCCGTCTGCCAGGGCGTTGTGTGCCGACAGGGGGCAGAACCGCGTACGCGACGCCGACACCGCCATGGTCTCCGCGGCGGGCGGGATCGCGCCGGCGCCGCGCGGTTCCCTCCGCGGATCGCCGCACGCCGGGTGCCCACGTGCGGAGGACACGGGACAAAGGCCCGCCGAAGCGAGGGACCGGTTACCCGGGTTAGGGGACACCCGTAACGCGTACGAAGGGCCCCGCCCACGGGCGGCGGGTGTGATCACGTCGGGGCGGTCTCGACGGCCGCGCACACCGGTGTGCCGCGTCATGCCCGCGAACCGCGCGCGCCGGCCCCGCCCGCCCGGCCGGGCGGGGCCGGCGGGATGTGACCGACGTGCGCGCGGACGTGACCGGGCCCACGGGGCTCCGTGTCGCGATAATGAAAACGATTATCGTAATATGTCCTGATCAGGTACGACGTCTCCACGCCGTGTCGCCCCATGCCCCCGGCCCCCGTACGCCCCGACCGGAAGAACCCTCGTGCACCCTCACAGATCCGCCCTCTCCGCCTGCCTCGCCGCGGCCTCGGCCCTGGCGGTGGCCGGCTGCCTGCCCGACGGCGGCGCCGACGCCGCCGACGACGGGCGCATCTCGATCGCGATGATGCAGCCTCCCCGGTCGTCCCTCTCCCCGCTGAGCGACGACGCCTTCAAGCTCTCCCGTTGGAGCACCGCCGAGACCCTCGTCACCCTCGACGAGGACGGCGACCCGCTTCCGGGCCTGGCCACCGAATGGTCCTCGGCCGACGACACGACCTGGACGTTCACCGTCCGGGACGGGGTGACCTTCCACGACGGCACGGAGCTCACCGCCGCCGTGGCAGCCCACTCCCTGGAGTACGCCGCCCGGGCCACGCCCGCGCCGCGCATCCTCGACGGCCTGGCACTGGAGATCGAGGCGGAGGGCGACACGCTCACCGTCACCGCCGAGCGGGAGGACCCCCTGCTGCCCCAGCGGCTCTCCTCGCCGCAACTGTCGATCCTCGCCGAGAGCGCCTACTCCGGCGACACGGTCAGCCCCGTCGGCACCGGATCGGGCCCCTTCGAGCTGGTCGAGGTCGACGGCACCACCTCCGCCCGTCTGGACCGCTACGACGGTTACTGGGGAGAACCCGCCCTGGCCGCCGGCATCGACGTGACCTTCGTGCCCGACGGCACCGCCCGCGCCGCCGCCCTGCGCACCGGCGAGGCCGACATCGTCGAGTCCGTGCCCACCTCCCAGGCCTCGCTCCTGGACCCGGACACCCTCACCGAGGTGCCGATGCCGCGCACCAACACCCTCTACCTCAACACCGAGGAGGGTCCCTTCACCGACCCCGCGCTGCGTGCCGCCGTCCGCGCGGCCATCGACCCCCGGGCCCTGGTGGACGGCGTCTACGAGGGACGCGCCGACGTCGCCGAAGGCCTCCTCGGCCCCGCCCTGCCCTGGGCCGCCGAGCGCCCCGAACGCGATGAGCCCACCCCCGCCGGCGACCCCGACGGGGCGGCCATCACCCTGGCCACCTTCACCGACCGCGCCGAACTGCCCGAGGTCGCCACCGTGCTGGAACAGCAGTTGGAGGACGCCGGCTTCGAGGTGCGACAGGTCGTGCGCGAGTACGCCGACATCGAGGAGGACGCCCTCGCCGGAGAGTTCGACGCGTTCATCCTCTCCCGGGCGACCGTGCTCGACTCCGGGGACCCCGCCGCCTACATGACCAGCGACTTCTCCTGCGAGGGGTCCTTCAACATCGCCCGGCTGTGCGACGAGGACGTGGACGCCGCCCTGTCGGAGGCCGAGAAGGCGTCCGTGGGCGACGAGCGCCGCGCCGCGATCCTGGCCGCCGAGGCCGCGATCCTGGACACCGACGCCGCCATCCCGATGCTGCACGAACGCGTCATCCAGGGGGACGCGACCCACGTCGCGGACTCCGCCAAGGACCCCCGCGAACGCCTGCTCGTCACCCCGCTCACCCACCTGACCCCGTGACCGCCGCACACACCGGCGCCCGGTCCGCCCGGTGGGCGACGCCCGTCGTCTCCCGTCTCGCCGCGCTGACGCTCATCACCGTCGTCATCGGACTGCTGCCCTGGCTGTCCGGCCGCGACCCCGCCCTGGCGGTGCTGCGCGCCCGCTTCGCCGAACGCGAACCCACCGAGGAGGCGCTGGCGGCGATCCGGGCGGACCTGGGCCTGGACGCCGGACCCTGGGTGATGCTCGCCCACTGGCTCCACGGGGCCGCACTCGGCGACCTCGGCCACTCCTGGGTCTCCGGCGCGCCCGTCCTGCCCGCCGTCGTCTCGGCGATGGGCGTCTCGCTCACGGTCATGACGGCCGCGCTCGCCGTCGCGCTCCTCACCGCGACGGCGCTGTGCGCGCCCACCCTGATCCGGGGGGCGCGCGGCACCCTGCGCCCGGGCGCCTCGGGCGGCGGGGCCGCCGCGGCGATGTTCACGGCCCTGCCCGAGTTCCTCATCGCCATCCTGCTCATGCTCGTGCTGTCGGTGTGGGCGGGGCTGCTCCCGCCCTACGGCTGGCGGGAACCGGTGCACCTGGTGCTCCCGGCCCTGGCGCTGGGCGTCCCCGCCGGCGGACTGCTGGGCCGGCTCGTCGACGACGCGCTGCCCGCCGTGTACGCCGAACGCTGGGTGCCCCTGTGGCGGGCCTCGGGGTGCGCGCCGGGGCTGATCGCCCTGGCGGTGCTGCGCCGGGCCACCCCCGCGCTCGTCCCCCAGCTCGGCATGGTCGCCATCGGCCTGCTCGGGGGCGCGGTGGCGGTGGAGACCGTCTTCACCGTCCCCGGCATCGGCCGCACCGCCCTGGGCGCCGTGCGGGCCCAGGACCTGCCGATGGTCCAAGGGTCGGTGCTCGCCCTGGTGCTCCTGGGCATGGCGTCCGGTCTGCTCGCGCAGAGCGCCCGCCTGCGCATGCTGGGACCGGGCCTGCGCGCGGCGGCCCTGACCCCGCCGCCGCCGAGCACCGACGCGGCGGGCGCGGTCCGCCGGGCGATCCCCCGGGTGTGCGCGACCCTGCTCCTGACGGTGATCCTCTGGGGCCTGACCCGCGACGCGATGACCGTCCAGGTGGCCGAGCGGCTCGCGGCCCCCTCCTGGGCGCATCCGCTGGGCACCGACGGGGTCGGCCGCGACGTCCTGGCCCGCCTGGGCCACGGCGCCCTCACCACCGTCGGCGTCGCCGCCCTGGTGTGCCTGGCGGGTCTGCTCATCGCGGTGCCGATCGGATTCCTCCCGGGACTGTCGGCGGGCCTCGCTGAAACGGCCAACGCCCTGCCCCCGGTGATCGCGGGCATCCTGGTGGCCGCCGTGCTCGGCCCCGGGCAGTCGGGCGCCGCCCTGGCCGTGGCCCTGGTCACCTGGCCCCCGTTGGCCGCCCACACCGCCGCCCTGGTCCAGGAGACGCGCGCGGCGACCCACCTGACCGCCCAGCGCGCCCTGGGCGCCGACGCCCGCTGGATCCTGCTGCGGCACGTCCTGCCCTCGGTGCTGGGACCGGTCGCCAGGAACGCGGTGCTGCGCCTGCCGGGCACCGCCCTCGCCCTGGCCTCCCTGGGCTTCCTCGGACTGGGCGCCCAGCCGCCCTCCGCCGAATGGGGGGCGAGCCTGTCGGAGTCCCTGCCCTACGTCGAACGGGCCCCCCTGGCGGCCCTGGCCCCCACCGCCATGCTCCTGCTCCTGGCCGCGTTCGCGGTCTCCGCCTCCACGCTCCCGCCGCGCACCCGGACCCGCCCGGCACGGCGGGCCCCCGCACCGGCCGGGGCGACGACACCGGAAGGGACGGCCCGATGACCGACCGACCCCTGCTGGCGGTCCGCGACCTGCGGGTCACCCTGCGCGGACGGGGCGGGACACCGGTCCACGCCGTCCGCGGCCTGTCCTTCGACGTCCGGCCCGGCGAGGTCCTCGGCCTGGTGGGTGAGTCCGGTGCCGGGAAGTCCATCACCGCGCACACGGTCCTGGGCATGGCGCCCCACGGCGCGACCGTCGGCGGCAGCGTCGACCTGGACGGCCGGGAACTGGTCGGCGCCTCACCGGCCGTCCTGCGGTCCCTGCGCGGCCGTCGCATGGCCCTGATCCCCCAGAACGCGCTCAGCGCCCTCAGCCCCGTCCACACCGTGGGCGGACAGCTCGTTCGCGCGCTGCGCTCGAACCGGAGGATGAGCCGGGCCAGGGCGTGGCGGCTGGCGGTGGAGGCCCTGGACCGGGCCGGGATCCCCGACGCCGCCCGACGCGCCCGGGCCCACCCCCACGAGTTCTCCGGCGGCATGCGCCAGCGGGCGGTCATCGCGATGGCCACCGTCAACGAGCCCGACCTCGTGTTCGCCGACGAGCCCACCACCGCGCTCGACCCCGTCATGCAGGCCCGCGTGCTCGACCGGCTCCGCGAACTGCGCGAGCGGACCGGCACCGCGATCGTCCTCATCACCCACGACCTGGGCGTGGTCGGCGGATACGCCGACCGGACGGTGGTCGTGTACGCCGGACGTCACGTCGAGTCGGGCCCGGCGGTGCCGGTCCTCACCGCTCCCCGCGCCCCCTACACCGCGGGCCTGGTCGCGTCCCTGCCGCCGCTGGAGGCGACCGACCGCCGGCTCCCCACCATCGAGGGCGCACCGTCCGCCCCGGAGTCGCCGCCGGGCGGCTGCGCCTTCGCCCCCCGCTGCCCCCACGCCCGAGAGGTCTGCCGGACGGAGGAACCCGCACCGCTCCCCACCGGCGAACCCGGCCGCCTGGTCTCCTGCCACCGCCTGACGGACCTGCCCGACCCGCTGACCCACCCGTTCGCGCCGACCCCGCGATGAGGACCACCATGGACGACCCGAACGACCCCGCCCCGGCGCCGCTGCTCCGGGTGCGCGACCTCGTGGTGCGCCACCCCGGCCCCACCCGGCGTTCCGCGCCGCTGACCGCCGTCGACGGCGTCTCCTTCGACGTGCACGCCGGGGAGACGCTCGCCCTGGTCGGCGAATCCGGATGCGGCAAGACCAGCGCGGCCACCGCCGTCCTGGGCCTGCGCCGCCCCGACGCCGGGTCCGTGCGCTTCGAGGGCACCGAGCTCACCACCCTGGGCGAGGCCGGACTGCGCGCCCTGCGGCCCGCCTTCCAGCCCGTCCTCCAGGACCCGTACGGTTCGCTCAGCCCGCGCCTGCGGGTGCGCGACGCCGTCGCCGAACCCCTGCGGATCCACGGCCGCTGGGAGCGCGCGACCGGCCCCGACCAGGTGGACGCGCTCCTGGGGAAGGTGGGGCTCGACCCCGCCCACGGCGACCGGTTCCCGCACGAGCTGTCCGGCGGGCAGTGCCAGCGCGTCGGCATCGCCCGCGCGCTGGCCTGCGAACCGAGACTGCTGGTCCTGGACGAACCCGTCTCCGCCCTGGACCCCTCGGTGCGCGCCGGCGTCCTCAACCTGCTCAACGGACTCCAGGACGAGCTGGGCCTGGGTTACCTGTTCATCTGCCACGACCTCCCCCTCGCGCGGCACATCGCCCACCGCGTCGCCGTCATGCACCGGGGGAGGATCGTGGAGACCGGACCCGCGCGCCGTGTCCTGACCGATCCCGAACACCCGTACACGCGTGAACTCGTGCGGGCGGTCCCGTCGATCCACGGAGCGCCCTCCGAGTCCTCGCTCCCGGCCGCGCCGTGACCCCCGCTCCGGTGGCCCGGCGCGCTCCGGGCCCGCTGCCCCTGCTGTTGATCGGCTCCCAGTGCGCGTTCAACGTCGGCTTCTTCGCGGTGCTCCCGTACCTGGCCGATCACCTCGGCGGCGCGCTCGGCCTCGCGGGGTGGCTGGTCGGCCTGGTCCTGGGGCTGCGCACCTTCAGCCAACAGGGGCTGTTCGTCGTCGGGGGCGCGCTCACCGACCGGTTCGGGCCGCGTCCGGTCGTGCTGGTCGGCTGCGCGCTGCGCGTGGTCGGGTTCTGCCTGCTCGGCTTCGCCGAGGCGACGGGCGCGGTCATCGTCTCGGTGCTGCTCATCGGTTTCGCCGCCGCGCTGTTCTCCCCGGCGGTCGAGACGGAGATCGCCCGCCAGGCCGTCGAGCACGAACGCCGCACCGGCACCCCCCGGACCCGGATGCTCGGATGGTTCTCCGTCGCGGGGCAGGCCGGAACCCTCGTCGGCCCGCTGCTGGGGATCCTCCTGCTCTCCGGCGGTTTCCGGACGGCCTGCCTGGTCGGGGCGGCCGTCTTCGTCCTGGTGCTGGTCGGGCACCTGTTCCTGATGCCCCCGGGCGCGCCCGAGCCGCGCGCCACCGACCCCGGGGACGCGCGCCGGCCGAGGGCGGTCGACCGCCGCTTCGCGGGCCTGTGCCTGGTCTACGGCGGCTACCTCCTGGCCTACAACCAGCTCTACCTGGCGCTGCCCGGAGAGGTGGAGCGGGTCACCGGCTCCCAGACGGCCCTGGGCTGGCTGCTCGCCTGGTCGTCGGCGCTCTACATCGCCGCGCAGTTCCCCCTGCTGCGCTGGGCCACCGTCCGCCCGAGCCGCCGGGGGACCCTGGTGTCCGGGCTGGTGCTGATCGCGCTGGGGTTCGTCGCCGTCGCCGTGCCGATCGCGGTCGACGCCTCACCGGGGCTGCTGCCCGCGGCGGTGTTCGTCACCGCGCTCACCCTGGGCCAGGCCCTCATCGTGCCCACGGTCCGCGCCTGGGTCCCCGATCTGGTCGAGGACCGTCGGCTGGGCCTGTTCACCGGCGTCCTGTCCTCGGTGTCCGGCCTGGTGGTCCTGCTGGGCGGCGTACCCGTCGGCGCGCTCCTGGACCTCGGCGGCCCGCTCGTGTGGTTCCTCCTGGCCCTGGTGACGCTGGCCGCGGCGGCCATGGTCCCCCGGGATCAGGAGCCCAGCGCCCGCTTGAGGACCTTGCCCATGTCGTTGCGGGGCAGGGAGTCGACCACGCGCAACCGGCGGGGCCGCTTGTGGGGCGCCAGCTCTGCGG
Organism: Nocardiopsis lambiniae; assembly: GCF_031845465.1. Lineage (NCBI taxonomy): Bacteria > Bacillati > Actinomycetota > Actinomycetes > Streptosporangiales > Nocardiopsidaceae > Nocardiopsis > Nocardiopsis lambiniae. The sequence goes on along the minus strand of NZ_JAVREP010000004.1, from coordinate 107,953 downwards.
CCACCAGGTCCGACAGCTCCGCCAACGACGGGGCCTGACCGCGCGGCACCACCCAGGCCACGACCCGTTCGCCCAGATCCGGGTCCGGTTCCCCGGTCACCGCCGCCTCCGCCACCGCTGGGTGGGCCAACAGCACGTTCTCGATCTCCCCGGCGCCGATCTTGTACCCGGCGCTCTTGATCAGGTCCGTGCTCTTGCGGCCCACGATGCGCACCGACCCGTCGGCCTCCCGGACGGCCATGTCCCCGGTCCGGAACCAGCCGTCGGAGGTCATCGCCTCGGCGGTGGCCTCCGGCCGGTTCAGGTAACCGTCGAACAGGTTCGGTCCGCGCACCTGGATCTCGCCCACCGCCTCGGGGTCGCCCGGCGGCATCGGCGTCCCGTCCTCCTCGACCAGCCGCAGCCCCACCCCCGGCAGCGGGGTGCCCACCCCGCCCGGCCGGGAGCCGTCGCCCGGCCGGACGGAGGTGTTCATCAACGTCTCCGACATCCCGTACCGCTCGATCACCCGGTGCCCGGTGGCCGCCGTCAACCGATCGTGGTCGGGCCGGGGCAGCGCCGCCGACCCCGAGACCAGCAGCCGCGCCCCGGCCAACGCCTCGACCAGGGCCGGATCGTCGTCGACGGCCAGCGCCAACCGGTGGTACATGGTGGGCACACCGAACAGCAGCGTCCCTCCCCCGGACAGGGCCTCGGTGATCGCCGCGACCTCGAACCGGCCCGGGTGGCGCAGCGTCCCGCCCCGGCGCAGCGGGCCGAGCACCCCCAGCACCAGACCGTGCACGTGGAAGAGGGGGAGGGCGTGCACCAGCACGTCGTCGGCCGTCCACGACCAGACCTCGGCGAGCGCGTCCAGGGTCGAGACGATCGCCCGACGCGACAGCGGCACGCCCTTGGGGGCGCCGGTCGTCCCGGAGGTGTAGACGATCAGCGCGGTGGCCTCGTCGTCGACCTCCCGGACGAGGGGCGCCACGGCCGGGGCGGGGGAGACGTCCACGTCGATCCGGGGCAGGCCGTGCAGCGCCTCGGGCGGCTCGGCGCCCGGCGGGGCCAGCAGCAGATCGGGGTCGCTGTCGCCGATGACGTGCGCCGACTCGCGCTCACCCGAACGCGGGTTCAGCGGCACCGCCGCCGCCCCGGCCAGGACCGCCGCGGTGACCGCCACACAGGTCTCCGGGGTCGGTACGGCCCACACGGCGACCCGGCCGCCCGCCGGCAGGTCGGCGGCCAGTCGGGAGGCGGCCGACGCCAGCCCCCGATAGGACAGGGAGCGGTCGCCGAAGACCAGGGCGGGCCGATCGACGGGATCGGTGACGAACGGGAGCACGGGCGGAGTCCTTCCCGGTGGCGGCGGGGGAGCACCCCCATCTCTACCGCATCCGAGGAGCCGCGTCCCTCCCGCCCCGGCCCCCTGGGAACACGCGCCGGACGCGGGACCGGCGCGGCTCCCCCCGCCCCGTCCCCGGGGAACACGTTCCCCCCGCGGTGGTCACAGCGAGCGGCCGGACAGCCGCCGCCCGGTGATCTCGATGGCGGTCACCCGCACGTGGACGCCGTCCTCCCGGTCCACCCACGTCGCCAACGGCAACCCCGCGCGCAGCACGGCCTCCTCGTCGGGGTCGCGCACCACCCGCCCCCTGCCGGCGATCAGCACGCTCCATCCCTCGCTCAGGGTCTCGTCGATCCGGTCCACCTGGAAGGACACCGGGCCCTCCACGTGGGAGGAGATGACCCCCTCCCGCGTCGTGCGGAACAGGACCCCGTCGCCGTCCCAGACGTAGGTCACCGGAAGCACGGTCGGCGCGGTGACCCCACCGGTGCCGAAGGCGATCCGACCGATTCCGCCCGGGGAGATGAGCTCCTCGCACTCACTCCGGGACAGCACGCGCAGGTCGTGGTGCGGAAAGGCGGTGACCACCGCTCCCGGCGGAAGCCCCGAGGCCGAGCCCAGCAGATCGTCCGGCGAGGTGCGCAGGGCCAGCGCCAACCGATAGAGCGCCGAGCGGGTCAACACCGGTGGATGCTCCTCCAGATAGGCCACGTACCCCGGATCCATCCCGGCGCGCACGGCCACGTCCTCCTGGCTCAACCCCAGTTCCGTCCTCCGGTGCACCACCCGTCGGCAGAAATCCCCGCCGGGCGCCCCGGAACCGTGTGCGCTCTCCATGTCCCCTCCGAACCCCGGCCGTGCGCACGGCCGGTACGAGTCTCCCCCGGACCCTCCAGTGTTCGTCCCCGTCCCTGTCTTCGGCAAGGGGCCTACGGTCCCGTGCCGTCAACGCGGCGGCGAGGTCCACGAACCCCCCGGTGGCACGACGGCACGGTCCCCCCGCACCTGGACGGTGATCGGCGCCTCCCGCGACACCGGTACCGACACCGTGACACGGTCACCGCGTATTCGCACGCCGACTCCCCAGTGGCCCCGGTAACGCACCTCGAAGGCCAACTCGGGAAGTTCCTCCGGCAACAGCGGATCCAGGTACAGGACCCCGTCGCGCACCTCCATCCCCGTCGCGCAACGGGTGAGCAGGTCGATCGTGCCCACCATCGCCCCCAGGTGCACGCCCTCGGCGGTCGTACCGCCCTGGACGTCGTCGATGTCCGAACGCAACGCCTCCCGGAAGAACCTCCACGAGGTCCGCCGGTCCATCCGCGCCGACACCCAGGAGTGCACCACCGAACTGAGCGTCGAACCGTGCGAGGTGCGCCGCATGTAGTACTCGACCGTGCGCGGGATCAGGTCGGGGTCGACCTCGTAGCCCATGTGGTGCAGGCGTCCCATCACCTCCTCCCGCGACAACAGGAAGAACAGCATGAGCACGTCGGCCTGTTTGGAGGCCCGGTACCGGTTGCAGGTGTCGCCCTCCGCCTCCAGGACGCGGTCCAGCCTGCGGATGTCGCCGTACCGTTCCCGGTAGCCGTCCCAGTCCAGTTCGGCCAAGTCGCCGTAGCCGGCGAACTGGCTGATGACACCGTCGTGGAAGGGCACGTACAGCCTGCGGGAGACCGTCTCGAACCGTTCCATCTCCTCGGGGGCCAGTCCCAGGCGTTCACAGAGGTCGCGTGCGCGCGCCCCGGGCAGCTCCCGCAGCACGTCCAGCGCCCGCGACAACAGCCACGACGTCAGGACGTTGGTGTAGGCGTTGTCGTCCAGACCGGGCTCCTTCCGGTCGGGAAGGCCGTCGTGGTACTCGTCGGGGCCCATGACACCGCGAACGCGGTACCGGTCCAGGGCCTTGTCGTGGACGGCCAGATCGGAGAAGGCCCGGGCGATCTCCAGTAGCAGTTCGGCGCCGACGTCGCACAGGAACTCCAGGTCGCCGGTGGCCTGGTAGTGGCGCCACACGTTCATCCCGATGGCCAGACCGATGTGCCGCTGCGACCGCGAACGGTCGGGTACCCAGCGCCCGGACCGGGGGTTGAGGTGCACCGACTGGGACTCCTCCCGTCCGTCGCTCCCGCTCTGCCAGGGGAACAGCGCACCGCGCACCCCGCACGCCCGGGCCTCGTCGCGCGCCGCCGGCAGCCGCCGCGCCCGATAGCGCAGCGCCCCACGGGAGATCTCGGGGAGTCGCAGGTCCAGGAACGGCAGGACGAACAGCTCGTCCCAGAACACGTGCCCCCGGTACGCCTCCCCGTGCAGCCCCCGGGCCGGCACGCCCGCGTCCAGGTCCGCGGTGTGCGGCGACAGCGTCTGGAACAGGTGGAACAGGTGCAGGTCGAGGATCCGCTGGTCCTCCTCGTCGCCGATGTCCAGCGCGCACGCGCGCCACAGGTGATGCCAGGCGGTGGTGTGCCGCTCCAGCAGGGCGTCGAAACCCCCGGCGCGCGCCAGCGACGTCCGCGCGGCCTGCAACGGCTCCTCGATGGCGTGGTCGCGCGAGGTGTGCAGCGCCACGGTCTTCTCCACGGTCACCGGCACCCCCTCGATGACGTCCAGGCTCAGATCGATCCCGATCCGGGCATCGCGCGCGTTCACGTTGGCGTGCGTCGGTGACGGTCCCGAGGAGACGCGGGTGCGCGCGGCCAGGGCGATCCCGATCCGCGACCGCGCGGTGGCGCATCGCAGCCACGTGATCTCCTCGGTGTCCGTACCGGTGCCGCCGGGGACCAGATGCCGTGAGGCCAACCCCCGGTAGCGGGCCACGCCCGTGTTGGCGACCTCCCCGTCCAACGCCGATCGGACCGTTAGGGCGCCGCTCCAGTCCCTCGGGACGAAGGTCGTCTCCAACGCGGCCAGGTGCGGGTCGGCCATGGACACCAGCCGGCGCTGCACCACTCCGGTCCGCCGTCCCGGCGGGCCCGCCTCGAAGCTCCGGGTCAGCAGCCCGCGCCGCATGTCCAGTTCGATCCGCTCATCCGATCCGGGGCCGCAGAACCACACGCCGTCGCCGGTGTGGAAGGTCAACGGCAGCCAGTTCGGGGCGTTGACCATGTCCTCGTTCTCGATCTCCCGACCGTTGACGACCGATACCGCCCTGTCGAAGCAACCGGCGATGTAGGTGCCGGGACGGTGCTCCCCGTCCGAGCGGCTCTCCGGGTTCGCGCCTCGGGTGGCGAAGACCCCGTTGCCGAGCGTGCACAGGGCCTCGCGTAGGCCCGTGCGCTCGGCATCGACCCCCTCGTAGACCAACGACCAGCGGCTCATCGGGTCCTCCCGGTCGTCGCGGACCCGTCCACGGAGATCACGGTGTGGGCGCCGCGCCGGTACAGCCCCTCGGCCCGGCCCCCGGGGTCGACCCCGACCACGAACCCGAATCCCCCGCGCGTTCCGGCCTCCACACCGGCGAAGGCGTCCTCCACCACGGCTGCCCGGGCAGGGGCGACCCCCAGTCGGCGCGCCGCCTCCAGGAACAGGGCGGGGTCCGGTTTGCCGGCCAGGCCCAGCCGCGCGGCGTCCACACCGTCCACCCGAACGTCGAACAACCCCTCCACCCCCGCGGCCCGCAGGACCTCGGAGCAGTTGCGGCTGGCCGACACCGCCGCCGTGGCCCTGCCCCGCTCCCGTAGCCTGCGGATCATCGCGACCACGGTCGGGAACGCCGATGCCCCCGACCGGCGCAGGGCCTCCAGGAAGTAGTGGTCCTTGCGCGCGCCCAGCGACTCCACCGTGTCACCCGTCCCCGTCTCGGGAACCTCGACGCCCCGCGAGGCGAGGAACGCGCGCACCCCGTCGAGCCGGGACCGTCCGTCGACGAACCGCGCGTAGTCGTCGCCCTCGTCGAACGGCTCGAAGCCCTCACCGGAGCGCACCCGCAGGAAACCGTCGAACAGGCGTTTCCAGGCGGCGGCATGCACCCGGGCGGTGTCGGTGACCACCCCGTCCACGTCGAACAGCACCGCTTCGACACGGTCGGGCCAGAGCACCGGGTCGGTCTCGGACACGGGCGATCGCCTCCTCGGTGCGCGGCGTTCCCGGCCTCCCAGACCACGCCGGTGAGGGCCCGATGTCAAGGGACCCTGCCCTCGGGCCGTTCCGTGATCCGTGATGTCCTCGCAGTTCGGAGCGGGTTCTGGGTGATGTCGGACCGGGACTTTCGACCCGCCTGGATTCGGCCCTTCGACCCCGGTGCCCGGTATGGTCCATCACCGAGGGTGGAGACGGGGCCTGCGGACGGCGGGTCCGCGCTCCCGGACGGGGACGGTGATGCCCTTATGGCCGGAACGACCCACCACGGGGGTTCCGCGCGCGATCCCGGGACCCGTGCACGCGGCGCGAACGTCCCCTGGCACTCCCTCACCGCGGAGGAGGCCATGGAGGGCCGGGACTCCGGTCCCGACGGTCTCTCTCCGACCGAGGCCGCCGCCCGGCTCGCCCGTCACGGCCCGAACCGGTTGCCCTCCTCCCTGGGGCGCGGTCCCCTCGTCCGTTTCCTGGCCCAGTTCCACAACGTCCTCATCTACTTCCTGCTCTGCGCCGCCGTCCTGACCTGGCTGCTGGACCACCGGGTCGACGCCGCGGTGATCCTCGCCGTCGTCGTGGTCAACGCGATCGTCGGCTTCGTCCAGGAGGGCCGGGCCGAACGGGCGCTCGACGCCATCCAGGACGTCGTCGCACCGCGCGCCACGGTGGTGCGAGGGGGCCGTCGCACCACCGTCGCGGCCGACGCCCTGGTCCCCGGCGACGTTGTGGTGCTGGAGGCGGGCGACCGGGTGCCCGCCGATCTGCGGCTGATCGACAGCCGCTCCCTGCTGATCGAGGAGGCCGTGCTCACGGGGGAGTCGGTGCCGGCGGAGAAACAACCCGCGTCGGTGCCCGCCGACACCCTCCTGGCCGAGCGCGCCTCCATGGCCCACTCCGGGACGCTGGTGGTCGCCGGCCGGGCCAGCGGAGTGGTCGTGGCCACCGGCGCCGACACACGCATCGGCGGGATCAGCGGCCTGGTCGGCGGGGTGCGCGCCCTCGTCACCCCCCTGTTGCGTCAGATCAACGGGTTCGGGAGGGCGGTCACCCTGGCCGCGGCCGTCGGCGGCACGCTCCTGTTCGCCTTCGCCGTTCTGGTGCGCGACTTCGCCCTGGTGGAGGCCCTCGTCGCCGTGGTTGCGCTCGCGGTCTCCATCATCCCCGAGGGGCTGCCCGCCGTCATCACCATCACCCTGGCCATCGGTGTGCGCAGGATGGCGGCGCGCCGGGCCCTCATCCGGCGCCTGCCGGCCGTGGAGACCCTCGGAGCCACCTCGGTGATCTGCTCCGACAAGACCGGCACCCTGACCCGCAACGAGATGACCGTGCGCCGGCTGTACCTGTGGGGGCGCACCCTGACGAGCGACGGATCCGGACACACCCCCGTGGGGCGCTTCACCGTCCACGGGGATCCGGACACACCGAGTGCGCCCCTTGCGGCGATCGTCGAGACGATGGTGCTGTGCAATGACGCCGACGTGCACCCCTCCCCCGAGGGGTGGCGCGTCGTGGGAGACCCGATGGAGGCCGCCCTCATCACCGCGGCGCGCAAGGCCGGTGCCGACCCGGACCGGATCAGGGCGGCCCACGCCCGGCCGGCCGAGATCCCCTTCGACGCCCGGCACCGGTACATGGCCGTGCTCTCCCACACGCCCGGGGGAGGTCGGCGGATCCACGTCAAGGGCGCGCCCGAACGCCTCCTGTCCATGTGCTCCCGTCAAGTCGGCGACGACGGGACCGAGGAACCCCTGGACACCGCCCGTTGGGAGGAGATCATCGCCACGGCCGCCCAGGCCGGTGAACGCGTCATCGCCCTGGCACACCGCGACGTGCCCGACGACACCCGGGTACTCGGCGCCGAGGACGTCGTGGACGGACTGGTCCTCGCGGGCCTGGTCGGCCTCATCGACCCCATCCGTGACGAGGCGTCCGCCGCCATCGCCCGTTGCCGCACCGCGGGGATCACCGTCGTCATGATCACCGGAGACCACACCGGTACCGCCGCCGCCGTCGCCCGTGAACTGGGCATCGCCGAAGCCCCCGTCGTGGTCACCGGTCACGAACTCGACGCACTGGACGACGACGCCCTGGCGGACACGGTCGAGGGCGTGAACGTGTTCGCCCGTACCGACCCCGAGCACAAACTGCGGATCGTTCGCGCGCTCCAGGGCCGGGGACGGATCGTGGCTATGACCGGTGACGGCGTCAACGACGCCCCCGCCCTCAAACAGGCGGATGTCGGAGTGGCGATGGGGCGACGCGGGACCGAGGCCGCCAAGGAGGCGTCGGACATGGTCCTGCTCGACGACGACTTCGCCTCCATCGTCGCCGCGGTCAACCAGGGCCGTGTCGTGCACGACAACATCCGCAAGGTGATCGCGTGGACCCTGCCCACCAACGGAGGTGAGGTGCTCATCGTCATCGCGGCCATCGCCGTGGGCGCGACCCTGCCGGTGAGCCCCGTGCAGATCCTGTGGCTCAACCTCGTCCTCGGGGTCACCCTGGGGCTCGCCCTGGCCTTCGAACCGGCCGAGGACGGGGTGATGGACCGCCCGCCCCGTGAACCGAACGCCGCACTGCTCTCACGCTTCCTCCTGTGGCGCGTGGTCCTGGTCTCCGTACTGCTCCTGGTGGTGGGCGTCGCGGTGTTCTCCCACGCGCTGGCGCGGGGCCATGACGTGGCGACCGCGCGCACCCTGGTCGTCAACGTCATCGTCGTCCTGAAGATCTTCTACCTGTTCGACATCCGCTACCTGCACGCGAGCTCGATGCGTCTGCGCGCGGTCCGGGGCACCCCCGCGGTACTCCTGGCGTTGGCCGTCCTCGTCCCGGCCCAGTTCGCGCTGACGTACACGCCCTTCCTGAACGAGGTGTTCGGTACCGCGCCGGTTCCGTTCGCGGACGGTGTGCTGGTGGTGGCGCTGGGTGCCTTGGTGTTGCCCCTGCTGGAGGTCGAGAAGCTCCTCGTCCGCAGGTTCGGGATCTTCCCCGAACTGCGCTCCTGAGGCGACGGGGCCGCCCCCGTGTGTCCCGGATCCCCGTCAGCCCCTGCGGTAGGAGGCCAACCGCCGTTCGAAGAACGGGTCCACCGGGTGGGCGGCGTACCGGGAGCGATCCTCCACCGTCAACAACACGCGGGGATCGGGGGACAGCAACGCCGTCACGGCCACCGCGAACGTCTCCGGGGACAGGAGCGTCTCCGCGCCCAGGACGAGGGGGACGCGGGCCCCCTCCCTCCGATGGGTCCACCCCCGCAGTTCGTTCCAGAAGAGCGTCAGGGGACGGGTCCCCTCGCTCGGGCCGACGCTGACGCGGGCGCTGCGGACCTCGTGCCGCTGCATGTGGCACTCGGGGAAGTGGAGGAGGGGCGCGTCGCTGAGGTCCTTGCGCAACCGGTCCGCGCACGCTCGTACGTAGGCGTGGTGATTGAGGGGCCAGGGGGTGGTGTTGGCGTCGGGATAGACCAGCCCGCCGCCGCTCCGAGTCGTGGTCACGGGGTCCTCCTCTCGTGGTCGTGCCCCGTGCGGGGATGCACGCCTCGGCCGGTGCGCAGGACGGTGAACAGCACCGTGACGGGGAAGCCGGAGGAGAACCCCCGGACGGTCGTGACGCGCTCGCGCCCGTTTCCGCGTTCGCGTCGTGACTCCCGTTCCCGGGCCAGGAGGGACCGCCATCGCGCCACGACACCGTCGGGGCCGGAGAGGGCCGCCGCCGCGTCCTCGCCGCCGACCGTGTCGCGTCCGGTCACGATCGTGTAGTGGACGATGATCCGGCCGTCGGTGTCGGTGACGCAGGTGGTCAGCCCCGGCCACAGCCCCGGTTCGCGTTCCAGGACCGCCGCGATGTGCCGGGCCGTGGCCATGATCTTGCGCGGTCCGCTCACGAGAGGGGGCTCACCCGAGGGTGGCGCGAGGGTCCGGTTCTTGACCCGGGGGGTGTCGATTCGGAGGGCGCTCATACGAATACTCCTTTCCTGGATTCCGTTCACCGTGATGCTTCGCCGACGTCGTGAGATTCCAGTCGGGCTTTCTCCACGTAACGGCTCAACGATTCGCAGGTGATCCGGCGAATCCACTTCTTGGGGCCGACCTTCACCGATTCGAGCTCGTGTGTGTAGCAGAGTTCGTAGACGACCCGTTCGGAGATGTCCAGTATTTCTGCGGCTTTCCGCACGCTCACCAGAAGCTTCGGGAGTTCTGTGACGGAGGTTTCCAGTTGCTCTGTCATGAGGCTGAATGTAGCAACGGGGACCGAGGTGCTACAAGGTCGAGATCCTGGGTTGTTTGCGGTGTATGTGATTGTTCAGGACTTTAGTCTCATGGGAAAAAAATATGGTGACGACCGCAAGCCTCTGCGAGCCTTTGTCGGTCTCGCACCGTAAAATTAAAGAAAAAAACAGTGTGACCTTGCTTTACCTTGGTAGGCCCTTCCGGTCCGGTCGCTCACGGTGATCGACGGCGGGTGTGAAGGGGGGCGCGAATACGCTGGCCCACGAGGCGCGACCTCTCTCCGAAGGTGGAAGGGCGCGGTTCACGGCTCGGGTTCCTCGTGCGGGGCGTCTCCCGTCGAGGGTCATCCCGACGGCGGCGTCCCGGGCGGACCGCGGCGCGGGACCGGCCGTCCGGGCACGCGTCCGCCTCGGCGGGGTCCGCTTCCCGGAGGGCGCACGCGAAGGTCCCGGCCCTCTCCGAGAGCCGGGACCCGAGAACGGTCTCAGACGGCGGCCCAGCCGTTGTCGACGGGCAGGATCGCGCCGTTGACGTTGCTCGCGGCGTCCGAGGCCAGGAACACGATGGCGGCGGCCTGCTCCTTCGCGTCGGCCACGCGTCCGATGTTCTGCGCGTACCGCCCCAGCGCCGTCGGGCCGTCCACGCTCGTGGGCGTGCCGATGGAGATGTCGGTGGCGGTGCCGCCGGGCGCGATCGCGTTCACGCGGATGCCGTGGTCGCGGTACATGACCGCGGTCGACTTGACCAGGCCCATGACGCCGTGCTTGGAGGCGGTGTAGGCGGTCCCCGAGGCGCCGCCGCGCAGGGAGGCCTCCGACGCGGTGAACACGATCGATCCCTCTCCCCGCGCCCTCATGTGCGGGAGCACGGCGCGGGTGAGCAGGAACGGCGCGGTGAGGTTGATCCGGATCAGCCGCTCCCACGTCTCGTCGGTGACATCGGCCGTCGCCGACATGTCGTCCATGATCCCGGCGTTGTTGACCAGGACGTCGACACCGCCCAGAACGTCCAGGGCGGTGCGGATCACCTCGTCGACGACCTCGGGCGATCCCAGGTCGCCGACGACCGCCTCGGCCGTCACCCCGGCCGCGCGCGCCTCCTCGGCCGCGGCGAGCGCCTTGGCCCCGTTGATGTCGGCCACCAGGACCGAGGCGCCCTCGGCGGCGAAGGCCAGGACGGCGGCGCGGCCGATCCCGGAGCCGCCCCCGGTGACGATGACCTTCTTCCCCTTGAGACCCGTTTCCATCGTCGTCCTCTCGTGTGCTCGCTGACGGCCGTCCTCGGCCGACTCTGTCATCGTATGTCTTTTTGTCGCTAAGCGACATTTTGTCCATGGAGGCCTGGTGGGCCTAGGCTGGAGGCCTCCGAGGAGTGAGGGAACGGTGGGGACGATGACGACGGCCGAGCGGACCACGGGCGCCGGCGCCAAGGGCCGCCCGCCCATGACCGAGAGGCGCAAACGGATCGTTCGGCTCCAGATCGCCCGCGCGGCCGTGGAGTTGTTCGCGGAGAAGGGCGTCGCGGGGACGACGGGGGACGACATCGCCCACGCCATCGGCATCTCCACCCGGACCCTGTGGCGCTACTTCCCGAACAAGGAGGGCTGTGTGCGCCCGCTGCTCACCAGCGGCCTGGAGGAGATGGCGGCCGAGCTGCGCGGCTGGCCGAGGGGGGAGTCGCTCGTCGACCACCTCGACCGCAGCGGCCTGTTCGGTCAGGACGGCGGGCAGGTGGTGGAACCGGTGGCGTCACTGATCCGGATGACCGGTGAGGAGCCCGCGCTCATGGCGGTGTGGCTGGACGTGCACCGGGCTGCGGAAGGGGTCTTCGCGGAGATCCTCGCCGACCGGCGGGGGGTCGGACCGGACGACTTCGCCGTGCGGGTCCGGGCGGCGGCGCTCAACGCGGCCCTGCGCTCGGCCGCCGAGGAGCAGGCCCTGCGGGGCGCGGACGGTCCCTCCATGGGGGCGCTGCTGCGCTCGGCGCTGGTGGCCCTGGAAGAGGGCTTCGGTCCCGCCTGAGCCCCTGCCAGGGTTCCCCGCACCTTCAGGATCCACGCGGACCACGTCGGGCGCCCGGGCGGCGAGGCCGGCGTCTTCGTCGCGGTCGGCCACCTGCGCCGCGCGGTCGTGCTGTCGGACGCGGAGGAGTCCCGCCCCCGCCCGGTCGTCCCCCGCCGACGCCGAAGGGCGGGGAGCGACCGATGGAGGATCCGGTCGGACCGCCACGGACGGACCCCGCCGCGCTCCTCTCGTTCGCGTCCCCGGGGCGGCCCCCGCCCCGGGGTGTCCGGTCAGGCGCCGACGTACTCCGCGAGGTGCTCGCCGGTGAGGGTGGAGCGCGCGGCGACGAGGTCGGCGGGCGTGCCCTCGAAGACGACCCGGCCACCGTCGTGCCCCGCGCCCGGACCGAGGTCGATGATCCAGTCGGCGTGCGCCATGACCGCCTGGTGGTGCTCGATCACGATCACCGACGTACCGGAGTCGACGAGCCGGTCGAGCAGACCGAGCAACTGCTCGACGTCGGCGAGGTGCAGACCGGTGGTCGGCTCGTCGAGGATGTAGCAGCCGCCCTTCTCGCCCATGCGGGTGGCCAGCTTGAGCCGCTGCCGCTCACCGCCGGACAGCGTCGTCAGCGGCTGCCCCAGGGTGAGGTAGCCGAGCCCGACGTCGTCCAGTCGCCGAAGGATCCTGTGCGCCGCCGGTGTGCGCGCCTCACCCGCGTCGAAGAACCCCTCGGCCTCGGACACCGACATCGCGAGCACCTCGCCGATATCGCGACCGCCGAGGCGGTACTCCAGCACCGCGGCCTGGAACCGCCTCCCCTCGCATCCCTCACAGAGGGTGGTGACCCCCGCCGCCATGGGCAGATCGGTGTAGATGACACCGGCGCCGTTGCAGTCGGGGCAGGCCCCCTCGGAGTTGGCGCTGAACAGCGCGGGCTTGACCCCGTTGGCCTTCGCGAACGCCTTGCGGATCGGGTCGAGCAGCCCGGTGTACGTCGCCGGGTTGCTGCGCCGCGAGCCGCGGATCGCCGTCTGGTCGATCGACACCACCCCCGCGCCCGCCGGGATCGACCCGTGGATCAGGGAACTCTTGCCGGAACCGGCGACCCCCGTCACCACGCAGAGCACGCCGAGCGGGACGTCGACATCGACGTCCCGGAGGTTGTGGGCGTCGGCGCCGCGGATCTCCATCACCCCGGTCGACGCGCGCACCTTCTCCTTGAGGGTCGCCCGGTCGTCGAAGTGACGTCCGGTGAGGGTGTCGCCGGCCCTCAACCCCTCGACGGTGCCCTCGAAGCAGACGGAGCCGCCCGCCGAGCCCGCGCCCGGGCCGAGGTCCACGACGTGGTCGGCGATCGCGATCGTCTCCGGCTTGTGCTCCACGACGAGCACCGTGTTGCCCTTGTCCCGCAACTTCAGCAGCAGATCGTTCATCCGCCGGATGTCGTGGGGGTGCAGACCGATGGTCGGCTCGTCGAAGACGTAGGTGACGTCGGTGAGGGAGGAACCGAGGTGACGGATCATCTTGACGCGCTGCGCCTCGCCCCCCGAGAGCGTCCCCGAGGGCCGGTCGAGCGAGAGGTAACCGAGGCCGATCTCGGTGAACGAGTCGAAGGTCTGCCGCAACGCGTCCAGGAGCGGGGCCATCGAGGGCTCGTCGAGGCCGCGGACCCACTCGGCCAGGTCCCTGATCTCCATCGCGGACGCCTCGGCGATGGAGATCCCCCTGATCTTCGAGGAACGGGCCTCGGGTCCGAGCCGCGTGCCGTGGCACTCGGGGCAGGTGGTGAAGGTGACCGCCTCGTCCACGAACGCCCGGATGTGCGGCTGCATCGCCTCCCGGTCCTTGGACAGGAACGACTTCTGGATCTTGGGGATCAGCCCCTCGTAGGTGAGGTTCACGCCCTCCACCTTCACCTTGGTCGGCTCCCTGTGGAGGAAGTCCCACATCTCGCCCTCGGTGAACTCGCGGATCGGCTTGTTCGGGTCGAGGAACCCCGACTCGGCGTAGAGCCGCACGGTCCACCAACCGTCCGACTTCCAGCCCGGGATGGTGAACGCGCCCCCGGAGATCGACTTGGAGTCGTCGTAGAGCCGGGAGAGGTCGATGTCGGAGACCGAGCCCCGGCCCTCACAGCGCGGACACATACCGCCGACGCGGTTGAAGGTCGCCTTCACCGCCTTCTTGTTCCCGCGCTCGACCGTGATCGCGCCGCTCGCCCGGACCGAGGGGACGTTGAAGGAGAACGCGCCGGGCGGACCGACATGGGGGTCCCCCAACCGGCTGAAGAGGATGCGCAGCATCGCGTGGGCGTCGGTGACGGTGCCGACCGTGGAACGGGGGTCCGAGCCCAGCCGCTCCTGGTCCACGATGATCGCGGTCGTCAGACCGTCGAGCACGTCCACCTCGGGGCGGGCGAGGGACGGCATGAAGCCCTGCACGAAGGTGCTGTAGGTCTCGTTGATCAGGCGTTGGGACTCGGCGGCGATCGTACCGAACACGAGCGAGCTCTTGCCCGACCCGGAGACGCCGGTGAACACCGTCAGCCGGCGCTTGGGGATGTCGATGTCGAGGCCCGTGAGATTGTTCTCGCGCGCGCCCCGCACCCGGATCATGTCGTGACCGTCGGCGACGTGCGCCGCGGACGACCGCTGATCCGTCGTGATGACCTTGCTCATCCGTGCTCTCCGTGCGTCGTCGTGGGGGCCGTGTCCACGGTCCCCGGGAGGTGATCGGTGGCCCCGGCCCCGGCCCGTCCCGGCCGGACGCGGGCCCCACGTCCGATTCTTGCGATCGGTGCGGCCCGGGTGGCCGCCTCTGCGCGCTCGTGGTCCGTGTGTCGTCGGCGGGACCGCGGTGACGGGCCCGTGTGAGGGCCGATGCCCAGGGTGATCACGTTAATCGCCGACCCCCGTCCGACGCTTCTCCGATCCTGATCGATCCGCCATGCCCCGCCGGAACGGCACCACGTCGGGGGCGGGCAACGGACCGTGACCCCCGAGCCCCACGACACGGTCGCCACACCGGTCGCGCCCCGCCCCGAGGGTGTGGCAGGTTGGGTGGCAGGGCGCCGCCGAGGTGCGGGGGCTCCCGGGGCCTTCGACGTGCGGGCGCGGTGCCGTCGGTGCGACCGGACGCCCCGAGCCCGGACGCCGCGAAGGGGCGTTCGCCGCAAGAGGATCGAGGAGGCGCGCCATGACCCGTGCGCGGCCGACGTGGTCGAAGAACCTGCTCACGACGGTGCCGACGACCACCGAGGAGGCCCTGGAGCTGTTCGACGCCTCGGAGGCGGTCGACCCGGACTCCATGCTCGGCACGTGGCGCGGCGCCGAACTGCCCACCGGTCACCCGATGGACGGCCTCCTGGCGGCGAGCGGCTGGTGGGGGAAGCGCTTCGAGGACGCCGAGACCGTGCATCCGCTCCTGTTCCCCGGTCCGGGCCCGACGTCGCTGTGGGCGTTCGACCCGGTCAAGGCCTTCGGGGGCCTCGGGGCGGTGCGCGCACTGCCGATGCCGAAAGGCCTTCCCCTCGTCGGACCGATCGCCGTCCTGCGGCCGATCCTCAGGACGCGTTCCGCCGCGGCGCGGCTGCGCACCACGCGGTACCGGGGCGTGGACACGGCGACGATGGTCTACGACCGGCTCCCGATCCACGACGTGTTCCGTCGGCTCTCCGACGACACGGTGATCGGGGCGATGGACATGCGCGGGTCGCGCCGTCCGTACTTCTTCGTGCTGCGGCGTGACGACTCGCGGCGGTTGGAGTGACCGGAGCCCCCGGTGGAGGGGGCGTCGCGCGTTCGGGGCCGGCGGTCCGCGATCGTGGAGAGGGCCGCCCGGGGCGGGAAATCGGATGCGCCGGGGCGACCGGGTCGGCACACTGGGCCGATGCGGATGCACACGGACCAGCTCACGGTCGACACGGAGACGGCCGCACGACTCATCGCCGACCGGTTCCCGCACTGGGCCGACCTGCCCCTCGCCCCCGTCCTCCCCGGCGGCACGGTCAACGCGGTGTTCCACCTGGGCGACCACCTCATCGCCCGGTTCCCCCTGCTGCCGACGGACCCCGAGACCGCGCTGTCCGCACTCAAGGAGGAGGACGAGGCGGCACGCGAACTCCTCGGACGGACCCGTTTCCCCACGCCCGAACCGGTGGCCCTCGGCGAACCGGGGGAGGGGTACCCCATGCCGTGGAGCGTGCAGACCCGGCTTCACGGGACACCCGCCGACCGGATCGACCCCGGGGACGGCGTCGACTTCGCCCTGGACCTGGCCGAGTTCGTGCGCGACGTGCGCTCGATCGACACCCGGGGCCGGGTGTTCGCCGGGACGGGCCGTGGCGGTCGCGTCGCCGACCACGACGCCTGGGTCCGCACCTGCCTGGAACGCTCGGAGGGGATGCTGGACGTTCCCCGCCTGCGGCGACTCTGGGAGGAGCGACTCCGCGACCTGCCCCGGGGCGACGCCCCCGACGTCATGA
This sequence comes from Nocardiopsis lambiniae, assembly GCF_031845465.1. NCBI lineage: Bacteria > Bacillati > Actinomycetota > Actinomycetes > Streptosporangiales > Nocardiopsidaceae > Nocardiopsis > Nocardiopsis lambiniae. The sequence continues at coordinate 91,831 of NZ_JAVREP010000004.1, read as the reverse complement.
ACCACGGAGACCTGATGCCCGGCAACCTGCTCGTCCGGGACGGCCGCCTCGTCGGGGTCGTCGACGTGGGCGGCCTGGGCCCGGCCGACCCCGCACTGGACCTGCTCTGTGCCTGGGACGTCCTGGAGGAGCGACCCCGGCGCGTGTTCCGGGACGCCCTCGGCGTGGACGACCCCGAGTGGGAGCGCGGCCGGGCCTGGGCGTTCGAGCAGGCGCTGGGCCTCGTTCGGTATTACCGCGACACCAACCCGCCCATGAGCCGCATCGGACGCCGCACACTGCGTCGCGTTCTCGACGACCAGGGGTGAACCGAGGCCGGGTCATGGAGGGCGAGTCAGGGGTGTCGCGCCCTGCTCCACGGGCCGGGCAGGACGCCGCCTCGTTCGAGGTGCCGGTGGAGGGTCTCGAAGGCCCGGTCGGCGCGGCGCAGGGCGATCGCCGGATCCGAGCCGGGCTCCTCGACGTCGCGCAGCGCAGAGGAGACGGTGTCGAACAGTTCGTCGGCCCGTTCCCGCTGAGCGGTGCTCGGACGTCGTTCGCGGCGGGAGGCGTCGGGTTCGGTCCGGGGCATGGCGGCTTCTCCGTCCGCTCGTGGGTCGGGTGGGGTTCGCACGTCGCGTGTTCGTCGGGGCAGCGGGCCTGATGGACCGGGCGGGGTCTCCGCGGGGTGGGCGCGGGAACGGGGACGGGTGAGCCGTGCGAACTCGCCCCAGGTGAGCCCGCTCATAGCCGTCCCAGGAGTTCGTCGGTGAGCCGCCGAGCGAGGGCGTCCTCGTCCCCCTCACGGGCGACGGGGACGGTGACCTCGGGGGCACCGGACATCGGCCGCCACCACCGATGGTCGGCGTGGCGGACGGTCACCCCGATCCCGGCGTGTTCGGCGCGCACGCTTCCGGACAGGTCACCGTCCATGGCGGCGATCCCCCGGCGGCGCAAGGCGGAGCGCGGTGCGAGGACCGCGTCTTCGGTCCCGTGGATTCCGTTCATGCCTCCAGCGTCGGGGATCCCTTTTCCTTCCCATAGGAATATCCTGGAATCCCAGGCGCTACCGGTAGCGTTGTCGGTAGCTTCATCTCATGACCCCCGAGATATTCGCAGAAGCGCTGACCTGCGCACGGGAAGCCGCGGGATTGAGCCAGACGCAGCTTGCGAAATCCGCCTCTTTGTCTCTTTCGTCGCTTAATCGGTGGGAAAATTCCGGTTCGCTTCCCCGGCGGGAGAACGCCGAGACGCTGGATCGCATCCTGGGATGCGGCGGATCCCTGCTGGCACGGCACCAGGAGGCGAAGGACGGGTTCACCCTCCCGCCTTGGGCGCGCTCGCTCTCCCACATCGAGGCCGAGGCGCGAGCGGCCGAAGCCGTCATCCCGAACATGGTCCCCGGATACCTGCAATCACCTTCCCTGGCCTCGCTGCTGTTCACGACCGCACGCCCTTGGATGTCGGAGGAAGAGACGGCCAAGCTCACCGCCCTTCGATGCGGCAGGCTCCATCAGTTGCCGCACCTGCGGGTGAAGGCCGCCTTCCCCATGTTCGTGTTGGACGCGCTCCCGGAAGAGATCCGGGCCGAACAGGTGACCGTGCTGTTGAAATGGATCGAGACCGGCAGGGTCGCCGTGCACCTGGTGCCACGCGGTTCCATACTTCTCACGCCCGGTAGCGCGACCACGGTCTATCACTTTCCCAACGGGGAGGTGGCGATCGCCGGAGACTGGAGCGGCGGTACCGTGTTGGCGGAGCGGTCGGATCACCCCGCACTGCTGGGAGGGGTGTCCTCCGCGCTTGCAGCGGCACTCCCGGCCAGGGAGTCACGAGAGATCTTGGAAGGTCTACGGTGAACGATTCTTGGTCCAAAAGCTCGTACAGCCCCAACAGCGGGAACTGTGTCGAGTGCAGGTGGACCGGCGAAGCGCAGATGCGCGACACGAAGAATCGTGAGGCCGGGCGCCTGGCCTTCTCCGGTGTGGAGTGGGCGGCCCTCCTGAACTCCGTGGCCGTGGCCCGCTGACCTCGTCCCGAACGGCGGCGGGACCCGCCGTGCCCGACAGGGGTGTGCGCCGCCGGTCTCCTCTCGGAGAGGATCGTTTCCGAGAACGGGCACGACCCGAGGAGGAGACCCTTGCCGTCCGCACACCCGACCCCCCGACGGGGTTCCGTCGTCGCCGTCGTGGCCCTCGGGGGCGGCCTCGGCGCCCTCGCCCGGTATGCCGTCGGCCTCTCCACCCCCGACCCCGATGCCCTGCCCTGGGCGATCCTGGCCGTGAACACCGTGGGCTGCGCCGCGATCGGCGTGCTGATGGTGGCCGTCACCGAACGGTGGGACGCCCATCCCCTGGTGCGCCCGTTCCTGGGAATCGGTGTGCTCGGCGGTTTCACCAGCTTCTCGGCCTACGCGTTCGACGTCCATCATCTGCTGGAGCAGGGGCGCACGATCGTCGCCGCCCTCTACCTGGCGGGCACGGTCGTGGCCGCGATGACCGCCGTGTGGGCCGGCGCCTCGGCCGCGCGGCGACTGTTCCCCGGGGAGGCACCATGAGCTGGCTGTGGGTGTTCGTCGGCGGTACGGCCGGGGCCGCCGCCCGCTACCTCGTCGACCACGCGGTCAAGGCCCGCGCCGACACGCCCTTCCCCTGGGGAACGCTGACGGTCAACGTCCTCGGCTGCGCGATCCTGGGCCTGCTGACCGGGCTCTCCGCCCACGGCGGGGTAACCGAGACGGTGCGGCTCACCCTCGGTGTCGGTCTGTGCGGGGCGCTGACCACGTATTCGACCTTCTCGTACGAGACGTTGACGCTCGCGGAGGCCGGTGAGCGCCGGGCCGCCGTGGTCAACGTGCTGGTGAGCGTGGTGGCCGGGGTCGGCGCCCTGTTGGGTGCGGCCGCGCTGGCCGGGTCCTGGTGACCAGCGCGGCCGTGGCCTACACGGCGCCGGTGCGGGCGTCCTTCCACAGGTCCAGCCCGCCGTCGACCGCGTGCTCGTCGATGGCGGCCAGCTCCTCCTTCGTGAACTCCAGGTTCCCCAGCGCCGCGACGTTCTGCTCCAGTTGGGAGACCGAGGAGGCCCCGGTGACCAGCGACGTCACCCGCGGGTCCCGCAGCGCCCAGGCCAGGGCCAACTGGGCCAAGGACTGCCCGCGCGACGTCGCGATGGCGTCGAGCGCGCGCAGGTGCCCCCGCGTCTCCTCCGACAGCCACGAGGTGTCGAACGACTTGTCCTGCGTCGCCCGCGACCCCTCCGGCACCCCGTCGAGGTAGCGGTCGGTGAGCAGTCCCTGCGCCAGCGCGGTGAAACCGATGACCCCCACGCCCAGTTCACCGACGGTGTCGAGCAGGCCCTCGGTCTCGATCCACCGGTTGAGCATCGAGTACGAGGGCTGGTGGATCAGCAGCGGCGTCCCCAGGTCCCGGAGGATCTCGTACGCCCGCCGCGTGCGCTCGGCGTCGTACGAGGAGATCCCCACGTACAGCGCCTTCCCCTGCCGCACCGCCGTGTCCAGCGCCCCCATGGTCTCCTCCAGGGGAGTGGTGGCGTCCAACCGGTGCGAGTAGAAGATGTCGACGTGGTCGAGTCCCATGCGTCGCAACGATTGGTCCAGGGAGGCCAGCACGTACTTGCGCGACCCGCCGCCCTGCCCGTACGGGCCCGGCCACATGTCCCAGCCGGCCTTGGTCGAGACGATCATCTCGTCGCGGTACGGCGCGAAGTCCTCGCGCATGAGCCGGCCGAAGTTGATCTCGGCGGCCCCGTAGGGCGGCCCGTAGTTGTTGGCGAGGTCGTGGTGGGTGATGCCCAGGTCGAACGCCCGGCGGGCGATGGCCCGCTGGGTCTCGAAGGGACGGTCGTCGCCGAAGTTGTGCCAGTACCCCAGGGACAGCACCGGCAGGTCCAGGCCGGAGCGTCCGGTGCGACGGTAGATCATGCTTCCGTCGTAGCGTTCGGGTGCGGCGACGTAGGTCATCTGGTGCGGCTTTCTCGTGTGGCTGCTGTCGAGGTGAGGGGCTTTCACTCTGCTCCCACCTGCGTCGCGTTGTCCAACAGGTGTTCGCGATCGGATTGAGAAGTCCCGCTTCTCAGTTCGGCGCGACCGCTTCGGCGAACCCCAGCCCGGTCAGGGCGCGGCGCAACCGTTGGGCCGCGTCCTCCAGGGCGTCCTGGTCCTCCTCGACGGAGGCGGAGGTGACGTCCAGGTCCTCGGTCTCCCACAGCGGCGACACGTGGATGTGCAGGTGGGGGACTTCGAGCCCGGCGATGAGGAGTCCGGCGCGCGGCGCGTCGAAGGCGTGCCTCACCCCCCGGCCGATGGCGCCCGCCACCCGGAAGCAGTGGTCGAGCAGCTCCGGGTCGGCGGTGGTCCAGTCGTCCACCTCGGCGCGCGGCACGACCAGGGTGTGCCCGGGCCTCAGGGGCGCGATGGACAGGAACGCCACGGCGACCGGGTCCTCCCAGACGAAGCGTCCCGGCAGTTCGCGGTCGATGATGCGGGTGAACAGGGTGGGCATGGTCGCCTCTCCGAACGGTGATCGCTGTCCTCCGAGGGGCGCGGCCCCTCGGAGGACACGTTCTCACGCGCGGTCGGGTTCCGCCTCCGGAAGAGGGTCTCGGCGCTGTCGGGCGGGGCGTGTCCGTGGCGGTCGGACACGTCGGCGCGGATCCACCGGTCGGCGGTGTCCGGGGCCGTGGGGGACCCGAGGTCGTGCGCCTCCCGTCGTGACGAGGCGTGCGGTGCGCCTAACGGGAACGCCCGACGGACGCTCGCAGGACCTCGTCGACGTGGTCCAGTTCGTCGTTCAGCCGGCTCGCCTCCAAAAGGAGCGCGCCATAGGGGAGACCGGGGTCGTCCACCGGGGGACCGTCGGGGGCGCGGCAGGCCTCCTCCAACTCGCGCTCGCACCGGTCGACCCGTTCCACCGCCTCGTGGAACCGCTCCACCGGGGGATCCCAGGTCGGACCCTCCGAGCCCCGCCAGTCCTCCAGGACCCGCCATGCCCCGGCCACGGCCAGGATCAGGTCCCCGCACCTGGCCGTCATGGCGGGGGTGGGGGAGGGGGCCTCCTCGCGTCCTCTGGCCAGGCTCCGTGCCACCGAGGCGATCTGGTGGATCGCCCGTTCCAGCGAGTCGATGAGCCGGTCGTGGTCGTGTACGTGCAGGCGGTCGCGGTGGAACAGCCGCCGGGGGTTGTAGAAGGTGCTCTCCCATGCGACTCCGCTCGTCTCCCGGGCCTGACGTGCGATCCGCGCCAGCTCCTCCGTACGCGAACGCCACTCCTCGGCGGTGTCCCGATCGGGGTGTCCCTCGCGCAGCGTCTCCCCGATGTCCTCGCACAGCCGGCGCAGCCCTCCGGCCAGGGAGGTGACCGCGCGCGCCACACCCCGCAACCGCAGCGGCGGCAGCAGGAGGAGGTTGACGGTCACCCCCGTGGCCGAACCCACGAGGACGACCACGAAGATCTCCACCGCCTGGCCGAGCAGTTCCCCGGTGTCGTTCAGACCGCTGAAGACGGCGAAGGCGAAGAACGCCGCCGTGCCGACCTGGGTGCCCTGGTCGCCCAGACGGCGCCAGCGGCCGATGGCCAGGGCCAGGAGCGCCGCGAGCGCGAAGTCCACCGGCCCCAGACCCACGAAGGCCACCAGGACGGTGGTCAGGGCGATGCCCAGGAGCACCGCCCCGACCATCCGCAACGATCGCAGCAGCGAGCGGTAGACGGTGATCTCCACCATCATCAGGGCCGCGAACGGGGCGAACGCCGGTGAGGCCGCCCCGATCACGTGATGGGCCAGGATCCAGGCCAGGGTCGTGGCCAGGGTCGCCTTCAGGAGCAGGACGGCGGTCTCCCGCCCCCGGCCGCCGAAGGCCGGGATCCGGCGGAGCAGACGGCGCACTCCGGCCGTGGGCGACACGGACTCCTCGGTGTCACGGTCCACCGCACTCCTCAATCCTCGGTGTCCTCCCGGTCGACCCGCCTCCTGAGCTTGTCCAGGGTGGCGGCCAGGAGCCGGGACACGTGCATCTGGGAACAGCCGATCTCATCGGCGATCTGCGCCTGGGTGCGCTCCGCGAAGAAACGCAGGTGGAGGATGGTGCGCTCGCGCGAGTTCAGACAGGACATCGCCGGGCGCAGTGATTCGCGTTCCACCACCAGCTCGTAGGAGTCGTCCTCCCGGCCGATCCGCTCCTCCAGGGTGGGTCCCTCCCCTTCCTCGCCCTTGTGGTCGGGCAGGTCCAGGGACAGGGTGCTGTAGGCCTGGGACGCCTGGAGCAGTTCTCGGATCTCCTCTTCGGGCAGACCCATCTCGGCGGCGAGTTCGTCGGTGCCGGGCTCACGGGCGTGGCGCTGCTGGAACTCGACGACGGCGCGGTGGAGACGGCCGCGCTGTTCCTGGTGTCGGCGCGGTACGCGCACGGCCCAGGTGTGGTCGCGGAAGTGGCGCTTGATCTCACCGGTGACGGTGGGCAGCAGGTAGGAGATGAACTTCTTCCCCCGGTGGGGGTCGTATCCGTGGATGGCCTTGACCAGGCCCAGGTGCGCGGTCTGGCGCAGGTCCTCGTAGGGTTCGCCGCGCCCGCTGTAGTGCCGGGCGATCCGGTACAGGAGCGGTCGGTACAGCTCCAGGACCCGTTCCTGGAGGAGAACGGCCTTCGGATTGCCCTCGGGCAGGGCCTTGAGGCCCGCCAGGAGTTCTTCGGCCGACCGCTCGTCGATGTCCTCGTCATCGACGGCGGTGCCGGAACCGGTGCGCTCACCGGTCGTGTTCACGGGCATGACGTCCTCCACGTGAGCGGGAGTGCGTTCGCGACGCCGCCTCCGCGTCCTCGTCGAAGTGCTGCTCGGCGGTCGCCCACCCGACGGGTGGGCCGCGATGGCCGTGGTCACCGTCGGGAGCCGGAACGGCTCCGGAGAGTGACCTCGGGCCTCTACTTTCCCGGTGGAATCGACGATTAAAGCGGTGATACACGCTTTTCGCGAAGTTTGACCGGGAGGTGGCGTGCCCTGTGATCGAAGGAGACGCCGTCCACCCTCGGTCGGGCGGGGCTCAGACGTTCACGCCCGGCGGCTCGGAGCCGTCGGGCGGTTCCGACACGGGACGGCGCGGGCCGTCCGGATCGGTGGGAGAACGGTGCCGGGAGAGCGGTCGGTCCCACGGGTGGGCGTCGTGGATCCCGTCCGGCGATGGCGGCCCCGGCCGCTCGGGGGCCGAGGGGCGCACAGGTCCACGGGCACCGGCGCGGCGATGCCCCGCCCGGAGGTCGACGGTACCGGGAGGGAAGACGACGCTCCGCGGTCCGCGCCACGCGATGAGGCCCCCGGATCCGGGTGCCGACTCAGGGGGCGCGTACCGCTCGGGGTCCTTTCGTCCGATCCCCCGTGACCGGACGGAAGGGCCCCGTGGAGGCTCGCCTCCTCATCGGTTGGGGCTCGCGGAACTCACGTCGGCCAGCGCGGAGCCCCCGTCGACGACCCTCGCGAGGTCCCCCATGGTCACGACGCCCACGAGTCGGCCGCCGTCCACGACGGGCAGGCGGCGTACGGCGCCCTGGCGCATCGTGTTCACGGCCTCGCGGATGTCGCTCCGCGGGGTCACGGTGACCATCTCGGAGCTACAGATCTCACCGGCGGTGTGGTCCGCGGGGTCGCCCCCCTGGGCCACGCACCGCACGATCACGTCCCGGTCGGTGACGATGCCCACCAGCCGGTCCTCCTCGGCGACGAGGACGTCGCCCAGGTCGGAGTCGCGCATGATCTCGGCGACCTCCCGCAGGGACGTGGCGGGCGCGACGGTGCGCACCGGTGCGGTCATCACGTCGGAGATGCTGTTCGTCGCCATCTTCGGCACCTTTCCTCTCGTCGGTTCGGAACTCTCGGAGCCCGTCTTCGGCCACTAGCCCGTAGGGCGGGGCGTAAACACCGGCCCCGGTGGACCCGGTCGCGCGGGACCGCCATGTTTACCTGGCCTTTCTGCAGGTAGTCGAATGGTTGCGCCGGGCATTCGGCGGCTCCACCCGCTCCCAGGAAGAAGGCTGAACACATGCGTGTCCTCGGTGTCAACGCGGTCTTCCACGATCCGGCCGCGGCGCTGGTCGTCGACGGCCACACGGTGGCGGCGGCCGAGGAGGAACGGTTCTCCCGCCGCAAGCACGGAAAGGATCCGCTCCCCTTCTCCACCTGGGAGTTGCCGGTGGAGGCGATGCGCTGGTGCCTGGAGAAGGGCGGACTCGCACCGCGGGACCTGGACGCCGTCAGCTACTCCTACCACCCCGCTCTGGCCGACCCCGAGGGGCCGGGCCAGGACACCGACTGGGAGCAGTTGCGCCTGTTCTACGTCGAACGGGTACCCCACTTCTTGGCCACCACGCTGCCGGGACTGGATCCGTCCCGGGTCGTCTACGTGGCCCACCACGTGGCCCACGCCGCCTCCGCGGTGTTCGCCGCGCCCCCGTTCCAGGGGAGCCGCGACTCCGCGGTGTTCGTCGCGGACGCACGGGGTGAGGCCACGTCGCACCTGGTCGGCACCTACATCGGCGGAGAATTCGAGGTACTGACCCGGCAACCGCTGCCCGACTCGCTGGGGCTGATCTACCAGCAGCTGACCGAACATCTGGGGTTCCGTCGCTTCGGCGACGAGTACAAGGTGATGGCCCTGGCCTCCTACGGGGAGCCCACGATGCTCGACCGGGTGCGCGAGCACCTGCGCTACGAGTCCGAAGGGCGGGTCCATGCCCGTGACATGCCGTGGGAATCCCTGGTGGGGCGGCTTCCGCCCGGCGCCGACCCGGAACGGGAGCACGCCGACCTGGCCGCCAGCGTCCAGGAGGCGACGGAGGAGGCGCTCCTGGGGGTGCTGGGGTGGACGTACGAGAACACCGGTCTGCGGCGGGTGACGATGGCGGGCGGGATGGCGCTCAACCACAGGGCCAACAGCCGCGTCTTCCGGGAGGGCCCCTTCGAGGACGTGTGGGTGCAGCCCGCGTCCGGGGACTCCGGGACCGCGCTGGGCGGCGCCCTGTACGTGGCGGCGCACAGCGGGGACGAGCCGTGGCCGATGCCCGGCGCCGATCTGGGGCGATCCTGGGACGAGGACGAACTGGCGGACCTGCTGCGCGACGCCGAGGTCTCCGTCGAACGCCCCGCCGACCTGCCCGCCGCGGTCGCCTCGGCGCTGTCCGACAACGCCCTGGTGGCGTGGTTCCAGGGCCGCTCGGAGTACGGGCCCCGCGCGCTGGGGCACCGCTCCCTGCTGGCCAACCCGGCCGACCCGGCCAACCTCGAACGCCTCAACCGGGTCAAGGGCAGGGAGCGTTTCCGCCCGGTGGCCCCGATGGTGGTGGAGGAACGGGCCTCGGAGATCTTCTTCGGCGGCCCGCTGCCCAGCCCGTACATGCTCTTCTCGCACGAGGTGGCGCGGGAGTGGCGTGAGCGCATTCCCGCCGTCGTCCACGTGGACGGCACGGCCCGCGTGCAGACGGTCTCACCGGCGGACGACCCGCTCACCTCTCGCCTGTTGTCCGAGTTCGAACACCTCACGGGCCTACCGGTCCTGGTCAACACCGGCCTCAACACGGACGGCCGCCCGATGGTGGACTCCCCCCGGGACGCGCTGGAGTACCTCGGCTCCGCCCCCGTGGACGTGCTGGCCATCGGCCCGTTCCTCGTTCGCCGTCGCGGAGGGACGTCGTGACGGCCGACGGCGGATACCCGCCGCCGGTGCCCGCGGCGGGCGGGGAGAGCCCGGCGGGACGCCGCGCCTGGAGGCACCCGAGGAGAGGGGCTCCGCGCGAGACGGCGGTCGGCCCCGCCCCGGCACCTCCCGCGCCCCGGCACCTCCCGCGCCCCCGGTCTCGCGTACGACCGGGAGTGGTCCGCACGTGATGGTGCCGTGCCGCCGACCGGCGGCACGGCACCATCACGTGCGGGCGGCGTCAGGCCGGGATCGCGCCGGTGGGGCGGTCCCAGTTCCGGTGCAGGCCGATGAGGCGGGTGAACTCGGCGACGCAGATGTCGTCGGACTCCGGCGCGACGATCACACCCAGCTCCTCCCTGGTCCGCCGCGCCGGGGTGACGACGCGCTCGGGCAGCGGCGGCGCGATCGCCAGCCCCGCGCCGGCCCCCACCAGCACCAGCGGCTTATGGTGCTTGTAGGCCTCCAACACGAAGTGGCGGGCCAGGCCGTCGTCGGACAGGACCGCGACGGCGTCGGCGCCGTCGGGAACGGCCACCGCGTCGTAGAGCACCGAGGACATCGTGGGCAGGGCCCGGTCCACGGTCAGGGCGCCGCCGTCGGTGGTGCGCACGGCACCGTCGGTGGCGGCGAGCAGTTCCACGATCGCGCCCTCCGCGATCAGCGGTTCGCGCAACCCCTCCACGCTCGCCGCGTCCACGCCGTCGGCGACCAGGATGGCGACCTGACGGCCGACCACGGAACCGAAGGTCGTCTCGGCCTGGCTGAGCGCGGGGGAGGAGCGGCCGTGGTTGGGCGTCGTCTCCTCCTCGGGCGCCTCCACCCCGACCCCTTCGGCCACGGCCGAGGCCAGCCCGTGATCGACGTTGTCGAGGTTGGTCACCACCCGTTGGCGCACCGCGAGCTCCTCGCACTTGCCCAGCTCGAAGCGGAACGCGGCGACGAGGTGCTCGCGCTCCCAGGAGGCCAGGCTGTTGTAGAACAGGGTGGCCTGGGAGTAGTGGTCCTTGAAGCTCTCCGCCCGCTCGCGGATCTTTCGGCCCTCCACCTTCTCCGTGTAGTGGCGGTGGACCCCCTCGTCGGCCATCGCCGGGCAGCCCCCGCCCAGGGAGTTGGGGAAGTAGGAGGTCCCGCCCCGGTGCACCCGGTGCTGGGCGAATCCGTCCCGCTGGTTGTTGTCGACGGGTGCGACGGGTCGGTTGACCGGGATCTGCTGGAAGTTGGAGCCGCCCAGCCGCAGCAGCTGGGTGTCCAGGTAGGAGAAGTTGCGGGCCTGGAGCAGCGGGTCGTTGGTGAAGTCGATCCCGGGCACCACGTTGGCGGTGTGGAAGGCGACCTGTTCGGTCTCGGCGAAGAAGTTGTCGGGGTTGCGGTCCAGGGTGAGCCTGCCGATCGGCCGGACCGGGACCTCTTCCTCGGGGATGATCTTGGTGGCGTCCAGCAGGTCGAAGTCGAAGGCGTGCTCGTCCTCCTCCGGGACCAGCTGCACGCCCAGTTCCCACTCGGGGTACTGCCCGCGTTCGATGGACTCCCACAGGTCGCGCCGGTTGAAGTCGGGGTCCTTGCCCTGGATGCGCTGGGCCTCGTCCCACACCAGGGAGTGGGTGCCCAGCATCGGCTTCCAGTGGAACTTGACGAACACGCCCTCACCCCGGGCGTTGACGAACCGGAAGGTGTGCACCCCGAACCCCTGCATGGTCCGGTAGCTGCGCGGGATGGCCCGGTCCGACATCAGCCACATCATCATGTGCGTGGTCTCGGGTTGCAGTCCCACGAAGTCCCACAGGGTGTCGTGCGCCGACTGCGCCTGCGGGATCTCGTTGTGCGGTTCGGGCTTGACCGCGTGCACGAAGTCCGGGAACTTGATGCCGTCCTGGATGAAGAACACCGGCATGTTGTTGCCGACCAGGTCGTAGTTGCCCTGTTCGGTGTAGAACTTCACCGCGAACCCGCGCACGTCGCGCACCGTGTCGGCCGACCCTCGCGAGCCCGCCACGGTGGAGAACCGCACGAACACCGGGGTGACCACGTCCGGACCGCTCAGGAAGTGGGCGGCGGTCAGGTCCGACAGGTCCTCGTAGGGGCGGAAGCGCCCGTAGGCTCCGGCGCCCCGGGCGTGCACGACGCGTTCCGGGATGCGCTCGTGGTCGAAGTGGGTGATCTTCTCACGGGCGTGGAAGTCCTCCAACAGCGTGGGGCCCCGCGCACCGGCGGTGAGCGAGTTGTCGGTGTCCTCCACCCGCACCCCGGTATCGGTGGTCAACGGGCCTTCGGAGTCGGTCCGGTCGGCGTCGAGCCGACGGTCCTTGGCGTCACGGGTCTCGTCGTTCATCGGGTCACTCCCCCGGGCGGTTCCTCGATGCTCCCTGTCCAGAGGTGCCACTGACCGGTCGGCGAGCAGTGAAACACACAGGTGTGGATCCGGGTCGGCGGGGCAGTGGCACGCGGAAGAGAGAAGAGAGGGGATCGGTGATGACCGAACGACGACCACCGGCGCAGAGCCAGCCCCATCCGGGACTGACCGAGCCCATGGAGCCCCGCCCGCGCGACGAGATGCGCGACTATCGGGGCAGCGGCCTGCTGGAGGGCAAACGCGCGCTGATCACCGGAGGCGACTCGGGGATCGGCCGGGCCACGGCGGTGGCCTTCGCCAAGGAGGGCGCCGACGTGGTGTTCGGCTACCTGAGCGAGGACGCCGAGGCGCGGCACACCGTCGGACTCGTCCAGGAACAGGGGCGACGGGCGGTGGCGGTGCGCGGCGACCTCGCCGACGAGTCCCACTGCGCGCACCTGGTGCGCAGGGCGGTGGACGAACTCGGTGGGATCGACGTCCTGGTCGAGCACGCCGCCACCCAGGCCCCGGTGGAGGACATCACCGAGCTGACCACCGAACAGTTGCGCCGCACCTTCGACGTCAACGTCATGGGGGTGTTCTGGACCGTGCGCGAAGCGGTGCCGCACATCCCCGACGGCGGTTCGATCATCATCACCGGGTCGATCAACGGTCTGCGCGGCAACGACACGCTGATCGACTACGCGGCGAGCAAGTCCGCCGTCATGAACCTGTCGCTGTCGTTGTCCCAGTCGCTCATGGACCGTGGCATCCGGGTGAACTGTGTGGCGCCCGGACCGGTGTGGACGCCGCTCATCCCCGCCACCCTCGGAGAGAAGGGGGCCGAGGGTTTCGGGGAGCAGGCGCCCATGGAGAGGGCGGCCCATCCCGACGAGATCGCGCCCTCGTACGTGTTCTTCGCCAGTGGACGGCTGTCGTCGTACTACTCGGGGGAGACCCTGGCGCCGACCGGGGGCGAGATCCAGGCCGGCTGACGGCGGGCGGGGGCGGGGCGGACACGGTCCGCCCCGCCCCCGTGCGTCCCCGCCTCGACCGGCGTCCTACACCCGCGACGATCCGCGTGACCGGGGGCGGTGACACTCCGCGTCATCTCCCCCTCGTCGGGGCCGCGCGGCCGCACATCCCCGACGGACGTGGGTGTTCCCCGGGTGTCAGCTCCGGGCCCGCGAGGTGCGGTCGTCGCTCTCCTTGCGCAGGGCGTCCACGAGCTGGGACTTGGTCATCTTCGAGCGACCCTCCACGCCGAGGCGGCGGGCCTGCTCGTAGAGGTGCTCCTTGGTGGCGTTGGCGTTCACGCCCCCGGCGGTGTCGGAGTCCCCCCGCCCGCGCTTCCTCGCGTTCGGGTCGGCGGCCCGGGCGTCCGAGGGACCTTTGTCCTTCTTGGGCTCCCAGTGATCGCCGACCTTCTCGAAGGCGTGCTTGACGGCGGCCATGGCGACCCGGTGGGCGCGCTCGCCCTCGCCGTACCGTTCGACGGCCGAGTCGTGGGCCTTGATCCACGTGCGCTGTGCCTTCTTCGACGACCTGCGCAGTGTGTCGGGCAGTTCCCGAGTCCCGGGCACGGGACCCACCTCCTTCGGTGTGGGATGTCGGGTGTCGGATCCGGCTCGGGCCGGTTCACGGACGGAAGAGCACCTTGACGGCGCCGTTCCGCTTCTTCTGGAACATGGCGTAGGCGTCGGACGCCTCGTCCAGGGACATGTGGTGGGTGGCGAAGTCGTCCACCCCCAGCACGTCGGTGTCGTCGAGCAGCGGCAGGATGTCGGGCGTCCAGCGGCGCACGTTGGCCTGGCCCATCCGGAGCTGGATCTGCTTGTCGAACAGGGTGAGCATGGGCAGCGGGTCGGCGGTGCCGCCGTAGACGCCGATGATCGAGATGGTGCCGCCCCGGCGGACCAGTTCGATGGCGGTCCGCAGTGCCGAGAGCCGGTCCACGCCGACGTTCTCCATGAGCGTGGCCGCCGCGCCCTTGGGCAGGAACGAGGTGAGCCGCTGGGCGAACCGGGCCGGCCCGTGGCCGTCGGCCTCCAGCCCGACCGCGTCGATGACGGCGTCGGGCCCCTGGCCTCGGGTCCGTTCGCGGATCCGCTCGATGAGGTCGTCGATGCCGTCGGAGGAATCGAACACCTCCACGCCCCGGGCGGAGGCCCGGAGCCGGCGCTCCGGCACGGGGTCCACCCCGAAGACCCGCCCCGCGCCCAGGTGGTGGGCCACCCGGCAGCACATGTCACCGATGGGCCCCAGACCCAGGACGGCGACCGAGCCGCCCTCGGGCACGTCGGCGTAGCGGACGGCCTGCCAGGCCGTGGGCAGTACGTCGGACAGGAACACGTACCGGTCGGCGGGGCCGTGGGACGGGACCGGGATGACGTTGGCCTCGGCACGGGGCACGCGCAGGTACTCCGCCTGGGCCCCGGGCACGGAACCGTACAGGGAGCTGTATCCGTAGATGGGCGCGCCGGTGCCCTGCTCGTCGTCGCGGGTGTTCTCGCACTGGGTCTGGAGTCCGCTCCGACACGTGACGCAGTGGCCGCAGGAGATCTGGAAGGGGACCACGACGCGTTGGCCGGGGACCAGGGAGGTCACGTCGGGGCCGACCTCCTCGATGACGCCCAGGGGCTCGTGCCCCAGGATGTCGCCCTGGCGCATGAAGGGGCCCAGGACCTCGTACAGGTGCAGGTCCGATCCGCACAGGCCCGAACTCTCGACCTTGAGGATCACGTCCCCGGGATCCTCGACGCGGGGATCGGGGACCTCCTCGGTGCGCACGTCGCGCGTGCCGTTCCACACGACCGCCCTCATGTTCCCTCCCGGTGTCGGAAAGCGTCCTCGGTCCGTCGTGGGCGGGCCACTACCCGTGCGCTCCCAGGGGAAACACCGGCGTCAACCGGCGGGCAGGTCCTGGAGGAAGGCGGAGGTGACCGGGTCGATGCCGCCCGCCACGGCCGAGACCCGCCAGGGCCGGTCTGCGGTGTCGGCGAGGGCCAGCACGGGCAGTCCCCGGGCGTGGGTCTTGCGGACCACGGGGGCCGGGACCAGGGCGATGCCCAGGTCGCGCCGGACCAGGTCGAGGAGGGTGTGGATGTCGTTGACCGTGTAGTGGACGCGGCGGTGGACGCCCCGGGCGGCGAAGGCGGCCTCGTTGATCTCACGGGCCGCCCAGCTGTGCTTCAGGTCCACGAACCCCCGGCCCTCCAGGTCGGACCAGTGCGCGGTGTCCCGGTCGGCGAGGGGGTGATCGGGGGCGCAGAGCAGGACGAGGGGTTCGGCGGCCAGGGGGAGCCACCGCAGCCCGTCGGTGGGCCGTCCGTTGCCACCGGTGGCGACGAAGGCGACGTCCAGGGTGCCCTGGCGCATGCGCTCCAGGAGGGTCGTGCTGCCCGCCTGGTCGAACACGATGTCGACGTGCGGGTGGCGGCGGTGGAAACGGGCGAGCAGCTCGGTGATGTCGATGACGCCCAGACACTGTTCGCTGCCCAGCCGCAGGGACCCCTGGAGGTGGGCGGTGGTCGCGGCGACCGCGTCGCGCCCCGCCGCGGCCAGGTCGAGCATGCCGCGGGCCTTGGGCAGCAGCGCGAACCCGGCGGGGGAGAGTTCGACGCTGCGGGTGGTGCGGTGGAACAGGGGGGAGCCGAGTTCGCGCTCCAGGGTGCGGATCGCCGCGGACAGCCCCGACTGGGAGACATGGGTGCGTTCGGCCGCACGGGTGAAGCTGCGCTCCTCGGCGACGGCGACGAAGTATTCGACCTGGCGTAGTTCCACGTCGTTCATTATCGCCGGGCCGGCGCCCTCCCCGGCGGGGGTGCGGGGAGGGCGCCGGAGGGGGTCAGGAGGTGTGTTCGCCCAGGTACTCGGCGAACTTCTCCAAGCCGTCGATGTTGCGGGGACCGGAGATGCCCTCGTTGTAGTCGAGGATGAAGAAGTTCTCCTCGGCGACGGCCGGGACGTCGGCCAGGGCGGGCAGGTCGGTGAGGAACCCGATCTTGTCCTCGGCGGGCTGGTCGCCGTAGTCGAGGATGATGATGACCTCGGGCTCGGCCTCCACGACGGCCTCCCAGCCGACCTGGGTCCAGCGTTCGTCGAGGTCGGCGAAGATGTTGCGGCCACCGGCGAACCGGATGATGTCGTTGGGCGGTACCTGGGAGCCGGCGGTGAAGGGCTGGTCGGTGCCCGAGTCGTAGAGGAACACGGGGACGGGCTCGCCCTCCGGTACCTGCTCCTCGACCGTTTCGACGCGGGCGCGGTAGTCGGCGACGAGCTCGGTGGCGCGGTCCTCCACCCCGAAGATGGCGCCCAGCCGCTCCAGGTCGGTGAACAGCCCCTCGAACGGGGTCACCTCCTCGGGGTGCCCCGGGTAGTTGAAGCACGACTCGGTGTGCATGAAGCTCTGGATGCCGAGCCCGTCGAGGATCTCCGGGGTGATGCCGCGCTGGTCGCTGAAGCCCGAGTTCCAGCCCGCGACGACGAAGTCGGCCTCGGCGTCGACGACCAGTTCGCGGTTGAGGAGGTCGTCGCTGAGGAACTCCACCCGGGCGTACTCGTCGGCCCACGGGGACTCGGTGACGGGCGGGTTGGCCGGTGGCATGACGTAGCCGTGGACGTGGTCGGTCAGGCCCAGGGAGAACATCTTGTCGGCGCTGCCGCCCTCGTAGACGACCGCGCGCTCGGGGGTGGTGTACTCGATCTCCTCGCCGCAGCGGGGGACGGTGACGGTGGCCGGGGCGCCCGCCCGGTTCGGTTCCTCTTCGACCCGGGCGCCGCAGCCGGTGGCGGCCAGGGCGGTCAGGGCCAGTGCGGCGGCGGTGAGGGGACGGTGGTTCACGGAGTGCCTTTCTCGTGGGTGAGTCGGTAGAGCAGCTGGGGGTCGCCCGTGAGGGGGTGGGCGACGACGGTGGCCTCGACGCCGAAGACGTCGCGGATCAGCTCGGGGGTGAGGACCTCGGCCGGCGGTCCGGTGGCGACGAGGCGGCCCTCCTCCAGGACGCCGATGCGGTCGCACGCGGCGGCGGCGAGGTTGAGGTCGTGCAGGACGACCAGGGTGGTGACGCCGAGCCCGCGCAGCAGCGACAGCAGGTGGATCTGGTGCCGGACGTCGAGGTGGTTGGTGGGCTCGTCCAGGACCAGCACGCGGGGTTCCTGGACCAGGGCGCGGGCCATGAGGACGCGTTGGCGTTCGCCGCCGGACAGGGTCAGCACGCCGCGATGGGCGAGGTGGGCGACGTCCATGGAGTCCATGGCGTGCTCGCACAGTTCCCGTTCGCGGGCGGTGAGGGGTCCGTTGCCGCGCTGGTGGGGGACCCGGCCCAGGGCGACGATCTCGGCGACGGTGAAGTCGAGGTCGCTGCCGTTCTCCTGGGTCAGGGCGGCGACGCGGCGGGCCCCCTCGCGGGGCCGCAGGTCGGCGAGGTCGTCGCCCCCGACGCGGACGGTGCCGCCGCTGGGGCGCAGGGCCCGGTAGACACAGCGCAGCGCGGTGGACTTGCCCGAACCGTTGGGACCGATGAGACCGACCACGGAACCGTCCGCGACGTCCAGGTCCAGGGAGTGCACGAGGGTGGTGCCGTCGAGGGCGACGGTGAGGCCGTCCAGGCTCAGGCGCATCAGCGTCCTCCGAACAGGTAGCCGCGACGGCGCATGAGGGTGAGGAACACCGGGACGCCGATGAGGGCGGTGAGCACGCCCAGGGGGAGTTCGCGGGGCGCGGCGATGGTGCGCGAGACCAGGTCGACCCAGATCATCAGGACCGCCCCGGCCAGGGGCGCGATGGTCAGGACCCGACGGTGGGCGGCGCCGACGAGGATGCGCACGACGTGCGGGACGACCAGGCCCACGAACCCGATGGCGCCGCTGACGGCGACCATGGCGCCGGTCATCAGCGCCGTGATGAGGAACAGGACGCGGCGCGTCCGGTCGACGTCGACGCCCAGGCTGGTGGCGGTCTCGTCGCCCAGGGCGGTGGCGTCCAGGCGGCGGGACATGGTGTGCAGCGCGGCCAGACCGGCCAGCACGATGACGGCGACGACGGGCAGGGATCCCCAGGTGGCGGCGCCGAAGCCGCCCATGGTCCAGAACAGGACGGTGGCGGTGGCCTCGTTGCCGGGGGCCAGGTAGATGATGACGCTCATGATCGCCTGGAACCCGAAGGAGAGGGCGACACCGGTGAGGACCAGCCTCAGCGGGGTGATGCCGGCCGGTGAACGGGCGATGAGGTGGACGAGCAGGGTCGCGGTCAGCGCGCCGAGGAAGGCCCCGGCCGAGACGGCGTACGGGCCCAGGGCGGCCAGCGCGCCCAGGACGCCGACCGTGACGGCGCCGACGGAGGCCCCGGAGGAGACGCCGAGGATGTAGGGGTCGGCGAGGGGGTTGCGGACCAGGGCCTGGACGGCGACGCCGACCGCGCCCAGACCGGCGCCGACGAGGGCGGCCAGGACGACGCGGGGGGTGCGGATGTTCCAGATGATCTGGTAGCGGGTGACCTCGTCGGGGGCGATGGCGCCGCCGGTGAGGGCGGCCCAGAGGTAGCGGGCGGTCTCGGCGGGCGGGATGAGGGCGGTGCCCAGGCCGATGGCGGGCAGGGTGGAGGCGGCCAGGAGCAGGGCCAGGACGAGGGCGGCGACGGCGGTGCCTGTGGGGGTGGTGAGCCACCTGGGGTGGGGCGTGCGCGGGGGTGTGGGCGGTGGCGCCGTCACCGACGGTGCGGAGGTCGGGGGCACTCGTGCTCCTTGTCCGAGTGTGAGGGCGGGGTCGACCCTCATCGTGGAAATGACAACGGTTGTCATGTTAGGGGTGATTCGGTCCCCGTGGGGGCGGAACACCGGATCCGGGGCGTCGAGGTGTGGAGGGGGCGCCCCCGCCGGAGGAGGAAGGGAGGGAACGGCGGGGACGCCCGGTCGGGGGGACGTCGGACACCCGGTCGCACCGAGCGGAGACGTCCGGCGTCTCGCGCGAGTCGCCCCGGGGTCCCGGAGCGGCGACGGGTGCGCCACCGGGGCGGGGCGTCGGTTCGTCGGAGGCCGCTTCCCCCGGTGGCACGGCGCTACGGGACGCGGCGGGATCCTCCGGGATCCGGTGTGGGCCTCGTGCGCGGCGGCACCGGACCCGGCCGGGTCCGGGCGCGGCGGTCCGCTCAGCCCTCGACGGCCGCGAAGGGGTCGTCGGCGAAGGTCGAGGTCGTCTCGTCGTCGGTGAGCAGGCAGGAGTCGAGCAGCGCGATGAGCCGGTCCGTGTCCAGGTCCACGCCGGTGAACGCCAGGTGCTGCCCCCGGTCGCCCACGGCCGGGTCCCAGTCCAGGAGCGCGGCGGTGCGGCGGGCCTCGGGCACCAGGTCCAGCGCGGCCTCGGGCAGTGCCGCGAGCCAGGGGCCCGCGGCGGCCACGGTGGCCATGTCGCGGTGGGAGTCCCACACCAGGACGGTGTCCGGGCGGCTGCCCAGCCACAGCCGTCCCCGGCCGCGCAGGCTCATCGACACGAGCCCGTCCATGGCGTCGTGCAGCCGGGTGGGGTGCACGGGGCGGCGGCGCGACCACACCACGGTGCGCACCCGGCCGTGGGAGTGCTCGCCGTGGTGGGCGGAGAGCGGGTCGGTGCGGTTGTGCGCGGCGGCGGTGTCGAACCGGCCCGCGGTGAGCGCCGAGGTGTCGGTGGGGTCCATGACGGCGGCGGCCGGGTTGAGGTGTTCGACGAGGGCGCGGGCCTCGGCGAGGTGGCGCCGGCCGTGCAGGGCGATCGCGGTCGGGTACTCGATCTGGCGGCTGAGCACCTCGGAGACGGCGCGGTCGTCGTCCCGGGCGATGTCCAGGCCCCGGTCGGCGAGTTCGTCGTGGCCGGCCAGGTCGGGCAGGAGGCGGTCGGCGTCCACGGCCGTGACGACGGCGGTGAGGACGAGTTCGTCGCGGGCGGCGATCGCCTCGGCCACCGAACGGGGCTCGACGCCGTCCCAGGCGTCGACGACGCACAGGCCGTGGTCGCCGCCCGCGGCGAGGTCGAGCAGGAAGGGGACGAGGTCCTCGCGCAGGGTGCACGAGGCGCAGGCGTGGACGAGGTCGACGCGTGCGCGGTCGACGGTGCCCCCGGGGTCCCGGACGACCCGGTACACGGTGCCCCGGTCGATCTCGGACAGGTCGTGGTGGACGACGAGGGTGCGGGGAACGGTGAGGGCGGCCCGGACGGTGCGCTCGCGTGCGTCGCGGTGCAGGCCGGTGATCACGGCCACGCGCATGGTCGCCTCCTCTCTTGTGAAAATGAAAACCGTTCTCAAAAGATACACGAGGTCGGTCCCGGGATGGTCCCCGGGGGGTGTGGACCACGTCTCGGTCGCCCCGGAAAACCGGTGGCGGGGCCGCTGAGCCCCATGAGAGAACGAAGGCCCCCGCCCTCGTCGGAAGAGGTCCGCCACGTGCCTCCGGTCACCGACCACACGCGTCTCACCGGGCGCTCCTTCGCCGGATTCGCCGCCACGATGCTCCTGGTCGAGTTCATGGTCGTCGGCATGGGCGCGGTGGACCTGCTGATGATCGCCCCCCTGGGGATGGTCCACGTCGCCGCGCTGGGCCTGGGCGATCTCCTCGCCGTGGCCCTGTTCTCGTTCTTCGCCGGCCTGGTGCACGCCCTGTCCGGTCGGTTGGCCGTCGCCGAGGGCGCCGGTGAGACGGTCC
The DNA here is from genome assembly GCF_031845465.1 of Nocardiopsis lambiniae. NCBI lineage: Bacteria > Bacillati > Actinomycetota > Actinomycetes > Streptosporangiales > Nocardiopsidaceae > Nocardiopsis > Nocardiopsis lambiniae. The sequence continues at coordinate 71,149 of NZ_JAVREP010000004.1, read as the reverse complement.
GCCGCCTGCCGGTCCTGGCCGTGGCCGGGGCGGCGCTGCTGGCCGTGTTCCAGGTCGTGGGCCTGATCGCGGCCCCGCTCGTGGCGCCGGCGCTCACCGCCGCGGGCCAGGACCCGCTCCTCGTGCCCGCCGTGGCCGACCACCTGGGCGTGCGGCTGGGCGGACTCGCCCTCGCGCTGACCGCCTCCGTGACGGGTGTGGCGTTGCGGGTGTGCGGTGCCAAGGGCACGGCCACGGCGGTGCTCGCGGTCGGCTTCGTCGCCAACCTCGCTCTCGACCACGCTTTCCTGTACACCGGCCTGGCGGTGTGGTTCTCATCGCCCGAGGCCGCGGTGGCCTGGGCGACCGTCGGCGCGCAGGCGGTGATGCTCCCCGTGGGCGCGCTCGCGCTGTACCGGCTCCTGGTCCGACGCGGGGAGCGCCCCGTGCGGCCGTGTGCGCGCGAGGTGGGGCGGGAACTGCGCACCCTGGTCCCCACCGCGTGCGGCATCGGCGGACGCCACGTCAACGACTACATGGGCGCCGTGCTGCCGGTGCTGTTCATCGGCACCCTGGGCGCGGAGGCGGTGGCCGCCACCGCCGTGGCCACCCGCGTCTACACCCTGTACTGCCGTCTGCCGCAGTCGTGCTTCGAGGCGGCGTTCGTGTTCTACGGCTACGCCCGGGGCGGCCCGGACGCCCGGTGGACCGTGCGGACCCTCACCCGGTACGCGGGCGCGGTCACCGCGGTGAGCGGTGTGGCGGCCGTGGCGGCGGCGCCCTGGCTCGTGGCGGCGTTCTCCGGCGGGGGTGTGGACCCGGAGCCGGCCCGTTGGCTGTTCCTCGCCTACATGGCGGGCCTGCCCGCGTACTTCTTCGACCAGCTCCGGGCCCGGTTCCTGAGCGTGCACCGTCGTGGCGGCGTGCTGGTGGCGACCTCGCTGCTCACCTACGCGGTGACGGTGCCCCTGGCGTGGTGCGCGGTGTTCGTGTGGGGGTCGGCGTTCGGGGCGATCGCGGGCCGCGCCGTCGGGTACGCCCTGTCGGCCCTGTGCCTGGGGCGGGCACTGGACCGACAGTGGGCGTCGACGGGCTGACGGTTTCACCCGACGGTGGCGCGGGCGCCGGTGAAGGTGCGTCCGCCCGGGGCCAGGGCGGCCAGGGCCGGGGCGATGACACAGGCCAGGGCGCAGCCGACGAGCACCGGTCCGGTGCCCCACGCGGCGGCGGCCGGGGCGATGAGCGCCAGCCCCACCGGCGCCAGGCCGTAGGACAGCAGGAAATCGAGGGAGGACACCCGGGCCAGCTTGTCGGGGGCGACCTCGCGCTGCACGGAGGTGAACCAGGGCACGTTGAACAGTTCGATGCCCACCCCCACCAGCGCGTAGGCGACCAGCACCACGATCGGGCCCACCGGGGCGATCAGGCTCAGCGGGGCCAGCGCGTACAGTCCCAGCCCGGCCAGGGCCGCCCACCCCTGGGCGCGCGGTCGCCACCGGGACACGATGACCGCGCCGAGCAGGGCGCCCGCGGTGTAGGCGGTCAGCGCCCCGGCCAGGACCGCCTCGGTGCCGTAGTGGTCGCGGCTCGCCAGCGGCAGCAGTACGCCGGTGGCGGAGTAGCCGGTGGCGATGACGACGGTGAGGGCGCCCAGGCCGGCCAGGAACCACGGGTGGCGGCGCGCCTCGGCCAGACCGTCGAGGAACTCGGTGTGGAAGGGCGCGCGGCTGCGCGGCGCCACGGCGGCCGAACCGGGGGCGGGGGCCAGGGCGGCGATCAGCCACAGGGCGGCGGTGCCCAGGATCAGCACCCAGGTGCCGGTGACCAGGGCCAGCAGCGCGGTCAGGCCGGGGGCGAGCAGGGTGCTGACGCGGGTGGAGAAGGTCAGGGCGGCGTTCGCCCTCTGCCGGTCCGGCTCGGCGACGACCTCGGCGGTCAGCGCCTGGAAGGCGGGCCGGCAGGCGCCCTGGCCCGCGCCGACGACCGTCGCGGCCACGGCCATCAGCGCGGTGGAGCCTCCCAGGCCGACGACGAGGAGCGGGGTGGCCAGGGCGGCGGCCAGGCCCGACCACAGCACGACCGCCCGGCGTGAGTGGCGATCGGCGAGCAGGCCGCCGGCGGGGACGGCGACGAGGAAGCCGGCGGTGCGCAGGGCCAGGACCAGACCGAGGTCGATGGCGGTGAGGGTGCCGTCCAGGACGGCCAGCCCCAGGATGAAGGGTAGAGCCCAGGTGGCCAGGCCCGATGCGGTGGTGGCGCTCCACAACCGCAGGAAGTCGGGATCGCGCAGCAGGCCGCCCCGGCGGGCGGTGGGTTCGGTGTTCGGCGCCGTTGTCGAGGACACGCGGTGGTTCTCACTCTCCGGAAGGTGGTGATGGCTGCCCGTCCACTGTAGTGAAAACGATTATCAGTGGCGAACTTTTCCACGGACCCCGGCCCCCCTCGACGGGGACGATGGTGATGGCGGGCCCGCATTCGCGTGGGTGGAAGTGGGAATGTCCGTCCGGGGGCGCGATCCGCCGTGTCCCCGGGTGCGGGACGGATCACGTTCCGTGTTCGCCGAATCCGATGACAACGATTTTCATTTCACCTATAGTGCCGCTCAGGACACCCCCCTTCCCGAAAGGAACCGAGTGGACCGTTCGCTCATCGCCACCCTGCCGCCCCCGCTTCCGGCCCAACAGATCATCGACCTCAACCGCCCCCGTGTCGATCTCGCCACCCACCGCCGCTACGCATGGAACGGCTGGGTCCTGGACGTCCCGCCCGGTGTCTTCCTACCCGGTGCGACCAGCCGCATGATCCACCAGCGCATCCTCGACGACGTCATCGACGTGCGCGGCCGACACTACGCCGCCATGGGCTGCGGACTGGGCGTGGAGGCCGCCGTCGCCGCCCTGCGCGGCGCCCGCACCGTCCACGCCCTGGACGTCCACCCCGCCAGCGTCGCGGCCACCGAGGCCGTCCACCGGACCATCGTCGGCGAGGGCGCGTCCGAGACCGTCCTCACCGCGAAGGTCTCGGACATGTTCTCCGCCGTGCCCGACGGCACCCGGTTCGACGTCATCACCTTCAACCCGCCCGCCGTCAGCCAACGGGTGAGCGCCGATCCCGACATCGTGCGCAACGTGTGCGAGGGCGCTCCCATCACCGACCTCTTCTTCACCCAGATCGCCGAACGCGGCCTGCTCGCCCCCGGCGGAGAGGCGCACCTCATCGCCTCCAACACCGCCGACCTGCGCACCATCATCGGTCGCGCCGTCGACCTCGGCTTCGACGCCGAGGTCGCCCACCTCCACGACTGGGAGGACGGCGTGCTCACCTACCTGTTCCGCCTGACCCGAGAGGACGCCGCGTGAAGGGCCTGAACGCACTGTTCGAGGCGGCCCAGGCCTCCCCGACCCCGCTGCCCGTGGCCACCAGCGTGTTCTGGGCCCACCACGGCACCCGCCTGGCCGGCGGCGACGTCACCTACCTCAACCGCTACGTGCTGGTGCGGGTCGGCCCCGCCTTCGGCGCCTGCGCGTTCGAAGAGGGCGAACTCGACCCGTCGGTGTGCGCCGAGGCCTCCGGGCTGCCCCTGGGAGAGCTGCTCGCCGAGGACCGGCCGCTGCCGCTGCGGCTGGCGGCCCTGGACGCGCTCCTGGCCGCGGAACTCCCTCACCACCGCGACCCGCGCGCCGAGGCCGTGTCCCTGCCCGAGGGCACGCCCGAACGGCGCGCCGTCGCCCGCGACGCCGCCATCGCCGGCCTGCTGCCCGACCCGCGCGGACGCCGGGTGGGGCTGATCGGTGTGGTCAACCCGCTGGTCGCCGCCATCCGCGAACGCGGCGGCGAGTGCCTGCCCTGCGACCTCAACCTGCGCCGCACCCAGTGGGGCGACGAGGTGGGCTCCTCCATGGAGGAGGTGCTGGACGAGGCCGACGCCATCGTCGCCACCGGCATGACCCTGGGCAACGGCACCTTCGACACGATCCTGGAGCGGTGCCGCGAACGCGACATCCCGCTGGTGGTCTACGCCCAGAGCGGCGCGGCCGTCGCCCGCGCCCTCCTGGGGGAGGGGGTGACCGCCCTGTCGGCCGAACCCTTCCCGTTCTCCCAGTTCAGCGCGGTCCCCACCGCCCTGTACCGGTACCGGTCCGACGGGGTGGGGGCCGGTTCGTGATCACCGGCACCGGACGCGCCGCCTGTCACCACGGCGAGATCGTCCAAGGCGTGTTCCTGGACCGGCGGGGCCGTCCCCGCCGGGGCCTGGTCACCCTGCCCATGGCCGCCCCCGTCACGGAGGCGGTGTTCACCCCCCTTCCCGGCACCCCGGCCCACCGGGTGGACGTCCACCCGGTGGGCCGGGCCAAGGCGGCCCGGGCCGCCGCGCTGGCCGTCGCCGAATGCGCCACCCGTCGGGCGGCGGTCTGCGGGGGGACGCTGCGGCTGCGCGGCGGTGTCCCCACCGGGCTCGGCCTGGGCTCCTCCACCAGCGACGTCACCGCCGCCATCCGCGCCGTGTGCGCCGGTTTCGGAGTGGACCCCTCGCCCGCGACCGTCGCCCGGATCGCCGTGGCCGCCGAGGGGGCCAGCGACCCCATCATGTGGGAGGGCGGGCGTGCGCTGCTGTTCGCCCAGCGCGAGGGGCGCGTCCTGGAGGACCTGGGGGCGCCGCTGCCGCCCATGGTCGTGGTGGGCTGCCTCACCGGCGGCGGGGCCCCGGTGAACACACTGGCGCTCCGGATCCGCGTGGACCGGCGCGAGGCCGCGGTCCACGAACGCCTGCGCGCCGCCCTGCGCGTCGCGCTCGCCGTCGGGGACGCCGCGGAGGTGGGGCGGATCGGTACCGAGAGCGCGATCCTCAACCAACGGGTTCTGCCCAAGCCCGAACTGGGGACGATCAAGGACGTCGCCCGCCTGTGCGGGGCGGTCGGCGTCCAGGTCGCGCACAGCGGCAACGTCGCCGGTGTGCTCTTCGACGCCCGCGTCGACGATCTGGGGGCCCGGATCGACAGCGCCCTGGAACGGTTGCGCGGGGAAGGGCTCACCCCCACCCGGGTCTTTTCCACCCCCCATCCGACCCATGGAGAGACGACGTGGACGACCACGTGTGCGAGACCCTTGGCAGACCGGACCTGATCGACCTCGGCGGCGGGTTGGCCTGCCTGCGGTTCGAGTCCATGAAGGTGGCCTCCGCCGTCGCGGCGGTGCGCCACCTGCTCGACACCGGGACCGTGCGTCCCGGCGACACCCTGATGGACAGCTCCAGCGGCATCTACGCCTACGGGTTGGCGCTGGCCTGCCACCGGTACGGACTGCGCTGCCACATCGTGGGATCCACCACCATCGACCGGACCACCCGGGTGCAATTGGAGATCCTGGGTGCCACGTTGGAGCAGGTGCCGCCCTCCGACGATCTGCGGTTCGACCAGAGCCGCCGGGTCGCCCGGGTGCGCGAGCTGCTCACCGAACACCCCGACTACCACTGGATGCGCCAGTACCACGACTCGGTGCACTACCTGGGGTACCGGGCGGTCGCGGACCAGATCGCCAAGGAATGCGACCCGACCCCGCTGACCGTGGTCGGCGGGGTCGGGTCGGGGGCCTCCACGGGGGCGCTCGCGACGTTCCTGCGCGAGCGGGCGCCGGACACCGCGCTGGTGGGGGTGCAGCCGTTCGGCAGCGTCACCTTCGGCGGGGAGGCGGTGCGCGACAAGGAGATCATCATCGCCGGGATCGGCAGCTCCATCCCGTTCGGCAACGTGGACCACACCCTGTACGACGTCGTCCACTGGGTCGGGTTCGACGCGGCCCTGGCCGGGAGCGTGGAACTGCTGCGTCGGCACGCGGTCTTCGCCGGGCTGTCCGGCGGGGCCGCCCACCTGGTGGCCCGGTGGGAGGCGCGGCGGGCACCGGAACGGCGGGTGGTGTTCGTGGCGGCCGACACCGGACACCGGTACGTGGAGTCGGTGTTCGCCCGGCACGAGGAGGCCCCGGACATGGGCGCGTTGGCGCCGACGGCGATCGGCGACCCCGACGACCTGGTGCCCCCGTGGTCGCGCATGGAGTGGGGGCGGGCCCCCGCCCCGGCCCGAGCCGTCCACGTCGAGGACTGACCCGGGGAGCGGACCGGGCGGCACGGGACCCGCGCCCCATCGAGTGCGGGTCCCGTTCGTCGGTGGGGGGATGGCGACGCCGCGTGAGGTGGCGTTAAGGTCGACCCCGTGCCACGGACCCCGTCACCGCCCCGCTCGGCGCGCGCCGCCGTGTTCGCCGGCGTGTGCACCGGGGTCTCGGCGTGCGGCCACGCGCTGAGCTCCGGCCACGTGATCCCACCGGTCGCGCTGGCGGCGGGGTTCCTGCTGCTGTTCGCCGCGTCCCGGACATGGGCCCGGTCCGAACGCCGGCTGGGCCCGTTGACCGGGTGGATGCTGTGGGGGCAGGGCGCCCTGCACCTGTTGTTCACCCTCACCACCCGGGGGTCGGGACACGCCACGACGCACGGCGGCACCGCCGACCTCGGTGACGGCGGGCTGAGCGCGTCGATGATCGCGGCGCACATCGCCGCCGGATGCGCGAGCGCCTGGTGGCTGCGCCAGGGCGAACGCGGGTTCTTCGACCTGCTCGGGTTCGTCGGCGTCCTGCTGGCCGGGGTTCTGGTGGTGGTGCGGCCCCTGCCGGCGCCCGCCCTCCCCACGGGCGGGACGCGCTTCGCGGCCGTCGACGAACGTCCTCCCCGGCCCTTCCTGCTGCGCCACGTCCACGTGCGGCGCGGCCCTCCGCGTTCCCTCTGATCCCACGCCCCTCCGATGGCCGTGCGCCCGTGCGCCCGGCCTCGAACCGGTGACCCCCGCACCGGATCCTCGACGTGCTCGCGGCCTCGCCGCGCGGAATCAGAAGGAACACCACCGTGTCCAAGGACGACACCTCCACACCCGTGCCCGCACCCCCGCCCGCCGTTCCCGCGCCTGACCCCGCCCCGACGGGGTCCGACGACGACGGCGCCCGCCGCGGCGCGTGGGCCTCGACCCGGCCGTTGCTGTTGCGCCTGCACTTCTACGCCGGGGTGCTCGTCGCCCCGTTCATCGCCGTGGCCGCCCTGACCGGCCTCGTCTACGTGTGGACCCCGCAACTGGAACAGGTCGTGTACGCCGACCTCCTCACCGTCGAAGCCGGAGCGGGGACGGTGCCGCTGGCCGACCAGGTGACGGCCGCCGCCGAGACCCGGCCCGACGCCACCGTGCTCGCCGTGCGCCCCGCCGCCGACCCCGGCGACGCCACACGGGTGCTGGCCGACGCCGACGGCCTGCCCGAGAGCCACCGGCTGGCGGTCTTCGTCGACCCGCACACCGGCGAGGTGCTGGGCGAGACCACCAGCTACGGGAGCAGCGGTTCCCTGCCGGTGCGGTCCTGGGTCGCCACGTTCCACCGGAACCTGCACCTGGGGGAGACCGGCCGGATCTACAGCGAACTGGCCGCCACCTGGATCTGGGTCATCGCCCTGGGCGGGACCGCCCTGTGGATCGGGCGGCGCCGTCGCGCGGTACGGCGGGTCCTGCTCCCTGACACCTCGGCCACCGGCCGGGCCCGCACCCTGTCCTGGCACGGCGCCGTCGGCGTGTGGGCTCTGGTCGGCGTACTGGTGCTGGCGGCGACCGGGCTGACCTGGTCCCGTTTCGCGGGGGAGAACATCGGGGAACTGCGGCAGGCCTGGGGCTGGAGCACCCCGTCCCTGTCGGCGCCCGCACCCTCCGACCACGGGGGTCACACCGGTCACGGGGAGCACTCGGGGCACGGTGATCACGGCGCGTCGGCGGTGGACGTGGACGCGGCGCTGGCCTCCGCCCGGGACGCCGGGCTGTCCGGGTCGGTGGAGGTGACCCTTCCGGTGGAAGAGGGCGCCGCGTACACGGTGCGCGAGACCGGTGACCGGTGGCCCACCCGCAAGGACGCGGTGGCGGTGGACTCCGTCACCGGCGAGGTGGTGGAGGAGCTGCGGTTCGCCGATCACCCGCTCCCGGCCAAGCTGACCACGTGGGGGATCGCCTTCCACATGGGGCTGCTCTTCGGGGTCGCCAACCAGGTGCTGCTGACCGTGGTCGCCCTGGGGGTGCTCGCCCTGGTGGCGTGGGGCTACCGGATGTGGTGGCTGCGCAGGCCCACCCGGGCCGGGGCGTGGACGGTGGGCCGCCCCGTCGCCCGGGGCGCCTGGTCGGCGCTGCCGTGGTGGGGCAAGGCCCTGGTGGTCGCCATCGCGGTCGCCGTCGGTCTGCTGCTCCCGGTCTTCGCGGTGTCGCTGGCGGCGTTCGTCCTGGTGGACCTGCTGCTCGCCGCCCGAGCCCGCCGCGGGACCGCCGCGACCTGAGGCACCCGCCCGGTGCCACGGGCGAGGGATCCGGAACGGTCGTGCGCCCCCGCCGTCGACGACGGCGGGGGCGCGTGGTCCCTCCGTCGTCGACGGTGGGACCGCCGGGAAGGGACGGGGTCAGACGGGCTCGGAGGCGCGCTCCGGTTCCGGGGGCGGGGCGGTGGGCGTGACGCCGTCCCGGAAGAACGCCGGGTTCCGCACCCGCATGACGCCCATCAGCACCGCGCCCAGCGCGAGGATGCCGCAGGCCATGACGAACACCAGGCCCACCCCGCCCACGGAGCTGCCGCTGCCGTAGGCCGGGTCCATGCTGTCGTACACCGACACCCCGAACACGCCCAGCAGCATCAGGCCGCCGAGGACGGGGAAGAGCAGCCGGAACACGAGGTCGCGGGCGCCGCGCCGCGAGCGGCGGAAGAACCACGCGCAGGCGAACGCGGTGATCCCGTAGTAGAAGCAGATCAGGATGCCCAGCGAGGCCACCATGTCGTAGAGCACCCGCTCGCTCAGGTACATCGTCACCGTGTAGAAGGCGGCGGTGGTCGCCCCCGCGACGACCACCGCCCGGGAGGGCACGTGGTAGCGCGGGTGGGTGTCGGCCAGGGAACGGGGGAACGCCCCGTGGGAGCCCATCGACAACATGGTGCGCGCCGCCGGCAGGAGCGTGGTCTGGAGGCTGGCGACGCTGGAGGCCACCACCGCCAGGAACAGCAGCATGCCGCCCGGACCGCCCAGGACCGGTCCGGCCAGGGCCGCGAACACGTTGTCCGCGGTGTCGGGGTTGCTCAGGCCCAGCCCGGTCTCGCCGACCCCGGCGTACATCATCGCGGCGACGGTGACCAGCAGGTAGGTGAGCAGGATCGCGGCCACGCACAGCAGGCCGGCCCGGCCCGGGGTGCGTTCGGGGTCGCGGCTCTCCTCGTTGAGGGTCAGGCAGGTGTCCCAGCCCCAGAACGCGAAGATCGATCCGGTGACACCGGCGACGAACGCCACCGTGGTGAGCCCGGTGAACGGGTTGAACCAGTCGGGGTCGAAGGGGACCGCGTCGGCGGCGCGGCCGGTGGAGATCTGGACGAACGCGGCCACGACGAACAGGGCGAGCACGGTGAGCTGGAAGATCACCAGCACCGCCTGGAGCCGCTGGGTGACGGTGACGCCCCGGTATCCGACGGCGGTGGCCAGGGCGATGAGCGCGACGGTGGAGAGGACGTTGACGAACCTGTCGGCGGCCAGGGCCGTGATGGCCGGGTCCCCGAACAGTCGTCCCAGGAAGAGGTAGCCGAACTCCACGGCCACCGACGCCAGACTGGAGAGCACGATGATGGTGGCCGCCACCATGCCCCAGCCGCACATCCAGCCGACGTAGGGGCCGAAGGCGCGGGCCGACCAGGTGAACGACGCCCCGCAGTCGGGCACGGCGTTGTTGAGTTCCCGGTAGGCGTAGGCGGTGAGGAACATCGGTACGCATCCGGCGATGAAGATGGCGGGCATCTTCAGGCCGACGGAGGCCGCGATGAGGCCGATGGTGGCGGTGAGCGTGTAGGCGGGCGCCACGGTCGAGACGCCGATCAGGGCACCGGAAAGAACGCCCACACGGTCGCGGGCCAGCCCTTTGGCGCCGACGCCCGAGCCGGAGTGGTGGGGGTGATGTGTCTCACGCATGGTGCCCAATTGAAGATGCTGATACCGTTGCGAGTCAAGGTTTAAGCAACTGAAATCTGATGGGACTTTGCCTAAATCTGTCGAGATCGTTGTACTCTTACATTAAGACAACGGATTCAGTTGTCTGGTGAGGAGGTTCCGTCAGGTTGGGGATCGGTGCTCGCGCACCCTCCCCGGGCGGGGCCGGACGGCACCTTCGCATCCTGAGCACACCCGCGCGCCGACACCTCCCCCGGGCCGCTGGAACGCGAACGCCCCCGCCGGGCAACGGCGGGGGCGTCACCACGAACGGGACGTCACTCCAGGACGACCAGCAGGTCACCGCCGTCCACGCGCTGGACGCGGTCGACCGCCACCCGCGACACCGTGCCCGCGACGGGTGCGGTGATCGCCGCCTCCATCTTCATCGCCTCGATCGTGGCGACCGTGGCACCGGCCTCGACCGACTCCCCGGCCCCCACCACCAGCGTCACCACACCGGCGAACGGCGCCGCCACGTGCCCGGGCGCGTTCTTGTCGGCCTTCTCGGCCTCGCGCACCGTCGACGCCGACGACCGGTCCTGGATCTGCAACGGCCGCAACTGGTCGTTGAGCCGGGCCAGCACGGTGCGCACACCGCGCTCGTCGGGCTCGCCCACCGCCTCCAGTTCGATGAGCAGCCGCACACCCGGGTCCAGGTCCACGGTGCACTCCCTGCCGGCGCGCAGCCCGTAGAAGAAGTCGGCGCTGGAGACCACGCTGGTGTCCCCGTAGGCCGACCGGTGCTTCTGGAACTCCTCCGTGGGCGCGGGGAACAGCAGACGGTTCAACGTGGTCCGCCGCTCCTTGGCCAACCCCTCGCGCTGCTCCTCGGTCAGCTCCACCACCGGCCGTGCGGCCGGACGCCCCCGCAGGGCGCGGGTGCGGAACGGCTCGGGCCACCCGCCCGGCGGGACCCCCAGCTCACCGTGCAGGAAGCCCACCACCGAGTCCGGGATGTCGAACCGGTCGGGGTCGGCCTCGAAGTCGGCCGGGGAGACCCCCGCGCCGACCAGGTGCAACGCCAGGTCGCCCACGACCTTGGAGGACGGGGTCACCTTCACCAGCCGGCCCAGCATCCGGTCCGCGGCGGCGTACATCGCCTCGATGTCCTCGAAGTGGTCGCCCAACCCGAGCGCGATCGCCTGGGTGCGCAGGTTGGACAGCTGACCACCGGGGATCTCGTGCCGGTACACCCGCCCCGTGGGCGAGGACAGACCCGCCTCGAACGGGGCGTAGACGCGCCGCACCGCCTCCCAGTACGGCTCCAGGTCGTTGGCGGCCCCCAGGTCCAGGCCGGTGGTGCGCTCGGTGTGGTCGAAGGCGGCGATGATCGCCGACAGCGACGGCTGGGAGGTGGTCCCGGCCATGGACGCCACCGCGCCGTCCACGGCGTCGGCCCCGGCCCCGACCGCCGCCAGGTAGGTGGCCAACTGGCCACCGGCGGTGTCGTGGGTGTGGATGTGCACCGGCAGGTCGAACTCGCGGCGCAGCGCCGACACCAGGGTGGCGGCGGCCGGGGCGCGCAGCAGACCGGCCATGTCCTTGACGGCGATGACGTGCGCGCCGGCGTCCACGATCTTCTGGGCCAGGCGCATGTAGTAGTCGAGGGTGTAGAGCTCCTCGGCCGGGTCGGACAGGTCGCCGGTGTAGCACAGGGCGACCTCGGCGATGGAGGTGCCGGTGGCGCGTACCGCCTCGATGGCCGGGCGCATCTGCTCGACGTCGTTGAGCGCGTCGAAGATCCGGAAGATGTCGATCCCCGTCGCGGCGGCCTCCTCCACGAACGCCGAGGTGACCTCCGTGGGATAGGGCGTGTAGCCGACGGTGTTGCGACCGCGCAGCAGCATCTGGAGGCAGATGTTGGGGACCGCCTCGCGCAGGGCGGCCAGTCGCTCCCACGGGTCCTCGGCCAGGAACCTCAGCGCCACGTCGTAGGTGGCCCCGCCCCAGGCCTCCAGGGACAGCAGACCGGGCAGGGTGCGCGCGACCGTGGGCGCGACGGCCAACAGGTCCTTGGTGCGCACCCGGGTGGCCAACAGCGACTGGTGGGCGTCACGGAAGGTGGTGTCGGTGACCCCCAGGTTCGGGGACTCGCGCAGCCACCGCGCGAACCCCTCCGGGCCCAGGTCGGCCAGCCGCTGACGCGATCCCGGCGGGGGCGACCCGGCCGGGAGCTCGGGCAGCTTGACGGCCGGTTCGATCAGGTGGGGGCGTTCGCCGTGCGGCTTGTTGACGGTGACGTCGGCCAGGTAGGTGAGCAGGCGGGTGCCCCGGTCGGCGGAGGGGCGCGCCGTCAACAGGTGGGGGCGCTGCTCGATGAACGAGGTCGTGACCCGACCCGCCTGGAAGTCGGGGTCCTCCAGCACCGCCTGGAGGAACGGGATGTTGGTGGCGACGCTGCGGATGCGGAACTCCGCCACCGCGCGACGGGCCCGGTTGACGGCGGTGGTCAGGTCCCGACCCCGGCAGGTCAGCTTGACCAGCAACGAGTCGAAGTGGGGGCTGATCTCGGTGCCGGCCGCCGCCGTGCCGCCGTCCAGGCGGATGCCCGAACCGCCAGGGGACCGGTAGGCGCTGATGATGCCGGTGTCGGGGCGGAACCCGTTGGCGGGATCCTCGGTGGTGATGCGGCATTGCAGGGCGGCGCCGTGCACGGTGACGGTCTCCTGGGAGATGCCCAGGTCGGCGAGGGTCTCACCGGAGGCGATGCGCATCTGGGACTGGACCAGGTCGATGTCGGTGACCTCTTCGGTCACGGTGTGCTCGACCTGGATGCGCGGGTTCATCTCGATGAACACGTGGGAGCCGTCGGCGCCCACCAGGAACTCCACGGTCCCGGCGTTGCGGTAGCCGATGAGGCGGGCGAAGCGGACCGCGTCGTCGCAGATCCGCGCGCGCAGCTCCGGGTCCAGGTTGGGCGCGGGGGCCAGCTCGATGACCTTCTGGTGGCGGCGCTGCAACGAACAGTCGCGTTCGTACAGGTGCACCACGTTCCCCTCGCCGTCGGCGAGGATCTGCACCTCGATGTGGCGGGGGTCGATGACCGCCTTCTCCAGGAAGACGGTGGGGTCGCCGAACGCCGACTCGGCCTCGCGCATGGCGGCGGCCAGCGCCTCGGGCAGCCGGTCCGGCTGGTCGACGCGGCGCATGCCGCGGCCACCGCCCCCGGCGACGGCCTTGACGAACAGGGGGAAGCCGATGTCGTCCGCGGACGCGAGAAGGGCGTCGACGTCGGAGGAGGGCGCGGAGGAGGACAGCACCGGCACGCCCGCCTCGCGTGCGGCGGCCACGGCGGTGGCCTTGTTGCCGGTCAGTTCCAGGACGTCGGCGGGCGGGCCGACGAACGTGATCCCGGCCCGCTCACAGGCGCGGGCCAGTTCGGGGTTCTCCGACAGGAACCCGTAGCCGGGGTAGACGGCGTCGGCGCCGGACTCCCGGGCGGCCCGGACGATCTCGTCGACGGACAGGTAGGCGCGGACGGGATGTCCGGGTTCACCGATCTGATAGGCCTCGTCCGCCTTGAGACGGTGCAGCGAGTTGCGGTCCTCGTGCGGGAAGACCGCGATGGTGCGGGCGCCCAGTTCGTAGGCGGCGCGCAGGGCCCGGATGGCGATCTCGCCACGGTTGGCCACGAGCACGGTGCGGAACATGGTGTCCTTCTGGTCGGTGGGAACGGCGGAGGTCGCGCCGAGGGGCCCGGCGCCGTCCCCGTTGACGGCGCGCCCCCTTCGCGCGTGTACGCCCCGCACGTCGGTACGGGCACCATAACCAGCGCCGGCCCCCGGGTCGGGGACCGGCCCCGGTGTTGCCGGGAACGGGTGTGCGCCACGCGTTCCCCGTGCCCTCCCCGTCCGGGAGGTCGGACGGACCCGGCCCGGTCCTCGGACCCCGCGCCGCCGACCGGATCGGTTCAGGCGCGTCCGGCCTCGTACACCCGCAGGTGCAGATCGGCCAGGGCGAACAGGGGCGTGGGGACGCCGAGGGATCGGCCGCGCGCCACCAGGTCGCCCACGATGTGGTCGGCCTCCACCGGATTGCCCCGGGTGAGGTCCCAGTACAGGGAGGTGGTGGTGCTCGCGGTGGTGTCACCGACCATGGCGTCGGCGCGCTCGCGCGTCTCGGGGCGCAGCGGGTGACCCGAGGCCGCGGCGACGGCGGCGGCCTCCTCGAACACCGCCCGGGTGAACTCCCGGCCGCCCTCGGCGGAGTTGACGCGGCCGATGGGAGCGCGCATCAGGCAGTTGCACGCGCCCATGGTCGCCAGGAACACCCACTTGTCCCACAGCTCCCGCGTCGCGTCCTCGACGGCGGTCGCCGAGAAGGTCCCGGTGTCCAGGGCGGCGTGCACGTCGGCCGGGGGGATGACGGGGGTCTCGGTGAGGGGGCCGTAGACGAGCCGGGCCATCGTGCCGACCTCGACGATCTCGCCGTCCTCGCCCAGCCGGGTCATCACCATGGCGACGCCGCCGTAGACGCGGTCGGCGCCGAACCGGTCGGTGAGGGCGTCGATGTGCCGCATGCCGTTGAGGAAGGGCAGGACGACGGTGTTCGGGCCCACGGCCGGGGTGATGTCCTTGACGGCGGAGTCGAACCCGTAGGACTTCACGGCCAGGACGACCAGGTCGTAACCGGGGGACAGGGCGTCGGCGGTGACGGCGGTGACGGGGACCGTCTCGACGGCGCCGTCCACGTCGCGCACCCGCAGGCCGTTCCGGCGCAGCAGTTCGGCGCGGGCGGGCCGGACGAGGAAGTCGACCTCCCGCCCGGCCTGGACCAGGCGGGCCCCGAAGTACCCGCCGACCGCTCCGGCCCCCACCACAAGGATTCTCATGTCGCCCCCACCCGGCCCGTACGTCGATCGTCGAACAACGTAGGGCCACGGGGCGGCGGGTGGCAAGACCCATCGGGTGGTCGGACCTTTGGGGAGGGGTGCGTGGCGAAGGGTGCGCCGCGCCTCGACAAAATCTCCGGCAAGGCGCGCGCCGACATGATCGACGGTGCGTGTTCCTTAGGCCGGATGACCGGATCATGCTCTCCTTGGGGGGAGTTTCGTGCGATCCGACGACGAGGAGGAGTGGATGGGATTCCCAGCGGCGCTCGACCACCTGGTGTACGCGGTCCCCGACCTGGCCGAGGGCACGACCGGGTTCGAGGAGTTGACGGGGGTGCGCCCGGTCCCGGGCGGGCGGCACCCGGTGGGCAGCGCCAACACCCTGGTGGCGCTCACCCGTGACGGGGCGCGGGCGCCGCGCTACCTGGAGGTCATCGGGCCCGACCCGGAGCGCGCCGACCCCGGACCGGTCCGGGTGTTCGGGCTGTCGTCGCTGGACCGGCCGCACCTGGCCACCTTCGCCGTGGGCGTGACGGACCTGCCGGGGGCGGTGAAACGGGCCCGCGCGGCGGGGCACGACCCGGGGGACGCCGAGCCGTGGTCGCGGGCCACCCCGGACGGGGGAAGACTGCGCTGGTCACTGGCGAAGAAGGAGAGCGGGCAGTACCCGGATCCGGTGCCGTTCCTCATCGACTGGGGAGCCACCCCGCAGCCGGGGCTGGGCGACCTGCCCACGCTGGAACTCGTGTCGGTGCGCGCCGAACACCCCGACCCGGAGGAGGCCGGGCGGTCCCTGTCGGCGCTGGGCGTGGAGCTGGACCTGGTCGAGGGCCCGGAACCGTTGCTGGAGGCGGTCCTGCACGGCCCGAAGGGCGAGGTCGTCCTGCGCTGAACCGCGACCCGGTGTGAACCCGCGTCCACGGGCGGTCTAGCCTGCCTTCCTGCCGGAGGAATCGGGACAGGGCAGGGGTGCCCCGAGGTAGGTACGACGGGCAGCCGCCCCTGATCGGAGGGGAGCCGGCGCGCGAGGCCGCCGATCCGGTGGTCACGGACCTGGGGGCGGTGTTCGAGCTGGAGACGGGGGAGCCTCTGCCCCTGTTGCCCGACCTCCCGGGAGAGCCCTTGGAGAGCGGCGACCGGCTGTGGGCGGTCGACACCGCCGGGGCGGTGGTCCTGCGCGATCCGGGGGAGGAGGAACCGTCGCCGGTGCTGCGCACGGACGCGACGGGGGAGGTCGTCCGGACCTTCGAGGGCGACCGGACGCTGTTGCGCCATCAGCTCATGTCGCCGCTCCCGTTGGCGGAGACCGTGGTGGCACCGGTGTCGTTCCACGACGACTTGCCCGAGGACGCTCGGGCGGTCGCCCTGCTGCCCTGGGGCGGAACGCCCGCCGGGGACGACGTGCGGTGGATCGACCTGGGGCGGTACTCCGACACGGACGGGGAGGACCACCGGGTCCTGGCCGGACCGGGCTCGGTCGTGTCCTACGTCCTGGACACCGCCCTGCCCCTGCACGGGTTGGTGCCCTGACGGCCCCGTCGCGACCACGGTGTTCACGGTCCGGGAGCCCGCCCGGTCGGCGCGTTCCCGGCCGTGTGCGGACCGGGTCGCGGGGGGAGGGTGGCCTCGCTCCCCTCCCCCCACGACCCGGGGTCAGGCGCCGGGTCCGGGAACGTGCACCAGACGCCCCGACCCGTCCGGGCTGTAACGGACGGTCCCCTCCCGTGCGGGCAGGATGAGCTCCCCCCGACGGCGGCACTCCGCCACCCGGGCCGGGCCGACCCGGGCGCCGTCGAAGGGACCGCCGACCAACTCGGCCGCCCCCGATCGTCGGTGCAGGAATCCCAGGGCGCCCGTAGCGGCCACAAGGCAGACCGCCATCACGGCGAACGGGACCGCGTCCGTCCACGTCCACAACATCAGCAGGGTGACCAGGGTCGCCAGGACCGAGCACACCGTGATGACCCGCCCCTCCATGAGCGGCGTGCGCGGTTCTTCGGGACGATCGCTCACGACTCCTCCTCACCGTCCTGCCGGGGCGCGCCGCCCATCGTGGCGTGCGGGTGGTTGAGGTCGAACGCCGGACGCTCGGACCGGATCCGCGGCAGCGACGTGAAGTTGTGCCGGGGCGGCGGGCAGGAGGTCGCCCACTCCAACGAGCAGCCGTAGCCCCACGGGTCGTCGCCCTCGACCTTGGGCGCCCTCCTCGCCGTGTGGAAGACGTTCCAGAAGAAGATGAGGATGGACACCGTCAGCACGAGGGTGAAGACGGAGGAGATCCGGTTCAGCTCGGTGAAGCCGTCACCCGGCAGGTAGTCGGCGTAGCGGCGCGGGAAGCCCGCCGCCCCCAACCAGTGGTGGACCAGGAACGTGCCGTGGAAGCCGAGGAACAGCAGCCAGAACTGCACCTTGCCGAGCGGCTCGTTGAGCATCGTGCCGGTGAACTTGGGCCACCAGAAGTAGAAGCCCGCGAACATCGCGAACACCACGGTGCCGAACACGACGTAGTGGAAGTGCGCCACCACGAAGTAGGAGTCGGTGACGTGGAAGTCGATCGGCGGGGAGGCCAGCAGCACACCGGTGAGCCCGCCGAAGAGGAACGTGGTGAGGAAACCGACCGAGTACAGCATCGGCGTCTCGAAGGTGAGCTGACCGCGCCACATCGTGCCGATCCAGTTGAAGAACTTCACACCGGTCGGCACCGCGATGAGGAAGGACATGAACGAGAAGAACGGCAGCAGGACCGCGCCCGTCGGGAACATGTGGTGGGCCCACACGGTGACGGACAGGCCCGTGATGGCGATCGTCGCGGCCACGAGGCCCTTGTAACCGAAGATCGGCTTGCGACTGAACACCGGGAGGATCTCCGTGATCACGCCGAAGAACGGCAGGGCGATGATGTACACCTCGGGGTGTCCGAAGAACCAGAACAGGTGCTGCCACAGGATGGCACCGCCGTGCTCGGCGTTGTACACCTGCGTGCCGAGCATGCGGTCGGCGCCCAGGGCGATCAGGGCCGCGGTCAGCACCGGGAACGCGATGAGCACCAGCACGCTGGTGAGCAGGGTGTTCCAGGTGAAGATCGGCATGCGGAACATCGTCATGCCGGGCGCGCGCATGCACAGCCCGGTGGTGATGAAGTTGACCGCGCCCAGGATGGTGCCCAGACCGGAGACGGCCAGGCCCAGGATCCACAGGTCGCCGCCCACACCGGGGGAGCGGACCGCGTCGGACAGCGGCGTGTAGGCGAACCAGCCGAAGCTGGCCGCGCCGCCCGGGGTCAGGAACCCGCTGATGGCGATGAGGCTGCCGAACAGGAACAGGTAGTAACTGAACAGGTTCATCCGGGGGAAGGCCACGTCGGGGGCGCCGATCTGCAACGGCATGATGACGTTGGAGAACCCGACGAACAGCGGGGTCGCGAACATCAGCAGCATGATCGTGCCGTGCATCGTGAACATCTGGTTGAACTGCTCGTTGGACATGACCTGCATGCCCGGTGAGAACAGTTCGATCCGGATCAGGCCCGCCAGGACGCCGCCGAAGAGGAAGAACGCGAACGAGGTGATCAGGTACATGTACCCGATGACCTTGTGGTCGGTCGACGTCAGCCAGCTGACGATCTTCGAGCCCTTGCCGCGGTCCTCCTCCCGGACGTCCGCCGGGCTCCGTGTCGTGGATGTCTCTGCCATCTGGTCACCACCGGAATAAATGGACATAAGTTTTACTCGGCCCATGAGTCATATATGTTGATATTTTTGCGGTTTATTTCGCGCGGGCGGTGAACACACTAGTTGCATTCCTGGGGAACGGTGAACGGCGCGCGGTGTGATCGTCGTTTTCCTTCCGTATGATCACCCGAGAAATCGGAAGTGATATGCCGTGATCCGCGGGGCCGGTATCGTCTCGACGCCGGCGGTGCGGACGCTCCTCGGCGTTCTCGTCGCCCGCACCTCGTCATCCGGTGCTGACCTGCGGTCATCACGGCGCGGGACGTGTCCGGCGATCACGCCCGGATCCGGATTTCTTCAGTGCTCCCGGTGAAAAGCGGCGGACGTCCGAGGGTCTGTGCGAAGAATTGCCCCGGATCGTGGAAAACGGTCCGGTCGGGTCTCATGGAAATCCGTTCGGGTCCTCCGCGGGGGCACCGTGCTTTTCGGCGGTCTCGCGCGGACGGTGCGCCACACCGGCCCAGTGACGGCTCCGGAGCCGTTCTTCTCCCGGCGCGAATCCGCCGAGCGCGAAAGCGTCGGAGCGTGCCGTACGCGCGGTGGAGGACGCGCGGGGCGGGTCGCCGCCGTGCGCCGGTCCCACCGCTCCGAAACCGTGCCGTCCGCGTCGCTTCGTGTCACCCGCGTTCACGGCGCCCGGCGGAGCGGACCCGGAGCGGTACGCCCGGGACGGCCCCCTCGCCACCCGGTGGGGCTCCGCCGAACGCGCGAGCGAGCAAAAGGTGGAATATGGCTTTTTGTGAATTTCGTGATGTGAGTTTTATTCGGAGTCGTCGGAGGGTCCGAAAATAAGTCATCCGCTGTTCCTGTTGCGGCGGGACATGGTTTCGGAGAAGATCGCCGCGGTGATCCTCCGTGTCATTGGCATGGGAGGGGATCATCACCGTGAAACGCTTACACAGTGAGAAAGGACGGTGGAATGAGGTCTTCGTTCACCGTGGTCGCCCTGGCTCTGGGAAGTCTGCTCCTGGGCGTCGTCCCCGCGCACGCCGCGACCGGTGAGGTCGTGGTCTTCACGACCGAGTTCGAGGACGTCGTGCGCTACGCCGACCCCGCCTCGGGCGGTTGCGTGCGACTCCCCGCCACCGCGCACGTGCTGGTCAACCTGACCGACACGGACGTGCGCATCCACGCCGGCCCCTGGTGCTCCGGCCCCGGGGTGACGGTGGAGCCCGAGCGCGGGTGGCACGCCCCGCCCAGCGGTCTGTTCAGCTTCTCGGTGGACTGACCCGGAAGGACGAAAAGGGCGAAAGCCGCCATCGGTCGATCACCCTTTATGTCATATTCTTCCTTGTCGGTTGAGGAATCGGGTTCCCGGGGTTTGGGGCATGAGGACCGGTTCCCCTCGTTGACGTCTTTTTCCGGATGGCCCAAGCTGGGTTTCCGTTCGATGGTTCCGCACACCTGAAAAGGTGCGGAACGACGGGGACGGTGAACGGAAAGGTGTCCTCCCTTCATGCTGCACACCCTCATCGTGGGCTTGGGGAGATCGGGACGAGGACTGCACGCGCCGTCGCTCGCCAAAGTGCGGGCGGCGGCCCCCGGCCTCTTCGCCGCCGGTCCGGTGATGGGACACGACCCTCGGGTGGGCGAGGTCGACGGGATCCGGAAGGTCGCCTCCCTGGAGGACGCCGCCCGCCGTCGACCGCCCCGGGACACCGTGGTCCACCTGTGCACGCCACCGCATCTGAGGGCACGGGCGTTGGAACGGCTGGCCGGCCTCGGCTACCGGAGGATCATCGTCGAGAAACCGCTGGCCCTGGACCTGATGGAACTGGCCGCGATCGCCCGGCTGCGCCGCCGCTGGGGTCTGGACCTCACCGTCGCCACCCCCTGGTCGGCCAGCACCCTGAGCGCCCGACTCCTGGCGGTCCGACGCTCCGGCGCCT
This sequence comes from Nocardiopsis lambiniae, assembly GCF_031845465.1. Classification (NCBI taxonomy): domain Bacteria; kingdom Bacillati; phylum Actinomycetota; class Actinomycetes; order Streptosporangiales; family Nocardiopsidaceae; genus Nocardiopsis; species Nocardiopsis lambiniae. The sequence goes on along the minus strand of NZ_JAVREP010000004.1, from coordinate 50,683 downwards.
TCGGCTCCCTGCGCGCGGCCACGGTGCTCCAGCACAAACCCCGGTTCACCCGCACCCTGGAGTCCCCGGGACACCCCACCGCCTTCGACATCGAGGTCCCCCACGCCCTGGCCGTGGTCGTCACCCTGGCGGGCGGGGCCGACGTCGCCGCCGCCGAACTGGACGACATGGTCCTCGACGGGACCCGCCTGCCCGGGCTGGGCGGGGCCCGCATGGACCTGGTCCACCACACCGGGGTGCTGACCCGTCTCGAATCCGACCTGACCGCCCCACTGCGCGAGAGGCGCATCGTGCTGGAGTTCGACGAGGCCGTCCTGACCGGCCACTATCCGTGCAGCGAGACCGACCACACCGCGCAACTGTCGGTGGCCCTCCCCGGGCGGGAGGCCACCCGCTCGGTCTTCCCCGACGACGCCCTCACCGCCTTCCTGCGCTCCTGTTACACCCGCTACTCGCGCCCGTGGGGCGAACGCGACCGCGGCGACCTGCCCGTTCACGTGGAGGCGGTCCGTCTGCTGGTCGAGGCCAAGAGGCTGTGCTCCCCGGACCCTTACCCCGCGTACAGCGAGCGACGGGAGGTGGCCGGTGAGGTGGACAGCGTCGTCGGAGCCTGAACCGGTCCTGGCCGGGATCGGCGACGAGGCCGCCCCCGCGTTGCCCGACCAGCTCGCCGCCGTGCGCGAACTGGGCTGGAACCGGCTGGAGCTGCGCACCCTGGACGGAACACCGATGGCCGACCTGTCCGAAACCGCCTTCGCGCGGGCGGTCGAGGAGATCCGCGCGTCCGGTGTGGAGGTCGTCGCCGTCGCCGCCAAGATCGGTGACTGGTCCCGACCCGCCACCGGCGACTTCACCGTCGACCTGGCCGAACTCGACGTGCTGGCCCGACGCTGCGCCGTCCTGGGCGTGCGCACGGTGCGGATCATGTCCTATCCCTCCGGCGGCCTGACCGAACCCGCATGGGGGCGCACGGTCCGCGCCCGGGTGGGCGAACTGGCCCGGCGGGCCGAGGACGCCGGTCTGGTCCTGGCGCACGAGAACTGCGCCGGCTGGGCGGGAGAGCGCGCCGACCGTGCCCTGGACCTGATCGCCCACGTCGACAGCCCGGCGCTGCGGATCCTGTTCGACGTCGGCAACGGGGTCGCCCACGGCTACGACGCGGCCGTGATGCTGCGTCCGCTCGTGGAGTACGTGACCCACGTCCACGTGAAGGACGCCGTCCGCACCGCCGACGGCGACACCGCCTACGTGCCGCCCGGCGAGGGCGGGGCCGGAGTGGAGGAGTGCCTGCGCGTCCTGGCCGACCACGGCTACCGGGGGGTCCTGTCCATCGAGCCCCACCTGCACCTGCGCCCCCACCTGCGGGCCGCTGGCGGCGACCCCGGCCGGGGCGACCGGGCCGCGTTCGTGGAGTACGGACGGGTCCTGGAGGAACTGGTGCGCCGGGTCCGGCACACCCGCACGGACGCCGAGGCGGTCCGATGACGCTCACCGACGAGGACCGTTCCCTCCTGCTGCGCCTGCTGGCCACCCCCACCGCAGGTCCCTTGGAGGTCGGCGAGGCCGGCCCGCCGCCCCGGTTGTGGGAGGCCCAGCGCGACTACGCCCACGCCGCCGAACGGATCGGCTTCCGGGTGGTGCGCCACGCCCCGGCCGAGCCGGCCGACCTGGCGGCGCCCGGGGTGCCCGCGACGGTGCGCGCCGCCGCCGCCGACCCCGACTTCCTGACCTGCCAGCCCAGCCTGGTCCTGCGGCTGGGCCCCGACACCGTCCCGCACGAGCGCACCGTGATGTTCAACGTGCACCTGGACACCGTCGCCGGCGGTCCGCCGGTCTCCTTCGACGGCGAGGTCTTCCACGGTCGGGGTGCCATCGACGCCAAGGGGTCGGCGGTGGCACTGCTGGCCGCAGTGCGCTCCGCCCGGGAACGCTCGACCTCCCTGGGCCGCGACAGCGCGGTGATCGTCCAGGCGGTCGCGGGGGAGGAGGGCGGCGCCATGGGCGTGCTGGGCACCCGCCCCCTGGTCGAACGCGGTCACATCGGCCGTCTCAACGTGTTCTGCGAACCCACGTCGGGGCGCTTCCTCACCCGCTGCACCGCGTCGATGACCGCCCGGGTCTCGGTACGGGGGGACGACGCCATCGACGATCGCCCCCACGCCGGACACAACGCCTCCGTCCTGCTGGGGTTCCTCGCCCAGCGGATGGGCCGCGCCCTGGACGGACACGCCCGCGACGGGGCGGTGTGCGTGGCGGGACTGCACACCGGCACCCTGCACAACCGGGTGTACGGCACCGGCGACCTGCTGCTCAACCTGTCCTACGCCGACGCCGGTTCGGGTCGGACCCTGGAGGCGGCGGTCACCGGCGCGCTCGACACCGCCCTGACCGAGTTCGCCGACTCCTTCGCCGACACCGCACTGTTCGCCCGGACCGCGACCGACGCCCGCCGCCTCACCCGCCTGGACTGGCCCAAACGGGGATTGCCGGTCCTGGACGACCGGGACCGGTGGGGCCACGACCTGCTGCGCCGGGCCGGTGTGCCCGACTGGCCCGCCGACGAGCCCGCCTTCACCTGCGACGCCATCTGGATGGCGGGGATCCCCGACACCTGCACGGTCGTGCTGGGCCCGGGGGACCTGGCCGCCGACGGCGCGCACGGCGACGACGAGCGCGCCCGCCTGTCCGACCTCGACGGGTTCGCCGACACGGTGGCCCGCCTCCTGACCTCCTTCACCGACGAGACGAACGGTCACCAGTGACAGCCCTTCCCTCCGCACCCCCTCCGCCGACGCCGGAAGCGACCCCGGTCCCGACACGGGAGACCGTCCCGGTCGACCACGACGTCCTGCTCTCCTTCCTCACGGAGGTCTTCACGGGCCGGGGGCTGCCCCCGGAGCGCGCGGCCGAGGCGGCGCGCGCCCTGTGCCACGGCGATCTGACCGGGATGGACTCCCACGGCGTCGCCAACCTGGCCCGCCTCTACCTGCCCCTACTCGACGAGGGCCGCGCCGACCCCCGCGCCGAACCCCGGATCATCGCGGACCTGGGCGCCGCCGTACTGCTCGACGCCCGCCGCTCCCTCGGACTGTGGTCCGCGTCGGAGGCGATGGGCCTGGCCGCCGAACGGGCCGAACGCCACGGGGTCGGACTGGTCTCGGTGCGCGACGCCACCCACCTGGGCTGCGCCGGGTACCACGCGCTGCGCGCGGTCGAACGCGGCATGATCGGCCTGGTCGCGAGCAACTGCGGTGGCCAGCGCATCGCCCGGCCGCCGGGCGGCGCCGTGACCGTACTGGGCACCAATCCGCTCAGCGCCGCCGCCCCCGCCGGGGCGCTGCCGCCGTTCCTGCTGGACATGAGCACCACGGCCGCGCCCACCGGGCGGATCCGGCAGGCCGCCCGGGAGGGGCGGCCGGTGCCGGAGGGGCTGCTGCGCGACGACCACGGGACCCCGGTCACCGACCCGTCCGCGTTCGACGCCGGTCGGGCGCACCTGATGTGGCTCGGCGGCGAGGTGGGCCGCTTCAAGGGGTTCGGGCTCGGGTTGCTGGTGGAGGTGTTGTCCGCCGTCGTCTCCGGTTCCGGCCGGGGCCCCCACCCGGACGCCCTGGCCGGGGACGGGCGACCCACCGGGCGCGACGACGACATCGGATTCCTGATGCTGGCCATCGCCCCCGGGGCGTTGCGCGACGGGGCGGAGGCCGACGCCGAGGAGCTGTTCGGCGTCCTGACGGACTGCCCGCCCGTCGACCCGGGGCACCCCGTGCGCTATCCCGGCTGGCACGAGCACCACCTGGCGTCGGAGCGCCGCGCCCGGGGGGTGCCGCTGACCGTCGACCTCTACGCGGAACTGGTGGAGGTGGCCGAACGGGCGGGGATCCCCGCCCCCGTGACCCTGAGGGGGGAACGATGAACCCGTTGCGCGTGGGAGTGGTCGGCCTGGGAGTGATCTCCCGATTCCATCTGGCGGCGCTGGCGGCGTCCCCGGACTGGGAGACGGTGGCGGTGTGCGACCTGGACCCGGGCCGGATCGCGGATCCTCCGCCCGGCGCGGTCGGCCACACCGATCACCGCCGGATGCTGGCGGAGGCCGACCTGGACGCGGTCGTGGTCACCGCCCCCAACGACGCGCACGCCCGGATCTGCGCGGACGCCATCGCCGCCGGGGCGGCGGTGTGCGTGGAGAAGCCGCTGGCCTTGGACTTGGCGGAGGGGGAGGCGCTGGCCGCCCTGGCCCGGGAGCGCGGGGTGCCGTTGTTCACGGCCTTCCACCGCCGGTACAACTCGGAGTTCGCGGCGTTGCGGGGGCGGATCGGCGACCGTGCGGTGACGGAGGTGACCGTGCGCTACGCGGAGCGGATCGAGGAGCACGCGGGTGACGACACCTGGTACCTGGACCCGGCGCGGTCCGGGGGCGGGTGCGTGGCCGACAACGGGCCCAACGCCTTCGACCTGGTGGAGACGCTGCTGGGCCGGAGCGAGGTCGCCGGGGCACGGGTGGGGTACGACGACGCGGGCGTGGACCGCCGGGCGGACATCGCGTTGACCGCCGGGGCGGGCCGGGCCCGGGTGGTCCTGGACTGGTCCCATCCGGGTGAGCGCAAGGACGTGGAGGTGCGCACGGCCGACGGAGGCGTGTGGACGGCCGACCTGCTGGCCGGGCGGCCCGCCTTCAAGGAGTCGCTGTGGCACGAGTACGAGGGCGTCGCGGCCGACTTCGCGCGGCGGACACGCCGAGGGCCGATCGAGGACGGGGCGGGGGTGTCGGCGCTGCGCCTGGTCGGCGACGTCTACCGCGCGGCGGTGCGTGAGGAGAGGGTGGGACGGTGAACCCGCACGAGGACGGTCCCAAACGGGACGTGACCGGGAGCCTGGTCAAGGTGCTGGTGCACCGCAGGGCCGAACGGGGGATGCGGCTGGAGCCGTTCGCGAGCCGGTGCGTGCGTGCGGGTGAGGTGCACGAACTGGTCGCCACCGACCACACCGAGACCGCCGAGGGCTCCCGGATCGACCGGGTGGGGTTCCTGGGCTTCGCCGAGATCACCGCGGCGGGGGTCGTGGACCGGGGCGACGAGGTGTGGATCGGGTCGCGTCGGGTGGGTGTGGTGCTGGGGTTCGACGCCTGCCACACGCCCAACCACTACAACGTGCTGATCCACACCGATCCGATGCCGACCGGACGCGATCTGGGACTGTCCCCGGAGGAGCCGGTGGTGTTCCGGCAGGGCGTCCCCCGGGCAGCGGAGGAAATTTTCCGGGCACCGTTGAGCGGCAATGCACAAGAATGTCCGATGTAAATTTAAAGCAGGTCTCATGATTTCCCCCCGATGGGTTTTTCCTGGGCTCTCCATTGGGTAATCTTCGATTGAGGAAAGGTGATTCACGGATCGCCTCTGTTTCTCCTCTTTCGTATTTCCATTTCTTTTTTTCTTTTTCAAGGGAGTAATATGACGATCGCCGTCAAGGCCAACGACCGTCTCGAAGAGCGTTTCCGCCTGTGGGACCACAACGGCAACGGCGTGATCGAGCGCTCGGACTTCGAGCAGGAGATCGAGGGCATCCTCTCGCGCTTCGGCGTCGCCTCCTCGGCTCCCGAGGCGGCCGGCCTCCGCGGCGCCTACCTGGGCCTGTTCGACCGGCTCGCCCAGGCCGCGGGCACCGAGCAGATGTCCAAGGACGACTTCGTCCGTGCCGCCGAGAGCGAGATCGTCGGCAGGGGGAACGCCGGTTTCGCGGAGGTCCTCCAGCCGACCATCCAGGCGATCATGGCCATCGCCGACACCGACGGTGACGGCCTCATCAGCCCGAACGAGTTCCAGCGGTGGTTCGCCGCCATCGGTCTGAACCCCGGGCAGGCCGACGAGGCCTTCCAGGAGATCGACACCGACGGCAACGGTTCCCTCAGTGTCACCGAGCTGGTCGCCGCGGTGCGCGACTACCACCTCGGCAAGAACGACATCCCGCTCCTGGGCGTCTGACACACCTGCGGTAACGACCCTTTCCGGCCCGGCCGCGACCCGAGTGCGGCCGGGCCCCCGAACCCTTTCCTGGAACGGAAAACATGAAGTCGACACTCCCCCCGCCGGTCTCCGGAGAAAGGAACGGGAGGCGCTCCGACGTACCTTTCTTCGATCAGTCGGAGACCTTTCGAAGGCTATGGTCGGAGATCGAGGGAAATTGTGTCCGCGTCATGGACGACGGTAAGTTCTCCCACGGCTCCATGGTCGCCGGCTTCGAGCGGGCCCTGGAGCGCTACACCGGTGCCCGACACGTCGTCGGCGTCAACTCCGGGACCGACGCACTCGTCCTGCTCCTGCGCGCCGCCGGGCTGCGCCCCGGCGACGAGGTGATCGTCCCGGCCTACACGTTCGTCGCCACCGCCAGCGCCGTCGTGCACGCCGGCGGGGTCCCCGTCTTCGCCGACATCGAGGAGGGTGGGTACGGCATCGACCCGGATTCGGTCGCCGCCGCCGTCACCGCGCGCACCCGCATGGTCATGCCCGTCCACCTCTTCGACCGGCTCGCCGACATGGAGGGCGTCGGTCGCGTCGCCCGCGCCCACGGGCTGACGGTGGTGGAGGACAGCGCCGAGGCCATCGGCATGCGCGCGAACGGCGTGCACGCCGGTCTGCTCGGCGTCGGCGGTGTGCTCTCCTTCTTCCCCGCCAAGACGCTGGGGGCGGTCGGTGACGCCGGGGCGCTGCTCACCGATGACGACGCCATCGCCGACACCGCGCGGATGCTGCGCCACCACGGCCGCTCCGGACGCACCCTGGCGGCCTTCCCCGGTATCTCCAACCCGACGGTCGTCACCGGCGGCAACAGCAAGATGGACGACCTCCAGGCCGCGGTGCTGCTGGCCAAGCTCACCCGCCTCGACGCCGACATCGAACACCGCGCCGCGCTCTCACGCCGCTACGACGACCGGCTGCGCGACCTGCCCGGAGTCCGCGCCGTCCCCGGCGACACCCCCGCCCGCCCCGGCGAGGACCGGGTGGTCTACGTCCACCTCATCGAGGTGGACGACCGCGACGGCCTCGTCGCCCACCTGACGGCCGCCGGCATCGGCACCGAGGTCTACTACCCGCGCCCGCTGCACCTGCAACCGTGCTTCGCCCACCTGGGACATCGATCGGGCGACCTGCCCCGAGCCGAGGCGGTGTGCCGTTCGGCCGTGGCCCTGCCGCTGTACGCGGACCTGACCGAGGACCGGGTCGACCGGGTCTGCGACGAGATCGAACGCTTCCTCACCGGGGGGTCCCGATGACCGTCACCGTCGAACGGACCATTCCGTTCTTCCCGCCCGACCTCTTCGAGACCGACCGCGAGGCCCTCCTGGCGACGCTGTACGAGGTCGGCACCGACCCCGAACAGAAGTTCATCCTGGGCCGGCGCACCGCCCGGTTCGAGGACGCGCTGCGCGCCTCCCTGGGCTCCACCGACGTCGTGGCCTGCTCCAGCGGGACCTCCGCGCTCACCCTGATCCTCGCCGCCGTGGACATCGGGCCCGGCGACGAGGTCGTCGTCCCCGCCTTCGGGTGCGCCCCGTTGGCGAGCACCGTCCTGTCCCGGGGGGCGGTCCCGGTGTTCGCCGACATCGACCCGCTGACACTGACCATGGACCCCGGACACGCCGGGACGCTCGTCACCGACCGGACCCGGGCGCTGATGCCCGCGCACATGTTCTCCGTCATGGCCGACATGCCGCGCCTGCGCGACCTGGCCTCCCGGGCGGGGGTGCGGCTCATCGAGGACTCCGCGCTCGCCCAGGGCGGCTCGCTCGCGGGTCGTCCCGCCGGACGGTGGGGCGACGCCGGGGTGTACTCCTTCGTGCAGGTCAAGGTCTTCGGCATGCCGGGCGAGGGCGGTGTGGTCCTCACCGACGACGCCGAGCTCGCCGGGCGGGTGCGGATGCTCCGCAATCACGGCCAGGACGGCCGCAACCGCTTCCTGCACCACCACGTCGGCCACAACAGCCGCTTCGACGAGGTGATGGCCGCCTTCCAGTCGCACCGCCTGGCCGGCCTCCCCTCGCGCGTCGCCCGCCGCACCGAGATCTGCTCGTACTACTCCGAGCGGTTCGCCGACCTGGCCGAGGCCGGTGTCGTCGCGCCCCCCGTGGGCGGGGACGGCCGGTTCCCCTACGTCTACACACTGCTGTGCGAGGACCGTGACGGGCTGCGCGACCACCTGGCCGCCGAGGGGGTCGACACCCACGTCTACTACCCGAGGATCCTGCCCGAACAGCCAGCCTTCGCCCCGCACGCCCGCCTCGACGGGTCCCGTCGGCCTTGGCCCCGGGCGCGGGAGGCGGCGCGCCGCAACATCTCCCTGCCCCTGTACCCGCACCTGACCGACGCCCACGTCGAGCATGTGGCCGCCGCCGTCCGCGCGTTCGCCCACGGAAGGAAGCGATGACCGACCACACGACCGCGCCGCCCGCCCCCGAGGCCCCGACCGACCCGGAGGCCCCGCCGGCACCGGCCCCGGGCACTCCGGTGGCCTCACCCGCCCCGATGGGCGCGCCCGGACCGCAGGCCCCGACCGCTCCGCCGCGTCCCACCGTGGGCACCTACGCCCGGCTGGCCAAACTCGACATCGTCGACTACTACATCGGCCTGCCGCTGGTGTTCGCCATGTCGCTGCCCCTGCTGGGGGCGCGCGTCGACACGGTCGGGCTCCTCCTGCTGATCCTGGTCGCCGAGATCGCCGTGGTGGCAGCCATGGTCTCCTTCGACGACGTCACCGGCTACCGGGACGGCTCCGACGCCGCCAACTACGGCTCCGACGCCGCGCGCCGCCGACTGGCCCGCAAGCCCCTGGTCGCCGGGACCCTCACCGAACCCCAGGCGCTGCGCTTCGGACGGGCGGCGACCGTCGCGAGCGTGGTGCTGTGGACCCTGGTCGTGGCGCTGGCCCCGCACCGGCCGCTGTGGGCCGTCGTCGGCGCCGCGCTGTGCCTGGTCGCGTCGGTCCAGTACTCCTGGGGACTGAAGATCAGCTACCGGGGTTTCCAGGAGATCTTCCTCATCGGTCTGGGCGTGGGCTGGGTCCTGGTGCCCTACGGGCTGCTCGTCGGGCACATCGACGGGTTCGTCATCGTCCAGGCGCTGATCTTCGGGGGCGGCCCGATGATCTTCGGCCTGTACTCCAACACCAACGACGCCGACGGCGACCGGTCCGCCGGACGGATCACCGTGGCCGCCCAGGTCTCACCGCGCGTCAACATGGTCTTCATCATCGCCCTCACCGTCGCCGAGACGCTGCTGGTCACCGGCTCCCACCTGCTCGGCATCGCCCCGTGGTGGTTCCCCCTGGCCCTGCTGCCCGTCATCGGGCTGAGGGCGGCCCAGCTCTTCATCGGGTTCGTCCTCGGCGACATCCTGCGCGCACGCCGCCTGGCCATCCACACCCACCGGGCCACGGTCGTGCTGCTCATCGGCGCCAACCTGGTCGCCCCGTTCCTCCCGGAGGCGCTGTGAGCACGTCGATCGACGTGGCGGTGGTGGGCGCCGGCCCCGCCGGACTGGCGACGGCGCACCTGCTGGCCGCCGCCGGACACACGGTCCGGGTCCTGGAGTCCGCCGACGCCGTGGGCGGCCGGACGCGCACCCTGCGCACCGACGGCCACCTCATCGACACCGGTGCCGAGATGATCCCCTCGGCCGACGCCTACCCGGCGACCTGGCGGCTCATCCGCGCCATGGGACTGGACGCCGACCCCGAGGCGATCCCCCGGGTGCGCGACGCCCTGTCGGTGTGGTGCGGCGGACGGTCCCGCCGCCACGCCGGCCGTCCCCTGGGCCTGCTCACCGGAATGGGGCTGTCCCCGCGCGCACGTCTCGACCTGACGCGCCTGCTCCGGTTCCTGGAGCGGGCCGGGCCGGACCCCGAGCACCCCGAGAAGGCCGCGTGGGGGGAGTCGACCGTCGCCGACCTCCTGCGTCCCCACCACCCGCAGCTGCGCGAACGCCTCCTGGGGCCGCTGGCCGCCGGGTTCTTCGGCTGGCCTCTGGACCGGGCCGCCGCCGCCCCCTTCGCCGCCCACCTCGTCGCCTCCGGCAGCACCGCGACCTGGCGCACCTACCGGGACGGGATGGACACCCTCGCCCGGACCCTGGCCGACCGGCTCGACGTGCGCACCCGCCATCCGATCACCGGGGTCGTCCCCGGCCCGGACGGGGTGCGCCTGGACTCGCCCCGGGGAGCGCTCACCGCCCGGGCGGTCGTCCTGGCCGTACCCGCCCCCGTCGCCGCCCGCCTCCACCCCGGGGCACCGGAGGCGGAACGCGCGTACCTGGCGGCCTGCGGGTACGCGCCGATGCTCCGACTGTCCCTGATGCTGGACGCGCCGCTGTCCCCGCGCGGCGCGCGCCGGGGCTTCGCCGTCCTGGTCCCCGGCGACCCCCTGCTCGGCGTGGTCACCCTCGACCACGCCAAACACCCCGGCCGGGCACCGCGCGGGCGCGGCCTGGTCTCCCTGATCGCCGCACCCACCGGGGTGGGGGAACTGCTCGACGCCCCCGACGACGAGGTCGTCCGCCGACTCGTCGAGCGGGCCGAACACGTCCTGCCCGGCGTGGGCGCGCGCGTGCGCGGGTCGGTCGTGCACCGCTTCCGGCACGGTCTGCCCCTGCCCGAACCCCGAACACTGGCCGCCCGCCCCGCCTTCGTCGCCCGCCCCCCGGCGGCCGTCGACTACGCCGGGGACTGGATCTCGCTGCGCCCGTGCAGCGAGGGGGCGGTGGCATCGGCGTTCACCGCCGCCGAACGCACCGCGGCCTTCCTCGCCGCGACCCGCGAACCGACCCTGATCGAGGCCCCGTGACACCGCTGAACAAGCCCATCCACCTGGGCACCCTCTTCGACGACATGGCCGCGCGCGGGTCCACCACCGCCGTACGGCTGAGCCGACCCCTGGACATCGCCCCGGAGGCGGGCGTCGAACTCGACGTGCCGTCCGTGTCCTCCCTGGTGCGCCGGGCCGCCGGGTGGTTCGCCGAGGCGGGGGTGCGGTCGGGCGACCGCGTCGCCATCGTCAAGCGCAACCACTGGGACTACGTGCTGCTCTCCTGCGCCGCCGCGCGCCTGGGCGCCGTGCCCGCGTCGCTGTCGGCGCACCTGGCGCCGCGCACCCTGGAGACCCTGCTGCGACGGTTGGACCCGGCGCTGCTGGTCACCGACACCGCCCTGCTCCGAGGCGCGCGGGACGCCGGCCACGACCCCTCGGCCCACGCCGCCCGGACCCTGGTCGTGGACGGGACCGTCGAGGGCGCGCTCTCCCTCGGTGACGTGCGCGGCGGCACCGCGCCCCCGCCGCGCCGCCCGCACCTGGACGCCCCCTTGGCGATCATGCACACCTCCGGGACCACCGGTGTCCCGAAACTGGTCGTGCACTCCACCCGCACCATCATGCGCCGGCTGGCCGGGTTCGAGTCGCACCGATGGCCGATCCTGGGCAGCCGCCGCGACGACACCGTCGCCTCCTCGATCTCCTTCGCCCACGGCCGGGCCCTGGCCTGGACCGCGGGGGTGCTGTGGCTGTTCCCCGAGGCGATCTCGGTGATCACCGCGCCGGACTGGGACGAGGCCGGACCCGCGCTGCGCCTGCACCGCCCCACCACCCTGGAGGCCCAGCCCTCCACCCTGGTGCGCTGGCAGCGGCACCTCGACGAGCGGGGGGAGGGACTGCGGCGGGTGCGCCTGTTCATCAGCACCTTCGACGCCGTGCACCCCTCCACCGTCCGCGCGTTCCTCAACGCCAGCGAGCGGCGCGCCCCGGTGTGGATGCAGGGGTGGGGCCAGAGCGAGACGGGGCCGCTGACCTTCCGTTTCCTCACCCGCCGGTCGCTGTCCCGACGACAGGGGCCCGGACCCACCACCCGCGATCTGGGGCGCCCGATCCCGGGTCGGACCCGGCTGCGCGCCGTCGACCCCGCGACCCTGCTCCCCGTCCCGCCGGGCACGCCCGGCCTGCTGTTCTGCCGCACCGACGCCCTCTGTCCGGGCTACGTCGGCGAGGAGGGACGCTGGCGGGACAAACTCGTCGGCCAGTGGTGGAGCACCGGCGACATCGGTTCCATCGACCGCACCGGCGCGGTCCGGCTGGTGGACCGGGAGGTGGACGCCCTGGCCGAGGGCGGCTGCCTGGAGATCGAGGACGTCGTGGACGAACGCCTGCCCCAGGTGCTGGAGTGCGTCGTGCTGGGGGTCGCCGACGGGCCGCCCGTCCCGGTCGTGGCCACCGAGGACGGCACCCTGGACCCGGGGGTGTGGAAGGAGGCCGTGGTCGACCTGCCGACGATGGCCGACCCCGTGGTCCTCACCTGGGACGACCTGCCGCGCACCGGCACCGGCAAGGTCCGCCGCGCCGCGCTGCGCGAGAGTCTGGGACTGCCCTCCCGCACCCGCGCGACGGGGCGGTGGACGTGACCGCGACGGCGGTCGCCGCCGCCCCGTTGGCGGGGACCGCCGTGCGGGCCGTGGGCGACACGGTGCCGGTACGGGTCGCGGTGTCCCGGTTGCGGGCGCTGGGCTGCGCGGTCGAGCGGGTGGACGGGGCGCCCCCGGCGACCGTGTCCGCCGGGCGGATCGACCTGCTCGGGACCGGAGGGGCGACCTCCGGGTGCGACATCGCGTGGTCCACCCCCGACGTCCCCCTGACCGACGAGCGCGACGTTCAGGCGGCGTGCGGACTGGCGCACCTGCACGGCCGGGCCCGGGGCGGCCCCCGGTTCCTTCCGGTCGATTACGCGTCGGTGTGCGCCGGGGTGCTGGCGGCCCAGGCGGTGACGGCGGCGGCGCTGGTCCTGGAACGCGGGGGGCCCGCGCTGCGCGGATCGGTGTCGGTGGCCGGGGCGGCGTTGCTCGCGGTCGCCCCCTACGTCGCCGAGGCCACCGCCACCCGGGGGAGGGTCTCCGCCCTGGAGGCGGGCGAACCGCCGCCCTTCCGTTCCGCCGACGGGATCCGTTTCGAGATCGAGACCCTCGACCCCGAGTCGTGGCTGCGGTTCTGGCGGGAGCTGGACGCCCCCCGGGACGCGATCGCCACGGGATGGGCGCCGTTCCAGCGCCGGTTCGCCACGGCGGTGTGCCCGCTGCCCGCCGCGCTGTTCGCCACGCTCGCGGCCCTGCCGTTCGAGGTCGTGCGCGACACCGCCCGGGAGTGCGGGGTGGGCGCGGTCCCCCTGCGCCCGATGGCCGAGGTCACCGACGACGGGCCGGCGTCGACGTGGCGACCGCACGCCGTCGACGTGCCACCCGCACCGGCCCTGCCGGCGTGGTCGCCCACGGGACCGCTGGCCGGACTGCGGGTGGTGGAGGCCACCAACCGGGTCCAGGGGCCGCTGGCCGGACTCCTGCTGACCCTGCTGGGCGCCGACACGGTGCGCGTCGAACCGCCGGGCGGAGACCCCATGCGCGGTGTCCCGCCCCTGGCCGGTGGGCTCTCGGCCCGCTTCGCCGCGTTCAACCGGGGCAAGGACGCGGCCGAGTGCGACCTCAAGAACGCCGAGGGCCGTCACGCGGCGGTCGACCTGGCGGTCGATGGGCACGTGCTGCTCTACAACTGGCCGCCCGGCCGGGCCGAACGGTTCGGCCTGGGCGCCGGGGACCTCGCCGCCCGCGCCCCGGGGCTGGTGCGCGTCCACGCCGACGGGTGGGCCGGCGGCGAGCCCGACCCCGGGACCCCGGCCACCGACTTCCTGGTCCAGGCCCACGGCGGGATCGCCGACCTGCTGTCCGACGGTGCGGACCCCGCCCCGTCCCTGGTCACCCTCACCGACGTCCTCGGCGGGATGATCGCCGCCGAGGCCGCCCTGGCCGGTCTGCTGACGCGCGCCCGCGCGGGCGTCGGGGCGAGCGCCCGGACCTCGCTGGTCGACGCCGCCCGCCTGCTGCGCCTGACCGGACGCGGGACCGCCCACCGCCCCCGGGCCGGCACACCCCCGGTCGCGGATCCGGTGTCGGTGGCCGAGGCCTTCCCTGCGGCCTTCACGACGGTCCACGGGGTCGCCCTGCCCCGCGCCCCGTGGACGTTCACCACCCTGGAAGGGGAGGTCGCCCGATGACCTGGACCTCCACGGCGGGACTGGTCCTGCCCGACCTGGTGCCCGCCGGGTTGCGGGCGCGGTGGGTCCGGGAGGGACTGTGCCCGGGACGGGACCTGTACTCCCTGTTCCTGGACACGGTGCGCGCCGATCCCGCGCACGAGGCGATCGTGGACGGGCGCGGAGGCCTGGACCGCGCCGGGCTGGCCGCGCGTGTCCTGCGGGCCGCCGCCGGCCTGGCCGCCCACGGGTGCGGTGAACGCGACGTCATCGGGGTCCTGCTGCCCGACGGCCGGGACGCGATCGCCGTCGAACTCGCCATCGCCGCCCTGGGCGCGGTCGCCCTGCCGATCCCGCACGGGCGCTCCCGCGCCGACGCGCTCTCCCTGGTGGGCCGTTCCCGCGCCGCGCTCGTGGTCACCGACCGGGGCGAGGACCTGGAGGGCGTGCCGGTCTGGTGCGTCGACACCGGGGCACTGGACCCCGACGGGCCGTACGCGGAAGCGAAGGCGCCCGAACCGGTGCGTCCCGACCCCGCGTCGCCCGCGCGCATCCTCGTCTCCTCGGGGTCGGAGGGCGAACCGGGCATGGTCGCCTACTCCCACGACGCCATGGCCGGGGGCCGGGGCAACTACGCGCGTGCGCTGCTGGGCGACACCGTCCGCGCCCTGATCCCGGTCCCCCTGGCCTCCTCCTTCGGATCCCTGGGCATCGTGTCCCTGATCCGGCTCGGAGCGACCCTCGTCCTGCCGGGACGGTTCGACCCGGCCGCCGTCCTGCGCGCCGTCGAACGCCACCGGCCCACCCACCTGATCGGCGTGCCCACCATGCTGCGGCGCACCGCCCTGGTGGAGGAGACCGTCGACACCTCGTCCCTGCGCGCACTCGTGTCCAGCGGCGCGCCCCTGCACCGGGACGTCCGCGACCTGTGCGAACGTCGCTTCGGGCGGCCGGTGGTCAACGTCTACGGCTCCACCGACGGGGTCAACTGCCACACCGCGCACGACCCCGGGGCGTGGGAACCCGGCATGGCCGGTCGACCCGACCCGAAGGTCGCCGAGATCCGGGTGTGCGACCCCCGGGGCCGACCGCTGCCCACCGGGGAGGTCGGCGAGGTCCTGGCCCGGGGCCCGATGACGCCCCTGTGCCACGTCGCCGCCCCCGAACTCGACGCGCGACGGCGCGGGGCCGGCGGGTGGGTGCGCACCGGCGACGCCGGCCGCCTCGACGAGGACGGGACCCTGTGGGTCGTGGACCGGTTGCGCCGCACGGTGATCCGGGGCGGCGTCACCCTCTTCCCCGCGGAGGTGGAGCGCGCCCTGGCCGCCCACCCCTCGCTCGGCGACGTGCAGTGCGTCCCGGTGCCCGACCCCGATCTCGGCGAGCGGATGTGCGCCTGCGTCTGCCCACTGCCCGGGGCGGACCCGCCCACGCCCCGCGCGCTCCTCTCCCACCTGCGCGACCGGCACGGCGTGGACGTCCACGCCCTGCCCGAACACGTGCTGTTCCTGCCCGCGCTGCCGCTCGGTCCGACGGGGAAGGTGTGCACGTCCACCCTGACCCGGATGGCGACCGAGGCGGTCCGTGCCCGACCGACCGTACTCTCAGGAGGCCCACGATGACGGACACCGTCACCGTCGAACCCGGTTACGTGTTCGACAACCACAACGAGAACGCCCATGACCAGCACCGGTTCCTGGCCGCCGCCTACGACCCCCTGACCACGCGCAGGCTCGCCGAGACCGGGGTCGGACCCGGGTGGCGCTGCCTGGAGGTGGGCGCCGGGGGCGGCGGTGTCGCCCACTGGCTGGCGCGGCGGGTCGCCCCCGGCGGCGGGGTCGTCGCCACCGACGTCAAACCCGACCACATCGCCCCGGCCGAAGGGCTGGAGGTGTGGCGGCACGACGTCACCCGCGACCCGCTGCCGGAGGCGGCCTTCGATCTCGTCCACTCGCGTCTGGTGCTGCTGCACCTGCCCGAACGCGTCGAGGTGCTGGAGCGGCTGGTGCGCGCCCTCAAACCGGGCGGGGTGCTGCAACTCGACGAGTTCGACATCACCTACGGGCCGTCCCTGCTCATGCCCGACCCCGAGGCCCGTGAACTGTACGAGGAGTTCCTGGCGGCGAAGATCGGGCTGATGACCCGGGCGGGGGCCGACCCCGCGTGGGGCCGCAACGCCGGAGAGGCGATGCGCCGGGCCGGGCTGGTCGACGTCGACCCGCGCCCGTACGTGGAGTCCTGGGACGCCGACTCCCCGGGCGTCCACCTCATCTCCCACCACACCCGGCACCTGCGCGACGCGTTCGTGCGCGAGGGGATGACGGACGAACGGCTGGCCCGGGTACGGGACCTGCTGGCCGATCCCGGGTTCCGGGCCTGCTCCTGCGTGATCTACTCCGTGCAGGGGCGCCGCCCCGCGTGAGTTCGCCGGGGCGGGCCGCACCGGCCCGCCCCCGCGGGGACGCTCCTAGGGGCGTCGGTCGGACAGGGCCCGGTCGACCAGGTGGCCGGCGGCCCCGGTGTAGGCGGTGGGGTCGAGCATGTCGGCGACCTGCCCGGGGGAGAGGACCCCGACGGTCTCCTCGGCGAGCAGCTCGGCCAGCGGCACGTCCTCGGCCGCCGACCGCGCCGCCAGCCGCCCCACCGACTCCCTGGCCGCGTCCCGGCCCAGCCTCGGGGTCAGGGCGGCGGCGATCCGTTCGGTCACCACCGCACCCCCGGTCAAATCCAGGTTGGCGCGCATCCGTTCGGCGCGCACGACCAGCCCCTCGGTCAGTTCGGCGGCGGTGTGCGCCGACCCGCCCACCAGCCGCAGACAGGCGCGCAGGGGCTCCCACTCGGCGTGCCAGGCGCCCGCCGACCGTTCGTCCTCGGCGGTCGCGCACAGGTGCAGCGTCGACGCCAGCGCCGGCACCTGGAGCGCCGCCGCGCGCATCAGCGTGGCCAGCACCGGGTTGCGCTTGTGCGGCATCGCCGAGGAGCCGCCCCGGCCCGCCACCGCCGGTTCGCCGACCTCCCCGATCTCGGTGCGCGTCAGCACCTGGACATCGGCCGCGATCTTGCCCAGCGCCACGGCGGTGAACGACAGCGCCGACGCCAGGTCGGTCACCGGGGTGCGCAGCGCGTGCCAGGGCAGGAGAGGCGTGTCCAGACCCGTCTCACGGGCGTACTCGGCCACGAGCAGGTCGGCGTACCCACCGGGATCCGTTCCCGGACCGGTGCGTACCGGCCCCGGCCGGGCGGCGCGCCCGTCGGGGGCCGCCCGGGGATCGGCGTACTCCAGGTATCCGGCCAGGGTGCCCGCCGCGCCGCCCAGCGACACCGGGGTGCGCACGGCGCGCAAACGGTCGGCGGCGTCCATGACCAGGAGCCGCCACCCGGCCGCCTTGAGACCGAACGTGGTGGGCACCGCGTGCAGGGCCAGCGTGCGGCCGACCATCGGGGTGTCCCGGTGTTCCCGGGCCAGGGCCGCCAGAGCGCGTTCGGCGCGCTCCAGATCGGCCCCGACGAGCCGCAGGGACCGGGCGCACACCAGCATCGCCGCCGTGTCGAAGACGTCCTGGCTGGTCGAACCCCGGTGTACGTACTCGGCGGCCTCGGCGTCGCGGGCGGCGACCGCCCGGGTCAGGGCGCCGACCACCGCGACCACCGGGTTGGCGCTCTCCCTGGCCGCCAACGCGATCGCCCGGACGTCGAAGACATCGGAACGGGCCACCTCGGTGACGACCTCGGCGGCCTCGGCGGGCACCGTGCCCAGCCGGGCCTGGGCCCGGGCCAGCGCCGCCTCGGCCGCCAACAGCGCGCGCAACCACGCCTCATCGTCGACCACCGCCTCGACGGGGGTCCCCGCGCGCACCGGGGACAGCAGTCCGGCATCGGTCGTCATCGCACCGCCTCCCGGACCCGGGTGCCGGGGAGCAGGTCCGACCCGCCGACGGGCGCGAGCGCCAGCACGGCGCGGGCGACCGCGTCGGCGTCGGCGAGCGTCACCGAGTCCGTCCCCGGGCGGATCCCCACGGCGGTGGCCCAGCGCACCGCCTCGGTGGGGACACCGAGGGCGAACCGGCGCGGGTGGACACGGCCGCGGGCGTCGACGAGGCGCTGGGGACGTTCGGTGACGTCGAGCCCGCCGGTCTCGTGAGCCGGGCCGTCCGGGTCCGGGACCCGGTGGGGCGCGCACGCGCCCGTCGCCAGCAGGTACCGCAGCAGGGGGTCGTTCGTGCGGCGCAGGTCGGGCTCGGGCAACCGGGCCTCGACGAGGACACGGGAGGTGACGCGCTCCCCGAGCCGGGACCCGGCCGCGAAGACCCCGGCCGCCGGATCCACGTCCACGCGCGCCTCCGGGCCCAGGACGTCGAGGACGCCCGCCTCGATGAGGGCGATCATCTCCTCGACCCGGGACGGCGGCGGACCGATGGACAGGAACGCGTTCAACGGGGTGAACCACCCGTAGAGCTCGTCGCGGTGCGAGCTTCCCGCCAGCCCCCGGTGATCGACGGCGACGCGCACCTCGTTGCGGATGTCGCGCAGCGCGTCCAGGGCGGCCTTCACGGGGTCGTCGACATTGCCGCCCCGGGCCGTGCGCACGTCCCGGCGCAGGTGATCGAGCAGCCAGGCCCGGTGATCGGCCCGGTCGGCGAAGACGCGCCCCTCGTGGGGGCGGGCCACGCGCGCCCAGTCCCACCGGTCGGTCCCGGCGATGCCCGCCCCGGCCAGCAGGGCGTCCCTGGCCGCGCGGGTGCTCGCGGCCGTGTAGGCGTCGGCGAGGGCCGCGCCGTCCCGGCCTCGTCCGGTGAGCAGGGCGGCGTAGTGGACGGCCTCGACCTCCCGGGCGATGAGCGGCCACAGATCGGCGCGGAAGCGCAACGGGCCTCCGACGCGCCGGCGCAGCTCCGCGATCCGCGCGGGGGTCACCACCCGGGGGACGTGCCGGCCGGAGGTCCCCTTCTGGTTCCGGCCCCGGGCCCGGTGCGGCACCCCGCGACGCGAACCCGCGACCAGCCGGGGTTCGTCACCGGAGGGGCGGTAGACCAGACGGCCGTCGGAACGTTCGTACACGCCGCCGCGCCCCTCGGTGAGTAACGCCATGTGGTCGAAGAAGGCCAGACCCAGGCCGCGCAGCAGCACGGTCTCGCCGGGAGCGACCTCCGACAGGTCCACGTCGGCGGGGTTGGCGGGCGGCACGTGCCACAGGCCGGCCTCCCGGGCGCGGTGGGCCAGGTCCCCCTCCGCCGAGGTCGGGGAGGTGCCCACGTGTCCCTGGCACAGCACCACCGCGTCCAGCCCGGTCAGCCGGCGACCGTCGTCGAGGGCCAGGTCCTGGGGTCCGGCGTCCCCGTCCAGGGCGACCGCGCGGGCGCGGTGGACGCGCACGCGCACGTGGGCGGGGGCGCGGGCCGTCACGCGGGCGAAGACGTCGACCAGGTAGCGCCCGTACAGGGCGCGCGGAGGGTAGGTGTCGGGGTCCGGCCCCGCCTCCCGCCGCCGGGCCCAGTCGTACAGGGAGGGACCGGGCTCGACGGGGCCGGCGATGGTGACGCTGTCGTCGGTGTAGGCGGTGACCTGCGCGGCGACGGTGTTCATCAGCAGGTGCGGCGACTGATCGGTGCGCCAGACCCGACCCGCCCCCGGCGGGAAGGGGTCGACGACGTGCACGGTCACGGTCCGGGGGCCCGGGGCGGCGCGTTCTCCCGCGATGAGGCGTTCCAGGACCGCCAGCCCGCGCGGGCCGACGCCGACGATCGCGACGGCGAGTCCGACGACGTCCGGCACGGTCGGCGCGCTCAGCGGACGGTCGGGGTCATGCCGGTGCCGACGCCCAGGCGGTTGTAGAGGTTGATCAGGCCGACGGCGGTGATGAGGGCGACCGTCTCCCGTTCCGACAGGTGCGCGGAGGCCTTCGCGTACACGTCGTCGGGGAGGCCGTTCTCACCGACCCGGGTGAGGGCGTCCACGAGTTCCAGGACGGCGCGCTCGACCTCGGTGAAGTGGTCGCCCGCCTCGCGCCAGGCGGCCACGAGGGACACGCGCTGCGGGGACAGGCCGGAGGTGAGGGCCTCGTGGGTGTGCGTGTCGACGCAGAAGGCGCAGCCGTTGAGCAGGGAGGCGCGGAGCTTGACGAGGGTGTGCAGGTCCGCGTCGAGGACGGCGTCCACGACCGCGCCGAGGCGGGCCAGTTCCGCGTAGGCCTCGGGCAGGTGTCGTGCCAACTGTGCGCGGGGCGAGCCCATCGAACGTCCTCTCCTCGGTGCGTCCGGACGAGGCCGCCGGACAGAGGGAAACTACCAAGGGTGACGCTCATGGCACCGAGGGTTTCCGAAAGGTCGTCTTGATGGCGATCGGACCGCGTATGTTCTCGCCGCCTGCGTCCTCACCTGCGAGAACGCGAGAGGGGGAGGGAACCCGAACGGCCCGTCCGCACGCGGACGGGCCGTGATCGGCCTCGGCGGACACGCCTCAGAACGGGTAACGGGCGGGGTCGGCCCGCATGGTGACCCACCGGGTCTCGGTGAACGCCTCCAGGTCGGCCCGGGTCCCGCCGAAGCGCGACCCGGTGCCGGAGTCGCCCACACCGCCGAAGGGCGCGACCGCCTCGTCGTCGCCTCCGTGTTACCGGTCGGCCCCCTGCCAGAGGTCGCGGTCACCCCGGGCAGGGTGCTCGCCCCGCCCTCACGATCGTCCGCCGACAAGAGGTGATCGCGTCGGCCCCGACCCACGCCGACACCTCCGATGCCGTCGTCGACCGGATGCGCCGCGCCGTGCTCGAACCCGCACGCGAGCGGCGACGGTCGGTGCCGTGTGAAAGGGTGACCCCATGACACTGGAGGACCTGGTCCGGATGCGTCGGGCCCGCGACCGGATGGACCGCGACCACGCGCAACCGCTCGACGTGTCGGCGCTGGCACGCGAAGCACTCATGTCATCGGGCCACTTCTCGCGCAGCTTCCGCGCCGCCTTCGGCGAGACGCCCTACGGCTACCTGATGACCCGCCGGATCGAGCGGGCCAAGGCGTTGCTGCGGCGGGGCGACCTGTCGGTCACGGAGGTCTGCTTCGAGGTCGGCTGTACGTCGCTGGGGTCGTTCAGTTCGCGTTTCACCGAACTGGTCGGGGAGAGCCCGAGCGCCTACCGGGCCCGCGACCACGACGACGGCGCCGCCGTCCCGGCCTGCGTCGCCAAGATCCACACGCGACCGATCAGGAATCGAGAAGCCGGATCCGGACCCCGCCCGTAGCGTTGGGGTCATGAACATCAACCTTTCGCAGTGCTTCATCGCCGTCGACGACCCCGACGAGGCCCTCGTCTTCTACCGGGACGTGCTCGGCCTGGAGGTGCGCGACGACGTCGCGTTCGAGGGGATGCGCTGGGTGACCGTGGGATCGCCCGCCCAGCCGGACGTGGACATCGTCCTGGAGCCGCCCCTGGCGGACCCGAACGCCTCGTCCGCCGACCGGCAGGCCATGGCGGAGCTGCTGGCCAAGGGCATGCTGCGCGGCGTCATCTTCGCGACCGACGACGTCGACGCCACCTTCGAGCGGATCAGCGCCGCGGGCGGCGAGGTGATGCAGGAGCCGGTCGACCAGCCCTACGGCGTCCGCGACTGCGCCTTCCGCGACCCTTCCGGCAACATGCTGCGCTTCGCCCGGTCGCACGGCGGGTGAGTCGCGCCCGCCCTCCGGCGCCGCGAGCGCCGGGGGGCGCCTTTCGTGCCTTCGGTCGGGGCGCGCCGGTGCTCAGGGGGAGGCGTAGCGGCGGGCGAGGGCGTGGAAGGCCTCCTTGGGCTCCCAGTGGCCGTCGTCGGGGGACAGGCCCGACTCCAGGGACGGTGGGCGCACGATGCCGAAGCTCGCCTTGTCCAGGTCGCGGTCGGGGTCGGGGGAGTAACGGCAGTCGCCCTCGATGAACATGCACACGAACGCGCCGTGCACGTCCTCGGTCTCGTACACGTCCAGCAGTTCCTCGATGACGTCGGCCTGCACCCTTTCGTCACGGACGTACCCGGGCCGCACCTTCCGGTCGTCCAGGTCGCGCCAGTCGAGGATGTCCGCCCCCGACCCGCCGGCCTCCCGGGCGCCCTCATAGGCGCAGCAGCCGAACTCGGTGACCAGGATCGGTTTGCCCCAGCGGCGCAGCGCCCGCAGCCCGCCCCGCTCATCGCCCCGGGTGGTGACGTCGAGGTAGTGGTCGACGCCCACCATGTCGAAGGGGGACCAGTCGACGCCCTCCCAGCTTCCGGACCCGTAGGTGAGGGGACCGGAGAACCGGGGGCGGGCGGTCTCCACCAGGCGTCGCAACAGCCGGTTCAGCCTTGCGTCGAACAGGGGCCTCAGCGGGTACAGCGCGCCCAGGGCGACGGTCCGGCCCCCGAACGATCGCCCCGGGATGATCCCCCGGGCGAAGAGGGTCAGTTCGCAGCCCACGTTGAGCCCGACCCGGTCCGGGTGTTCGGCGCGCAGTCGCTCGCAGAACACGGCGGCGCGCTCCAGCCGCTCCACGATCTCGTCCTGTGACCCGTCGACGAGACGGGGCTGCACCCACACGAACAGCCCGCGCGCCAGGGCCAGGCGGGTCGCCTCCTCCAGCCGGTCGAGATCGTGGCCGAACACGGTGACCGCGGTGCAGCGCAGTTCCTCGGCGATGACCCGCATCTCCTCGGCCACCACGTCGGGCCGCCACCGCTCCCGGGAGTGCTGTCCCGGAAGGTAGGAGGAGCCCACGTCGTAGAGCACGCCCTTCTGGGACAGCGGGTGACGCGGTAGCGGCTCCAGGCCCCCGCCGGCGGCGGCCCCGGCGGCCGGGCGCAGCAGGTGGACCATCCCCACGGCGGCCAGGCCCGGGACGGCGGCCAGGGCGATCTCCCAGCCCGGGGACGGGTCCGTGCCGGTGGCGACGATCCCGACGACGACCAGGCCCGTGCGCACCCCCAGCACGTTCCACAGACCTCCGGAGCGCAGCCGCAGGTAACCCAGGAGGAAGCCCAGGAGGAAGGGCATCGCGAGATTCCGCGCGTCCCCTTGGACGACCGCCGTGGACAGCGCGAACAGCGCCGCCTGGCCGACGGCCACCGACAGGCCCCGCCATCGCAGGCCCAGGGCGTGCTGAACGTGGCCCCGGAACACCGCCTCCTCGGGCAGGACCACCGCGAGCACGAGCAACGGGATCGCGAGCCACAGGGACGCCGTCATCGTCGGGGCGGTCGCACCGCCCAGGAGCAGGGCCCCGCCCAGGACGAGGGTCGCGCCCGCCAGGACGGCGGCCAGGCCCGCGCCGGCACTCGTCAGCGCGGCACGCGCACCGCCGGGCGTGGCCAGCCCCAGGGCCGAGAACGGGGTCCCGGTGACGCGCAGGGTCGCCCACGACAGGAGCGCGGTGGCGGGGAGCGCCACCAGGGCGCGCACCGCGAGACCGGTCGTCCCGTCGTCGCCGAGGGCGGTGGCCCCCAGGGCGATGACGGTGGCGGCGGACGTCACGAGCACCGCCGTCACGAGAGGACGGGAGGGCGGGTCGGTCATGGCGGCCTCCAAAAAAACTCCGTACACTGTTCGGGATTTCAATGTACGTGTTGATCGGAGGAGGCGCCAGTGGTGATCGACGATGATCCGAGGCCGACCCTCGACCTGTTGTGGCACGGGATCGCCGCGCCCCGCCGCGGCCCCCGCCATCGGCTCACGGTCGACGCCGTGGTGGAGGCCGCCACCGGCATCGCGGAGGAGGAGGGGCTGGCCGCCCTGTCCATGCGCCGCGTCGCCGCCGCCCTGGGTGTCGGGGCCGCCACCCTGTACACCTACATCCCGGACAAGTCGGCGCTGCTGGCCCTCATGGTCGACACGATGATCGCCGAGGTCCCCCTGCCGCACACCCGTCCCGGAACCTGGCGGGAGAAGACGGCCCGCCAGGCGCGCGAGGACCTGGCCGGCTACCGCGCCCACCCCTGGCTGGTGGACCTCATGGCCACGGACCACCCCATCGGTCCGGGCGCGCTGGCCTGGACGGACTCGGCGATCCGGATGTTCGACGGCACCGGGCTGAGCGATCGTGAGGTGCTGTCCGTGATCGAGTCCGTGGACGGCTACGTGCGCGGGCACGCCTCCCGGGTGGTGGAGGCCGACCGCACCGCGCGCAGGGCGGGCCGGTCCGAGGCACAGCTGGAGTACCTGGCCCGGAACCTGGAACCCGGCCGGTTCACCGCGATCGAGCGGCTGACCGAGCCGGGGCCGGACGCCGAGGAGGTCTTCGAGCAAGGCCTGGGCTGGCTGCTGGACGGCGTCGAACACCGTATCCGCGCCGCCGCCGACCGACGGTGAAGCCTCCCGCCCGGGTCGGTCAGCGTCGGGCCGCGCGGCGGCGTTCGGCGCGGTGCGCCTCCAGCAGACCCGGGGCGAGCAGGTGGCTCAGCCCCGTACGTTCCAGACGGGCGACCAGCTCCGGCTCGGTGATCCCCAACGAGCCGGCGGCCTCCGCCGACCGCCAGTCGGCCTCGCGCAGCGTGGACAACAGCCGGGCCCGCCGCACCTGGCCGGTCGACAGCCGCAACGTCTTCAGGTAGGCGGGGCGGCCGTGCGCGTCCACGATGATCTCGCCGGCGTGGGCCTCGTCCCCGCGCGTCGGCTTCGGGGCCAGCCATCCGACGCGGAACATCGGACTCCGGGGATCGCCCTCGGAGCGGGACTCCCAGCGGCCGAAGGTGATCTCCCCGCCGTTCCGGTAGAGCCCCTCGGTCAGCGACGACAGCATGAGGGAGTCGTGGCCGCTCCGTGTCCCGGCACGGCTGCGCGCCACCTCCCGGCGCAGGTCCGCCAGGGAGCGCACCTCGCGTTCGCGCAGCGGCGTGTACAACGGGGCGACCTCGGTCCGCAGCAGCCCGTACATGTACAACGACTCGCCGAACAGATCGAGCAGCATGCTCGTGTGCAGCGCCCGGTAGTCGTCCGGGTGCGGGTACAGGTGCACCGACGCCAACACGTCCGCGACGTACACGGCCACCCCGCACTGGTCGGGGTGGATCTCGAACACCCGCAGCGCTTCGGCCAGCCCTTCGATCTCCTCGCCCAGGTAGGTCGTCAAGGCGGGCGCGGACAGCCCGTCGCGGATCAGCCTCCGCGACCACTCCGCCCAGGCGATCTCGGGTCCGCCCGCGAACAGCGACAGCAGTCCGTCCACGGCCGACCGCATCGGCAGGAACCGGGCCCGGCCCCGGACGGATTCGCGCACCCGGCGGCCCCGCAGGTCCAGATGCACACGCCGCGGAGCCGACGACCAGCCCGGCGGGATCAGCCGGGTGCCGTAGGCGGCGCTGGGCTCGGGGTCGCCCTCCCAGGTCAGAACGTACGCGTGCGGGACGTAGCAGCAGGTCCCCACGTCCTCGTACTCCGCGTACGCCGCCACGAGCGCCGGGTCGTCACGCACGTCCTCGGCGGCCATCGGATGCAACCGCAGCCCGGGAACCGGCTCGGCGCGCGACAGCGGTACCAGCCGGACGCCGCCCCACTGCTGGGCGGTACCGGTGGTGATCCCCTCCAGGGACAGCTGCCGTCCGGCGTTCACGAGCCCTCCCTCAGGTGGGTGTCGGCGGTGGCGACCAGGTGACCGCGCAGCTCGGACAGTCCCAGTCGGCCCTCGCCGAAGCGGGCCAACTCCACCAGGGACGGCAGGACGGCCGGGTCGTGCAGCCCGATCGTGGGCACGGCGGGCGAGAGGCGGTGCGGGGAGGGTGAGTCGGCGTCCCACACCGGGGACAGGTGCACCATCGTCACCGATCGGTCCGGATCCACCCGGCGCCGCCACAGCGTGAGGGCGTCGGCGAGCAGGGGAGGGGTGTCGTCGTACCCGTCGGAGACCACCACCACCCGCGCGGGTCCGGTCTCCAGGGCGTCCAGGATCGGCTCGATGAGCGGGGTGGGTCCCAGCGGGCGCGCGGTGAGGGCGTCGGTGCGCCCCGAGACCCAGTGGGAGGAGGATTCGGGGGCCAGGGCGCGCACCAGGTGATGGCAGGCCAACGCCAGGGCCAGCGGGCGATCGCGGCGGGCGCGCGAACCGGTGGAGGAATGGCTGTCGTCCAGGACGGCGGCGGTGCGGGGCCAGGTCCCCGCCAGAGGCCCGGCGGTGCGCAGCGCGGCCCGTTCCAGCGCCTGTTCCAGTTCGGCGCGGCGGGCCCGGCGTTCGGACGGGGACAGGGCGAGCACGTAGGAGCACAGCCGCAGGAGCGGGACCGAGGCCAGGTCGGCGAGCGGCGGGGCCAGACCGTGTCGGTGCGCGGTCCGGTCCAGCCGCAGGCGTTCGGCGCGGGTGGCGCGTGCGGCGATGCCCTCCAGGAAGACCGCCCTCGGCACCCGGTGGTGGGCGGCGAAACCCTCGGCGACGCTGTAGGGCAGGTCGTACAGGTCCCGGGCCGCGTAGTGGGCGCGGCGGTGCGCCTCCAACAGGGAGGAGGCGTAGGGGCGTGCGCGCCGGGCGGCCGGGGCGGAGAACAGGAACCGGGCCACCTCGTCCGGCAGCGGCACCCGAGCGTGCCGGGCGGCGGCGCGCAACCCGGCGCGGTACTTCAGAGCGTCCAGATCCAAGGCACGGCCGGCGATCCAGTCGCGCATCACCGCCCGGGTGCGACGGTTGTTGACCCGCTCGGCGGCCAGGCGCGCGAACAGGCGGTACACGCGCTGCGGAGGCATCAGCGCCAACCGCCGCCGGATCAGGCCGTTCTCCCGCGCCCGCTCCTCGGGAGGGGCCTCGGGCCGGGGGCGTGACAGCAGGGTGTGGACGATCCGGGCCGCGTTGTGGTCGTTGACGTGCAGCACGAGCATCAGCGCGTACAGGTCGGGGAGGGTGCCGTGCACGTATTCGTGCAGGAAGTCCAGGGAAAGGCGCTGGGCGTCGGCGTCGCCGTGGAACTCCTGCTGTCCGGTGGAGGAGATCGCCGCGCCGGCGAACAGCAGCAGGTCCTCGCAGGCCAGCAGGTCCGCGTAGGTGTCGGTCATCGGGGCCCGTCCAGGGGAGGAGGTGGCGCGGGCCGGGGAGTGGAGGCGTGAACGGCGTGAATGATGCTTACAAGGCGGTTCTCGGAAGTCACGGTCGAAGTCCCACGGCCCGCCCGTCGACCCTAGCAAAACCGGCGGGCGGCCCGGAAGCGGTTTGTCCCACCGCCCCTCGGGCGGGGCGGGGCGATCGGAGCGGACGCCGTCGGCGACCTCCGCACCCGCTTTTTCATTCTGTGCGCGCTCGGGTTGATTCGTTTTTTATCCGGGACCCGGCTGGGCGAAAAGATTAATTTACCTCGTCCTGTTTTATTTTGCCGACCGGGGCCTTTCGGTGTATTTCCGTGCGATGAGACTGGAGGGGAAGGCGGATCCCGTTCGCAGGGAAGGGCGGACCTCATGGCTCAGAACCCCAAGGCCGAGGACACGGCACCGGGACGACGCAAGGCCAAGAACAGGACCGTCGCGCTGCGCATCAAGAGCGCGCAGGAGCAGTTCGAGGAATTGACCGGTGCCGACGTCGAGTCCGTGTCCGGGGTGAACCGTGAGGAGAAGGGGTGGGTCGTGACCGTGGAGACGGTCGAGTTGCGACGCGTCCCGGACACGGTGAGCCTGCTGGCCACCTACCGCCTCGAACTCGACGCCGACGGCGCCCTCACGGGCTACCGGCGGGAGAAGCGTTACGTCCGCGGGCGCGCGGACGAGCACCAATGAGCCTCGACCCCTCCGAGGAAGGCCGAACCCATGACCGTCATGCAGCAGGCAGGTAACAGCGCCCGACCGGGCGGACTCTACGACGTCCTGGACCTCATCCTCGACAAGGGGCTGGTGATCGACGTCTTCGTCCGTGTCAGCCTGGTCGGCATCGAGCTCATCACCATCGACATCCGCATCGTCGTGGCCAGCGTGGACACCTATCTCCGCTTCGCCGAGGCCTGCAACCGCCTCGACCTTTCCAGTAGTGGAGGCGTGGGGCTGCCCGACCTCGTGGGCGGGACCGTGGAGAAGGGCGCGGAGGGCAAGACCAAGGGCGCGCTGCGCGGTGTCACCGAGGCCGTCACCGAGCCCTTCAAGAGCGACGACTCCGAGGAGTCCGACAAGGAGGAGTCCGAGAAGAAGGAGCGCACCTCCACGAGGTCTCGGCGTCGCTCGTCCACGAAGGAGTCGGAATGAACGCGGGCCTCTACGTCTACGGCATCCTCCGGGACTCCTCCCTCCCGGAGGAGTTCGCGTTCGCGGGTGTGGGCGACCCGCCGGGCGAGGTGACCCCGGTACGCGCCGCGGGGCTGGCAGCCGCCGTCAGCCCCGCACCCGAGGACCTGCGCCCCAGACGCCGCGACCTCGTCGCGCATCAGAAGGTCCTGGAGGCCCTGATCGCCTTGGGCCCGGTCCTGCCCCTGCGCTTCGGCGTCGTGGCCGAGGGGGAGGGCTCCGTGGCGGAGGAACTGGAGCGTTCGCGCGAGCGGTACGAGAACCTGCTCTCGGAGGTCGAGGGCCGGGTCGAGGTGAACGTCAAGGCCTTCCACGACGAGGATCGGGCGCTCAGGGTCGTGCTCGAACGCGACGAGCGGCTCCGTGACACCAACCGGAGGCTGCGCGAGGCCGACGGCGGATCGATCCCCGAGCGCATGGACTTCGGGGAGGCGGTGGTGAACGCCGTGGAGGAGCTGGCCGCCGCCGACGCGGAGGCGATCGTGCGGGCCCTGTCCGGCGTGACCGACCGGCTGGTGCTGGGATCCTCGGCCGCGGTGGCCGGATGTCTGGTCAACGTGTCCCTCCTGGTCGACCAGGAGGGCGTGAAAGAGGTCGAGCGTGTGACGGGCCTGCTCGACCGGGAGTTGGCGCATGTCAGTCTCGGCGTCAACGGGCCGCTGCCTCCCTACAGCTTCGTGACCGGGCCGGACGAGCCCGACCCGGCGACCGGTGACCCGATGTGAGACGAACGGATGCGCCATGGGCCTTTTACGCATGATCCTGACGTCGCCGGCCGCCCCACTCCGCTTCGTCGGCTGGACCGCGGAGCGTGTTCTCGAAGCGGCGGAAAGAGATTATTACGATCTGGCGGCCATTCGGGGAATGCTCACGGATGCTTTCCGCCGTTTCGAAGCGGGTGAGATGAGCGAAGAAGAATTCGATGGCATCGAGGACCAATTATTGGAACGCCTGGCCGAGGCCGAGCGTTTCCACGGTCTTCGGTGAGGGAGAGGGACTCATGGCGGGAAGCGCGCAGATCCTGGTGGCCGCGGGCGCGGGGTACGTGCTCGGGCGGCGGCGGAAGTTCAAGCTCGCCGTCGCGCTGGCCATGTACATCGCGATGAAGAAGTTGAAGATCGACCCGCGCGAACTGGTCCGGGAGATCAAGGGTGAGATCGCCTCCTCACCGCTCCTGGATCAGCTGAAGAAGGAGACCCGCGAGCAGCTGACCGGCGTGGGCAAGAGCACGGTGGACACCCTCGTGACGGGCTGGGCCGAACGCATGGCCGGTGCCTTGAACGAGCGCACCGAACGTCTCAACGGCGGAAACGGGGAGCCGACGGACGAGGAGAAGGACGAGCAGGAGCAGACCGAGGACGAGGAGAAGGCCGAGGAGGAAGAGGGGGAGCCGGAGAAGGCGGAGGAAGAAGAAGAGGAGAAGGACGAGGGGAAGGCGGAGAAGGCCGAGGACGAGGAGAAGGACGAGGACGAGGAGAAGCCGCCCGAGAAGCCGCGGCGGCGCCGCGCCTCCACCGCCAAGAGCGGACAGGGCGGGCGGTCCCGGAGCACGAGCGGTGGGACCGGTTCGCGCAAACCCGCCGCGCGCAAGCGTTCCACCAAGAGCGGATCGACCGGAAGCCGCGCGCGCAAGTCCGCCGGGGAAGAAGAGGGTGCGAAGGATGGCTGAGGACAACGCGGGCCCTCTCGCCCGGTTGCGCGAGCTCGCCGACAGGAACCCCGCCACGTCTCAACTGGCGGACGCGGTGCAGGGCTACGCCTCCGCGAAGGCCAAGAGCGTCGTGACGCAATCGGCGAAGTCGCTGGGGCACACCGTCGAACGACTCGTCGGCGGAGGCGACTCCGATGACGGATCCTCCCTCGGCACCCGGATCGCCAAGGGCGCCGTGGTCGAGGGCGGCAAGGGGATCAAGGACAAGGCCAAGGGCCTGGTCGGCAAGCTTCCGGGCATGGGTGGCGGATCCGGGGGCGGATCCGGAGGTGGAGGCGGGGGAGCGGGCGGCAAGTGGCCGATCACCATCGTCGAGGACATCGACGTCGGCGTCCCGGTCCGCGCCGCCTACAACCAGTGGTCCGCCTTCCCCGACTTCGGGCGCTTCGCCAAAGGGGTGATCAGCGTCCACGAGGGGGACGACGAGACCGCCTCGCGCTGGAACGCGAAGATCTTCTGGTCCAACCGGCGCTGGGACGCCACCATCACCGAACAGATCCAGGACTACCGGATCGCCTGGGAGACCGAGGGGGACAAGGGCACCACCAAGGGCGCGGTCACCTTCCACCCGCTGGGCGAGAACATCACCCGGGTCCTGCTGGTGACCGAGTACCGGCCCGTCGGGTTCTTCGAGCGCACCGGCAATCTGTGGCGGGCCCAGGGGCGTCGTCTGCGTCTCGACCTCAAGCACTACCGCCGCCACCTCATGATGATGGCCCAGCAGGAGACCGAGGAACTGGAGGGATGGCGGGGCGAGATCCGGGACAGCGAGGTCGTGGTCTCCCACGACGAGGCCATGGAACGCGAACAGGAGGAGTCACGCTCCGAATCCGATGAGGCCGAGGAGGAGCACGACGAGGAGGCCGGGGAGGCCGAGGAGGACGAGGACTTCGGGGAGGAAGAGGAGCCCGAGGACGAGGAGGAGCCTGACGAGGACGGGGAGGAAGAGGAGCCCGAGGAGGAGCTGGAGTACGAGGAGGACGAGGACGAGGACGACGCGCAAGAGCGCTGACCGGATTCTGGAGGGTCTGTGAGTGAACCCGCTCCCTGGCAGAGGGCGCCCATGACCCGGGACGGAAGGAACCTGGCCGCGCCCGCGTCATCGGCGAGCCTGGCCGACGTCCTGGAACGCGTGCTCGACAAGGGCATCGTCATCGCCGGCGACATCCAGATCAACCTGCTCGACATCGAACTGCTCACGATCAAGCTGCGGCTGCTCGTGGCGTCGGTGGACAAGGCCAAGGAGATGGGCATCGACTGGTGGGAGAACGACCCGGCGCTCTCCTCCAAGGCGCGGGACCGCGACGACGACGAACTGGCCGAGGAGAACCGGCGTCTGCGGGAGCGGATCGAGGCACTCGAAGCGCGTGCCGAGATCCAGGCCGGGGACGAGGCCGAACAGGAGGGATCCGGGGAACGGACGACGGCCGAAGGCGAGGACGGATGAGCGGTACGGCGGAGATCAGCTACCTCTACGCGGTGACCCGCGCGCCCGGTCCCGGCCCCGATCCCTTCGAGGGCGTGCGCGGCGTGGGTGGTCGCCCCGTCCGTACCGTCGAGTGCGACGGCCTCGCCGCGGTGGTCAGCGCGGTGCCCGCGGCCGAGTTCGACGAGGAGGCCCTCAAGGAACGGTTCGAGGACCTGGTGTGGCTGGAGGAGGTGGCACGGGCCCACCACACGGTGGTGGACGCGGTGACCCGGAGCGCCGTGGCCGTGCCCCTGCGGCTGGCCACCCTCTACCGCGACGACGAACGGGTGCGGCGGGTCCTGGAACGCGAGCACGCGGCCTTCGACTCCGTGCTGCGCCGGTTGGACGGCCGGGTCGAGTTCGCTGTGAAGGTCTTCTCCGTTCCGACCTCCCCCACCGAGGACGCGCCGGCCGAACGGGGCCCCGGATCCGGCAGGGAGTACCTGCGCAGACGCCGCGAGCGGCACCGCCGACGCGACGAGGGATGGCGGCTGGTGGGTGATCTGTGCGATCGGATCGACGCCGAACTGCTCCAGCGGTCGCGCGACCGGCGGACGCATCGTCCCCAGTCCGCCGCGCTGTCCCGGGTGGAGGGCGAGAACGTCATGAACGCGGCCTACCTCGTCGACGAGGAGGACGTCGCGTCGTTCCTGGGCGCGGTGGGGCGGTTGAGGGAGCAGGCGCCGGGCGAGGCCAGGGTGGAGGTGTCGGGGCCGTGGGCCCCCTATTCCTTCGCCTCGCTGGAGATGGACGGTGAAGGGTCGTGAACGGGTCGGGAGGTGGCGGCGGGCCGGACCGGGGCGTGATCGTTCCCTTCGGGGAGCCCGAGGGGAGGCGGGCCTTCTCGATGGCGCGCGGGGTGGACGAGCCGTGGCTCGACCGGGAGGTGGCGCTGGTGGACCTGCTCGACCGGGTCCTGGGCGCGGGGGTCGTGATCACCGGTGACCTGACGGTCTCCATCGCCGACGTCGACCTCGTCCGCATCTCGTTGCGCGCCCTGATCTCGTCCATCGGAGAGGACGTCCCCTCGCCCTGGGAACACGGCCACCCCCTGCGTCCGGTGACGGGGGCCGATCGGAGCCGAACGGCGAAAGGGCGATCATGACGGAGAACGCACGGGCCGGACGGGAGGGGCGGGACCCCGAGCGTTCCGACGCGCAGCGCCGGGCCTCGGACCCCCGCGGCTCCGGAGCCGCGACCGGTGCCGGGCGGGGCTCGGGCCCGGTGGGGCGACGGCTGTCCACCGACCCCGACACGGTGGAACGGGACCTGATCAAGCTGGTCCTCACGGTGGTGGAACTGGTGCGCCAGCTCATGGAACGCCAGGCCCTGCGCAGAATGGACCAGGGAGACCTGAGCGAGGAGCAGGAGGAGCGCGTCGGCATGACGTTGATGCTCTTGGAGGAGCGCATGACCGAACTGCGTGAGCGCTATGACCTGACCGCCGCCGACCTCAACCTCGATCTGGGGCCGCTGGGCTCCCTGCTGCCTCGGGACTGAACCGGATCTCTGCGTTTTCCGACCCGATTCCCCATCCGAGCGTCGGAGAGCCCTTTTCACCCTCGGTGGGCGATAACGTCATCGAGAGATCAAGGCATCGTTTCGGACAGTAGATGGGGAGCGTCGTTGCCACGTCCGGTCCGCGCACTCGGCCGCTCGGCGCTCGTTCTCACCCTGGCGGCCCTGATGGTGACCGTGCCGGGGGCGACGATCCCGCTCCCCGACGACCCGGTCGCCGCCCACCGCTCCACGGGGTGCGGGCTGTCCCCGCCCCACGAACCGGGCGCCACGGTGCGGTACTCGCTGACCAGCGGAGGAGCGGAACGTTCCTACCTGCTCCACCTGCCCCCGGGCTATACCGAACACCGTTCCTGGCCGGTGCTGCTGGCCTACCACGGACGCGGGGGCAGCGGCGAACGCATGGCCGAGTGGTCGGGGTTGACCGGGCTGCCCGCCGTCGTCGTCCTGCCCGACGGCCTCATCGGTGACGACGACCGATCGGCGTGGCAGGGCGCCCCCTACTCCCCGCCCGGGGTGGACGACGTGGCCTTCACCCGTGCCCTCCTCGACACGGTGGAGGCCGGACTCTGCGCGGACCGTACCCGGATCCACGCCGTCGGCATGTCCAACGGCGGCGGTTTCGCCGTGGTCCTGGCCTGCGCGATCCCCGACCGCATCGCCGCGATCGCCACGGTGGCGGGCGCGTTCTACCCCCACGGCCTGGAGTGCGACCCGGCCCGGCCGGTTCCGATCGTGTCCTTCCACGGCACCGACGACGCCACCACCCCCTACACGGGCGACGTCGAGCGCGGCCTGCCCGACCTCGCCCGTTGGAACGCCGACCGCGCCCTCGCCAACGGTTGTCGGTCCGGTCCGGAGACGACCCGGTCCGGTCTCGACGTCACGGTCCTGGAGTGGTCCGGATGCGATCAGGGCGCCCACGTGCGTCACCTGGTGGTGGACGGCGGCGGGCACACCTGGCCGGGGGCCGACGTCTCCGGTGACGAGGGGCGCACCACCGACACCGTGGAGGCCCACCACGAGCTGTGGCGGTTCCTGGCCCGGCATCACCTTCCCCTGGACCGGACGGGGCCCTGAGGAGAACCGGCGGCCCGTCCGGGATCCTGTCGTCTTCTCCTGGACTTCGCCACGAGGGGGACGATGAGCGGAGAACGGGTCATGACGTGGCGGGAGGAGCCGGCGGCCGTCCACCGGCGGTCGCGGGACGCGATCGGCATCGCCCGCGCCGACACCCCTTCGTGGCGCGGACCGCGGGCCGGGCCCTCGGGCTCCGGCCGTGGCGGCGTTCGCCCGAGGGGAAAGGGGTGGACGAAAGGGACGATCGGGCCGCCGATGTCGAGGGGCCCGACGTCGTGGGACAAGGTCCGGTGTCGTAGCGTAGCCCTCATGGGATCGCTCCCATGCCTTACGGTAACCCTTCGACGCGCTCTGTAATCACAGGAGGAGCCCCGGTGAACGCCCCGCACCCCTACCTCGACCCCTCACGGAGTGTCGCAGAACGGGTCGCCGACCTACTGGCCCGGATGACCCTGCCGGAGAAGGTCGGGCAGATGCTCCAACTGGACGCCCGAGGCGGGGTGCGCCCACTGGTGGAGGACATGCACGTCGGTTCGCTGCTGCACACCTCGCCCGAGTCGGTCCTGGAGGCGGCCGAGCTCACCGAACGGACCCGGCTGCGCGTTCCCCTGCTCATCGCCGAGGACTGCATCCACGGACACTCCTTCTGGGAGGGCGCCACCATCTTCCCCACCCAGCTCGGGATGGCCGCCACCTGGGACCCCGACCTGCTCGAACGGGTCGCCCGCGCCACCGCCGTGGAGGCCGCCGCCACCGGGATCCACTGGACCTTCTCCCCCGTCCTGTGCATCACGCGCGACCTGCGCTGGGGGCGTGTCGGGGAGACCTTCGGCGAGGACCCCTTCCTCATCGGCGAGTACGCCTCCGCCATGGTGCGCGGCTACCAGGGCGCCGGCCTGGACGACCCCACCGCGATCCTGGCCTGCGCCAAGCACTTCGCCGGTTACTCCGAGACCCAGGGCGGCCGGGACGCCAGCGAGGCCGACCTGTCCCGGCGCAAGCTCCGCTCCTGGTTCCTGCCCCCCTTCGAACGGGTCGCGCGCGAAGGGTGCCGCACCTTCATGCTCGGCTACCAGTCCATGGACGGGGTACCGATCACGATCAACTCCTGGCTGCTCGACGAGGTGCTGCGCGGCGAGTGGGGCTACACCGGCACCCTGGTCACCGACTGGGACAACGTCGGCCGCATGGTGTGGGAACAGCGCATCAAGCCCGACCAGACGGCCGCCGCTGCCGCCGCCGTCCGGGCCGGCAACGACATGGTGATGGCCACCCCCGCCTTCTTCGAGGCAGCCCAGGAGGCCGTCGCCCTCGGGACGCTCACCGAGTCCGAGATCGACGCCGCCGTCGCCCGCGTCCTCACCCTCAAGTTCGAGCTGGGCCTGTTCGAGAACCCCCGCCACCCCGACGCGGCCCGCCAACGCGCCGTCATCGGCTCCCGGGAGCACACCGAGCTGAACCTGGAGGTGGCCCGGCGCTCCCTGGTCCTGCTCGCCAACGACGGCACCCTGCCGCTGACCGACGCCCGCGAGGCCGACGACTCCGGTCGGGCCCGCGCCCGCGCCGACGAGGCCGTGCGCATCATCGCGGTCGTCGGACCCAACGCCGACGACCCCCACACCCAGCTCGGCGACTGGGCGGGCGCCTCCGGTCAGGTCGACTGGCTCCCCGACGGCCATCCCCGCGAGATGACCCGCACCGTCCTGGACGGGCTGCGCGACCACGCCCCCGAAGGTTGGAAGGTCGTCCACGCCCGGGGCGCGGACATCTGCCACTGGGGTCCCGACCCGGCCGGGGACACCTTCCCCGACGGCCAGCCCCGACCGTCGGTGGTCCACGCGGCCGAACCCGACGAGACGATGATCGCCGAGGCGGTCGCCGCCGCCGAGGCCGCCGACCACGTCGTCGCCGTCGTCGGCGACCGCATCGAACTGGTGGGGGAGGGGCGCTCCACCGCCACCCTGGAACTCGTCGGCGCCCAGACCGCGCTGCTGGACGCGCTGGCCGCCACCGGCACCCCGATGACGGTCGTGGTCATCTCCTCCAAGCCGCTGGTGCTGCCCGCGTCGGCGCTCGGCGCGGCGGCCCTGGTGCACGCCGCCAACCCCGGCATGCAGGGCGGCCGGGCCGTCGCCGAGCTCCTGCTCGGGCTCATCGAGCCGTCCGGGCGGTTGCCGATCTCCTACGCCCGCCACGCCGGGCAGCAGCCGACCTACTACAACCAGGTGCGCGGCCAGCACGGCGACCGCTACGCGGATCTGACCCAGCGACCCGCGTTCGTGTTCGGGGAGGGGCTGGGCTACACGACGGTCGCCTACTCCGACCTGACCGTGGAGCGGGGCGAGGTCGGCGCCGACGACGTCGTGCGCGCCGAGGTGACCGTCGCCAACACCGGTGGCCGGCCCGCGCTGGAGACGGTGCAGGTCTACGTCTCCGACACCGTCACCTCGGTCACCTGGGCCGACCGGGAGCTCAAGGCCTACCGGTGGGTGGAGCTGGCCCCGGGGG
Organism: Nocardiopsis lambiniae; assembly: GCF_031845465.1. Lineage (NCBI taxonomy): Bacteria > Bacillati > Actinomycetota > Actinomycetes > Streptosporangiales > Nocardiopsidaceae > Nocardiopsis > Nocardiopsis lambiniae. The sequence goes on along the minus strand of NZ_JAVREP010000004.1, from coordinate 14,167 downwards.
AGAGCCGCCGGGTGACGGTGGAGGTACCGGTGGCCGAGTGCACCCTGGTGGACGCGGCCGGGGCGCGACGGGTGGAGCCGGGCGACTTCGAGCTGCGGGTGGGGCCCTCCTCCCGCGAGGAGGACCTGCTGCGGGCCACCTTCACCGTCCGCGCATGAGCGCCGGTGGGGCGGGGGAGACCCCGCCCCACCGCGTCGATCACTCGGAGGGTTCGGGCAGGGCCGGGCACTCGATGGTCGGGTTCACCCCCATGTAGTTCAACGGTCCGACGAAGACGGTCCCGAGCGTGTAGCCGACGTTGGAACACGAGGGGTTGTCACTGAACAGCCCGCGCTGGAACACGGCCACCACGCCGATCGCCAGCCATAGAACGACGAGGGTCGAGAGAACGATCTTCACGCGCATCTTCCGTCTCCAGAGGGGGTCGGGGGCGGCCCACGGTGTTCTGACCGACCTTTACCCCTGAGACTGGCACGTTTCACCCGATGAGGGTCACGGCCACACGTCGAATCGCCAACGAGTGGGGGCCGGGCCGTCCTCCCCGGTGGGGAACGCGAACACCGTGGAGGGCACCACCGTGTACACGAGGTACGGGGGCGGACCGGCCGTCGGTGCACCCTCGGCGCCGATCAACCCCCCTTCACCCGGCTCGGGCGCCCACCCGTACCGTTCGGCGTAGGCCGCCGCCACCCAGGTGAGGCGATCGCGGTCACCGACCCGCTCGGCGACCCCCTCCACCACGGCGTCCATCCCCTCCACGGCGAACGCCAGGCTCACCTGCGGTGAGCCGGTCAGCAACCGGGACTTGGCGGTGCCCTCACCGGAGGCCAGGAACGGCTGACCGCCCACCCAGACGGCCAGCACCGGGCGGGTGTGCGGCGTCCCGTCGGGACGCGACACCGTCAACCAGGCCGTCCCCGTGCCCCGGGTCAACCGCGCCAGCGTCTCCCCCCACTCACCGGGCTCCTGCGAGGTCAACGATCGGGCCTGCGGGTTCGGAAAAGTGGACATGCGCTCCCCCCGGGTCGCCTTACGTGAACCGCCCAGATTAACGTTCCGTGCCGACATTCACACGGTCGCGGCGCGGGCGCGTCTCGCGGGCACCGCCGCCAACGCGAACACCGAGGCCGCGCCGACGGCGGCGGTGAGCATGACCGCGGTCATGCCCGACAGGGTCACCGACCCGCCCAGGCCGGCCAGGGCCGCCACCGCGGACCCGATGCCGAACTGGAGGGTGCCCAGCAGCGCCGAGCCGCTCCCGGCCGTGCGCGAGGGCTGCCCGGCCAACGCCAGCGCCGTCGCGTTCGGGGAGACCAGCCCGGTGAACAGCATCATCACGAACAGGGCGACGGTCACCGAGAGCAGGGAGGCCGAACCGGAGACGTCCAGGACGCCCAGCGCCACCACCGAGGCGATCGACCCGGCCAGGCCCAGGATCAGCCGGCGGTGGATCTCCACCCGCCTGATGAGCATGGCGTTGATCTGGTTGCCCACGATCATGCCGAGCGTGGTCACCGCGAACACCAGGGCGAACTGGCGGGCGTCGGCCCCCAGCTCGTTGCGGGACACGAACGAGAACGCCGAGATGTAGGTGAAGCTCATCCCGAAGCTCAGCGCGAGCGTCATGGTCGGCACGATGAACCGGACATCGCGCAGCAGGGCTCCGAACACCCGTAGCTGACCGCGCGGGTCCACCGCCGTGCGCCGCTCCACCGGCAGGCTCTCGGGCAGCGCCCACCACACCAGAACGGTGGTGAGCAGCCCGGCCGCGCCCAGCACGCCGAACAGCAGCGGCCAGGGGCCGATGACCAGCAGCTGCCCGCCCAGGATCGGGCCCAGCATCGGGGCCAGGCCCGACAGCAGCACCAGCCGGGAGAAGAACGTGGCGGCGGCGTCACCGTCGAACACGTCGCGCACGATCGCCCGGGACACGACCAGCCCGGCCGCGGCCGACAGGCCCTGGACGAACCGGAGAACGGTGAAGACCTCCACGTTCGGGGCGAACGCGATGGCTCCGGTGGAGAGGGTGAACACGATGGTGCCCACCAGCAGCGGACCGCGCCGCCCCCACCGGTCGCTGAGCGGGCCCACCACCAGCTGGCCCAGCGCCATGCCGGCCATGACCGAGGTCAGGGTCAGTTTGACGGCGGACTCGCTGGTGTTCAGGTCGGCGGCGATCTCCGGGAGCGCCGGCAGGTACAGGTCGGTGGCCAGGGGGCCGATGGCCGACAGGGCGCCCAGCACCACGATGAGCAGCAGCGCGCGGGCACGGCCGGGACCGGCCGTGGGGGGCGTCGACCGCGGCGGGGGCGCCGGGACGGAGGGGGTCGTCGGGAGTGTCGGGGTCGCCGCGTGGCGGCGATCGGGGCGCACGGAGGCAAGGGTCACCGGAGAATCTCCATTACCGGAAGAGAAAGGGATGTTCTGGGGTGCGCGGAACGCACTGTGCGCATGGCCGCCGTGAGCCGCCTTCGGGCGGGGCGCCGTGAATGACCCGGAAGGGCCGCACTCCCGCCTCCAACACGTGATCGGGGGAGGGCAATCCCCGCTCGACCCGGAAAATCCCGTGATCCGGATTACGGTGCCGGGATCCCCTGTGGGGCGGGCGATCCGGGGCGGAGTGACGACCCCCATGGAGGGAATCGGCGCGTGCGGGCGCCGGCCTGCGGTAGACGCGGCACCGATCCGACACCGTGCCAGGTCAGGGGGCCGGTAACACGACCGGATGTCGCACGAAACGGTCTTTTCACCGCTGCACGTCTTGTCCGCCGGGCGACGCCCCGGTAGGAAGCAGGGGACGCCCCCCAGGAAGGACCCCCGTGTACCCATCCCCACCCGCCCACCGGCGTGCCGCGCTGACGGCCGTGGCCGTGGCGGTCGCCGCCGGCGTGCTCGCCGCCCCGGCGCCCGCCCTGGCCGATCCCGCCCAGCGAGAACACGGCAACGGACCCGAACGCCACGACGTCGCCGCCGCCCCGTTCCCGGCGCCCGCGCAGACCTTCGCCGCCCCCGCGCCCCGGGCGCCCGGCGTCGACGACACCGCCCCCTACCCGCGCCAGGACGCACTCCCGGTCCACCCCGAGGACCCCGCCGACCACTCCATCAAGCTCGGCCTGACCCCGTACCACGAGCTCGCCCCGACCCTCAACGACCTCATGGAGACCTCCGACCGGGTCAGCGCCGAGGTCATCGGCACCAGCACCCGGGGGCGGGACCTTTACCTGGTCACGGTCACCGAACCGGAGAACCGGGCCCGGGCCGACCGGCAGCGGCGGATGCGCGAACTCATCTCCGACGATCCCGAGCGGGCCGACCGCGACCGCACCCTGCCCGACCGGTACAAGGCCCCGGTGCTGGTCAACGCCAACATCCACGGCAACGAGTGGGAGGGCACGGACGCCTCGCTGCGGGTCATCGAGGAGCTGGCGACGAGCGGGAACGCCGACACCGAGGAGATGCTGGAGGGGACGCGGCTGTACTTCGTGCTCACCGCCAACCCCGACGGCCGGGTGGCGGGGACCCGGGCCAACGCGGCCGGGTTCGACCTCAACCGCGACTTCGTCACGGTGTCCCAGCCGGAGACCGCGGCGGTGCGCCAGGTGATGATCGACACCCAGCCGCTGGTCATGGTGGACCAGCACGGGTACGTCAACGGCACCCTCATCGAGCCCTGCACGCCCCCGCACGGCCAGAACTACGAGTACGACATCTTCATCGAGAACACGTACGAGAACGCGCTCAGGATGGAGGAGGCCGTCCTGGAGCTGGGGTACACGCCCGAGGACGACGGGGTGCTGCCGCCGCAGATCCCGTTCCGCGACAGCACCGACGGATGGGACGACTGGCCGCCCGTCTTCACCCCCATGTACGCCCCCTACCAGGGCGCGGTCGCCTCGGCCACGGTCGAGTTCCCGATGCGGGTGAACAACGCCGACTACGGGAACCTGCCCGAGGAGGAACTGCGGCGGCGCGCGGCGATCAACACCGACATCTCCGCCGCCACCATCGAGGCCACCATCGACTTCGCCCGGGAGAACCGCGAGAAACTGGTCGGCGACCAGATCGAGGTCTTCCGTCGGGGCGCGGCCGGTGAGGAGCAGGTCGTGCCGCCCGAGGGCTGGGTGCCCGGGTTCGGTCCCGAGGACGTGTACACCACCGAGTTCCCGCGCGCCTACGTGCTGCCCGGTACCGACCGCGCCACCGCGCGACTGGTCGACTTCCTCATCGCCAACGACGTCCGGGTGGGGCGCGCCGAGGAGTCGTTCACCGTGGCGGGGGAGGACTACCCGGCGGGCTCCCACGTGGTGGACATGCACCAGCCCAAACGCGGCATGGCCAACGTGCTGTTGGAGGCCGGCCGCGACATCAGCGACGACGTCGAGGCGATGTACGACATCTCCGGCTGGAGTCACGGGTTCCTGTGGGGCGCCGAGGTCGATCCGGTCCAGGAGGCCGTCACGGTCGCGACCGCGCCGGTCACCGTGGCCGCGCCCACCGGGCGGGTGGACGCGCCCGGCGCGGCCGGCTGGCGGTTGACGGTGACCGACGGCTCCGACGCGGCAGCCCTCAACGAGGTGCTCGCCGCCGGGGCCGAGGTGACCTGGGCCGAGGGCGGCGCCGTCATCGCACCCGAGGCCGCCGACGCGGTGGAAGGGGCCGCGGACCGCCACGGCTCGGTGTTCGAGGCCGCCGCCGAACCGGGCGGCGCCGTCCTGGAACCGGTCACCGTGGCGGTGGCGGGCGCCGCCGACGAGGTCTTCACCCTGGACGCGCTCGGGTTCGACCTGGTGCCGGTGTCCACGGCGGTGCTCAACGCCGGATTCGACTGGTCGGAGGTGGACGTGCTCTACGCGGGCGCCGGTCTGACCTACACCGGCCTCGACGCCGACGCCCGCGCGGCCCTGGACGGGTTCCTGGCCTCCGGGGGCGGCCTGGTGGGCCGGGGCGCGACCGGCGCCCGCCTCAACGACCAGGCGGGACTGCTGGCGGCGACCCGGGTCGCGGGCCGCTCCGACGCCAACGGCGTGGTGGCCGTGACGGCGGGGGAGGGGGTGCTCACCGGGACCGGCGGGCACGCGTTCGTGTACTCGCCGGGCTGGTTCACCGGGCTCGGCGAGGGAGTGCAGGTGGAGCAGGCCTACGGCGACGACCCGCTCGTGGCCGGGCACTGGCGGCCCGCCGCCAACGGTTCCGGCGGGCCCGACGCGGCGGCCGGGCGGGCGTCGGTGATCAGCGGCACGGCGCAGGGCGCCCCGGTCGTGCTCTTCGGCACCGAGCCGATGTTCCGCCATCACCCCAAGGGCCTCTTCGGCCAGGTCGCCCAGTCCCTTTACTGGGCGTCGTCCACTCCGGAGAACTGAGTCCGCACGTGACGGGCCGCCCCGGGGTTCCCGGGGCGGCCCGGGGTGCGGGGTCGGGAACCGTCGCAGTGGGCGGAGACGGAGACGCCGCCATCGCGGACACCGTCCACGCGCACCCGGCGGCCGGCCCGGCGACACGAGCGCCGTGCCCGGTCAGGTGTCGATGAAACGAGACGACGACGTGCGGTCCTCATCCTGGTCGTGGTGGCGCATCGAAGTGGCGATCAGGACACGGAACGCATCAAAAAGTCTTTTTTGTTTTATTTCACACAAAAAGCCCAAGGTGCAAAGAACGCCCCATTGGGATCATTTTGTGATTAATTCTGGTGGGATCTCCTGGGAATCGATAAGGTGGGCGCAGTGAGTCGATCCAATGCCATGTCGGAGGTCCAGTGATTGAAACGCCACGGGCAGTATTTCTTTATATGATGTCCTCTTATTCTTCAGTCTCGGAACGCCCTCGAAGTGTTCACGAAGGGTTTTCCATTCTTGACTTCGATTTCCGCTTTCTTGCATTGCTGGCTTCTTCCACGATTCGGTCCTCTGGCTTGTCGGATTCTCCTATCGGCAGGGCCCCTGGGCTTGGTGAGTGGATTGGAATACTGCGTCGAACGGGGCCGAAGCTGGAACAATGCCAGAAGCCTTCGGCGTCTCGGGTGGGTCGGGCCATCAGTGACGTTCTGAAAATCTATGACCAGGGTGTGTCTGAAGCTCCAGGAGAACTCCGCAATGTCAAGCGTCTTCGTGATCACATCAGTCACGGTGGCCCTCTGCCCACCGGGCAGAATGAGTTGACTACTCTTGATAATCTCATAGAGTCCGTTTCCGATATCATCATCGAATGTCTGTCCGGAGCTGAACTCCGTCTCTCCGGGGACCACCAGAATTCATCGAGGCCACGTCGCCCTTCACTTGTTTGGAATCAGGAAGAAGTGGTGTTGTGGCCTTTCATGTACGTCACGGGGGAAAGTGAGTGGCATCTTTTCTCCAGGTCCCGGGGGTCCAATCCCACATACCTCAGTTTCGGTGGAAGAAAAGTGTTCGTCACCACATCAGAAGAAACCATCATCAGTGCACTTCACCCACTCCTCAAGGAAGGAGTAAAAGAAAACAATGCATTGAATTATTTTGCCAAAGACGTCGAGAGAGACATTCAGGGATTCGCTGATGAGGATTCCTCCCCCGTGTACTCGGAAAGCGAACAGGGGTTTGAATTTTATTGGACCAAGGCAACCGGTGAAGGAACGGGAACCCAACCTCGGCGGGACTACTTCCGTCTCGGTCCCAACGACACAAGGCAATGGAGAGGCGAAGACGGGTGGGTTCTGTACTCTGAATACTTGAGGTCACTGGCCAACTGGCGAGTCGTAGCCACACGTTTACGACAGAAATTGGAGCAGATCGAGACACAACTCGCCAAAGAGGAGGCCGAGACACTGGGTTGGCCGCCGCGAGAATCGAATACCACCCGGATGGCCAAGGTCATCGTTTCTGACATGGATGGTAGTCACTCCCAGCCGGCCTGTACGTTCAACCAACTCATCGACGGGGTCGATGAGGATCTTCAAGCCAACCGAGGGCAAACCCAAGTGGTGTTCATCAACGGAGAGGCCGGTATCGGTAAGACCAGGGCCATGGTGAACGCAGCAAAAACCAGGGCTCAGACCGTTGAAAAGGCGCTGGAGGAAGGCCGGTCCTCGGATCAGGCCCTTTTTCTTTACGTCCGTTCCACCGGACAGGTTCTCGATAGCCTGCCAACGGTGGTATCGAGCGCGGTCGCGTCCACCCGGAATCTTACCGATGCCGGTGTGAAAGCTCTCTGCCGCAATGGACTGATGACACTTCTCATCGATGGTTTCGATGAACTTCTGGGTGGCGTTGGTTATAGTGATGCCATCGGATCGCTGCGGCCGTGGCTCAACGAACTCGGCGGGCGTGGCGTGGTCGTCGTATCCGCCCGCTCCTCATACTACATGGGCCAGTACCGTTCCAGCGTGGAGCGTGCCAATAAGCAAGGACTTCCACTCGTGCGCCACCGCATTGCGGAAGTGCAACGCTGGACTTCTGGCGATGTCATTTCTTTTCTAGAAGATCATGGTGTTCATCGGGAAAACCTGGAACGCCTGTCAGAACATGATCTCCAGTTGCTTGGCCTCCCTTTCTTCGCCCGTGCTTTCATTGAAATGATACTATCGCCAAGCGAAAATGGCGAAGAATTTGGTACGCTCACCGAGCACTTGCTTAAAAAGTACGTTGAGCGCGAAGAGGGAAAGCTGACCCTGGGGCAGTCGGACAAAGCCCTGCTCAGCAGTTCGGAACTTCGACGCATGTTCGAGTGTGTAGCCGAGTTCATGGCGAGCAACGAAGAGAGAGAAGCCGATATCAGTGAATTGGAACTTGCGGCGGAGAGTGCCATCGGCGAAGAACTAACGAGTCCCGGAAGGCGTCATTTAAAGCAGCGACTTCCTGTGCTCTGTGGTATCACTTCCAGTTCGGATGACACGTCTGCGTCGCGCTTCCGATTTCAACATGAACTGTTCTTCGATCAGTTCTTGGCGGGTGCGGCAAGCCAGTACCTCGAAGCCGGCCACGTCAATCTTTTCAGAACCATGCTGCAACAGTCCCACTGGAGGTCGGCCACCGTCACAAGTGTAGTGGCAACGTCCGGAGCAGAGAAAATCGCTGAGGCCATCAAGGGATTTCTTCCGGGAATTTTCGAATTCGAACGCCACAGAGAGTCGACCGTCGCCGCGACCAACCTCGGATCGCTCTGGTCCACCCTGATAAGTGAAACAAAAAGAATTCCTGACGTTGATATATCCAACGCCATATTCACGGATGAGCTCGATCTTGGTGAAGTGCAGTTCGGTCATTTTCGCATGCTCCATTGCGAAGTTTCCTCGCTGGTCCTCCCGGGCGCTTCGGGATGGCGTCTCGATCTCGAAGATACCAGGGTCAAGAAAATTCGTAGAGTAGGTCCCTCCGAAGATCTTTCCGGGTTGAGGGGCGTGCGCCACGCCGACCTGATCGAGTTGCTTCTCACCAGTGAGCTTTTCGATCGAAAGGAAAAAATCCTCACGGCGCTTCGAAAGCACGGAGCGGAAGTCGTGGACGCGGAGGAAGAATCCGATGTCTCCCCCACCACCGATGTGCTGGCCGCGCGTCACTTCCTGACGAACTTTTCGAGAAAAGCAGAAATGTCGGTGATTCTGCGCCGCAATCACCAGGCGGAAGAAAACAGGCTGAAGTGGACCCAGGCTTACGGTCCGGATTACTGGAAGAATTTTGTCAGTGACCTGAGTTCGACAGAGTTGGCTACGCTTGAAACTCTCGCTGCCAGCGGCGAGCCAAAAGTCAGGCTGCGATTAAAATGCAATGCCGCAGCGATCTTGGCCAACGATGGAACGCAGTCGGGCGTGCGTGAATTCTGGGACAGGGTCGAGAGCAGATGAGAATCCATTCCACAACGCTTGGGTGCCGGTCGCCCCTGCCCTTTGATGGAAGATCCCTGAACCGGTAGCGGGCGGGCGACGGGCGTTGGACGACGAAAACCCGTGGTGATCCGTCGGTGTCGGTATCTAGGGTGTCCGGCATGAACAGCTCATCCCTCCGCGCGGTGGAGATCACCCCCGAGAACGTCCGTGCCGCGATCAAGGTGCGGGTCCGCGAGGACCAGAACACGTTCGTCGCCCCCGTCGTCCACTCCCTCGCCGAGGCCTACGCCTCACGCGAGACCGCCTGGCCCCGACTGATCCTGGACGGGGACCGGCCCGTCGCGTTCGTCATGGCCGCCTTCGACCCCGACGAGGACGACCCCGATCACCGTTGCGGGATCTGGCGGCTCAACGTCGCCGAGGGCGAACAGGGCAAGGGCTACGGCGGGTTCGCCGTGGAGACGGTCCTGGCGGAGGCCCGGCGTCGGGGCCAGAAGCGGGTGACCGTCTCGTGGGTGCCCGGCGAGGGGTCCCCCGAGGACTTCTACCTTCGGCTCGGCTTCCGTAAGACCGGTCGGGTGGACGAGGGCGAGGTCGTCGGCGAGTTCCTCCTGGACTGAGGTGCGGCGACGCCCGACCGGACGCCCGCGCCGAACGGCCCGCCTCCCCGGAGCGGCGTCCGAGCACCGCCCGCCCGGCGGCGCCCGGCACCCGTCCGCTCCGGGGCGCTCACCGGACGGACACGTCCGGTCACTGCAGACCCTGGCCCAGGCCTCCGTCCACCGGCAGTTCCATCCCGGTCGTGAAGGTCGCCTCGAACCCCAGGAACAGCACGGCCCGCGCCACCTCGGCGATGGTGCCGTGTCGCCCCATCGGGGTGGCCTCGTCGCCGATCCGCTCCATCTCCGCCTTCTCCGCATCGGTGGCGCGGGTGAACCCGCCCGAGGGGGTGTGGACGAACCCGGGCGCCACCGCGTTCACCCGGATCCCGCGCGGCAGCAGTTCGGCGGCGAGCACCCGGGCGAACGCCATCACCGCGCCCTTGGTCCCGCTGTACACGGCCATGCCCGACGACCCGGTCGCGTTGGTGATCGAGGTGGTGAACACGATCGCCCCACCGTCGGCCAACAGCGGCAGCAGCCGCTGCACGGTGAAGAACACCCCCTTGACGTTGATCGAGAACATCCAGTCGAAGGACTCCTCGGTGGTCTCGGGGAACATCCCGAGTTCGGAGACGCCCACGTTGACGTGCAGGAGGTCGATACCGCCCAGCGTGCCCTCCACGGTCTCCGCGAGGGCGTCGGTGTCGGCCGGGTCGGCGACGTTCGCCCGTACCGCGTACACGTCCGGGCCCAGCCGGCCGCGCACCGCCTCCAGGTTCTTCTCGTTGTTTCCGGTCAGCAGCACCCGGGCCCCGCCGGCGAGCAGTCCCTCCACCACGCCCAGGCCCATGCCGTGCGTCCCGCCGATGACCACGGCCCTGCGGTTCTCGTAGACGCCCATGTCGGTCCCCGTTCCCTCTCACGGGGCGGCACCTCGCCGCCCCCGGTGGGATCACGATGTCGCCCTCCGCCACGGGTGTCCTACGGGAACGCTACGGTGAGCCCATGCGCTTCGGGGTGTTGGGTCCGCTGGAGGTACGGGCCGAGGACGGGACGCCCGTGCCCGTCCACGACACCAAGGTCCGCTCCCTCCTCGTGCTCCTCCTGCTGGCCCGGGGGCGCGTGGTCCCCACCGACCGGCTGATCCACGACCTGTGGGGGGAGGACCCGCCCGCCCGGCCCAGGGCCGTGCTCCAGGCCCGGGTGTCCCAGTTGCGCGGTGCCCTGGAGCGCGCCGAGACGGGCAGCCGCGCCCTGGTGCGGCACCGACCGCCCGGGTACCTGCTGGACGCCGTCGAGCCGGACCTCGTCCGATTCGAGGACCTGGTCGACCGGGCCGGGGACACCGCCGATCCGCGCGGGCGCGTCGACCTGCTCACCCGGGCGCTGGACCTGTGGCGGGGGTCCGCCGCGGCCGGTTTCACCGACCTGGAGCCGGTCCGCGAGGCCGCCGCCCACCTGGAGGAACGGCGGCTGACCGCGCTGGAGGACCTCGCCGAGGCCCGCCTCGACCTGGGCGCGCACGTCGAACTCGCCGACGCCCTGGCCCCACCGGCCCGGGAGCACCCCTACCGTGAGCGGTTGCACGCCGCCCTGATCCGAGCCCTGTACGCCGCCGGCCGTCAGGGCGAGGCCCTGCGCCACTACGACCTGCTGCGCACCCGTCTGGCCGACGACCTGGGCGTGGACCCCGGGCCGGAACTGGTCGCCCTGCACCGCGCGATCCTCGTCCAGGACGACGGCCTGATCCCCGCGCCGCCCGCCGGGAACCTGCCCGCCGCCGTGGTGGACCTGGTGGGTCGCGACACGGAGGCGGCGACCCTGCGCGACCTCCTCGACCGGCACCGCCTGATCACCGTCACCGGTCCCGGCGGGGTGGGCAAGACCAGCCTGGCCCTGGCGGTGGCGCGCGCCGTCGCCGCCGGCGACCCGGCCCGGCCGGTGGACCTGGCCGCCCTGGACTCCGAGGGAGACCCGGTGACCGCGTTGGCCACCGCGCTCGGCGTGCGCGACGGGGACGGGCCGCTCACGGGCCGGATCGGCGCGCTGCTGCGCGGACGGCGCGCCCTGCTGGTCCTGGACAACTGCGAGCATCTCGTCGAGGGGGTCGCCGACCTGGCCGCCCGGTTGCTGGCGGGGGTGTCCGACCTGCGGATCCTGGCCACCTCCCAGGTGCCCCTGTCCGTGGCGGGGGAGTACCTGTACCCGCTGGCGCCCCTGGACGTGCCCGTCGACGACACCCCGCGGGCGCTGGCCGCCTCGGGGGCGGCCCGCCTGTTCCTGGCCCGCGCCGAGGCCGCGGGCGCCAGGCCGGGCACCGACCCGGACACCGTCGCGGCGATCGCCGAGCTCTGTCGCCGCCTGGACGGCATCCCCCTGGCCCTGGAGCTGGCCGCCACCCGCCTGCGCCACCTGCGCGCGACCGACCTGGCGGCCCGCCTCGACGACCGGTTCGCCCTGCTGGGCGGGGGCCGCCGGGACGCGCCCGCCCGCCAGCGCACCCTGCGCGCCGCCATCGACTGGAGCTGGGAGCCCCTCACCGGTCCGGAACGCGCCCTGCTGTCCCGGCTGGCGGTGTTCGCCGACGGCTGCGACCCGGCCGCCGTCGACACGGTCTGCGGGGGGTCGTCGGAGCTGGTCGGCGCGCTCGTGGACCGGTCGCTGGTGGTGACGACGACCCACGCGGAGGGGACCCGGTACCGGTTGCCGGAGTCGGTGGCGGCCTACGCCCTGGAACACCTGTCGGAGTCGGAGGAGGAGGGGACGCGCGCCCGCCACGCCGCCCACTTCGCCGCCGTGGCGGAGGACGCCGACGGTCGGCTGCGCGGTCCGGGACAGGCTCGGGCGCTCGCCCTCCTGGATCGGGAGAACGCCAACCTGCGCGCCGCCTCCGCGTTCGCCGCCCGGTCCGGCGACGCGCGCACCGCGCTGCGGCTCGTGGTCGCCCTGACCTGGTACCGCTTCCTGCGCGGCCGGGCGGGAGAGGCCCGCGTGGCTCTGGACACCGCCCTCGCCCTCCCGGACACCCCCGCCGGGTCGGTCGGGACCACCGGGGCCGCCGTCCCCGACGGGTCCGTCGGGGACGATGTCTCCGTCGTGTCGGGGGAGTCGCGGGCGCGGGCCGCGGTGCTGCGGGCCGCGTTGGCGGTGCACGCCACCGACGACGAGCGGTGGCGGGACGACGTCCACGACCACCTGAGGCGGATCGGGGATCCGGTGGCCCGGGCGCGGCTGACCTGGTTCGCCGAGTTCACCCGGTGGGCGCTCGGTGATCCGGCCGTCGCCACCGCCAGGGTCGCCGCCGCCCACGAGACGGCCCGAGAGGCCGGGGACCGCTGGGGCGCGGCCCTGTCACAGGTCACCCTCGCCCTGGCGGCCTTCGGGCGGGGCGACCTTTCCGAGGCCTCGACCGCCGGACGGGAGGCCGAGGCCGCCCTGCGCGACCTGGGCGACCCGTGGGGTCTCCTCCAGGCCTCCGACGCCCTGGCCCGGATCGCCGAGGCCCGGGGCGACCTGGACGACGCCGCCCGTCGCCACGAGGAGGGTCTGCGGATCGCCCGGGACCTGCGCCTGGACCTCGTCGTCTCCCGCCACCTGGCCGGGCTGGGGCGCGTCGCCCTGCTCACCGGTGACCTGGACCGCGCCGACGCCCTGCACGAACGCGCCCTGCGGTCGGCCGAGGAACAGGACGACGCGGTGGCCCGGCAGTTCGCCGACGCGGGCATCGCGCTGATCGCGCGTCGGCGCGGCGACCTGGACCGTGCCGAGCGGTCGCTCACCCGCTGGCTGGAATGGAATCACCGCACCGAGGGTCACGTCGGCGCGGCGTTCATCCTCACCCAACTGGGCTATATCGCCGAACAACGGGGGGAATCGGAGCGGGCCCTGGAATTGCACGCCCGTGGCCGGGAGCGGGCCCGTCTCAGCGGTGATCCCCGGGCCATCGCCCTGGCTCTGGAGGGCGAGGCCGGTGCCCGTTCCCTGGCGGGGGAGCACACGGTGGCCGCGGACCTGCTGGCCCGCGCCGCCGGACTGCGCGAGAGTGCCGGCGCGCCGTTGACCGAGGTCGAACGCTGGGACGTGGACCGGGCCCTGGCGCGCGTCCTGCCCTGACGCGCCTCGGTCGCGTGCGCGGTCGGGGGACACGGCCGAGGCGTGGAAGACGATCGAAAAGGGAAAGGGAACCCTTTCCGGACGTTTCCGTCCGTTTCCGACCGGTGTGCGCCACGTGTGCCCGGGTGGCTTTCCCGGCATCCGCCCCGGACCGCGACGGGATTTATCGGACACCCTTCCCGAAAAGGCTTCTCCGGTGCCGCGCATTCCCTTGACCCGATGCCTTCCGCGTCGCGGGGAGAGAGCGGAAGGCGGCCTCTCCGTGCAGGCCGGCGGGGGCGGTTCAGCCCACGGTCTCCGGGACGGGCTCGGTGTCGAGGACCCGGGGCAGGCGTCCGCTGCGGTGCAGCCACCGGTCGGCGATCAGCGTGCACAGGGGCGGCACGGAGGCGGCCAGTGCCAGCAGGGTCGGCCACACGCCCCAGCGCAGGTGGACGGCCGAGACCAGGCAGACGAGCGCGTAGAGGACGAAGGCGATCCCGTGCAGCATGCCGAAGATCTCCACGCCCCGCTCGTCGCGGCGAGGCCGACACGCTCAAGCCGATCCGCCGCCTGCTCAAGGAGCGCGGGTTCGTTCGCAACGTCACCTGCGAGGTCGACGGTTACCGGCGGCGCGGCACCGCCAACCTCGACCACCACGACGCGGAGGACGACGAGT